>NZ_JAQNDD010000010.1:0-153541 GCF_028367635.1 Acinetobacter sp. P1(2023)
ACCCATGTGAGAGTAAGTCATCGCCAGCTCATTATTCTAAACACCCCCACAATTAGTGGGGGTGTTTTTTTATGTAGAAAGAAAAATATATTAAAAATCTAAATTAGATTTATGGATTTAAATCTTTAAATTTAATAAAAAACTGTAGGTAAAAAGGATAATTAATGAGAAGAGCCAACTTTTATTAAAAAGGACTCTTCTAGAATTGATTATTTCAACTGTCTACGTGCATGTTTTAAGGCAGTTCGAAGGCCTTCTTCTAAAGTTGGATGATAGAAAGGTTTTTCTAAAATATCACTTAGTGTTAATTCTTCACCGATTATCCAACTTAATAAATGAGCCATATGTTCAGTTGCTTCTGTAAATAGCTCAGCACCGAGAAGCTTTTGGCTTTCCCGTTCTATATATACTTCAATAGCCCCCTTATTTTTTCCAAGAACTATAGCTCTCCCTTGTCGTTCATAAGAGGCTTCGCCTGTAATAAAGTCTATGCCTTCGTCTTTTAGCTGTTTATAACTTTGCCCTACAATCGCCATTTCAGGATGACTAAATACAATGCCTAGTGGGGTAAGTGTCTTAACTGAGTTAACTTGTGGATAATTCAAACAGTTATAAACAACTTTTTTACCTTCATGTGCTGCCTCATGTTGTAGGGGCGTTGAGGTGTAAGCGTCACCAACAACAAAAATTGGATATGCTTCTAACTGCTTAGTTCTTGAATTTATAGGTAATAACTTAATATCTTTAAAAGAATTATCTATATTTTCTAGTTTTAAAGTATCAAGTAAACTTGTACGGCCTGTTGCCGCTAAAACATATTCAACTTTGAGAGTCTTCTGTTCTTCATCAAGTTGATAAGTTAATAAAGCGTTTTCATCACTGCATTTAACTTCATTTGGTAGAGTTTCGAATAGAATTTTTAACTCTTTGCCTAGTTCTTTTTGTGCAAGTTGTTGAAGCCTATCACTAGTAAGTACTCCAATTCGTTTACTGCGAGCAAAGATTGTAGTTTCTACGCCTAAACGATGCATTGCTTGAGCAATTTCAAGGGCAATTACACCACTGCCAATGACAGCAATAGATTTAGGCAGTGTTTTTAACTCAAATATTTGATTTGTAGTTATAAGACGATTACCCAGTTCCTCTTTCCAATTTTTATCATAATTGGGAGTTGAACCGACAGCTAGAATAAAACTTCTTGCTTGGTACTGTTGTCCATTAACTTCTATAGTTTGTGCATCAATAAAATGTGCTTTGCCAGAAATTTTGTGCTCAGTTGGCCATTGTTCTATATCTTTTAAAGTCGCTTGTGTAAATCGGTCACGTAAAGTTTGTACATGCTGCATCACTTGATTTGTATTAATTTTTGCAGTTACATCCAAAGCAACCTCTTGAGCATTTTGAATGTCAAACATACGGTTTGCTGTAGAGATGAGGACTTTACTTGGCATACAGCCTACACGAGCACAAGTAGTATCCCATGGTCCTCATTTATAATTAAAATATTATTGGTATGTTTAACGGCTTCTTTATATGCGCTAATACCAGCAGTACCTGCGCCAATGATAATAATATCGAACATTATGAATCTCAATATCTATAAATTTTCTACTTAATAAGTTACACAATAAAACATAAAGTAATTTATGTTTACAGAGCGTGGTGAATATGATTACACTAATAATATAAATAATTAATAAATCTTATACCTTTAGGAAAGATTGGGGAAATGAAAAGTATGTATAAAAAACAACTTACCTTGAAGTTGTCGGCTATTGCTATATCAATTATGTTAGCAAGTTGTGGTGGGGGAGGCGGTGATGGTTATTATCAAAATGGTTCATCAAATAATAACTCATCTGGAAGTAATAACAGTGGATCACAGCAAGCCACTGCTACAGCTTTAAAGATCGAATTAGATAAATTATCATTTGCAGCGACGAATGATACTTTAACAGTTACTGTTAGAGCTTTAGACAAAAATAAAGGTGGTGTTGCTGGTGCTAATGTTACTTTGGCATTAGTTGACCCAACAAACAATGTGTCTATAGAAGGGGTATCAACTCAAATTACAGATGCAGCAGGTAATGCTGTATACATTATAAAAACTCCAAAAACATCAAATTCAATAAATGAGTTAGTTAAAAATGGTTTTAAATTAATTGCGTCTACAAATAATGGTACGCTTACTCAAGAACAGACGGTAACAGTGACAGGTAGCAATAGTACTGTCGAGGCTGATACTACAAGTATTGTATTGTTTGATGCTACAAAAACTTCTTTAAATGTTAGAGGAGATCAGACAACTGTTACATTAACGGCTGTAGATGCAAATGGCTCAACTTTAGCAAATCAGGCTATCACGCTTAGAGTTAAAAATTCAGTTTTAAACGGTGTCAAATTTACACCTAATGCAACACAAACCGATGCGAATGGTCAGATTACCTATACTTTATCTTTTAGTGAAAATCAAAGATATTCCTCATATAGTGCAGCTCAATTTGTGATAGATGATTTAGTTCTAGAAGCGAATTTTGGCCAATCAACAAAAATTTATACTTATAAACTCGATGTTGTTAATTCCGATGTGCCAGTTGCAGTGGGGGCAATTGCTGTAGCATATAATCCGACGACGATGGAAGATACGAGTGAAGGGGTGTATTACTATAAGAATATTTCGGTACAAGTGACTGATGTGGATGGTAAGCCGATACCAAATCAAGACGTAACAATGGGAGTTAATGCTCTTGCTTACTATAAAGGGCGATTTGGTTTTGTTGATACTTCTAATCCGACGGATGGTAAACCTGACGAATATCTCCCAGTTATTAGATCAATGTGTACCTCACCAGTTCAAGCTGTAAATGCTAATGGAGAAGTTATTAATCAATTAACTCCACTTAAAAAGGATTCTACTGTACAAGTTGTATCGTATATTAATAGTGCAGGTACCGCTGCAACGAATAATAAATATACAACAGATGCGAATGGTCGTTTTGATCTTAAGATTCAATATCCTAAAATTTATGCATCGTGGTTAACTGTTCAGTTAACGGCTAAATCTACAGTTTCGGGAAGTTTAATCAAAGGATCTACATCTCTAACTTTAGGTTATTTAACTAAAGATGTCAGTCTTAGCGATCTTAATGGACCAAATATAGAAAGCCCATATGGAATAGATCCAAATTGTACAAATGGTAATTAATATAAAAAGAAGCAGCGTATAAGCTGCTTCTTTTTTAAATGTGTGTACCCATAGTTACTCCAACTGTAGGTTTTACTTGCATTGAAGAACATGCGGTAACGATTAAACAGCTTAAAAGAACGAATATAAATTTATTCATAGAAAATTAATCAATGAATCAAAAGATTTAAGTACTCTAAATTAATATTATTTTTAGTTCTGTTGAATTCGTGCAGAGATATGCAAAATAATTTATCTAAAAACCCTACTTTATAAAGAAATAGGGTTTTAAAGAGTAATAGTTTCTTAAACTTAGTCGTCTAACAAATCCATTTGTTTTGCTAATTGATATAGGTTGTTTGAACGGTTTCCTGTACGACAGAACATAAGTATAGGTTTTGGTAATTCATTGTAATGATTAGCAAAAGTACGCACATCGAGTTCTGTGATTTGTCCAGCTACAACAGGTTGATAAACGTAGTCTAAACCGACTTGACGGGCTGCTTCTTCAATTTGAGCACTTGTAGGTTGTTCTGGACCGCCTTCCATATCTGGTCGGTTATTAATAATAGATTTGAATCCTTTTTCTACAACTTGGCCAACATGTTCTGGGCCAATTTGACCTGCGAAACCAACATTATCTGACATTTCGTCACTCCAAAATTTAACAAAACCTCTTATGCTGTATCATAGCATTAAGCTTAACCTGAGATACAAGACACTAAAACGTTGTTCCTACATAGATAAAACTTATGTCATAGAACAGCTATAGATTTTTAAAAGGCGATCAGGATGTTTTTTGTAAATTCATTACTTCGACTATAATGCCACGGAGCACATATGCACGCTTATACGGTTGAGCCTTTATATGTTCCATGTGATCAGGAAGTGATCGCAGCTGATTTTTATATTCCAAAAACAAATAAGAAATCGGCAGTAATTATTATGGCGCATGGTTTTGCCGGATTGCGTCAATTCAAACTTATTCAGTGTGCCCAGCGATTTGCGCAAGCAGGTTACGCTGTTATTTTGTTTGATTATCGATATTGGGGCGGGAGTACTGGCAAGCCGAGAGAAATGGTCTCGATCAATTCCCAGTTAGAAGATTGGAAGACAGTTATTCAATATGCTTCGAATTGCAAACTTGTAGATAACCGAAGAATTGTGTTGTGGGGAACTTCTTTAAGTGGGGGATATGCGCTAAGTTTAGCGTCAGAGTTAAAGAACATTCAGGCAATTCTAGTACAAATTCCTTATGTTGATGGAGCCGAAACTGCTAAGCTCTATCCTTTGCAACGCTATCCTCAAGCATTGAAGTTATCAAGTCAGGATTATATGGGATCAAAAATGGGACTTAATCCCAAAAGATTACCTGTAGTTGATCAACATAACTTATGCTTTATGCCTACGGCAGATAGTTATTATGGCTATCTATCGATTGTGAATCCTGATTACTACTGGAGTGGGGAAGTCCCGGCACGTGTCTTTTTTAATCTGATGAGATACCGTCCAATCCAAGTTGTGCGCCAGATTAATATTCCTGTTTTATTTATTGCTGCTCAAAAAGATTCGCTTATTCCTATTGAGTCAAGCCGTGAAGCTGCGACAAATATTGCGCCTTTTGTGAGTTATCATGAGTGGGATATGAAACATTTTGATATCTATCACGGTTCATGGTTTGAAAAAGCAGTGGTAACCCAATTAGAATTTTTACATCAGCATATAGGAGTGATGTAAATGATTATTGTATGTGCATCGTGTGGTGCTAAAAACCGAGTTCCGGAAGATAAGCTTCCAGAACAACCAAGCTGTGGGCAATGTCATCAGCCATTACTACCGCTTGCACCTATTGAGCTAAAAGAGCAAAATTTTAGTAACTACATCACGAATAGTGATCTCCCTATTCTTATAGATTTATGGGCAGAATGGTGCGGACCCTGTAAAATGATGGCTCCACATTTTGCGCAGGTCGCAAAACAAAATCCAGGCGTTATCTTTGCTAAGATTGATACCGAAGAATCTCCTCGCTTAAGCCAAGCGTTTCACGTGAGAAGTATTCCAACCCTTGTCTTAATGAATAAAACGACAGAGGTCGCGCGTATTAGCGGTGCATTACGTGCGCCTGAATTACAGCAGTGGCTCGATCAACAACTTCAAACGAATTTCGGGAGCTAAGGTGTCAGAAGCTTATACCAAACCAGAAGGAATTTTGTCCTTACAAACGATTGCCATGCCAGCAGATACAAACTGGAGTGGTGATGTATTTGGTGGATGGATTGTGTCACAAATGGACTTGGCTGGAGCAATTCACGCAGAACGTTTCAGTCGTGGTCGCTGTGCTACGATTTCTATTAATCAAATGACCTTTTTGGTTCCGGTAAAAGTTGGCTTTGTCATTAGCTGCTATACCAAGATCTTAAAAGTTGGAAATACTTCTATTCAGATGCAAATTGAAGTTTGGGATAGTCATGATGACTCTCGTGAGCCAATACGTATTACTGAAGGAGTCTTTACTTTTGTAGCAGTAGATGTAAAAGGGAATAAGCGTTATATACCTGAAGAAGCCAAACAGAAGTTTCTTGCCTCTCAAGAATCATAATAAAAAAGCCCAAATATGAATTTGGGCTTTTTTCTATTTTTATTTCTTACGTTTAGGCAACCATGCCCACAGCATTTGACATTGAATTGGTTCGTTGCCTGCATCATCAATTACAGTAACTGGGATCACAAGTTCACCTTTCTCGTTATCTGCAATAAACTTTTGTTGTTCAGCAGATAACGTTGCTGTAGCAGTCAAACCGCCTTCAACCACTTTTAAATAATCTACATGTAACGATTTGATTAATAAAATTCGATTATCAGGAATATGTAAACCCGTTAGAAAACCTGTGGCAGTTTCTGCTAAAAGAGCCATAGCCGCAGCATGAACTCCTTTAATATGATTTTGCATATTTTTTTGGTTATCTAAACGGACAATAACGTGGTTTGAATCTACTTCCAGATAGCGGATATTTGCTGTACCCACCATTGGCACGATACGACCAAACGCCTTGCTCCAAAGCGTGCTCCGAATACCTTTTGGGAATTTTGAAGTTGCTTTTACCAGTTTTGATAGACGGTTGGATTGAGACATGGAATTACCTTAGCTTTAAATGGCCGACAAGATATTAATCTTTGAAGTTATTAAATTGTAATGGCACACCGAATTGTTGTTCACGTAAAAAAGTCATGACTTGTTGTAAAGTGTCACGCTTTTTATCTGTTACACGAATTTTGTCGCCTTGGATAGAAGATTGCACTTTAACGCCACTTTCTTTAATGGCTTTATTAATTTTTTTTGCAGTATCAGAGTCAAGACCATCTTTAAGTTTAATGACTTGTACAAAATTTTTGCCTGAAGCAGCGGCTTTTTGTGGGTCAAGTGCTTGCACATCAATTTTACGTTTATAAAAATGATTTTCTAACATGTTATAAACTTGTTCACACTGGAAATCACTTTCGGTACTGATTTTAATCTCTTTATTTTTTTCATTTAATTCGATAGAAACATCGTGACCACGGAAGTCAAAGCGTGTTGCAATCTCTTTTTGTGTGTTTTGTACAGCATGATTAACTTCAAATAACTCTAATTCAGAGACAATATCGAAAGAAGGCATAGTTTAGACCTTTACAAAGTGAAAGAATATTTGAGATGCTAAGAGGGTTTTCTTCATTTGCCAAGTGTTGTTTACATCAAAGGAGTGCACAATGATCCGTAAACAAGAAATTACAACATTTGAATTCCCAGAAAATGCTGTTATCTGGGATGTCCGTGATACTAATGCTTATGCAGAAGGGCATGTTAAAGGTGCGGTGAATCGCCCAATTAATGATTTGAATGCTGATATTTTAAACCAGGTCTCTGCGGGTCAGCCGATTTATATTTTATGTGGTGGTGGTAGCAAAGCTCCTCGTGCAGCTGAGAAACTAGAAGGATTGGATGCCTCGCGTGAATATGTCGTGCTGATGGGTGGGACACGTGCAGCTCGTGATGCTGGCTTGCCCCTAGAGCAGGGCGCATAAAAAAAGCACCTTCGGGTGCTTTTTTATTGAAGTAAATTATTGCGGCTTAAAATAAGGCTTTTTAGGTTTGACTTTCTTTTGGAACCGTTGAGGATTCAATTTTTGTAATAGGCGGTCCGGCACTGGACAAGCTTCTCCTAGTATTTGAGCCACTAAGATTTCACTGCATAGCGGGGCAAAAAGAAAGCCTTTAGAGCCAAGCCCAGCAAAAGTAGCTATTCGGCTATTTTCCTGCATTTTTCCAACCAGAGGGAAATAATCCAAACTTTGTGCCCGTATCGATGCACGGCCTTGCCATGTCGACGGTGATGGGAGTTTTTCTGCATATTCAGGGAATATACTGTGGATTAATTCAAAGTTATGCACATGGTCTTCGGTAAGTACATCTTGATCCTCACGATTTGGATAGAAAGACGCACCTAAAATCATTTGCGAGGCATCAAGTTGCATACAATAGCCGCCATAGCTATAGGCTTTATTTAAAGGCAGTGGGGCAAACGTATTATCAACCCAGCTCACTTGTCCACGTATTGGTTTTAACTGTGGATAGCTTTCAAATAAAGCCGCACTTTCTCGAGCACAGCACACAACGACATGGTCTACTTCTGCAATAATTTCATTGTTGGCTTGCAATTGAACTTTATTTTCAGAAGAAATAAGTGCTGTCACATGGGCAATTTTGAGATTGATAGATGGATGCTGCAAAATTTCATCACGTAATTGATGTGGTGAAATGGAACCAGCCTCAGTTAGTAATATGCTTGAATAATCAGTTTCAAGTGAGCTTGCTGAGTTAGTAACAACTTGAGCTGGATATTGATTTACCAGATCAAGAAGTTCATCTGCATTTTTCAATGCAATTTGCTGTATTTGCAGTGGACGGAATGCTTTGAAGTTTTTATAAAAATTTAAAGCATGTTGCCAACTTAAGGTCATGAGATGTTCATGACTTTGTTCAATTGGACATAGTTTTGGATTAAGTAAGGCTAAAGGATTTCCAGAAGCGCCAGATAATGCTTCTGTTTGCTCATATAAGGTCACTTGATGCCCACGTGCTGCAAATGCCCACGCCGTGGTTAAACCAGCAACACCAGCCCCTACAATCGCAATATGCTGTTGCTTTGTACCAAATGAGGTTTGCACTAATGAGAATGACTCATTATCAATTTCAGGCAGTTTCCAGACCGCTTTAAGCATTTCTCGTTTATGTCCAAAACCACGTGGACGAGAAATATCGATACCGTGTGCTTTTAATCCCCGTTTTAAAATACCAGCGACACTAAAAGAGGCAAATGTAGTGCCATAGTCAGAAAGACGGACAATATTGTTTAAAACGTTTTGTTCCCACATGTCTGGATTGCATGAAGGTGCAAAGCCATCTAAAAACCATGCATTCACAGCTTTAGTTTTAGCCATGCTTGGGAAAATCTCTTGCGCATCGCCAAGCCATAGATCGATGCTAAAACGTTCTTTAGGGAACGTTAAGCGATGACATCCAGCAATGAGCAGGGGATATTGTTCAATTAACTGCTCTGCAAGTGGTTTAAGCTCATCCCAGACATTTAAAGCACGAATAAGATCAGCTTTACTTAATGGAAACTTTTCAACGCTAATTGCATGTAAATGGCTTTGATTATCGGGACGGACTTGTTGCCAAAGTTGCCAGAGTGCAAGAATATTTAAACCTGTACCAAAACCGGTTTCTCCTACACTGAAATATTCAAAATCTTTTAAATTGGCTAATCGTTCTGATAAGTCGTTACCATTTAGAAAAACATGTCGTGTTTCCAGTAGGCCATTATCTTTAGAGAAGTAGACATCACCAAATTGTTTGGAAATGGGAATCTCGATACCATCGATGACCTCCCAGTCCAGTTCAGCTGTTTGGATACGGTTTGATACGTTCATTGGGTTTAATAGGCCGCTTGGAATTACCACTGGCGTCGACGTTTTGTATGAATATAACTAGCGATAAAGAAACCTAGCAATACGCCACCCGCTAAGGTCACAGCACCATATAAAAACATTTGAGCGCTGCGTTCGCTTTGTAAGACTTGAACCTGAACAGAGAGGTTATCATTTTTGAGCTGTAACTCTTGGTTCTGGGCCAGCGCTTCAAGGTTGGCGTGTTCTAACTGTTTTAAGCGAGATGCCTGATCTTGAACTAAGGCTTTGATTTTTGCGTCTTGCTGTTGCTTGTTCTTTGCAAGTTGTTCTGCTGTCAGTGGTTGTGTTGCAGTTGGTGCTGTTGTTTTAACTCCAGTTGCAGATGTTGGAGCTGGTTTAGTGGCCTGAGTTGAAGGCGCACTTGGAGAAGGCGTTGCTGGTGTCGCAGCAGGTTCAACTGCTCCAGCAGTTGAACATATCAAACACAAGCCAAGAAAGCTTTTGATTGCAAGCTGCATGCGGTTACCCTTTTGGAAATGCTTTATTAAACGGTTTTACATCAACATGAGCATAAATGCCTTCTTTAACAAATGGCTCTTCTTTTAACCATTCATCTAATGCTTCGCGACTGTCAAATTCAACAATCATGGTGCTGCCATAGAAGCCTGCTTGCGGATCATTAGGATCTTTTGGCATAGCACCCGCTGTAACAAGGCGGCCTTCATCATCGAGTTTTTGTAAACGTTCGATATGCTGAGGACGTACTGCTAAGCGTTTTTCTAAAGTTCCTTCGTTATCGGTACAGCTTAGTACAAAAAAAGGCATGTAATTTTATCTCTATAAACTATCAGGAAGCATTTTAAGCGTCTGGTGACTTAAAATGTTTACGTAAAATAATGAACTGAATAATGATAAATGAAAACATCACAATCATGTCACCAAATGCAGTGAATTCACCCCAATATTTTCCGCCGTGAAATAAAAATGCGAAGAATACATGCAAGCAAGACATCACAACAAACATGGCTGCCCAAGCAAAATTGAGATTTTTCCAACCTTTTTCACTTAAATCTAAAATAGGATCAAATAAGCGTTGTATGAGTGGCTTACGGTCTTTACCAAACCAAGGTGAAACCAAGAATGCGCCAGCGAAAACTAAATTTAAAATTGCAGCTTTAAGACGAATATAAAAATCGTCACTTAACATGAGCGTGATGCCACCGAAAATGACGGTCATGAACAATACAAACCATTGTTGTTTGTCTAGACGGAATTTTTGGAAAATAAACAGAGCACCATATACCACAAGCATTGAAATAATTAAGCCAGTCGTCGCTACAAGAATATTATTATTATCGACACCGCCAGCAGACCCGATCAGTTTAAGTAAAGGATGTTGTGTGTCGGTTGGATCAACTGTTTTATATAAATAGAAGAAAATAATTAATGGAACAAAGTCCAGAAGTGCTTTCATGTTAGAGTATCTGATCAGGTTTGGTGAATGGCATAGTATAAAAGATGCAAGGCATAGATTTACATACACATAGCAATATTTCTGATGGAACTTTGTCTCCGGAATTACTGGTGCAAGCTGCTATAGATGTGAACTTGCATACGTTGGCTTTAACTGACCACGATACAATGGATGGGTTACAGCGTGCTAAAATTGCTGCGCAAGAACATGATTTAGAAATCATTTCTGGTGCAGAGATTTCAAGCCAGTGGTCACGTCCAACTACTAAAAAGAGTTATGGTGTACATATTGTTGCTTTAAATATGCAAGATGAAGCACCAATTTTAGAAGCATTAGAACAACAAAAAAGAATTAGGGCGCAAAGAGCTAAAGTGATTTGTGAACTGCTAGAAAAATGTATTGGTTTTCAGATTTATGATGATGTTCTTGCCAAAGTAGAACATCAAGCTGACAGAGTAACAAGAACACATATTGCTAAAACATTGGTCGAGAAAAATGTCGTGGCTCGACCTCAACAAGCTTTTGACCGTTTCCTAAAGGAAGGAAAGCGTGCCTTTGTAAAGTTCGAAGGTTTAGGGTTAAAAGAAACAATTGATGTGATTCATCAAAGTAAAGGGGTTGCCATATTAGCTCACCCGACGCGTTATGATTTATCTGCAACTAACGTTCGCTATTTAATTGAATTGTTCGCAACTTCAGGTGGAGATGCAATTGAGCTACCTCCACCTATGGAACCTCTATCTACTCGCCAAATGATTGACCGCATGATTGAACAATATCAGTTGTCAGTTTCAATTGGCAGTGATTTTCATGGTGAAAATATGCCATGGATTAAACTCGGAAATACACCTAAACCCACTGATAAGCAGCAAGGGATTTGGGAGCGTTTTCGTTAAACTTTTTACAGTAAGTTGTTATCTTGAGCTTGAATAGGCGGTGGAGTAGGTTTACCGAGCGTCCCTAAAAGTTCAATCTCGATACTACGTACCATCGCATCTAGCGGTAAATCATTACTTTGAGTACCAAAAGGCTCTTCAATTTCAGAGCTTAGAGCATCTAGACCTAAGAATGTGTATGCCAAAATTCCGACGAGTAAAGGTGTTGCTAATCCAAGCAATGAACCTAGACTAAACGGTAACATAAAACAGAAAAAATAGACTGTGCGGTTAAGTAAAACTGAATAAGCAAATGGAATAGGTGTATTGGCAATTCGGTCACAGCCAGTTTGTACAACACTTAAGTCGGCAACATTTTTATTCATTTGTGCATAAATAATGTCTGAAATTTCACCTTCTTTAAGGGCTTGCAATAATTCCCAATGAATGAGACTGAGCGTGTACTGCGGAGCATTATTTTGTTGGTAGAGTTGAGTGAGTGCTTGCTGACTCATACCACTGGTTTGAATTAACTCAGTTGGGTTCGCTGTCTGACGGCGTAAGCGGTCACGCAATACATTAGCAAAAACAATTACATGTTGAATAACGCGCTCACGGCGAGCTTGAGTTAAAATACGGCAATCACGGTCAAAATGGCGTGACGTTGCAATCAAAACGCCCCATAATTTTCGGGCCTCCCACCAACGGTCATAACACGCAGTATTTTTAAATCCTAGAAAAATAGAAAGTACGACACCAATAAGTGTAAAGCCAACCAAAGGGATCTCTGGAAAGCGATAAAGATTGATATATTCCACTCCACCAATGATTGCCGAGATCAGCATCACAACGCCTAGGGAAGGTAAAATTTTGGGTAAAATTGTGCCTCGCCAAGAGAATAAAACTTTGAAAATACTAGGCTGTTCCCGAACAATCATTTTATTTTAAACGTCGCTATTTTTGTTTTGATCTTCTAGGCTTAGTGGTACTTTGTCAATATCATTGAACTGATATTGTTGCTGGGTTGAGCAGTTGTTGTTCAGCAAAGGAAAAGCTCCCTTCTGGAGAGATAATAAAATGGTCAAGCAAACGAATTTCGACAAGCTGACAAGCCTGTTCAAGTTGCTGAGTTAAGGTAATATCTTCGGAAGATGGTTGTGCTGAACCAAATGGATGATTATGTGCAATAACGAGCTGACAAGCATGTTGCTGTAAGGCATAGCGTAGTGTTTGATTGACTGAAACCGAACAATGCTGAACTGAACCAAAGAATAGCTTTTTAAAATGTAGCTTTCTGAGTTCAGGATCTAGACATAAGACCGCAAAGACTTCTTGTTTTTCGCCCTTTAATTCGTAACGCAGATAATCTAAAACTAAGTCAGAGGAATGGAGGCTGAGGTGAGTTGTCTGAAAGTGATGATCGAGATAACGCCGTCCCAGTTCTTTGACTGCCAGTAATTGTGAATATTTCGTTGCTCCAATCCCATTAAATTGAGTTAACTCACTTAATGGCGCATCGAATACTGCATTAAGGCTACCAAAGTGATGAATGAGTAAACGTGATAGCTCAACTGCTGAATGTTGCCGTGAACCGGAGCGAAGAAAAATCGCCAGTAGCTCTGCATCGGATAGACTTTGTGGACCTTGTTGCAATAACCGTTCTCTTGGCCGTTCTTGTTCAGGCCAATTTTTAATAGAAGTATTCATATTCCCCAGCATAATTCGCTTAAAATTTTATTTTGTTTGCCCAATCAATCTTGGGTCTGCGCGTATTTAATGCTATTGTGAGCGCCACTGCAACAGAAAGGTATCCTGTTCGTGAGCTTTGATCTAAGTGTTATTCCTCATAAAAACATTGTTTTAGCTGTTACTGGCGGAATTGCTGCCTATAAAAGTGCCATCTTAGTCCGCCGTCTCAAAGATTATGGCTTTGACGTGCGAGTGGTGATGACACATGGCGCTCAGGCATTTATTACGCCACTAACTTTTCAGGCTCTTTCTGGTAATCCTGTTCATACTGAACTTCTAGACCCTGCGGCTGAAGCAGGTATGGGACATATTGAATTAGCGCGTTGGGCTGATTTGTTACTGGTCGCACCTGCAAGCTGTGACACATTGGCTAAATTTGCGAATGGTTTAGCAGATGACTTACTGAGCACTGTGTTTTTGGCAACAAAATCTCCTGTCTGGGTAGCTCCAGCCATGAACCAGCAAATGTGGGCTGCTAAAGCAACTCAGCGAAATTTACGAACTCTGGTTGAAGATGGTGTACATGTAATTATGCCAGACGCGGGTGAGCAGGCGTGTGGTGATGTCGGTTTAGGTCGTATGCCTGAACCAGAAGAAATTGCTCGCCAAGTCGCTGGTTATTTCCATCAAGCTCAACGTGCCATCGCTGAAAAATTTGGTTTGTTGGCTGGTAAGCGGGTGGTTATTACTGCTGGACCGACACGTGAAGCGATTGACCCTGTTCGTTATATCTCAAACCATAGTACTGGCAAAATGGGCTTCGCTTTAGCCGCTGCTTGTTATGCTGCTGGTGCGCAAGTGACTCTAATTGCTGGGCCTGTCAGTTTAGATACACCAAATGGTGTTCAACGTGTAAATGTTGCCTCAGCACGACAAATGCTTGATGTCAGTATGGATTCACTAGAAACAGGCTGTGATATTTTTATTGCTACTGCCGCAGTCGCAGACTATCGCGTAGCAGAAGTTGCTGAGCACAAAATTAAGAAAGCAGGGGATGAGCTGAATGTTTCCCTTGTAAAAAATCCAGATATTGTGGCAACAATTGCAGGTCAGGAAAAACGTCCATTTATGGTGGGCTTTGCAGCCGAAACGCAAAATGTTGAAGAATATGCGGCAGGAAAACTAGTGGCTAAGAAACTAGATATGATTGCATGCAACGATGTATCACGTGCAGATATTGGTTTTGCTTCTGATGAGAATGCGATGACAGTTTTCTTTGCTGAAAGCTACCACATGAAAAAGCGTGAATTAGAGAAAGCCTCTAAACAAGAAATTTCTCAACAGTTGGTTGAAGCAATTTCGGATGCTCTACGCCGTAAATAATTTTTGAATCAAATAAAAAACCGCGAATAAATCGCGGTTTTTTTATATGTCTTGGTTTAGACAACTTAAGGAATTTCATCCTCAAATTCAGGTTTAACCTGAACAATGAAGTCTTGACGGTTAAGACCACGCCATAATGCAAATGCAGTACCGATATAAATCGAAGAATAAGTACCGACAAATACACCAACAAACATTGCCACAGAGAACCAGTGTAGACCATCACCACCTAAGAACATCATCGCAAGTACAACAAGTAATAATGTCATTGAGGTATGAATGGTACGACGTAAAGTCTCAGTTAACGCAATATCGACGATTTCACGAGGAGTCGCACCGCGAATCTTACGGAAATTTTCACGAATACGGTCTGACACTACAATGTTATCGTTAAGCGAGAAACCAATAACAGCAAGTACCGCAGCTAAAACTGTAAGGTCAAATGGCCATTGGAATAATGCAAAAGCACCAATGATAATGATGATGTCATGGAATAAAGACATTACGGCACCCATCGCGAGTTTAAACTCAAAGCGAATAGTCACGTAGATCAACATTAAGATAAGTGCAAGTGCAACCGCACCAGCAGAACGAACATAGAGTTCATTACCAACTTGACCACCTACAGAGTCCACTTTATGAACTTCGGCAGCATTATTCGGTAATTGTACAGCCTTAGTGATCGCGTTATTAAGATCTTCAACCTTAACTTCTTGTACTGGCATACGCACAAGTAAATCTTTATTACTACCTAAGGTTTGTACTACAGCATCTTTAAAACCAGCTTTATCGAGCGCCTGAATAACTTCTGACTGATTGGCTGGTTGAGCATAGTTAAGCTCAGCTGAAACACCACCTGTAAAGTCCAAACCTAAGTTAAGACCTTTAGTCGCAATAAAGAAAATACTCGCTAAAGTAATAAGGATCGAGAAGATTGCCGCAGGTTTGGCAATCTTCATGAACGGGATGATTTTTGCATCATCCGGACGACCATATTGTTTTGAATCTTGTTGAGTCACTTTAGTCATCATCGATCTCCTTAAATGCTCAACTTTTTCAAGTTACGGCGTTGCCATAAATGATTTGTACGATTGCACGAGTTACTGTAATTGCAGTAAACATTGAACAAATAATACCGATCATTAATGTTACGGCGAAACCTTTGATTGGACCTGTACCAATTGCAAACAGGATGAATGCAACGAGGAACGTGGTTAAGTTCGAGTCAAAAATGGTGTTATAGGCTCGATCATAACCGGCCACAATGGCCTGTTTGGGTGAGGCCCCCCAGAGCATTTCTTCTCGGATACGCTCGCATATCAATACGTTGGCATCGACCGCCATACCAATGGTAATAACGATACCCGCAATACCCGGTAAGGTGAGGGAAGCACCAATCCATGACATGACGGTTAAAATCATTGCCAAGTTAAACACAAGTGCAAAGTTCGCGATTAAACCGAATAGACGGAAGAAGACTACCATCCAGATTGCAACGAGCAAGAAGCCGATTTGAGTAGACAATACACCTTTATCAATGTTTTCTTGACCAAGGCTTGGACCAACTACACGCTCTTCAACAAAGTACATTGGCGCAGCCAAAGCACCAGCACGAAGCATTAATGCAAGTTCAGATGCTTCTTGAGGAGAACTTAAGCCTGTAATACGGAAAGTCGAACCTAAAACAGCCTGAACTGTTGCTGCGTTAATGACTACAGATTCAGTGTATGGCGTACGAACTTCTGTTTGTGCACCAGTTTTTGGATCTGTTACATAGTTAATTTTTTGCTTGTTCTCGATGAACAATACCGCCATGCGTTTACCAACAGCATTACGGGTTGCATCAGACATTAGCTTACCGCCAGCACTGTCGAGCGTAATATTTACCTCGGCACCGCCAGAGTCCTGACTAAAGCCAGAGCTCGCATTTTGAACACGCTCACCCGTCAAGATACGGTTACGTTGCAACAAGAGCTGACGGCCGCTATCTAAAGACTCATAAGCAAAAACTTCTGTGCCCGGAGGTAAAGGTTGACCATTATATTTACCCGTATATGGATCAATATATTGATCATTTGAGTCAGAAACTAAACGGAATTCGAGGTTCGCAGTACGCCCTAAAACACGTTTAGCTTCAGCAGTATCTTGTACACCCGGTAATTCAACAACAATACGGTTGCTACCCTGACTTTGTACCAATGCTTCTGCAACACCAAGTTCGTTAATACGATTACGTAATGTTGTTAAGTTCTGATTTACCGCATATGACTGAATTTCTTGGCGACGTACATCAGTATAAGTAAGCTTTAAAGTAGAACCTGTAGAGCTTGCTAATGCCTGTTGGGTATATTCATTCCCATTACGACGTAAAAAATCCATTGCTGCATCACGGTCAGCATTGTCAGCAAATTGAACAGTGATCACATTATTCGTTAATGCAAGACTGTTAAATTTGATCTTGTTTTCACGGAACTGACGACGCAAATCGGTGGCAGAGGTTTCCATACGTTGGGCAACGGCTTTGTCCATATCTACTTCAAGCAAGAAGTGGACACCACCACGTAAGTCCAAACCAAGTTTCATTGGTTTTGCCCCAATCTTTTGCAGCCATTCCGGTGTGGTTGGTGCAAGGTTTAGGGCGACAACATATTCATCACCTAAGTCACGACGTAATACTTCTTTTGCCTTTAACTGTGCTTCAGATGAACTGACACGCAATAGGGCAGCATTATTTGTAAAAGTATTGTCATGGCTTGCAATATTTGCTGTTTTTAAAATTTGCTCTGCTTTTTTCACCACACTTTGATCAATTTGGGTACCAGCTTTGGCACCGGAAATTTGAACAGCGGGCTCATCCGGATATAGACTTGGCAGTGCGTATAATGTACTGATTACCAGAACAACCAGAATCAGTAAATATTTCCATGCAGGGTAACGCATTCGCTTTCTTCTTAAATGAAAAAGCCGTGCTAAAGCACGACTGTTTTATGATTAAAGGTTATTTAGAGTGCCTTCAGGTAATACTGAAATTACGCTGGCACGCTGAATTTTTACTTCTACACCACGGCTGAGTTCAACAACTGCATAGTCACCTTCAATTTTGGTTACTTTGCCCATTAAACCACCAGCGAAAACAACTTCACTACCAACACCTAAGCTCTCGATTAAAGAACGGTGTTCTTTAGCACGTTTTGCTTGAGGGCGCCAAATTAAGAAATAAAAGATTGCAACGAATACGACAATCATCAAGATGTTTGGCAAAATACCATTAGTTGGGCCAGCTGCCGGTGCTGCATGAGCAGCAGAAATTAAAAAGCTCATTTTGATTTCCTAAAGTTAAAAATATGAGTCAGATAACTGACATAATCCTAATTCGTTTTGCAATTTACCTTGTCTTGAGGTTGAGCGCAAATCTGGCTTATTCATCAACAGGACATGGCGGAACTTCTAAACCACGACGGGCATAAAAGTCCTGAACAAATTCATCAAATGTGCCATTGTCTAATGCATCACGCATACCTTCAGTCAAACGTTGGTAATAACGTAAGTTGTGAATAGTACCGAGCATAGACGCTAACATTTCTCCACATTTTTCAAGATGGAATAGATAAGCACGGGTAAAGTTCTTACAAGTGTAGCAATCGCAATGTGGATCGAGCGGACTTTGGTCATGACGATATTTACTATTACGAATACGTACCAGACCATCCGTGACAAAATAATGACCGTTTCGAGCATTACGAGTCGGCATTACACAGTCAAACATATCGACACCACGGCGCACCGCTTCAACGATATCTTCTGGTTTACCAACGCCCATCAAATAGCGCGGTTTATCATGTGGCATTTTATTCGGCAGATAATCTAAAACTTTGATCATCTCTTCTTTAGGTTCACCAACAGATAAACCACCAATGGCATAACCATCAAAACCGATTTCTAAAAGGCCATTTAAAGACTCATCGCGTAAGTCTTCATACATGCCGCCTTGAATAATGCCAAATAACGCATTGTGATTTTTGAGCTCATCATGATGATGGGTTTTACAACGTTTTGCCCAGCGTAAAGAAAGCTGCAATGATTTTTGAGCTTCTTCATGGGTTGCAGGGTAAGGTGTACACTCATCAAAAATCATCACGATGTCAGAGTTCAAAACCTGCTGAATTTCCATAGAAATTTCAGGTGATAAAAACACTTTTGAACCATCAATCGGTGAGCGGAAAGTAACACCTTCCTCTTTGATTTTGCGCATTGCGCCAAGACTAAAAACCTGAAAACCGCCAGAGTCAGTTAAAATTGGCTTATTCCATTTAATAAAGTCATGCAAACCACCGTGCTCTTTAATTACTTCGAGACCCGGTCGCAAATATAAATGGAAGGTATTTCCTAAAATAATTTGTGCCTGAATGTCTTCGATGTCACGAGGTAACATACCTTTGACTGTGCCGTAAGTCCCCACTGGCATAAAAACAGGTGTTTCAACAACACCATGTTCTAAAGTTAAACGACCACGACGGGCACGCCCCGACTGACCTAATTTTTCAAACTTCATCTAAAAATCCTGAACACGAGCAGAGGCGAAGAAACAGTTCGCTGCTAAAAAGAGGGCTATTTTCCTTGATTCTGCGACGTAGTTCTACTACTAAATGTAGCTGGTTATAAAATAGATAAATTTCCGATAGTTTAGAGACTATTTTCTTCCTATTAAAAATTAGGTTTATAGTCAAAATTCTCATTAACGAGATTATCTCTAAAAGGACGAATTGCTTTCTTGGATAAAGTTAAGGTGTTAATGAGATTATTAGGGAATACTTCAATCTGGTTGTTGAACAGCTCGACATTACGGTTAAAAATACTAATTGCTGCACCAACATTTTCATTTTGTTCCTGAATATCATCCATCATTTTGCTATAGAGTGAATCAGCTTTAAGCTCTGGATAATTTTCAACAACAACTTTTAAGCTTCGAATAAGTTCTTGGCTCATTTTCTCGATCTCTTGTAGCTGAGAAATATCAGTGTTATTCACATTTAAATTAAGAATTTGTTGACGTAATTGAGTAACCTTCTCTAATGTCGATTTTTCAAATTGAGTATATTGATTGAGTGTTGATTCGAGAGATTCCAAGGTCTTTACTTTTTGACGCTCGAAATTGGCAACTTCAGCCCAGGCTCTTTTAGTCGCATTAAAGTAACGTACGATGGTGTTACGGATGTGAACACCCCAGACAATCAGTACGACGAAAATCCCCAAGAAAACAAATAAACCTGTCATTTTCACTCCTCTTATTTTTGTTCCCTCATTGAGCCTTTTAACTTCTTATTTTTGATAAGTTGCCAGTTCAGCGCTACGAGAGATTTATTTAATTAAATTAAGCATTAATTGCTGAAATTTTTCATATTGCGGCATAGTCATGGTACGCAAGTGTCCACGTAAAGTTGAAACATTATGAATTTCACTTTGCTTGCTGGTGGTCTGAAAAAGATCTTGTTCACCGATATAACACAAAATTTGTTCTTCATGATGATAAATTAAATCACCTTTAAAGTGTTGAAAAAAATCATGAAGTTTTAAAGTTGTGCTTGGGCTAACTTCTTTAGCTAATTGGTGTTGGGCAGTACCAAAAATATTGAGCTTTTGGTTAATCAGGATGTCAGTGCTTTGCCATTCAGTTAAGTAAGGTACAAAAAAGCGAGAACGTTGGTTACTTATAGCAATACCCAAGGCAGGCATTTGAAATATAAAAGCGCCCCATAGATCTCTATGGATCTCTTTAACTATTTTTTTGTCACTACCCTGATTTTGAAGAATGGGTAAATTATTTACATAGTGATATTTGAACAGCAGAACTTGATGTTCCGTAATTCCATCATCCCACGTAGTCGAAGCAAACTGAGTAATTTCGTTAGATTCATTACCCCGATTAAACAGTGGAAAGTGTTGCTTTAATTTGCTTAAGACTAAAATTGGTTGAGATTGAATAGGAAGATAGGCCGGTAACTGTTGAAAGCGTAATCCATAACGTAAAGTTGTGATACGTTCTTCTAAATAGTGAATGACTTCGCTTAGAGGTTTTTGCGGTTCATAGAGCACATAGGCCAGAAAACTAGTTAAAAATGCCCATAAGAGGCTCAAAATATATTGAATATGAGGATGAAACAAGTATCCAAATAATAAAGTCGTAATACTGCAAATACCTAACAAATACGGCAATACATTAACAAAACGAAGGTTAGGATCTTCACGCCATGGATGTAACGCATTTAAGAGCTCTTGATCTGTTTGTGACTTTTGTCCAGCATCCCAAAGTCGAGCAATATTGCGAAAAACCTGTGTGTTTTTCTTACGTCTTATATGCAGAGCTTCTTGTAAGGTATCAATTGGCATGGAAGTAATGAGGTCATTATCATAAAGTTCTATTTTTAGATTATCTTTTAAATTGAATGAGATAAATAGAAATAAATCATAAATAATTACTTTTATGATTTTGCCATTTGAGTTTCATTAATGAAATGCTGCAATTTATTTGCAAATTTCTCAAACTCTGGCATTGAAAGTGTTTCAAGGCATTCAGCAAGCTCGCGTACACTAGCGCCATATAAGCTTTGTTGCCGTAAAAGGTTTACATTACAGAGCCAACATAATGCAGATGTTTCAGGGTGTACATAAAAATCCCCTGGAAAATCTTCCAACATTTTTTCTAATAATAACAAACGGTCAGGGCTTAGAAATTTTACTAAATCCAATTCATTAATTCCGCTTTGTTGGTACTTTTGATTAAAACGGATATCACTTGATTCCCAAGCTACTCCTAAGCGACAAACCTTTTTCTGTTTACTTGAAATACTAACTCCGCGAACTGGAAAATTCTCTAAAATAACGCCGTATAAGTTATAGCTAACATCTTTTAGTTCCCATTTACCTTTTGAATTATAGGCCATCTCTCGATTTATATAATGGTATCTAAAGATTTTATATGGATGAATTGTTTCTCTTACTTGCCACTTACCGTGTATTGCAATTAGGACTGAATTTTGTTGATTACCTAACTTAAACAACGGAAAGTCTGAAGCGGATGTTCCTTCTTTAGGTAGGTTATCTTCAGTTGCAAATCTGAAATTATATTTATGTTCATAATAATAAGTTTGGATATCTTGAAGTAGGCAAATCAGTTCGGAGGTAGAGGCTCTGTGATAAAAACCATAAAAGATCGCAAGAATGGCAAAAGGAAAGAAGTAAATCGAGATTAAAAAGCCTAAGGCCATACAAACTAAGGCGAAAATTGTAGCATTCCAAAAAATATAATTTCGAATATCAAGTTGTTGGGTGCCTGTCCAATTCTTTAATGAATAAACAAGAATATCAAGTGGTAATTGCTGATTAAGTAAATTTCTTAATGCCTCAATATTTCTTAAAGTAATTTTGTTATGGGTATTTTGATTGTCAAAAGCATTTTGAATTTTTTGAAAAAGCAGTTTCATAAATTTTATTATTAGTCGAAATTGTAGTTGGATCAGCTGGGTTAAACTTTAAATGGGTTTATAAAATTTAACCCAGCTTTAATTTTTAAACTTCAAATTTATCAATCAGCATTGCATCGCCATAGCTAAAGAAACGATAGCGGTCTTTAACTGCATGTTTATAGGCAGCCAAGATGTTGTCTCGATTTGATAGTGCTGATACCAACATAAGCAGGGTAGATTCTGGTAAATGAAAGTTGGTAATTAAACGGTCTACGATGCAGAACTCATAACCTGGATAGATAAAGATTTGCGTGTCGCCAGTCCAAGCCGCGATTTTACCACCATGAGCTTGAGCTGCACTTTCTAAAGCACGTGTCGCGGTTGTACCCACAGCAATCACTTTATTGCCACGTGCTTTAGTCGCCAAAATTAAATCAATGGTTTCTTGGGGAACATCACACCATTCACTGTGCATGACATGATTGGTAATGTCATCAGTACGAACAGGCATGAAGGTGCCAGCACCAACGTGTAAAGTCACAAAAGATTTTTGAACACTTTTTTGCTCTAACTTTGCTAATAACTCTTCGTCAAAGTGCAAGCTCGCAGTAGGAGCGGCAACACTGGCAATTTTTTCGGGATTATGGAAAACCGTTTGATAGCGTTCCGTATCAATTTCTTCTGCTTCACGGTTAAAGTAAGGCGGAATAGGTAACTGACCATATTGCTCAAGTACAGGCAAGATCGGCTGTGAAAACTCAACCACAAATAAATTTTCGTGACGGCCACGTACAATCACAGGAATATTATCTGCACCAACAAAAAGCTCCGCACCTGCTTTAGGTGAGTTGCTTGATTTAATATGACAATACGCTGTGGTGTGGTTCAGCATACGCTCAACCAGAATCTCAATCGCACCACCTGTAGAGCGTTTTCCTTTAAGTCGAGCTTTCATGACCTTGGTGTCATTAAGCACTAACAAATCACCTTCTTTGAACAGATCGATAATGTCTGTGAACATGTGATCGTGATATTGACCTTTTGAGTCTAAGTGCAACAACCGTGAAGCACTACGTGATTCAAGAGGATAACGGGCAATAAGTTCATCAGGTAATTCAAAGGAAAAGTCAGACAGTTGCATATTTGAGAAAAAACACCACAAAAATTGTGCCTAGTATAAACTTTTTCGCTTTTTTATGGCTGTGCTTCTAGCCTAAATCATGAAAAATGTTTAAATGATCTAAAAGTGAACGATAATATTCACTTAGGGTTTGACAAGTTTTACAAACGCGCTAATATACGCAACACAAACATACTTCCTCTCCCGAGGTGGTGAAATTGGTAGACGCGGCGGACTCAAAATCCGCTGTCAGAGATGACGTGTCGGTTCGAGTCCGACCCTCGGGACCATATTCAGAATTGAAAGATTCTACGAAAACCCCTAAGCTAACGGCTTAGGGGTTTTTTGTTTTAGAAAACAAATATTTACGCTATCTTAAGTAGTTGATTTATAAAGTTGCTCAAAATTTTCTTTGGGGAATTAGCCCTCTTGATAGAAAGAATAAACATCCATATAAACATCCAGAACTTCTTTGAATCTTAATGAAATCAGAATGGCTAGGATTGTTAAACCTTTAACTGTTACTCAAATTGATGCTTCACAACCTAAAGAAAAAGATTACAACTTATCTGATGGTGAAGGACTTTACTTACGTATAAGAGCCTCTGGAACAAAAACTTGGATATTTCAATATAAGAACCAGCAAGATGTTCGAGTAGTGATTACCATAGGAAACTACCCACAATATAAATTAGCCTTAGCTCGTGAAAAGAAAAGAGATTACTTAAGTATCTTGGCAGAAGGTAAAGACCTTAAAGAATATTTAGACTCATTAAAAAAGAAGTCTACTCAAGAACTTTCACTTGAGGTCATAACACGTACATGGTTAGAACAATACGCTGTTAAGAAATCTCTAGATGAAGAAACTAAAAGGAAAAGAATTAGGAAATTCGAAAACCATTTGTTTCCTTATATTGGGCATTTGCAAATAACAGATATTCGGTCCAGTGACCTAAGACTGTTATTAAACAAGATTTATGAGAAAAGTGCTGATAATGCACAACGAATGCGTTCCGATCTAATCTTAATTTTTAGTTATGCTGTTCAATATGGCTATATTGAAGTCAATCATGCAAGAGAGATGGAGAGCCTTGATTTAACAGCCCCTAAAAAACATAGACCAGCTTTATCTTTAGAAAGATTACCTGAGTTAATACGGCGTATAAAAAGTGATACAGGACAACCGTTAACCAAGTTTGGAATTCTATTAGGTCTACACATCTTTATACGTTCTTCAGAATTACGATTTGCTAGATGGAGTGAAATTGATTTAGTAAAGAAGCAATGGGTACTTCCTGCTAAAAGAAATGAGGTGAGGGGAGCTAAGCATTCTGACCGTGGAGCCAAAATGAGAACTCAGCATATTGTTCCTTTATCTGACCATGCAATTGGGATACTTAAAGAAATAAAGCTCATTACTATGGGTAGTGAATATATATTTCCTAGCTCATATAAAGGTGCTCAATTTCTAGGTGAGAATACATTCAATGATGCCTTAAGAAGAATGGGATATGATACTCAAACGGAACTATGTTTTCATGGACTAAGAGCTATGGCACGTTCTGCATTAGGTGAGTGTGGTTTATTTCAGAAAGATGCTATAGAAAAGCAAATGAGTCACCAAGAACGAAATAATGTAGTAGGGGCTTATACACACGTCGCTGAGTACTTACAAGAACGAAAGGAAATGATGGAATGGTGGAGTCAATATCTTTTAGATATTGAAAAAAAGGGATATATTTCACCTTATTACTATGCTAACCCAGAAAAAAATAATGTAGTTACCTTTCAAAGAAATATAGCTTGAAACTAGATTTTCATAGTAATTGAAAAGTACAAAATTTTAGTCTTAATTTCTAGTTCTTTAAGGCCTAGCTTTATTACAATACATTGTTGATTGAGATGTGTATGTTTAAATAATTAAAAAGGAAATGTAAATTGATTAATAAGTATTTTATGATTGAAATGTCAAAGATAGCAACCAAAAATCTAGGCTTGGCTGTAGTTGATAGTATTTCATTAGGTTTAGGAAGCGGGATTAAAAATGCTGCTGATGAAATGACAAAATATGCCTCACTTTGTAATGAAGCACTTTATCATATGCAAGTACGAACTTTTCTTGAAACACTAGATTTGGATCAAGATGAAGTTAATAATTTTTTTAATGATAATCCTGATAATCAAAGATTAGGTGTTGAGATTTTTAAAATTTTAGAAATTACAATTTTAGAGAAACAATCTAAATATATAGCAATAGCTTTCAAAAAATACGTTAGAGGTGAGATAAATTCAAGAAAATTTCATCAATACTTACATGTAATCAATCAGCTTAATAGACATATTGTTGATGAAATTGAACTGGATCTGGGAAATGTTAATGAAAGCTCCTTACAAGGATTGCCAGATATAGAAAGAGAAGTGAGCTTAATAGCTTTTACAAGTATCAACACTTCAAAAAATCAAACATTACAAAATATTGGATTTATTGTAGAAAAAACAGAATCTCAAGAGTTACGGCTCACTGGTACTTTTGAACCAAAATTATCTTATTTTAGAACTGAACTTTATCTTAATTTTTATCTTGATATTATTAAAGAGTAATAATTTGGTTATTTTTTAGAATAGATGTAAGAGAAGTTTAATTAAATAAAAATAACAATTCCCTGTTATCTATATGGTTATTATAAGGAAACTCATAATAGACAATAAAGAGATATAAGATAATGGCAACGCCATATATAACAATTGGATGTCCTACTACTGGTGGTGGTCAAGTAATTTCAGGGAATAGTATGTTCCTTATTGATGGTATTCCTGTTGCATGCGTGGGTGATAAAGCAAGTTGTCCAACTCACAAAGTTGTTGCAACTATTGTGTCAGGTGATCCATATATGCAAATTTTTGGTAAAGCTGCTGCAAGAGTAAATGATTCACTTTCTTGTGGTTGTAAATTACTTCCAAAACAGAATCTAGTAGTTCAGGATAATGGTGGTAGTACAGGATCTGCAGCTTTATCTACTAATAATTTTCAACCTGCTCAAATAAAAGAATTCGGGCAAAAGTTTTTAATTATTGATGAGTCAACTTCAGAACCGTTAGCTAATATTCATTATGAAATTCATAAAGAAGGAAGTTTGTTTTCAAAAGGTGTGACAGATGAACAAGGATATACTCAATTTATATCTGGCGCTGAAAATGAAGAAATCGAATTAAAAATTGTAGTAGAGGATAAAGATCATGAACACTGTTGTAAGCCTTAGAGCTAGATTACAGGGTAAGGATTTCGTTGAGAAAAATCCAACAACTGTAACTGTAAATACACGTCGAAAATTGACTGGTGGAGAAATTGCTCTTGCTAAAATTATGTTTAAAGATGCAATCGATTATTCAAAGGTTGAGATTATTCGTGGTGGTCTATTATCTATTCCTACAAGAAGTAAAAATGCTATGACTCCTTTTGGTAGCATTCATTTACCTAATGAAGATTATGATAAGGTCAAAGATTTTTCTCAGGATCAAAAAGCGACTAATAAAATATGGTTCATTCATGAAATGGCTCATGTGTGGCAATATCAATTAGGATTGAATACAGCAATGCGTGGTATCGAAATAGGTATTAGAGGTGGTTATAGTGATGCTAAAGCTTATGACTATGATTTAGTATGCGATGACCAAGGTAAAAAATTTCAACAATTTAACTTTGAACAACAAGCTGAAATTATTAGCCATTACTTTGATGCCTATCATTTACCTGTTCAAGGGCATAATTATCCAGTTTTACATAATAAAAATGTTATGCAAAAATTTGCTTTAAAAAATGTTTTAAAAGAATTTCTTGTGAATCCTTCTGATAAGGCTTTGTTATCACAGAACTATGGAGGTATTTACTATAATCATGAGCCAAAAAGATATTGATTATGAAAAAATATATATTATTAATTTTGTTAACGATTCCTTTTTCTGCTTTTGCTACTTCAAATCCCTATAGAGGTGGTGAAGTTATTATAGATGTGAAAAATAATACGCCATGCTTTTATATTGATGATACAGAACAAAGAGGGGACTTTAGTATTGTTGTATTAGGCTTAACTCATGGCAGTAAAGAGTACTGGAATTATGATAGTTCGTTCGAAAAGAGCTATCCAGTGAAAAATAAATGTATTGTTCTAAATGAAAAAAACTTTAAGAACTTTAAAGGATTAAAAGAGAATACCCCTTATAGTGTAACTTTAGGAGGAGTGAGAACAGCCTATAACAAAGACTTCTGTGTCACAAAGAAAGCAGGAATACTTACAGTACAAGATTTTAAAGGGACGCAGTGTGTGGATGTAGAACCTAGTTTTTGGGATAAGTTAAAAAGATTATTTAATTAAAACAGTTTTTAGTTATTTGGGGGTAGATTTTTGAATAGCTTTTTTGAGGTTTCTTTTACTTATTTTATTTTAATATTTATTATTTTAATTGTCGGATCTATATTTTACAAAGTTAAGTATGGAACTACACCTCCTTATAAATGGTTTAATTCTATTATTACTCTTACTGCAACTGTCTTAACTCCCATATTAGCAGTTGCAGCATATGATAGTTGGAAAAAACAACATGTTATTAACCAACAGGAAACAATTATTGTTAGAGTGTTGGATCAACTTGATAAAGTAGATATGGCAGCAAAAGATTATTTTAAGCCTATTCATAGTTCTACTGTTATTGAGGATAATGAGAAATATGCAAATGATATATACTCTTCAGAGATACAATTAACTTTTGAATTAAAAAAACTAGAAACTTTGTTAGAACGTACTAAAGAAATAGATTTGAGCTGTTCAAGTTTAGAAAAAAATAATGTAATTAAATTTCGAGAATTAGTGGGAAAACATTATAAATATTTAAAATTTAATACAGAATCATTTCTAGAGGAAAATAAAGAATTTAAAAAATCATTACTTAAAAATAATGAAATAAACTTATTTATAATTTTTGGTGAAATAAATATTCAATGGAATCATCTGTCTAATGATATCAGATCAATAGTATTAGGTTGGTCAGGGGCTAAGTTATTATCAAATATAGATGAGAATAGGAAAAAATCTTTGTGTGAGAAAACTACATATAATCATGATGAGTATGCTAAGAAACTCTTTGAAAGAGCTTCTATAAATTTAAAATAATAATTAATTATTTTTTCAATTAATTAAAAACTATTGACGATTACAATCGCTAACATTTATCATCTAGTCGCTGACCACATTGTTAGCCGGTCGTCGCAGACCGCTGTAATACCGCATCAGAACTATTTCTTCTGAGGAATGTTCTCGTGTGTAACTATCGTCCCTCGCTCGTTGCGGTAGGACGAGTGAGGGACACCTTCGGGTGTGCTTGTGTATTACCAAGTCTGCGAACCCTTGCTCGTTCTGCCACCATAATCAACGAAGGGACTTTATAATAATGAAATTTAATAAACTGACTTTAGGCATTATTGCCTGTACTTTAGGCACATCCATATATACCTATCAATTGTATGCTGGTAAAAGTCCACAAGCTGCTATGGAAGTGGCCAATCCACAAAATACAGTCTCTTCAGAAAAGAAAGATAATAGAGTTCTAGTAAATAACTTGAATGATGCTCAAGAATTATTTAATACTTTATATAAACCTGTTGATAAAAATGCCTTAAAAAATAAAGAAGACTTGGAAAATTTTAACAAAGCAAAGACCAGCAATTTTAAGTTTATAGCTTATTTAGATGATGTACTTTCAGCATATCAATACAAAAATATTAAAACTTATAAAAATAATGGTGAAGAGCGTTATTTAGTTATTTTTTCACATCAAGAAGCTGTGATTTCCGATCCTTCTGACCAGTCAAGTTCTCTAGATTTATTTTTATTTAAAAAGTCAGGAGAGGGGTATGAGCTTATAGCACAGACTGAAAAAGGGGGATTGGGTAATGGAATGAGAGAGATATTTGACCAAACCTATAACAATATTATGAATACTGAACCTTTAGATATGGGTAATAAATTTAAAGGATTTATTATAGATCTTCCGTATGGTGGTGGGGGTGATGAAGCGCATATTCCTAACATTATTGTGATAGATGAAGAAGATAAAAAAATTAAAAATATAAATTTAAATGATGAAATAGTTTTTTCTGCTCAAAGTTGGGGTGACATTAATCCTAAATATAACTTTAGCTCTTTTTATGTTCTCAATGAACAGAGTGAACATAATGGTATATATGATCTAGAAGTCTTTTATGAAGGTGAAAATGTTGTAGGAAACTCAGCAAATCATACTTCAAAAATTGCTCCTTACAATGTGCATAAAACTTATCAATTTAATGGGGAAACCTATAAGTTAACCTCTGAAAAAACTAATAATTTTTCAGAATCATCTAACTATGATGGCTATATAAAGCACTTTTCTACGTTTAATAAAGGTGGCTATGGGCCTATACCTTATGGGTCAATAGAGAAGTTTATACGTGGAGATATAGATTATTGGTTGGGGCGAGGTATACGTTTTTATAAGCCAGCAAAAAAGACGGAAGAGTTTTTCTCATGGAAGGTAAAAGGACTAAAACTCTTTGGTTTAGAAGTCGTAGGAGTTGAACGTGGTGTATGCAATATTAGTGGCGAAGATAGATGTGGTTATGCTGGTGATACGATAGTTATCTTTGATAGTAGTGTCGATAAAGTAAGGAATGTACTTAAAAAGCAGACCTTTATTGATTATGCAAAACTAAGTTCAGATGAAAAAGGCAAATATCCAGAGCTAGACGCGATTGATTTTGAGGGTAAGCAGAGAGCAGCATTATTTTTGATAAATGAAAATCCATAATTTTAAAAATAAGAGTATTTGATGGAATAAAAGGTATTCCATCAATTCTACTAATTCTTATTTAAGGTTTTTAAATGCTAGGAATAATTGCTCTATTTCTTATTGGTGGGGGGATTCTCTTTTACCAAGTTCTTATCTTTGGACTTATTGTTGCTTCTGGATCAGTAGGTAGATGGATAGTGGCGCCTTTGGCTTGTCTATGGACCTTAACTCATGTTTTCTTCCCGCCTTTAATGATTTTACAATACTGTGTTATAGCTTTAGCTTTTGTGTGTGCATCAAAAAGATAACTACATATAAGTATTAATGAACTTTCAGGAAGAATTAGATATTTGTATAAGAATTTGAAAAATAAATAATTTTTAAAAAATTGTTATTGTAAGAGGATAATCAATTTAATAGTAAGACTCATTTTACTATGTTTGGATTAAAAATAATTGGTTCTAAAGTTTTCTCTTGTGTGTGGAGAAACACAAAAACACTATATATAGTGGCATTTAAATTAATGTGATGAATTCCTCATTATTAAAAATGAATAAAATTAGAGATAGGTTATGTAGATATGCATAATTTGCGTTGTGTGCAATTATTTCGAATGTTCTGGTGTGTTCTGGTATGTTCTGATGTCATCTACTTAAGTTGGCTTAAATCGCCTTAAAATTAAAAATAAAGGCATGTTTGTGTTGACAAGAATTAAGAGAATGTTAGTATAGACATCGTAAGTTTTATCTTTTTTTTTTAAACGCAAAAAAGCCATAGCTCAATGGCTATAGCTAGTTTGAGAAGCTTAGATAAACCAAGCAAATATGTAAGTGGATAAAAGTAGTCAATATGGAATGCAAATTGCCGTTTGCTATCCGACTTCTTAAATCTGGGTTTCTATAATACAGATGTTCGATTAATCGCACAATTAAAAAAGTGTAACAGTCGTTTGTTTGTGTGATGAGTAAGCATGGAAGAGAAGGGGCTACTACCACTGTTTTTCAATTTAATGACAAAACAGAGAGGTATCTTCTCATGTCAACAACCGTAGTAGCTTATTCTTATAAGCTTCCCGAACTTAACTCATATGCTGCTGAAATTTTAGCGAAATTATTAAGTGGTGCACATATTACTAATGCTGAAATGATGGAATATATTGATTGTCCTCATGCAGCAGCAGTGATGAGTAAAATTAGAGTTAAGTACAACTGGCAACCATACTTGAAGCAATGTTCACAAACTACTGTATCGGGTGTGGGTAAAGCAACTTATGAGTTTGTTTATTGGTTTGATCCAGTAGATATTATGTTTTTAAAGGCGAATGATCCTCGGATCCAGATGTATATTGATCATCACCTTAAAAAGTAACCTAAATAAAAAATAAAAGGTGTTCTGATGGATGCCTTTTATTTCAATTTTTTTACAGTTTAATATATATAATTTTGAAGAAGACTTTAGTTGAAATTTAAAGTTAATGCTACTAACACTTAATAGGAATGAAAATGAAAATCTTAGAGAGTTATAAAATATGAATGAAAAATTGGCATCTAAATCACAACGCTTTTTTAAGTCTTGGTCTCAATACAAGTCTAGTAAAGCAAGTGGTAATGTAGAGGACTTAAGCTTGAATGGAGGTATCAAAGATGTACGCCCTATACTTGTGGAAAGCGAGACATCTTTGGAGAAAATCTCTGTAGCAATTGGCAAAGTTTTTGAAGCTCTTGAAGCTCCCGAACATCATACTCGATTGTTGAGTGAGTTCATTCTAGATAAGCACACTGTATTAGAATATATTGCATTATTGTCTAATAAAGACTCGCTTAACAATGTAATTAATAAATACTTTCTTAGTTTACAAGGTGCTTTAAAACTTACCTCAGCATCTAATACCATTTCACTTTTTAAAAAATTAAAACAAATCACTTTGACTGTAATTTTCACTACTACTCGTAATTTTTCTATTCAAAAAAATCTTTCTATCTCTGCTTAAAGGCAACTCTTAATGACCCAACTGCAAATTAATATTGTATGTTTGGGAATCATTACTGTTATTTCTCATTCGTACAGCCTAAATATAACTCTAATTGGAGTAAACAAATGGCTAATCGAAAGAAGAAGCAAAAGCCAAAAAACAGTAATGTAAATAAGAGAACTCAGCCTAAACCACTAATTATTATTCAGCAATGTTCCAATAATAAAGGAGCATGGATGATATTAGTTGCTGAATTTTTAAAATTTTTAACTTTACTTTGGACTGAATATAAGAAGTATATTGTTGAATTTTTTAATTCATTCTAAGTAACATTCTGTTTTGATCTGATGAGGGTAGTGGAGTATTGAAATTCCATCTACCCTTTTATTGTATATTGCATTATGGGTAAGGGGTTACGAAGATTTTTCAATAGACTGAGTAGGTCTGTATTTAATCGTTATCAAGTTCATAATGACAATCTTTAAAATTTCTCTAAAGTTTTTGATAGCTTCATTGTAAGGTATCAATTCAGGATTCCATTTATGTTCTGTGTCAGTACTATTTTCTTCATAATAGATCCAATTTGCTACGTCAGAACGTATAAGTTGAATAGACTCTTTGAACTCTAATAAACAATCAGGATACTTTGCATATGGGTCTACAATCTTAATTTTTAACTGAGGATTTAAAATTAATGCCTTATAAATTTTATTGTTGATATGGCGATCATTAAAGCCATAACCAATTATAGTTAAAGTATCAATTTCTTTTAATTTTTTTGAAAATAATATAAGTTTTTCTTCACCCTCTTTCTCACTATAGGAAATACTATATTTATCACCACCTGTTAACATGGATTTTTCAGCTATATCTAACTCATTATCCATATTAGTAATAAAACAATCTTGTGCAGACTGAATCTTCTCACCATTGGGATGATAATGACACATTTTCATCATATCGTTAAAGTTATTTGATAATTCAGTAGCATTTTCGACATCTAAGCTTAAATTGCATAAGTACTGACCATCTTTATATTTTAGCTCATTAAGACCGCCATGTAGTTTTACTAAATTAACGCCATATTCATCTGTTAGGAATGATAAGTTCTCTAAGGTTAATTCATCTCTTTTCGTATATGTTAATTTTATAATTTTGTTAAAATTTTCTCTATTATCTTGTCTGAAACTAATTTGATGACTATCGCCAAATGAAATCGGAATATTAAAATCTAAAGCTAAATATTCCATAAATAAATCATGATTAAGCGTAAAAATCCAAGTTTCTTCATTCTGATTGATTAGATTTCTAAAATTTCTATAAGGTTCTTTATTTGCTTGATACAAATGAAAAGCAGCCTTTTGGTAGTCAACAAGAATAGTATGTATTATCCCGTATAGGATACCAAAAACATATTCATAGCTGTGCCTTTCAGATTGAGAAGTACTTGGCTTTGAAAGATTTTTTACAGCATTTATTATAACTTCATAGTTTTGCTCATTCTTCTCTTTATAACTGAGCAGCAATTCAAAAGCTTCTAATAGAGCATCCCGACTTAGTGGGTATTCCTCACCATAAGGAAAAGTTTTAGATAAGCTATCTGCTAGAAGAGTAATATATTCTTTATCAAAGATTGATAAAAATACCTCTGTTAGATCCGAAGCTAAAGGCATACCAAATTGATAAGAGAATCCTGCTGCGAGCAGATAGCATTGTGTCATAGTGATAATTATTGAATTAGTTGATTGTTATTTATACTATAATTATAGCTCTTTTTTCTGTTTTATAAAGAATTTATTTCTTAGCTGGTTGGAATTTTAATAACTCCAAAACCTTTATGTCTTATCCCTTCTTTGTGATCAACTTTAGCTAGATAACTATATCTGTACATTGCATCAATGAATTGTTCTTCTGTTCTAAGGTAATGTACAGGGAAGTTCTTACCTTCTTGATAAGCAATAGTCCATCTAACTTCATTAGCTTGTCCGTTCTATTATTAGTTCTTCTTTTCTCACTCCATCCAACATAGCACATTCATATATCATCTTATAAACAGTGTAGTAGCTACGATGTACTTCAGCATTGTAGATGAACATACAATGTAAGTGATGGTTATCGTTTTCTGATAATTCAAAGCTATATAGATGTAGTAAGCCTTCATCTTTAAACTTAGCTTTTAGACGGCGATTAAACTTCTCAATACTAAAAGTATTCTTGTCTGTAAGTCCTATAGTGATGTGCATTGCTCTAGGCTTTGATATGTTCTTTAAAGACCAAAGCATTGAAGAGTGTATGGTTTCTAAGGAACTCTTTCTTAGTGAATAATGTGGGTTTACTTCATATCCTTTGAAAGTTGTAGTCTTTAATAGGTATTTAGGATTAATCATTTATAATTTCTCTTAATTTTTAGTTTATTTTTGAGGTGATGGCGTGTAGGGGTATAGATATAAGTAAGTATATATATCTATATAATACACGTCATAGATCAACTACTATAAAAATCATATATGGTGGGGCTTTTATAGTGTTGAATTGGTTTTTATACTAACTGATATATGGGCTATTTTCAGATAAAGATGTTGGAATGATAGAAAATGATAGAAGAAGTGAAATCATAGGGAATTATTTTTTATTAATAGTTAATATATATTGGTAGTGTGGAGATGTCAAATTGATAGAATTTTTATAATCAACTAAGAAGGGAAACTAATATACATATTGTAAGCACTATAAGCTTTATACAGCCATTTAGTAATATTTGATATATCATTTATACCTTTATTCTAGAATTGCTCTAAAGTGAATTGAGAGCAATATAGAGGGTACTATATTTTTAAGTCAAAGCCCTAGGTATGATATAGCCTAAGTGTATGAGTAATAAACACGGGAGATACCTAATTTTTGCCCCCGTACCCTAAGACACTCCGTTTTAAGGGGGGAGTTATTTGTGGTCGAGTATCCACTTTCAGGTTAGATCGTATTCATGGGAATACAATTCTCCACGCCCTCGGTTTCTTTCATTGTGTACCTAATATTATGCAGTCGGTTGGATGCTGGCTAAACATGTAACTCTATTCTTAGGGATAGATAAAATTTTTAGAGTGTCGTTACAAGTTTAGACCAGCTAAAATTGGATTCTCATGAGGAAACATTTGTATTAAAGACGATGATAATGGAAGGTATTGGCAAAATGAAGAAGTGTGCTGGAGCTAATTAAACAGAAGATTAATATGTACGGTTTATTTCGAGTTTATTTCGATAAACTATTGATATTTATATTTAAATTTGACAAAGGTAAAGAGGCGTATTATAATAAATCGTGATTTGCAGAAACAGGCTCACCCTGCCATTTATTTATGGTTTGGAAACCATTAACTCCCCTAAGGGGTCGTTAATAGTTACGCTATCGCTTCCACGTTACCAACCATTACCTTTTTCCACTACGAAAACTATTTCAACTCCCTACGGGTCGTCTCATAGTTTTCTACGTTCTTTTCTTTATTACAGTCATAAAAGAACTACGTTCCCTCTGACGAGGTAACTTATTCTTTTATTCCTTCTTATACTTAGTAACGTTATGATTTTTTCACTATCTAGTAATAGAAGATAAATTTTTATATTAAAAATAAAATGAAATATTAATACGATTTTATTTTTTATATTTTTTAGTATTTATAATACATTCAGCTCTAAATTTTATCATTTCTTTTTTTTCTTTAGGAATATTTATATTGATAGTTTTATTAACCTCATCAATACAAGTTTGTCCAATAGCTTCACGGTATTCTTTATATTTAGTTGAATATCTTATTTTATATAATTCTTTCGTTTCATTATTCATCATTATCTTTCTATATGCATTTCCTAATGCATGTTGTCCACACATTTCATGAAATTGAATTGTAATATTAGAATTTGAGTTTATTGCCTCAATTAATGTCGTATATATTTTAAATATCCAATAATAAGGCAAACCTGTTAAAAAACTAAGATCAAAAATAACTTGTAAGTTAATGCTTGTTTCAGCTCTTTCTAATTTTGCATAACCTGTTTTTGAATAAGAGGTTGATTCATCTCCAAACTTCAATACAGCTCCCATTTGTTCCTGTGTTAAATCAAGATTTTTCCTAAACAAATATAATAAATAACCGAAGATTTCTTCAGGAGATGTTACAAAGATTTTTTTCTGTAGAGCTATTTCATCATCAAGTATTTGTTTATCAGTTCTTGTATCTGGAGTAAAAATAATTTCATTTTTTTGCATAATATTTAGTCAAGTGCTCAAAAAGAGTTTTTTGATGGGGTGTTGAGGATTGTAATTAAAGTATTCCTTGTCAGCAATGTTGCTGATTTATTTTTAAAGGTGCTTACCATGACTAATACAAACTCTACTCCGATCTCACCAGAGGTATATAAGGTTTATAAAGAAATGCCAGTAGAACATCAAAATGAATATATGCAACAACAAATGAACGCTTATGAAGCTGCTTATGGCTTTATAGAAGATGCAGAATCTGTTTGTGTATCACTAGTAGTAAATGATGTACAAGACTTACCGACAATGGGAGTTCAGATTTTTGACCCAACATCAATCGAATCTGATCCTGTATTAATGAAGAATTTACAACAAGCAATGAAAGTAAACGAAAGTCAAGGATTAGAATTTAAATATGAAAGTTATAAAATTTTCTTTCCAATTTGGTCATTCTCTTCAATTGCATCCAAGTTTACAACTAATAAAGTTGCAGTTCACATTAATACTCCTAATGTTGAAGGAGAAAATCCAGTAGGACAAAAAATTTCTAACACTTTCGGCCTTTCAACATTTGCACATTTGCATTCACGTACTACAGATAATAAGGACGTCAAAAAAGCTCAAATGGCGGTTAACTATATTACAACCTGTGCAACGATGATTGATCCCCTACGTAATACAAAGGTTGAGGGTTTTGAAAATGTGAAAACTGGAAATTTATTAGTTGTAATTCCACCAAATTCAAATTTTGAACCAAATGATGATACTTATATTGCGAAATTTAAGGATATTTTTGAAAACGAAGATGCTGTTTTACAAGGTAGTAATTTAGATATTTTTTCTAGTAATATTTTCGGAATCCGTTATCACTTGCGATCTTGGATGGATGATAACGAGGAAATGTTAGGAAATTTAATTGAACAACTAAAGACGATACGACCAAGCCAAGTTAAAACTGAAACTTATCATGCATGGTTAGGTGTTCTAGCAATTGCTCTTTTGACAAATTATGAATATTTTGAACAAATGTGGGATTTAATGCTTGAGCAAGTTGGAACTCAACCACTTGAAGCAAAAGTAAAGCTAATTGGTGCATTGTCAAAAATTATTCCAGACTATGAAAAGTTTTTAACAAGTTTTCATGTTGGAGTTGAAGATAATACTGTATTACCTTCAACGTTATTACGTTCAATACTAGGAGGGATTGGCTATAATATTTCAGAAATGAGTGAAGCTTTTTCTGATTTGGGATTTCCTCTTAAGGACTATAAAGGTGGAGTGCCATTGAAAATTTTAAAAGCTAAATGTGTTGATCTACCAATGGAAGATAAACGATTTAAAAAATATATGGAATCTCTTAAATAATAATTATGTTTAAGAAGAGCTCGATGTGTATTACATCGAGCTTTATTTTTATAATTAAATATTAAGGATTTGATTAATTTTAATTATTTTTGTCTATATTATTAGATAATTTCACTTTTTAAATAAAAGCTAATTAAACTAAAAAGATAAATATATTAATATCAAATGAAGAATAGTATTTGACAAAAAATATTGTTGATCAATAATTTGACAATTTTTATCTTTTGATCAAATTGTATGATGGATTTAAATAAAAGAATCTTTGGGCTTAGTCTTTTTATCCTTTTTTTATCTTTAAGTGGCTGTGTTTCAGTAAAGACGAAGCCAGTTAATCTTCATACTGAAAAAGCTCAAGAGAAAAATAAAAAATCTTTAAAACTAGAGAGTGATTCTATTGGTGAACTCATTCATGAAATCCCAGATTTACCTGCTCCATTAGAGGTAAAAATAGTGGGTTATGTAAATGTGGATCTTTTGGAGGTATTTCCTTCTACAAAAAATCTAACCGCAATAAATCATGTGACACGAGGTACAAAGTTATTAATTTTCGATACTAAAGGTGACTGGGCTAATATTTCAGCAGATATCGAGTATCCATATTGGGTTAATTTGGCAAGTATTTGTTTTACAGAAAGATGTTGGGTTAAAACAAAAAGTTATTCATCTCAACATAGCTTAATGAAAAATACTAAAAATAGTACTCAAACGATTGAACAAAAAACAAAAACTTATACATCATCGAATAACTACAGTAGTACAAAAAATATAGTTAATGGTAGGGGGTATAAAAATGTAGATGGAAAGTACATATCAAGTCCAAAGAAATCTAAGACGCAACCGGCAGGTGCAACTGCACAATGTAGAGATGGTACTTGGTCTTTTAGCCAAAATAGGAGAGGAACTTGCTCTGGTCATGGTGGTGTAGCTGCTTGGCTTTAGCATATTTAGCTATTCTTTTTTTGATCATACAGTCTGATATCTAACTCCAAATGAAAGCTAGTGTTTAATCATGAAATATATTGGTTCAATAGTAATATAAATATCTGGGGTTTAGAGGTTCTATATGCGTATAGTGCTGTTTGTCTATAATTTGATCGTTTGATTGTGGTTATTGAAATAGACATCCATAAGTACATCCAATATAAATTTATTATTAAAATTATTTTTTATTATCAATAAGATGTAAGCATAAATCGAGTCCGACCCTCGGGACCATATTCGGAATCGTAAGATTCTACGAAAACCCCTAAGCTAACGGCTTAGGGGTTTTTTTGTTGGTTATCAAAAGCGGTTTGATCTTAAGAAATTACGTACTCACACTTTGGTTCCGAGGGTCAGACTCGAACTTTGAGTTTTAAAACATAGAACTTATAAAAATCTTTCAATTTTTATTCTCACAAAAGCCCTTATTTCAATTGAGATGAGTTTACTATGAGCCACATTAAGCCCGCCTCCTAAGCTCTTATTCAAATGGTACTTTTAAAGCCGCTTTATAAACTCGTATTTCCAACATCTTTCAACTCTCCACCTTCAAACATTTGTTGTATTTTTCTAAAGCATACCCACTTTATGTATCTGAAAACCTTTAATTGAAACTTCACATTTCTATTTTGAAAAGAACGTTGCTCTTTTAATGTACTGTGTTAAAGTTTGTAGTAGATCATAATGATTATAAGTACATTTCTTAAGAGCGGTTCCGACCAAAAACGACAAAATCTGTGAGGCGGGCAATGACATTCCAACGTTTAGAACTAAATCAGGTTGAGCAGTTAAGTGCTTGTAGAATATCTTTGTTGCTTGGATTAAATGCCGAGCAGAACTATATCGAGCAATTTTTCCGATTTAGTCTTCGTCTTTTGAATTGTAAAAAAGCCCTGTTGACTTTTAATCAGGAACCTTACTTTTGGCACCGTTGCCCTGAAGGTATGACGGCAATCTCTTTTAAGCCTTCGAAACATTTAAAACAGTGCTTTGCAAAGCAACAGTTTATTAATCATTTACATCCTTCATATCAAAACTTAATCAATTATTTAAAAGAATTAAATATTGAGTGCAGCAGGGCACTGGCTGTACATCTTTTACACCCCGATAAAACCTCAATGGGTTTTGCTGTGTTTTTTGATGATGATGCAGCAACATTTGAAGATGATGATATTCAATTGTTGCTCGATTATTGTTCTACTTTTATGCAGCAGGTTGAGTTGAAGTTTAACTATGAAGAGTTAAACGAACTCTATGAACAACAAGTTGCGATTAATTCAAGTAAAACAAAATTCTTCTCAATTATTTCGCATGACTTGCGTGCACCTTTTCATGGATTGCTGGGATTCTCTGAGGTACTCGCCAAAGAGCGTGAAACTTTAGATGAATCGAGTATTCAAAATATTGCAGATTATTTATATGACACCTCACAATCGACCTATAACTTACTTGAAAGTTTGCTGACATGGGCGATGGCAGAGGGTGGGCGTTTTGTTTATCACCCAATTAACTTTAAGCTTAGACAAGTCAGCAATATCGTTTGTGATGTACTGCATACCTTAGCTTTAAAGAAAAATATTGAACTGGTGAATGATGTTCCGGAAGATCTAAAAATCTATGCCGATATCAACATGATGACCTCCGTAATCCAAAACTTAGTATCAAACGCACTGAAATTTACCGACATTGATGGATCGGGGAAAGTTTTTATTGAAGCTCGACAAGCGGATGCAAATGTAGAAATTACTGTTCGAGACACAGGTCTGGGCATGACCGAGCAACAAATGGCAAACTTGTTCCATCCACGTATTACCGCTAGTTTTAAAGGCACTGCAGGGGAAAAAGGTGCTGGCTTAGGTTTGAGTCTTTGCAAGCGTTTTGTCGAGATTAATCAGGGAAAAATTAGTGTAAATTCCCAAAAAGGAGTTGGAACAACTTTTAAAGTTTTACTACCTTCAGCTCAAGAAAGTCATGAGGCGCTTACCGAACATCATTCTTCATCGGAAGCTAAATTAGTCTAATCCCTTTTCCTAGCACTACTCGAACTGCTATAACTAAAAAGAGAGTACGAGGAAAAGAGCTTTTTATATGAATGCGGAGCAGTTACAAAAAACATTGCGTGCGAGTCAGTACGCAGAACAAGTTTTAGGCTTGCATCAAGCTGTTTTAGAAAAAGATTATCAAATAGATCAATTTACTGCGCCGCTCTCGACCGAACAGATTTACCAGTTCGTACAAACCACATTAGATGGAATTAATGATGAAACGCTTTGGATGCGTGGTCTGCGCATTTTACGTAGTCGTTTAATGTTCCGTTGGATCTGGCAGGATGCCAATCAGCTTACCGATGTTGTCACACTCACTCGTGAACTTTCTGATTTTGCCGATGCCAGTATCTGTGCAGCAAAGGGTTTTGCGCGTGTAGCACTTGTGGCGAAACATGGTGAACCGTTAAGTTATTCTGGCAAAGTTCAAGACTTGATTGTGGTTGCCATGGGTAAACTTGGTGCCCAAGAGCTTAATCTGTCGAGTGATATCGACTTAATTTTTGCCTTTGATGAGCAAGGCGAAACCAATGGCCGCAAATGTATTGATGTACAGCAGTTCTGTATTTTGTGGGGACAAAAACTCATTTATTTACTTGAGCACATTACTGCTGATGGTTTTGTGTTTCGAGTCGATATGCGCTTGCGCCCTTGGGGTGATGGCTCGGCATTAGCGATTAGTCATGCCGCTTTAGAAAAATATTTAAGTCAGCATGGGCGCGAATGGGAACGTTATGCATGGATTAAAGCGCGTGTTGTAACCGGTGGGAAAGAAGGGCAGGACTTGTTAGAGATGACTCGTCCTTTTGTATTCCGTCGTTATGTCGATTATACCGCCTTTGCTGCCATGCGTGATATGAAAGCAATGATTGAGCGTGAAGTCTTACGCCGTCATATTGAGGATGATATTAAACTCGGTGCAGGTGGTATTCGCGAAATTGAGTTCATTGTTCAGGTCTTTCAGCTTATTTACGGTGGGTCAAAACGTGAGTTACAAGACCGTCAATGTTTAGTCAGCCTTGAACATATTGGCGAAGCAGGCTTATTAGAAAAACAAGCTGTATTAGAACTTGAAGATGCATACCTATTTTTACGCCGTGTTGAACATGCAATTCAAGCTCTTAACGATCAGCAAACCCAGTTATTGCCAGAAGAATTAGACCTAAGACAACGCATTATCGATACTTTGGGTTTCGCAAGCTGGAATGAATTTATTGATGTTCTTAATGAGAAACGTCAAAAAGTCAAAGTTCAATTTAAGCAACTCATTGAAGATACCAGCTCTAATGCAGCAACAGAGAATTATGGGCAGTTAGAGCAGCAGCTAGATGAAGTACTAGATGACAATGCGAAAAATCTGATTCATGAGTTCTGGCATGGGCATGCACTCAAAAAACTTCCTTCAAATGCTGTGCAACGTTTAAAAACGTTTTGGCCTCATTTAATTGAAGCGATCTTACAGTCAGAACACCCACAAACTGCATTGTTACGTTTAATGCCGCTTATTGAATCGGTTATGCGTCGAACCGTGTATTTGGTGATGCTGATTGAAAGTAAAGGGGCATTACAACGCTTAGTAAAAATGGCGACTGTAAGCCCGTGGATTTGTGAAGAGTTAACTCAATATCCGGTACTGCTGGATGAGTTTTTGTCGATGGACTTTGAGCTACCAAAACGTAAGGATTTAGAAGACTCATTACGTCAGCAGTTACTTCGTATTGAGATTGATCAGGTTGAAGACCAAATGCGAGCACTTCGCCTCTTTAAAAAGAGTAATGTACTCACTGTTGCTGCAAGTGATGTGCTAGCTGAAAGTCCTCTTATGAAGGTATCTGATGCATTAACTGATATTGCTGAAGTTAGTGTGAATGCAACACTTAATTTGGCTTATCAGACAGTAGCAAAACGTCATGGTTACCCGTGCGATGTTGATGGAAAACGCTGCTCACTCGACTATAAAGCTTTTGCTGTCATTGGTTATGGCAAAGTGGGCGGTATTGAGCTGGGCTATGGTTCTGACTTAGACCTTGTCTTTATTCACTACCTAGATGAACAAGCTGATACGGATGGAACGAAGTCTATTAGTGGCTTTGAGTTTGCTATGCGTGTTGCTCAAAAGTTTATGTCACTCATGACGACACAAACACTAGATGGTCGTGTCTATGAAATTGATACGCGGTTAAGACCTTCAGGTGAAGCTGGTTTATTGGTGACGAGTCTGAAAGCCTATGAACACTATCAGTTGAAAAGTGCATGGCTTTGGGAGCATCAGGCATTAGTTCGAGCGCGTTCTATTGCTGGTGATGAGGCACTTTGCCAGAAATTTGAAATATTTCGCCGCGAGATATTGACTCAGTCTAGAGATGAGGCTTATGTTCGTGAGGAAGTGCTGAAAATGCGTCAGAAAATGAAAGACCACCTAGGTTCGTCTTCTGAACAAAAAAAACATGGTATTTTTCATTTAAAACAGGACGCAGGTGGTATCGTAGATATCGAATTTATGGCACAGTATGCTGTACTTGCATGGAGCGGGACGAAACCCGATCTCGCCCATTATTCTGATAATGTAAGAATATTAGAAGATGCTGCTAAAGCAGACTGCTTATCCAGTGAAGATGCCACAGCATTAATTCGAGCCTATCTTAGTGAACGTGCCGAAAGCCACCGTTTAGCCCTTGCAAATCAATCCATGCAAGTAAGCGCAGCGGACTGGCGTAGTACCCGTGCGGTCGTTTGCAATTTATGGCAAAGATTAATAGACCCAACCGCCTCGGTTGAGTTGGATAGTGAATGATTTTATAACAATTTGGAGTGTTCCATGAATTTGGCTGATCGTGATGGTTTTATTTGGCAAGATGGACAATTAATTGATTGGCGTGATGCAAAGATTCACGTTTTAACCCATACTTTACACTACAGTATGGGCGTATTTGAGGGTGTTCGTGCTTATGAAACGCCTAAAGGTACTGCCATTTTCCGTCTTCAAGACCACACAAAACGTTTGTTAAATTCAGCAAAAATTTATCAAATGAAAGTGCCGTATGATCAAGCAGCGCTTGAACAAGCACAAATCGATGTTGTTCGTGAAAATAAATTAGCTTCTTGCTATTTACGCCCACTCATCTGGATCGGTTCAGAGAAACTTGGTATTGCAGCAACAAATAACACAATTCATGCCGCTGTTGCAGCATGGGCATGGGGTGCATACCTTGGTGATGAAGCGATGGCGAAAGGTATTCGCGTTAAAACTTCATCATTTACTCACCATCATCCAAACGTGACGATGTGTAAAGCAAAAGCATCTGGTAACTACACATTGTCAATTCTTGCTCACCAAGAAGTTGCACACTCAGGTTACGATGAAGCAATGTTAATGGACCCACAAGGTTATGTATGCCAAGGTTCAGGTGAAAACGTATTCTTGATTAAAGATGGCGTTTTACACACTCCAGATATCGCTGGTGGTGCACTTGATGGTATTACCCGTCAAACAGTAATGACGATTGCTAGAGATCTTGGTTATCAAGTAGTTGAGCGTCGTATTACACGTGACGAATTTTATATTGCAGACGAAGCATTCTTCACAGGTACTGCTGCTGAAGTAACACCAATTCGTGAATACGATGACCGTCCAATTGGTTCGGGTACCCGTGGCCCAATTACGACTGAAATCCAAAAAACTTACTTTGATGCTGTTCAAGGTAGAAATCCGAAATATGAACACTGGTTAACTTACGTAAAATAAGTTAATCCGTTAACATAAAAAGGCGAACATAAGTTTCGCCTTTTTATTTTTTGGCTTAGGGAGCTTCTATGCATATTGTCTATGTGTCTGATGGTAAGGCAGGACACCGCTCACAAGCATTAGGCTTGTTTCAGGCAATGCAAAGACAACAGCCAGAAACAACTTTTGACGAAGTCCTAATTACTGATTTGCCAATTATTTCTTTAATTCAGGCACTTTTTTCTTCAAAAAACTCCTTATTTAAACAAGCGCCTGATTTTATATTTGGCGTAGGAAGCCACACACATTTTCGTGTTTGGTTACTCGGTAAAATTTTCAAAAAGGCTAAAACGATTATTTTAATGAAGCCGAGTTTACCGATTGGTTGCTTTGACTATGCGGTTATTCCAGAGCATGACGGCATTCACGCCGACAGCCATGTGATTGTCACACGTGGCGCATTAAATCCTATTCGTAATGAAAATCGACATCAAACAGCTAGGGTTTTAATTGCATTAGGTGGTTCATCTAAACGACATCAATGGAACCCAAATAAAGTATTAAGCAGTGTTGAAAAAATTGTTGAGAATAATCCAAACGCTGAAATTATTCTGACGACTTCACGTCGAACTCCAGCAGAGTTTGTCGATATTTTAAGGCAACAAAACTTTGCCCAGCATTTACATATATTTCCAGTTGAGCAAACACCTCAAGGCTGGATTTTTGAGGAAATGCAAAAAGCAGAAGCTGTCTGGGTCACAGAAGACAGCGTGTCTATGATTTTTGAGGCACTTACTGCGGGTTGTCGAGTTGGGGTGATGGCAATGGACCGTTTGAAAGACGACCGGATTACGCACTCAGTTGATCAAATGTTAGAATCACAATTAATTTCACAGCAGACTTGTGTTGTACAGTTACCACAACCTTATGCTTTTAAAGAAGCGGACCGTGTGGCAACATATCTTTTATCAAAGAATTAAATTTTTTATTTTGAGTAAATAAATGAAAATATTGCATATTGCAAATTTTGGCTTTAATAAACAAGGCGCCCATTTTTACTGCACAGACCGTAAAATTTCTGCCGGATTAATTGAAAATGGCCATTTCGTTTATGATTTTAGTTTTCGTGACATGGCTCGTATGGGAACCATTTTTAAAACAAAAAAACTGGGTGCTAATTGGGCTAATAAAGAAGTTCTAAAGGTCGTTAATAATATTGAACCTGATCTGGTGCTCATTGGGCATAGTGACTTAATGAGTCCAGACGTTTTAAGACAAATTAAAGAATCTTATCCAAATACTAAAATTGCATTTTGGTATGTTGATCCGCTTTATCTTGAAAACAAACTGGACTTTGTCAAAGCATTCTCGCCGTACTTAGATGCTATTTTCTGTACAACAGGCGGAGAATATCTACAAAAGCTAAAGCAACCTCATTTAAGCGTGGCCTATTTGCCAAATGTCGGTCACCGTAATGTAGAAACACTACAGCAATTTTCAAACTCTAAGACTGACAAGACTTTTATTTTCTGCGGTGTGGTCTATAAAGAACCTGAGCGTGAAAAGTTCTTAAAGGACTTGGCAGGTGCTTTGCAACAAGGGCATGTAAACTATCAATACTATGGTTGTTTTGAACAACCCGGTGTTTATGGTAAAGCGTATTATAAAGTTCTCTCTGAAACAAAAATGGGACTTAATTACTCACGCCGTAATGATGTCACCTTGTATAGTTCTGACCGTATTGTTCAGCTGACTGGTAATGGTTTACTTACCTTTAGCCCAAGAATACCGGGCTTTGAGAAGCTCTACACCGAGCAGGAAGTGGTTTACTTTGATGATCAGTTTGATTTGGCCAAGAAGATCCAATTCTTTAATCAAAACCCAGATCAGGCTGAAAAAATAGCGAAAGAAGGCTGGGAGAAAACACGCAAATCTTTCAATGCTAAGCGCATCACCCAATTTATGGTTGAGGTGACATTTAAGCAGCCCTTTTCAGAAGATTATGAATGGTCACATGAGGTGTATGCATGATGTGGTTTTTGTACGTTGCGGTAGGCCTACTAGCACTTGCTGCACTGTTATATGTGCTGGGTAATTATACATTCTGGCTTCCGTTTCGTTCGAGTAAACTACCACGCATTGTGATGTTGCATCAGGTTACTCCTAAAGATGCAGCCTCAGGTATGAACATGCCTCCTGAAAAGTTTGAACAACTCTTACAGTTGTTGACGCGTAAAAAGGCTACTTTTTGCTTTGTTTCTGAGCTTGAACAATACCGTAATCAAAAGAATGTCGTTGCTTTAAGTTTTGATGATGGTTTTATGGATAATTATCTTTATGCCTATCCATTACTTAAAAAATATAATGCAAAAGCAACCATTTATTTGGCAACTCAAATTGAAGGAATTGAAAAGCTCACTCATGAGCAAATTCATGAAATGGCCAAATCTGGTGTTATTGAGTTTGGTGCGCATACCCAACATCATGTTAACTTACTTAAGCTTGATGACCAAACCGCTTATGATGAAATGTTTCAGTCTAAACGTGACGTTGAAGCGTTAGTTGGAAAATGTCCGAGCTTTGCTTATCCATTTGGTCGATTTAATGAAAAGCACCAGAAAATGGCTCAAGAGATTGGCTTTAAAAACGCCGTATCGACTCGTAAAAAAATCGAAGCGTATGAAGTAAGTAATCAATTTAATATTCCACGTGTCAGCACGCATGGTGCCATGAATGCTTTACAGATGCGTATCGCCCTTGCTAAAGGACGTTATAAGTTATGAATAAAATTCCATGTAGTGTCTATATTGTCACCTTAAATTGTGGTGCTTGGTTAGAGCGAACTTTGCAAAGTGTCAGTGATTTTGATGAAGTAATTATTTTAGATTCGGGCAGTACTGATAATACTTATGAAATTGCTCAGAGTTTTGAAAATACTCAAATTTCTCATCAAGAATGGCAAGGTTACGCTGGGCAAAAAAGTTTAGCTTTAGCAAAATGCCGAAATGATTGGGTACTCAATTTAGATGGCGATGAAGTCTTATCTAACGAGTTAAAACAAGAGATTGTTGAGACCATCCAGCAGAACAGACTTGATGCTTTAGTCACTCCTATTAATGATGTATTTTTAGGTGTTCCCAATAGCAAACATACCAAAAAACATGCAAAAGTGCGTTTTTTCCGCAAGTCTAAAGGGCATTATGATCTTGCCAATAAAGTCCATGAAAATGTGATTGTAGATGGCGAATCTCAGCGTGCTCAACATGATATTTATCATTATGGTGAGTCGAGCATTTTCGTTAAGGTCGAAAAAAATAACCAATATTCCAACTTGAAAGCATTAGAGAAATACCAAAAAGGAAAGTCTCCAAGTGTGGCTAAATTGATTTTGGTGATGCCTGTGACTTTTATGAAGTCTTATTTTATTCGCCGTAGTTTCTTAAATGGTTGGCGTGGTTTCGTAAATAGTATGATTAACGCGTTTTATGCTTTTCTAAAAGAAGCAAAGCTGTTTGAACAAACCATGAATAAAGATAAAAAATAAGTAGGCAAGCTATGAAAATTGTTCAGGTATTGGCAACTAGCGGTGGAATTGGTGGATTAGAGCAGCATACTTTTAACCTTGTTAATGAGCTCGCTTTAAATCACGAAGTACATGTGATTGCACATCCTTGCTATGTAGACAAGTTTAGCCAACAAGTACATTTTCATGCCGTCGATTTTGCACGTAGCCGTTGGAATATTCTTTTACTGTGGCAACTTAAAAATCTTATCCAGCAAATCCAACCCGCTATTGTTCATGCACAAGCAGGAAAAGCGGCTGAGCTGATTGCACGTATTAAGCCATTTTTATCTGGTCCAAAGTTTGTAACGACTGTTCATGGTACTAAAAAGAATAAATCTGCTTATTTAACGGGTGATGCTGTTATTGCGGTGGGCCAAGCGCTAACGCAAGGCATCCCAGAGTCTAAAGCACACGTAGTTTATAACGGGGTATATCCTCAGCCCGTACTTACAACTGAAAATAAAGAAAAGTTACTTCAATCGATTCAAAAAGATTTTGCTGAGCTAGACACAAGCAAAAAAGTAGTTATGTGCATTGGGCGCCTAGAGCCAGTAAAAAATATCAGTTTACTGATTGAGTCGATGCAGCAGATTGATGCCAATTTATGGATTGTGGGCGATGGCTCACTTCGAGCAAGTTTGGAAAAACAAGTCAGTGAATTAAACATGCAAAATCGGGTCGCTTTTCTTGGGTTTAGAACTGATGCTCGAGATCTGGTGCAGTTGGCTGATATTGTAGTTTTATCGTCAGACCGTGAAGGTTTTCCACTTGTTATGGTCGAAGCATTGCAGGCCGATAAACCAATGGCTTCAACTAAAGTGAATGGTGTGATTGAGTGGTTGCCAGAACAATATCTGGCAGAAATTGGAGACGCACAAGGTTTAGCAAGAGCGATTCAATGTGCACTTCAACCAGAGGCGCAAAGTGACTTTAGCCAGCTATATGCAAAGGCCAAGGCTGAACTGACTGTACCAGCCATGGCCGAGCAGACGTTTAATATTTATAAAGGCCTGCTAAAGACTTAATTATTTTTTGGCGTAAGGCGGATGGCATCAAGTACCACGAAGTTATCTTCAACATTAATAGTATGGCAACCGTCATCTGCTTGATTCCAGTCTGGTAAAACTACTTCTAGTAATTTTTCTTCATAAGCTGTTGGGCTAAGCTGAGTAATCGCTTTTAATTCGATATTACCACCATAACGTTTTAAAGAATCTTGGCTTGGTCGAACCAGCTGCCCTTTATAAATAAAAGGTTTGCCTGCCATACGGAACTGCTGACTGCCTCGGCACACTGGATTCATTGGGTGCTCTTGCCAGTTAGGATTTAAAATATCTTCGGTAAAGAACAGGTCTAAACGGTCACCAAATTTCTTACAATCACGACGCGTTGAGGTAAAAAGATACCATAAGCCCTCATGGTAAAAAGGGGTGCTATCGACTGCTTCAATATTTTCAATAAGGTTGGAATGCTTTTCCCATTTCAGCGGAAACTCAGTACATTTCCAAAGTTCGATGGTCTTGTTGGCCGATGTTTCAGGGACCATGTACCAAGTGTTATCTATTTTAAATACGTAAGGGTATGAGAGGTGGTAATCGAGTTTTAAAATGGTTTCAGGCGGGGTGTAAGTGCCATCTTTAAAAACTTCCAAGACCGAAAGAAAGCCCACGGGATGTTCATCATCCACTTCTTCAAAAAAAATGAAATGACGACCATTTTCATAAGCATAAAAACTATCTGCAAAGGTAAACTTTCTAGGGGAATGGATCTCAAACAGAGAATCTAATTGCTCAAGTGTTGTAAAAGGTTGTTCTAACCAGCCAAAACGCATATACCAATGAGAGTCAAAAGATTTTGCTTTTTTTGCTTGTTGGTACTTGTACCATTTTTTTTGAATCAGGCGATTTAGCATTAAATTTTACACTCGATATAACTATAATTAGATAGACTATCCCTGACTCATTTTAACATTTGAATGAAATGAAAAAATATTTAATCAGTATTGAATCTGCTAATAGTGAACGTTTAAATAAGTTGTACTCTCAAGCAACATTTTACAAATATCGCGATGAATTCAAGCAATTTGGGGTTATAGGTAAAAATTTAAGTGTGAGTGAGTATTTTCAACAGGGTGTAGCAGGCAAGAAAAAACCAATGACGCCTGGTGAACTTGGTTGTGCAATGTCACATATTGCTGCATTGAAAGATTTTTTAAATTCTGATGACGAATATGCCATTATTTTTGAAGATGATGTAATTGAACGTTTTGAAATTGATTTCCAGAATTTAGAAAAACATATTCGTTCTTTGAACTTAGGGCCTTGCTTTTTCCTTAGCTTGGGCGGTATTCAAATGAAAATATGCAATCGTGTTCGTGGAAAGTTTTTACCCGAAGAATTGTATAACCAAAAAATTTTAAAAGTTGATTACGACTATCTTGAAAAACTTGCTTATGCTTATGCCTATGTTGTAGATCGTAAAATGGCTCAAATGTTGGTTGATTATCATCAACCGATAAAAATTTATGACCATTGGCAAGATCTTGTGGGACGAGGGGATTTTAGTTTCTATGTCAGCTTTTTATTCGATCACCCAATTATTGAAAATGATGATGCATTAAGTTATCTAGAAAAGGAAAGAAGCTTAATCACTCCAATTTCACAAGATGACAGTGATTTATTACGTTACTTAAGAGTTAAATTAAAGAAATATATACTTAATAAATATATAATTTAGCCGTTTTTTCGGTTTTATTATTAATTTTATGATTAAGCAAAAAAATATTATTATTGGGTCGGCAACGGGATACAATGCTGACCTCATCTCTTCTTTTGTCTATTCTTTGGAAAAGGCTAGCTTTGATGGAATATTGTCTTTAATTATCTATAAAGAGCAAATGACTGAGTTTGTGAATGCATTCTCAGATATCAAAGGTTTTAAAATTGAATTTAAAGTTTCAACTATTGGAAAATTTAAATCAAAATCAAAATATTCAGGTATTTATAAGTTTAAGTTTGTAAAAAATATTTTAAAAAAAATTATTAGCTTAACTGTAAATGAAGCAGTTCCTGATTCAAAAATTAAAGCTCTTAAAATTACTGGTTATCCACATGTGAGCCGTTTCTTTGAATATAAGGAAATTGTAGAAAGTCATCCTGATGCTTCACATGTATTGCTTAGCGATGTTCGTGATGTTTTTTTCCAGAGTAACCCTTTTAAAAATCTTGGCAAAGGACTATTGGTAGGGATGGAAAATCCGGATTATACGATTGGTACTGAGCAATATAATCAAAAATGGATTAAGGATGCGTATGGAGAGGGCTTTTATAATCTTGCAAAAGATGAGCAAGTATCTTGTTCAGGGGTTACTATTGGTGATCATGAATCAATTAAAGTCTATATCAATAAGATGATTGAGGAGTTCTGCAAACAGCCATATCAAAAAATGTCTGAAAGAATTTATGATCAGGCCATGCATAATAAATTATTAATTACTAATAATTTAGCTGATGTAACTCGCTGTCAACCCTTTCAATCAATTATTGTAACTCTTGGATTATACCCAATAGATCAAATTGCAGTTAATGATCAAGGTTTTATTATCAATCGCAATGAAGAAATTATTCCTATTGTCCATCAACATGACAGACATCCGGAACTACTTCAGTTATGTGATAATTATGTTGGGAAATAAATTTAAGATTTTCTAAATTTTATATGGAATGCGGATATTAATTTTTATCCGCATTTCCTTTTAAAACCATATAAATCAGTGCAACAAAAATAAGCAATGCACCTGCTAAGCTACTTACACAGAAATAAAGGATACGTTGACTTGTAGTGATGTTAAATAATTCATTTGCAAGGATATAGCGCATCAAAAACCATTGCGCAAGAGAGAATACAATCACAATTAAAGCATGTCGACGTACATCAGGACGCATTGCCATAATGAATTACCAAGGGAGAAAAGAAAGAATGGGGATATTATGCCACTTGCCCACTACCATCTCAATAGAAGCTTAATTAAGCAAATTATTTAGAAAAAATAAAATTATGAATAAATTGTGAAGTTTTATTAACATTAATAAACTTTGAATTCTATTTTTATCAAATTTTATCTAGTAAATTACTGTATTTATTTGGATATATGTTTGATGCAGCCTATCGATTTTGTAATGATTTGGGTGGACTCAACCGATACCAAATGGCAGCAGCAATATCTATATTATAAATCCAAAGAAACTAAAACAAAGATTGATGAAGTCGTTGAACAATGTCGCTATCGCGATTGGAATAACCTCCATTTTTGGTTTAGATCTGTTGAGAAATTTTGTCCTTGGGTTAGAAAAATTCATCTTGTGACCTGTGGCCATTTTCCTGAGTTTTTAGTTAAAAATCATCCCAAGTTGAATCTAGTTACTCATGATCAAATTATAGAACCAAACTGTTTACCGACTTTTAATTCACATGCTATTGAAATCAATATTCATAAAATAGAGGGCTTGGCAGAACACTTTGTCTATTTTAATGATGACACTTTCATTAACAGCCCTTTAGAGCCTGAGTTCTTTTTTAAAAACGGTTTACCCTGTGATGGGATTCAGCTACAGCCCTTGATGGTGGTAGGGCAAGAGAACTTTTTGGGTGCAGTTGCTTTGACTGATGTAGCGATTATTAACAAGTATTTTGATAAGCGTAAATTATTTCATAACAATCCCTATGCACTTTTTAATCATCGTTATTCGATGAGTAATAATTGGGGGAATTTTTTAAGTTTATATAACCGAAAATTTTCGAGCTTTTATAGTACTCATTTGCCTCAACCATTTTTGAAATCAGTGTTTGAAGAAGTCTGGCAAACTGAAGAGAGTTATTTAAAAGAAGTATCAAGTCATCGCTTTAGACAGCCTTTAGATGTTAACCAATATTTGTTTAGGTTATGGCAGTTATGTTCAGCCCGTTTTTATCCTGTAAATATATTTGAGCGCGGCCAAAATTTTAATTTAAGACTGCAAAATCTCCCCGAAATTAACCAGATTATTAAAAGTGAACGGCTTCCACAAATTTGTCTAAATGACGATGAACAAGTGGTCGATTTTGAAAAACTAAAAACAGAAGTTATTCAAATTTTTGAACAAAAATTTAATACGCTTTCAAGCTTCGAAAAAGAAATGTCTCATTAAAATTCTCTTATTAAAAAACCCTGCATAAGCAGGGTTTTTTAATTTGAAAATCTAAAAATTATTTAGATTCTTCAGCCTTTGGCTTTTCACGTAAGCGGATGCCCAAGTCACGAAGCTGATTTGCTTCAACAGGAGCAGGCGCTTGAGTAAGTGGACATTCAGCAGTCTTAGTTTTCGGGAATGCAATAACGTCACGAATAGAAGTCGCGCCAGTCATAAGCATAACTAAACGGTCAAGACCAAATGCCAAACCACCGTGAGGAGGAGCACCGTAACGAAGCGCATTCAGCAAGAAGCTGAATTTCTCTTCTGCTTCTTCATCAGAAATACCAAGCGCTTCAAAAATCGCTTTTTGCATTTCTAATGTATAAATACGTAGAGAACCACCACCAACTTCAGTACCGTTCAATACCATGTCGTAAGCAACAGAAAGTGCTTCACCTGGATTGCTCTTCACGTCTTCTACGCTAGATTTAGGTAGCGTGAATGGGTGGTGAACAGAAGTCCATTTGCCATCGTCAGTTTCTTCAAACATTGGGAAATCAACAACCCAAAGTGGAGCCCACTCACATGTTGAAAGATTCAAGTCGTGACCAATCTTGACACGAAGTGCGCCCATTGCATCATTTACAACTTTAGCTTTATCAGCACCGAAGAATACGATATCGCCATCTTGTGCACCAACACGTGCCAATAGTTCAAGTACAATCGGTTCAATGAATTTAACGATTGGAGATTGAAGACCTTCAATTCCTTTAGCGAGTTCATTCACTTTAATGTACGCTAAACCTTTAGCACCATAGATGCCAACGAATTTAGTGTATTCATCGATTGCACTACGTGGCAATGATGCTGCACCTGGAACACGTAACGCAACAATACGACCTTTAGGATCTTTTGCAGGACCAGCAAATACTTTGAACTCTACTTCTTGCATTAAGTCTGCAACGTCAACAAGTTTCAACGGAATACGCAAATCCGGTTTGTCAGATGCATAATCACGCATTGCTTCGCTATATGGCATACGGCGGAATTTTTCAAATTTTACGCCAAGCAAGTCGTTAAATAGTTTAACAGTCATGCCTTCCATCAAATCCATGATTTCATCGTCATTTAAGAACGATGTTTCAATGTCGATTTGAGTAAATTCTGGCTGACGGTCAGCACGCAAGTCTTCATCACGGAAACATTTCGCGATTTGGTAGTAACGATCAATACCACCAACCATCAATAATTGTTTAAACAATTGTGGTGATTGTGGAAGTGCGTAGAAGCTGCCATTTTGTACACGACTTGGTACTAAATAGTCACGTGCGCCTTCAGGAGTTGCACGAGTTAAAATCGGAGTTTCAACGTCTAAGAAACCGTGATCGTCTAAATAATTACGGATCAAGTTAGTTACTTTAGAACGGAAACGTAAGCGATCTAACATTTCTGGACGACGGATGTCCAAGAAACGATATTTTAAACGGTGTTCTTCTGACACGTTAATCGTGTCATCATTTAATGGGAATGGCGGAGTTTCAGAAGCAGCAAGAACTTCGATTTCTTTGCCTAAAACTTCGATTTGACCACTCACCATATTTTGGTTTTCAGTACCTTCATAACGGCGACGAACACGACCTGTAATTTTTAATACATATTCAGAACGTGCTTTATCTGCAGTTGCAAATGCTTCTGGAGTATCTGGGTCAATAACCACTTGAACGAGACCATCACGATCACGCATATCAAGGAAAATAACACCGCCATGGTCACGGCGACGATGTACCCAACCGCATAGTGTAACGGTCTGGTCGATTTGGGCTTCAGTTAAAGAGCCACAGTAATGAGTTCGCATCATGATGAAGATTATCCAAACTATATTGGCTGAAAGGACGGATGCGTAAACCGCGCACCGTCAAAAAAGTAAGTTTTCGATTATGCCTTGTTGGATGGTTTGCCACAAGAACTAGATCAAAAAACCGCAGAAATTAAGCTGAAAATGAGCAATTTGGCAGCAACTTTAAGTATTCACCCCATTCTTTTTTGTCGATCTAAAACCAAGAATAGTAAGCATCCTAAGCTAAAGGTACTTAGCCAGCCTTGCATAAATTCATTAATAGAACGACCAGTGAAATAATAGGTATCGGCATGCCAAACTTCATGAGGAATGTAGCGGGCATAATCCCAAAAAGAGAATAAACCTAACAGTGTAGATAGAATGAACAGACACCATGCGAAAATTTTAATTTTATAGTTTACTTTCCAGTGTTGTTTGTAGCGCTGATAATAGTGAATACTCATCCAGACAATAAAAGGTAAGGCAAGAGCTGAGGTGCCTAGCTGCAAAAGACGATGTAAGGGATAAGGATGCCCGAAAAGATGAACTGTGGTTGCTAATACATCTTTAAATGCAAAAGTCCGAAAGTCAGAATGTGTTAGGCCATCCCAAATTAAATGAGTTGCAATCCCTACAATAAGTGCGAGTAATGTTCCAATCAAAAATAAAAAAATACGTTTTATAGAGTGGAGGTCAAGATCATGTTGAATACCAAAAAACCGATAAATTACAGGCCGATAAAGTAAATACCAAATAGCACAGAATAGTAATCCTAATGCAAGATTTGGGTAGAAAAGTCCTTTCCATTGATGAGTCAACATCCCTGATTGCATTGTAAATAAGCGGTAAAGATCGGGTGTCATACTGCCAATTGCCAATGCAGCAATTGGTAAAGTGTTTTGACTAAGCTTGGAAAGAGGTGGTGCTATAACGGCATGAGAGATGGTAAAAGGCATTAGAAATTAGAATTTACTCACATCATTTAATTGGCCAGTCTAACGAATCATCTGATTAGAAATGTTTTTTATTGCAAAACAACTGAAATGTTATAATATAACAAAACAAAAGGCGTAGCGATCAGAGAATCACCTCATGTTGTTCTATAAAAATATTTTGACCATATCCATTTTGGCTGCAATATCGGTACCTGTATTTGCAGCAGAAAGTGAAAATGTTGAAAAGTTAGAAACTATTCGGATTAAGGCCCATCCACTTGAGCAAACATCACAAGATTTTGCCGTTGCAGATACTGTGGTTGATCAAAAGCATTTAGCGCAAGGTGCTGCCACCATTGGGGATGCACTCAGTAGTGAAGTTGGAATTTATGCCAATCAGTTTGGGGCGGGGTCGAGTCGTCCAGTGATTCGTGGACAAGATGGACCACGTGTTAAAGTTCTTCAAAATTCATCAGAAAATATTGATGTCTCGACATTGTCTCCTGACCATGCGGTAACTGTAGATCCTGTGCTTGCAAAACAAGTGGAAGTGATTCGGGGCCCTTCAACTTTATTGTTTGGTGCTGGAACTGTTGGTGGTTTAGTCAATGTAATTGATAACAAGATCCCTACGCAAATGCCTGAAAACGGTTATGAAGGACAAGTTGGTTTACGTTATAACACTGGAAGTGATGAAAAACTGGCGAGCGCTGGCGTAACTGTTGGCTTGGGCAGCCAAGTTGCTTTACGTGTTGAGGGGTTAACACGTGATGCAAATAATTATATTGCACCAAATTATATTCATGAAGGTGAAAAAGAGCGCCGTGTAGACAATACTTTTGCTCAGGGTGATTCAGTTAACGTTGGTTTGTCTTGGATTTATGACCGTGGTTATACGGGTATTTCTTATAGCAATCGTCGGGATCAATATGGTTTGCCTGGGCATAGCCATGAATACGAAAGTTGTAGCGCTCATCTAGGTGGAAGACCACATTTGCATTGTGATCCACATGAGCATGAGCACGAAGATGGGGAAGAAGCTCATGATCATGGACAAGAAGAACATGATCACGAACATGGCGGCCCATGGATTGACTTAAAATCTGAGCGTTATGATTTTAAAACCGAGTTAAATGATCCATTCGCAGGCTTCCAAAAGTTACGTGCACAAGCGAGCTATACTGACTATCAGCATGACGAAATTGAAGAGGGAACAATTGCGACTCGATTCCAAAACAAAGGCTATGATGGTCGTATTGAGTTAGTACATAACCCGATTGCAAGTTGGGAAGGGGTGATCGGTGCTCAGTTAGGCCAACAAAAATTAGATTTAACTGGTGAAGAAGCTTTTATGGCTCCGACCACTACCAAAAAATGGAGCGTATTTGCTTTAGAACATAAACAATGGAAAGACGTACATTTTGAGCTTTCTGCACGTGCAGATCAGCAAGAGATTGATGTAGACGATAACGCTAAACAGGATTTTGATGGTTCGGCATTTTCTTACGCAGGTGCTGCGAATTGGGAGTTTGCACCGAACTATAAACTGTCTTTTGTTGCTTCACATCAAGAGCGTTTACCTTTAGCTCAAGAGTTATATGCAAATGGTGGACATTTTGCGACGAATACTTATGAGTTGGGGAATGATCAACTCAGTAAGGAAAAATCGAATAATGTTGAATTAGGTTTACATTTTGATAATGACAAACTTGATTATCATCTGCATGTTTACCATAACTGGTTTGATGACTACATCTATGCACAAACCCTTGACCGTTATAAAGACTTCCGTTTAGTCCAATATACTCAAGATAAAGCACGTTTCTATGGTGCTGAGGGTGAAATTGGTTATCAAATTACCCCAATGTACAAGATCAGTGCCTTTGGTGACTATGTACGCGGTAAAATTGATGCAGAAGGGAACGCTCCACGTATTCCAGCGGGACGTTTAGGTACTAAAGTTGATGCAGATTTTGGCGATGGCTTTAGTGGTTCTGCCGAGTACTACCACGTCTTTAATCAAGATAAGATCGCAGCTTATGAGACTGAAACTGAAGGCTATAACATGCTCAATCTTGGTCTAGCATATGCTGGACAATATGGTGCAAAAACAGATTACCGTGTTTATATGAAAGCGAATAACTTGTTAGATGACACGGTTTATCAGCATGCTTCGTTCTTATCAAATATTCCACAAGTTGGACGCAATTTTACAGTAGGTGTTGATTTTAGTTTTTAAGGCTTTAACACGAAACTAAACTTGAAAAATCAATCCAAAAGACCTAATTTGAAACCATCAAGTTAGGTCTTTTTTATGCGTATTTTTCAACGAATTCATCAAAAAATAAATTGGTCAGGGCGTCGTTATATGGCGGTATTACTTTGCGTTGTTGCTATTGCATATCTTGCATCGGCGATTTACCACACAGTAAAACCATTACCACAAGGGATTAACTTTAGTGGCAAGCTTAGACATGCCGATGTCAAATTTTTAGCTGATAAAACCTATCTTGATGCCAAAGGACAGCAACAGGTTGATCAACACATTTTTGATGAAATCTTGAAAATGATTGATGAGGCAAAATCTACGATTGTGGTGGATATGTTCTTGTTTAATTCAGAAGTGGGTGACTCGAAACTCAAGCAAAGACCGTTAATGCAAGAGTTAACCGATGCATTAGTGAGTAAGAAAAGACAGAATCGCCAAATTCAGATCGTTATGATTACCGACCCGATTAATTCGGTATACGGTGGTCTAAGCCCTGAACACTACCGTCAATTACGTCAGGCAGGTGTCGATGTGATTGAAACCAATTTAACTCCTTTGCGTGCTTCTAACCCGTTTTGGTCTGGGTTCTGGTACATCTGCTGTCAAAATGTTGGCAATAATCCTGAAAAGGGCTGGTTACCAAATCCATTCGGTGATGAAAAAATTACACTGCGCAGCTATTTAAATTTATTTAACTTTAAGGCAAATCACCGTAAAACTGTGGTAGTCGATACTGATGCTGGTTGGAAGTCATTAGTGACCTCAGCAAATCCACACGATGGCAGCTCTAGACATTCTAATGTCGCGTTGGTTGTAACAGGGGCAACAGCGGCTGATGTTCTCCAAACTGAAGCTGCTGTTGCGCAAATGTCAGGCAGTAGCTCTCCATCGCTCATTTTAGGTGACTTTGAAAAAGACGTAACCAAACCTCAAGTTCAGGTGTTAACTGAAGGGGCGATTTATCAATCTGTACTTAAATTGATTAATTCAGCGAAGCCGAAAGAGCATCTTGATTTAAGTATGTTCTATTTGTCTGAACGTAAAATTATTCAAGCACTAAAAAATGCTCAAGAGAGAGGCGTTATTGTCCGAGTTTTACTTGACCCAAATAAAGATGCGTTTGGTCGACAAAAAAATGGAATTCCTAACCGTCAGGTAGCTTCAGAACTACATGCCGCCGGCATTCCAATCCGCTGGTGTGATACCCATGGTGAGCAGAACCATAGCAAAATGATTTTGAAATATAACGCCCAACAAGCTGAATTGATTGTAGGGTCTGCCAATTTTACAGCCCGTAATTTAAAAAATTACAACCTTGAAACAGATATGTTGGTTGTGGGTAAAGTTCAAGATCAGGTCTTTAAAGATGCGCAAGATTACTTCAATACTTCTTGGTCAAACTTACAAGGTAGACAGATGAGCGTGGATTACGTGAAGTATGCAGATGAGTCTAAAGTGAAGTATTGGATTTATCGCTTTATGGAATGGTCAGGATTGTCGACTTTCTAATTCTATTTTTTATATAAACGTTGAGGCTATATGTTCACGACGGAGACTTACCTAGTCTCACCCTAAACCTACAGCTCATTCGTTGCCGTGATTTTGTACAAAATTGGAAAGGTGATTGGCGACATGGAAGTCGCCGTTTCACTGTGTGGCAGGGAAGCAACATCAGTGAAACAAAGGTTTTTGTCACTTTTGACCTCTCAAAAGTGAGACATTAGCCTATACAAAAAGAAATTTGAACATCACTGTAAGTATAAAGGCTGTGCCATAAGTCCGATTTAAGGCGCTGGCGGAATTAATTGATCCAACGCTTTATCATCAAGTTTTTCTATTTCACTCAAATCAGTCTTAATTTTCCACTGTGTCTCATCATCTACAGGGTTTGGTAAACGTGCCTCAAGCCAGTCACAGACCACATCTGGAGAGAATTCAGGATGATTACATTGAATAATCCACGATAAAAAATCTTTGGCTTCACCATTCATATACGGTGGTGGTGAAACAGGAAAGAATAAAGTCGGTAGACGTTCATTCGTCGATAGATAGTTTAAAACATGCCCTAACTCTTGAACGGTTTGCCATGCAAGGGCATGCTCTACGTCAATACTGAACTTAAACCACCAAGCATGTTCGCCATCTGCTCCATGAGCCATAATTCGGGCTTCTTGTACACTTGGAACTTTGCAAAAAAATTGATGAAGACGCTCAAAACTGATTTCAGACACAGCAATTGACCTAGTTTGAAAAATGGTAATGGTAGCACAGATACAGATTCTTCATATTTTCTTTATAGTCATTACAAAGTTTAGCAATCAAAGCGGTTTTATACATGGTTTCTCCTTGAGTCTCTTCTAATCTAGCTTCATATCAAGATTAAAAGGAAATAGGCCATGAAAAAGCCAATCGTTCTTGTACTTTCGACATTAATGTTAGGTATGTCAGCTACCGCGATGGCCGATTCTGGGCACCGTTGGGACAATAACCATGGTAAACACTATGATCGATATGAGCATCGTGATGACCGCCGTCATGATTACCGTAATGATCATCGGGCGCCAGTTTGGTCAAATGCTGATCGTGGTAAACACTATGGCAACTATGTTGCTTTTAAACGTGGTGAACGCATTCCTACTCAATATCGCAATAGCCGTTATTATGTTTCGGACTGGCGTGCACACCGTTTATATGCGCCACCACGTGGATACCATTGGGTTAAAACCCCTAATCAATACTTATTGGTCGACTCAAGACACAACATTTACCGAGTTCGTTAAATGTAAAAATAAAAAGGCCTCAATATTGAGGCCTTTTTTATGCTAACTCGTCATCTTGCGGTTGAGGGGTTTTCAAGTTATTGGAGGTTTTTGCGTGTTTCTCTTTCATTACTGATGGGTAGTGCCATGAAGCAAATCGTACGACAAGAATAGATAAGGCTAAAATCAAAATTGAGCCAGTAATAATGACTTGATCGATATCCGCTTTGTGGTCATGTTGGATATCTGAAATGAGTAGACGGGTTAAGGCCGTAATCGCGACATAAATAAGAAATCGCACTGGCATATGATTGGTTTTAAAGTAAATTCCAACCATTGCTCCCAGCTCTAAGTAGATAAATAATAATAAAATATCATCAATTGAAGCATACTTTTTGACGGTCAGAATTTCAAAAACTGTATTGGCTGCGGACCAGGCCACCATACAGCCAATAATAAACAGGGCTAAATAATGAAAAGCTTCAACGGCATAATGACCAAATCGGTCCAGAATACGTTCATACTTTTTGGAATCGGGCATAGTAAGGTCTTTTGTTTACTTAATAATGCTTAGAAATTAAACAAATTTCATGCCAATTGAAATAGTAAATATAAAATAAAAAACGCCTGAATTGTCAGGCGTTTTTGTGGAAAACTTAATTAAGCTTGATTTGTAAAGTAATCTTCACTAAAGCCCATAATTAAGTCTGAACCAGCTTTAATCTTAGCAATGCGCGCATCAATATCTGGCAAGATGCGTTCAACAAAGTACTGAGCCAAAGCAAGTTTATTTTGATAGAAATCACCAGACTTATCTTTAGCAGCGGCAGCAATTTTCGCAAACATATATGCGAAGCTGAGTAAGCCCACTGCATGTAAATAATCAACCGCAGCTGAGTTCGGGAAATCTACATTCTCAGCAGCTTGTTCAATAATAAACTGAGTGATCGCTTCAATTTCAGTTGCAGCATCTAAAGTTGCATCTTTAATGAAGTTTAAATCAGTATCTAAGTCATTTGCGAAGTCACGAATTTCAGTGATGTATTCAGCAATGAACGCACCGCCACATTTAATGGTTTTACGACCAATTAAATCTTGAGATTGAACGCCGTTAGTTCCCTCGTAGATTTGAGCAATACGAAGGTCACGAATACATTGTTCCATTCCCCATTCACGGATATAACCGTGACCACCGAACACCATCTGAGCATCTAAAGTTGCTTGGAATGCTGTATCTGTGAGGTAAGCTTTTGCAATTGGAGTTAAAAGCGCAACGCGGTCATTGGCTTTTTTCACTGCTGCTGCATCAGTTGAGAATTTAGTGATATCGAGTTGCTGACCTACATATACAGCAAATGCACGAGATGCTTCATTATTTGCACGTGCGTTTAACAACATACGACGTACATCACCATGGACTAAAATGCTGTCAGCAGGTTTATTTGGTGATTGAACACCAGCTGCACTACGGCCTTGTAAACGATCAGTCGCGTATTGAGCAGCATTTTGATAAGCAAATTCAGATGCACCTAAACCTTGAATACCCATTGATAAACGTTCGTAGTTCATCATAACGAACATGGCAGCAAGACCTTCGTTCTCTTTACCAACGAGGTAACCTTTTGCTCCATCAAAGTTCATCACACAAGTTGCAGATGCTTTGATACCCATTTTATGTTCAATAGAACCTGGGCCAACATGGTTACGGTCGCCTAAAGAACCATCTTCATTTACAAGGTACTTCGGTACAATAAATAGCGATATACCACGTGAACCAGCAGGGGCATCTGGAGTTTTAGCAAGGACCAAGTGAATGATGTTTTCAGCTAAATCGTGGTCGCCGCCAGTGATGAAGATTTTAGTACCTGTGATGTTATAAGTACCGTCTTCATTACGTTCTGCTTTAGTTTTGATAATACCTAAGTCAGTACCTGCATGTGGCTCGGTTAAGCACATTGTGCCAGACCATTCACCTGAATAAATCTTAGGTAAATATGTTTCTTTTTGCTCTTGAGATGCGTAGCTGCTTAAAGCCATACCTGCACCCACTGAAAGAAGCGGGTAGAGCATAAATGATGGGTTTGTCGCAAATAACATTTCATCAGAAAGAACGGTGAGCATTTTTGGCATGCCTTGGCCACCCCATTCTTCATCGGCACCTAAGCCAATCCAGCCGCCTTCTGCATATTGACGAAATGCATCTTTAAAACCAGCTGGTGTGAACACCTCACCGTTTTCATAGCGAGCGCCTTCTTCATCACCGGTACGGTTTAATGGATGAGTCACGTTCTGAGCAAATTTAGCCATTTCTTCTAAAATTGCTTCAGCTGTTGCAGCATCTACATGAGCAAGTTTCTCATTAGACTGCCAAAATTGTTCTGCTTTAAATACATCATTTAAGATGAATTTCATATCAGCTAAAGGAGCATTGTAAATTGGCATAATCGTTCACCTTTTTTGTGCACATTGGCCTGTGCTAGATATCCTGTAAAACGAAATGGATATGGAATTTAAAGTGTAAATTTATCATTGATTTTATAAAAAAAGGACCGTCAAAACTGAGCAGTCCTTTTTTGTTTTTTAACATTGCATATCGCAACTAACTATGATTAGAAAGCGAAATGTTCAGCGTCTAATGACATTAATGGATCTAGACCACCCGCAATCACATCTACATGAGAACGTACACGTGGTAATACTTTCTTAAAGTAGAAGCGAGCAGTAGTTACTTTCGCATTGTAGAAGTCAACATCGGTAGTACCGGCTGCTAATTTCTCTTGTGCTACAAGCGCCATACGAGCCCATAGGTAAGCTAAAGTGATATAACCTGAGAAGTAGAGGTAATCTACAGCAGCAGCGCCTACTTCATCTGGGTTTTGCATCGCACGCATACCGATTTGCATAGTCAGATCGCCCCATTCTTTGTTAAGAGCCGCAAGCGGTTCAACAAATTCTTTCATAGCAGCGTTGTCTTTGTTTGCTTCTACGAATTTATGGATGATCTTAGTGAAGTCACGTAGCATTGCACCTTGAGTTTGCAATACTTTACGACCTAACAAATCAAGTGCTTGAATTTCAGTTGTACCTTCATACAAGCAAGCAATACGTGTATCACGTACGATTTGCTCCATGCCATGCTCAGAAATAAAGCCATGACCACCGAAGACTTGTACACCGTGCTTAGCAGATTCAGAACCTGTTTCAGTCAAGAATGCTTTCGCAATTGGAGTCAATAAAGACAAGATGTTGTCAGCAAACTTGCGCTCTTCTTCTGTTTCGCCTTTTTCAACGATGTCAGCGTATTGAGCAAGTAAGTAAACAAGTGCACGACCGCCTTCAGCAAACGCTTTTTGAGTTAAAAGCATGTTGCGCACAGCAGGGTGAACGATAATTGGGTCTGCTTCTTTTTCTGGAGCTTTAGGACCAGAAAGTGAACGCATTGCTAAACGTTCTTTCGCATAAGTCAACGCACCTTGGAAAGATGATTCAGATGCTGCTAAACCTTGAACAGCAGTACCAATACGTGCTGTGTTCATGAAGGTGAACATACAGTTCAAACCACGGTTTTCAGGTCCAATCAAGTAACCTTTCGCTTGGTCAAAGTTAATGACACAAGTCGCATTACCATGAATACCCATTTTGTGTTCGATAGAACCACAACGTACCGCATTACGTTCGCCAATAGTTCCATCTGCATTTACATGGAATTTAGGAACGATGAATAATGAGATACCTTTAGTGCCTTTTGGCGCACCTGGTAGGCGAGCAAGAACGATATGGATGATATTCTCAGCCATGTCATGTTCACCAGCAGAGATAAAGATTTTCTCGCCAGAGATTGCATAGCTACCATCAGCATTTGGTTCTGCCTTAGAACGGATAATACCTAAGTCTGAACCAGCATGAGATTCAGTTAAGCACATCGTACCCGTCCAAACACCTGAAACAAGGTTTGGTAAGTAAGTATTTTTTTGTTCATCAGAACCGTGATGTTCTAATGTACGGACAGCTCCGTGAGACAAGCCTGGGTACATACCCCACGCCCAGTTAGAGCTACCTACCATTTCAGAAATTGCAATACCTAAAGAGTTAGGTAAAGCCTGGCCACCGTATTGTTCTTCTGCTGATAAAGACGGAAAGCCAAGTTCAATATATTTTTGATAAGCTTCTTTAAAACCTGTTGGAGTAGTAACTACGCCATCATTCCAAGTACAACCTTCGCGGTCACCAACTTGGTTTAAAGGAGAAAGTTCATTTTCACAGAAATCCGCCGCAGCTTCTAAATATTGATCAACCAATTCACGGCTTACGTTACCTTGGAAATCAGGTAATTTTGCATAGTGTTCTTCAGCATTTAATAATTCATGCAAAACGAATTGCATATCACGTAAGGGCGCTTTGTATTGTGGCATATCGGGTTCCTCAATACTGGTGAAACCAGAGTTATAATCTTAATCTATGATAATGTGCCATGAGGCACCTTGGACTACTACATCGTGCAACAACTTGCATAACTGCACAAGCACCTCAGTACCTTTACTTTGTGACTGCAAAGTCAAGAAAAAAATACTTAAATGATGTAAGTGCTTTGAGTGTAAATACTTTTGGTTATGTTTATATGATACAAATAGTCAAAATCGTAAATAGTTATGTATAAGCAAAAGGCGCCTATGGGCGCCTTTTGCTTGATGATTTTTAGAATTATTTTGCTTGAACAGCTGCAGGAGCAGGGGCATTAACGGGTGGTTGAGGACGTTTTGGTTCAAAACGAAGGTTACATGTTCCTTCAAGTGTTTTATCGCCAACTTGAACATTTACTGTTTGTCCATTGGCCTTGCCATCACAAGCTTTTTGGATTTGTTCAAAACGCGCTTTGCGTTCTGCACGATGTTGTTCCCATGCTGCTTTTTGTTCTGGAGTAAATTCACGGTGCTTCATACGGTGGTGCCCCTCACGCGGGCCATCTTGCATCATTCCGCGCTCTGGCTTAGGTGGTTGAGTTGTCGATTGACACGCCGCCAAACTGCCCATTGTTACAATTGCCGCACTGAATAATGCAATTTTTGCCGTCATTTTCATATTTAAAGCCCTCTAATGTTGTGTTTACCGATGCCTTAAAGATTAGATAATAAAGATGTAGAAACAATGGAGAGTTTTTCTTTTCGTTGTTGGTTACAATGCCAAATATAGGGTAAAAATGAGAGAGTGCTTTTGAACGTTCTACGTGTTCCCATTGCATTACGGTTATTTTTGACAGTCTTGCTCACCACATTACTTATTGCGACTGCAAGCTTGAGCGTTTTGCACTGGACAATGCAAAAGAACTTTGCCAAATATGTGGCTGACGTTGAAATGCAGAAGCTCGACCGCCTCATTACCAATTTGGGTGATGTCTATACGGTCTACCATGATTGGGGGAATGCGATTCAGGCACAGATTTTACAAATCGAAGGAACCGCGGCTCCCGATGACTACGATCGTCTTTCGCAGTGGTGGCTTCGTCGTCAATATGATATTGCCATACAACAGCATTCTTTTGATGAGCATGCGCTTATTAATATTTCGCCTGAAGTTGCACCAACTAATAAAAATAGTATTTTTAGTGATGAAGAGTTAAGAACGCTTGAGCAAAATTTACCTTCTCAATATCAACCCTTTGAAGGATTGCGTTTCCCTTTAAGTGCAAACCAGTTTCGTCCAAGTGATGATAAAAATAAATCAAAGAAGGGAAGCTTAAAAGATATTGAAACTCAAAATGGTAAGAAGCGTTTTATCGCTTTACCAGACCGCTTAGGATTGAGTTCACGTTTATCTCTATATGACGCGCAGCACCAGTTTGTAGTGGGTGAACCGCCTTCTTCAGATCAGATGTCATTTCGTCCCATTATCTTAAACAATCAAGTGGTTGGATATTTGGGTTTGAAACCCGTTTTGGATAAAGAAGATGCTTTGAGTATTAACTTCTTTAGTAATCAAAAGCGCTATTTGCTCTTAATTTATGCCTTAACCTTACTTTCAAGTTTAGTTGCAGCGCTATTGATGGCGACTTATTTTAAAAAACCGATTCAGCGTTTATTAAATGCAACCAATGAATTAACGAAAGGAAATTATCAACATCAAGTTGTTATTAAACGAAATGATGAGCTGGGCGACCTATCCACTCAATTGAACCATTTAGCAGAAATTTTACATCAGCATGAAGAGTCGCGACGTCAATGGGTAGCAGATACTTCTCATGAATTAAAAACGCCGCTGGCTGTATTGCAAGCTCAAATTGAAGCCATGCAAGATGGGATTCGAAAAGCAACCCCTGAACATCTAGATGCGATGATGCGTCAGGTATCAAGCCTGAAAAAATTAACCCAAGACCTTGCCGACTTGGCACAGGCAGATGCTCAGCAGCTTAAGTGTTATTTGAGTTCTGTAAATCCATGGGAAGTGGTATTACAGGAAGTTGAAAACTTTAAACCAAAACTTGAGCAAGCTGGGCTTGAAATTCAAGTTGAAGGAACAAGTTCTCCGCTATTATTAGATCGTGATCGGTTTAAACAGATTGTTGTTAATTTAATTAGTAATAGTATTCGTTACACAGAAACAGGTGGCAAAATTCATATTCATACGAGCCAGACTCCTCAAGAGTGGACTTTATATGTTGATGATAGCCCGTTTGGTTTAAGTGATGAGCAATTATCCCGTTTAGGTGAGCGCTTCTATCGTGTAGATGATTCGCGTACGCGTAGTACAGGTGGAACAGGGCTGGGCTTAGCTTTGTCTTGTAAAATTGCGCAAGCGCTTGGTGGTACACTTAGTTTTGAACATTCACCGTTAGGTGGTTTACGTTGTGTACTTACTTTCAAAAAGCAGAGTTAAATATAAAAGGAAAAAAATCTCATGAAACATGTGATGTTGGTTGAAGATGAAGTCGAATTAGCGCATTTGGTACGTGATTATCTTGAAGCTGCCGGTTTTGAAGTAAGTATGTTTCATGATGGTCAGGATGCCTATGCGAGTTTCCAGCAACGTAAACCAAATTTGATGATTTTGGACTTAATGGTTCCAAGAATGGATGGTTTGACTATTTGCCGTAAAGTTCGTGAGCAGTCAGATTTACCGATTATTATGGTCACTGCCCGTACCGAAGAAATTGACCGTGTACTAGGTCTCAACATGGGCGCTGATGATTATGTATGTAAGCCATTTAGTCCAAAAGAACTTGTTGCTCGCGTACAAGCTGTGCTACGCCGTTTAGAGCGTAAGGCAGAGCCTGAACAAAATGATTCGTTCCGAATCGATAAAGCTCAGCAAAGAATTTGGTATCAACAAAAATCATTGAGCTTAACGCCAACCGAATTTCGCTTACTTGAGCTATTTTTAGAGCATGTGGGGCAAGTTTATTCGCGTGCACAATTATTGGATCATATTAATCCGGATAGCTTTGATGTTGCCGATCGCGTGATTGACAGCCATATCAAAAACTTGCGCCGAAAAATTAGTGAAGCGGCTGAAACTGGTAACCGCCATGAATGGATTCAAGCTGTTTATGGTGTAGGTTACCGCTTCGAATATCCTGAAGAGTAAGTCTTCATAAAAGTTATTCTGTGGATAACCACAATGTTATCCACAGAAAATGTGGATAAAAAATTAAGACGAACAACTCACTGCCACATCAGGCATATCGCTTGGTAACGGGCCTAAATCTTCCGGGTTTTCCAAATTTGGCTGTCTTGTGTAAGGATGGTTGAGTAGTTTAAATAAACGGTCAACTTCACTAAAATCATCTTTCTCAGCTGCTTCAATAGCACGCTGCGCCATGTGGTTCCGTAAAACATAAACTGGATTTGCTTTTTGCATATTGGCATCAAGTTCATCAATATCTTGATGCTCACGGATGCTGTCATATTGGCTAATAAACGCATCAAATTGACGAATATCAAGACAATCATCTCGTAAAGCTTTGTATTCTTTGTTTTGAAGACGAATAAAACTTTGCGTGTAATCGAGTTGTTCAGTTTGTAAGATTCTTAAAAAAGCAAAACTACAATCAAGACTGTCTTTATGGAAATGAGGAAGTCCCATCTTTTGACATAAACCTTGCCCATAGTGCTCTAAAAAGATCGGTTCAAATTGTTCTAAGCAACGTGCTAACTCTTCTTTGAACTGATCTTTTTGTTCAGGTTCAGCAAGAGGAATTAAGTTATTTAACCACGTCCATAAGTTCCAATGGCCTATACTTGGTTGATTTTGGTAAGTATAACGACCTTGGTAATCCGAGTGATTGTTGATCCAGTTTGGGCGAAAACGCTCCATAAAGCCATATGGACCAAAATCGAGTGTTGAACCTGTAATATTTAAGTTGTCGGTATTCATTACACCATGAGCAAATCCAACCAATTGCCATTTCGCAATCATAATTGCAGTACGTTCAACTACCTTTTTTGCAAAAGATAAAATTGGATTTTCAGTTTCTAGGCATTCTGGATAGTGCCATTCAATACATTTTTGAGTAAATTCTGACAGCAACTCAGGTGCATATTGATTAATCCATTCGAAGTGTCCTAAACGAATATGACATTCAGATGTTCTAAGTAGCATTGCACCTAACTCTAGTTTTTCACGCTGTACACCTTGAGTCGAGGTTGTAAAACCGACTGCGTGACTAGAAGCGACGCCTAAAGCATTTAGCGCATGTCCTGCTAAATATTCACGGACCACAGAACGTAATACTGCTCGCCCATCTCCCATTCTTGAATAAGGCGTAGGGCCTGCACCTTTGAGATGAAGGTCGATGGTTTGGCCCTTTGTATTCAATATTTGCGCAATCAGTAAACCACGACCATCACCAAGTTGACCTGCCCATTGTCCGAATTGATGGCCAGCATAAACCATCGCAAGTGGAGGAAATTCAGTGAAAGTACGTTGTCCACTACAGATCTCAACCCATGCATTTTTATCGTCTTCTGACCATTGCAGTTCATCAGCCAATGCGCTGTTAAAATGTCCTGCCTTTGCACCACGTAACGGTGAGGGCTGCTGAACATGGAATAATTTAGACGGAAGTGAAGGGTAGAGCGGATTAAACTGCATAGGCTTAGCAAAATAAAGAGAGCGGATTTCACTATAACACAGTTAAAAAGCAGGCATAAAAATAGCTCCCGAAAGAGCTATTTTAGATCAGAATTTAATTTAGTCTGACACTACATTGGTATTCTTTTTAACACTACGCATAAGTGTTTCTAAGCATTCACGATGATGACTTAGACGATGTTCAAGCAATTGGAAATCAACTTTAAGCTTATGATCCATTCTATGAATCTTTTCAGCCATTGCTGCTTTTTTAGCTTGTAACTCTTGTTCTTTAAGTTTTGCCCAATCATTTAAGGTATGTGTAAATGCTTCGTACTCTTGTGCGATACGTTGCTTCATTTGAGTAATGTCTGCATTTACATCATGCCCATAAATAGCAAGGTCTTGTTCAGCATATTTAAATTTCATCGCCAATTCTGCTTTTTTAATATTAAAGCTTGGAATACGACGTAAATTTTTAGCTAAACCAATTTTAGAACATGACCAGATCAACCATTTAGTTGGATCATATTGCCACCATTTCACACCATTACGATAGTCGTATTGGAAGATATGGTGATAGTTATGGTAACCCTCGCCCCAAGTGGCAATAGCTAACCAGAAATTATCACGTGCCGAGTTTTCGTCTGTATAAGGACGTTTACCGAACATATGACAAAGTGAGTTAATAAAGAAAGTCACTTGATGACTAATGATTAAACGTACTAAACCACCCAAGAGTACTACACCCCATAGGTCGCCAGTCGCCCAACCGATTAAGCCTAAAATACCAACATGAACTGCAACTACCAGTAAACCATAGTATTTATGTTGGAACATGACCAATTTATCGTTGAGTAGGTCTGGTGCATTTTTAAAATCCGGCTCAGATGGTGAATGATCACGGATCATCCAACCCATATGGGCATACCAAAAACCACGCTCAATTGAATATGGATCTTCATCAACATCATCAACATGTCGATGGTGAGTACGGTGACCAGATGCCCAGAACAAAATACTATTTTGTACAGCAAAAGTTCCACCGATCATTAAAAGAATTTTAAGCGGTAACGACGCTTCATAAGCTCGGTGAGCCCAAAGGCGATGGTAACCAGCAGTAATCCCCATACTACTTAGAGCTAAAAGAAAAAATAAGCTTACCCATGCGCTTACACTAAAATCATAATAATACGTATAAATCGGGATTATGATTGCGGCAAGAATTGGTAAACCAATTAAGGTAATGCTAGCGGTCCAGTTAATTGGGGCTTTGAGTGGGGCGGAAGTCATATCCGGCAGCGCTCCTAGAATCCTTGTGAAACAAGGTACAAAGACAAAACGACATAGCAAAACCAATCATCAAGATATATTGCTATTCTATCCTTCATATTAGCACGTGCTTAGTGAGAATCACTAGCATTATTGTACAGATGTATTGAAAGAACCGTAACAGAATTAAACTATGTCAGAGAGTTTTTCAAGCAGGAGAAGTTGTTTAATGAACGTACAACGATTGAAAAAAAAGAACCGCATTGATATTTCAAGAAAATTATCTTTGAAGTGTGTCTTGGTCACAATCAGTCTTGTATTAGCCGCATGTCAAAGTGCACCCGAACAGAATACAAAAAACGTTCAAGCAAAAAGAACAGTTCATCAGATTCAAGCTCCTATTGTAAAAAAGAGAGTGAGTCCGGATGGCATTCAAGATATTGATTGGCAGATCACTCAGATCAGCGGTCATAAGGCAAAATTTTTTACACAGTGGCCGACTCTATCTTTAAATTCTTCGGTCAAAACAGTGTCTGGACATACTGGCTGTAATGGAGTTTTTGGTCGTTATACATTTAATTTCAGCCAGCAAAAACTTGATATGCAAGTAAATGCAGGCCATTCAAGTTGTGATGGTGCTTTGGCGCAAGAGGCAGAATTGGTAGATGCTTTGCAACGTATTCAACGCTTCCAGCTCGTAGGTAATACGCTATATCTACTTGATCAGAATGGGCAACGCCTCATTCAGGCACAAAAGAAATAAAAGGTGGTTTTTACCACCTTTTTTATATTTATAGGACCTGTAACATCGTGGTCGGAATATCTGTAATTAAGCCCTGAACATCTAAATCACGTAGCCTTTTTGCTCTTTCTACATCATTGACTGTCCACACACTAATGTTCAAACCAGCTTGATGAGACAGTTTAATCATTTCATCTGTTGCCAGCTGATCATGCCAACCAATATGACAGCAACCATATTGATGGGCGAGTTCTATCGCAGTTACCCCAACAGGAAGCTCGACTAACAATCCGCGTTTAAATTGAGAGTTTATATCGCGTAAAGCAGTTAAAATTTGAAGATCAAAACTTGTGATGGTGACGACTTTCCCAAAACCCTGTAATTCAGTCTCAAGCTTTTGAACGAGTTTTTCGGCCAATGCCATATCTCTTACAGCTTTCACTTCAACTTCAATATGATCGAAGTTATTAAGTAAACTTAAAACGCCTGTGAGTCTAGGTGTTGGCTCTAAATTTGGCCAGTCAGGCCAATTTTGGCGATGATCAAATGATAACGCTTGAGCCAAAGTCGAATGCTCTACAATTTGATCGACTCCAGCTGTACGTAAAAAATTGTCATCATGAATGACAACCAACTCTTCGTCTTGAAGTTGACGAATATCAAATTCGACACCGCGAATACCTAAATTCTTTATGTGCTGAAACCCACCTAATGTATTTTCAGGAGCTTCTCGGCGTGCACCACGATGACCAATAATGCGCATAATTTTCTTCTATAAAATCTTTTGCCTATGGTCTCTTCAAAAAGAGCAGAGACCATGTTTAATCTAATCTATTTTTAAATAATCTCATTAATATTTTTTTGCCAAAGCACTTCTTGACCACCTTCGGCACGCTGTAAAGCTCGTGATGCAACAAATAACCAGTCAGATAGGCGATTTAAAAGTTGGAGCGCTGTAGCCTGAATATTTTGATCACGAGTTTGTACTGACATCAGAGATCGTTCTGCACGACGACAAACAGCACGGGCTTGATGGGCATAACTGCAAGATAAAGAACCAGACGGTAGAATAAATTCTTTCAACATAGGCAAATCTTCATTCATACGGTCAATTTCTTTTTCAAGAAATTCAATACAAACGGGCTGGAGTAGGTTGTAGTTTGGAATACAAACTTCTCCACCTAAGTCGAATAGCCAATGTTGAATCAGACTTAAGCTTTTATCCCAAGCGGCCTTATCCGTTACTTGGCTATCGGTGATTTGAGCACGAAGTACCCCAATAATGGCATTGAGTTCATCAACATCACCAAGCGCGGCTACTCGTAAGTCATCCTTGGCAACACGAGAACCATCGCCTAAACCTGTGGTGCCTGAGTCGCCTGTACGTGTATAGATCTTGCTTAAACGGTGTCCCATGATGGATATCCTGAACATAAAAAAGGGATAATGTCGGTCAGAACATTACCCCGAAACTGGAGTTAAGAAAATATTTTTATAATAAAGTTTTGCTTAGTAGCTTAAGGTCACACCAGCTGATGCGAGACGGCCGCCGTTGACATAATAGTATCCTTGGTCTTGATAAGCTGTTTTGTATTCAACATCTCCAATATTTTGAATATTAGTAAACAATTTAATGTGCGGATTCATATTCCAGTAAGCATTAATATCTACAGTTGCGTAACCTGGATTCTTGTAATTGCTATCCCAGTCTTTCGACTTAGATTTTGCAACGAGCGAAGCACTAATACCATAAACTTCATTTTGTAGACCTGTTGTTAAGGTTAATCCTTGACGAGGGCGACGATTTAAATCCTGATGAGTCTCTTCGTTTTCGGGTTTGACATAGCTATAAGTTGCTTTTGCAAAAAGATCATCTTTCTGCCAACCAATATAAAATTCACCACCTTGGTAAGTTGCTTTATTAATATTAGTTAATTTACCAAAGTTCACTGAGCCGATAAGATCTTCAACTTCAGTATAGTAAGCAGATAAACCTGTTTTAAAACCTGCTGGTAGAGCTTGATCTATACCAATTTCATAAGATGTACTTTCTTCTGGTTTTAAATCTGGGTTGCCGTTCCATGAGTTGAAAAGTTCATTAAGCGTTGGCGATTTAAATGCACTACCAATATTGGTATAGATACTTGTTTTATCTAAGAGTTGGTAACGTGCAGCAATTTGACCAACAGTATGTGAGCCATATTTTTCATTATCTTCTACGCGAACACCGACTTGAGTGTTTAATCTATCACCATTGAATTGATGTTGAAGATAATACCCTGTCGAGTCTACGTTCTCATTGTATGGTGCTCCATAAGATAGAATATCTCCATCCAACGTACGGTGGGTGGCACCAACTAAGAGTGTTTGCTGTGGTAAAAACTTCCATTTGCTATATAGCTCTACTTCCTGCGTTTTGCTGTGAACAAAATCAGTAGAGTCTTTTTGATTAACTTCATCTTTGAATTGTGATAAGCGAGTATTTAATTCTAGGTTATTTGTTACATTTAAACGGCTACGTAAATTGATAATCTCATTTTCGAAGTCTTGTTTAAGCAATGCACCATTAAATGTATAAGCATCATAAAGGCTTGAACCTTCATTATGGCTATAGTCAACAGAAATACCGTAATCTTTCTGCTCAACACCAAACTTTGTACTAAAACCTTTCTGATCAAATGATGCTGTATCTGATGAGTTGGTTTTTTGATTAGTTACTTTAGTTGCATCAGACTCTAAGCGTTGTCCACGAATTTGGGCATAAAAACCATCTTCATATAAATCAGCGCCAATAACTGATTTATAAGTTTTATTCTCGCCAATTTCACCCGTGATAAAAGCTCTATTCTTTTCAGGTGTTTTTGAAACGAGCTGAATTACTCCGCCAATTGCATCCGTACCATAGAGAACAGAGGCAGGCCCTTTCAATACTTCAATTTGTTTAATATCTGTTGTGTCAATAAATGCAAGACTTGCTGTTCCTGAGGATGCATTATTTAGTCGAATTCCATCTCGTAGCACGAGAGTATGATCAGATTCTGTACCTCGTAAATAAATCTCTGCAAGTTGTCCCATACCACCACTTTGCACCATATTGATGGAAGCATCGGTTTGTAATAATTGTGGTAAAGAAGCGATAGGGGATTGTTCGAGAACCTTTGGTTCAATAATGTTAATACGCGCCGGAACTTCACTCGCTTTTTCAGCACTTTTTGAAGCAGTGACTACAATTGGATCAAGTTGAGTTGCGTTCGTTGCATCTTCAGCAAAAATAACAGGTGAAAACCCCATCGCAATAGCGATAGCCCCTACCAGACGAGTAGGTTGAAAAGACTTAGACATAACATGCTCCATACATTCACCCCACGTGAATGATCGGGTAGATAGATGAAACAAGTAGGTCTCCGGACTTCAGCGCCATATTTATGTTATGGACATATTCACCTTCCCACATGACTGCAGTGGTGTAAGTCGCTCTCGACTTAAAAAATATGCTTTACATTGTTACCGTTGCGGGGGCAGTGCCGGACTTTCACCAGCTTCCCTAAAGCATTAATTGCTTACACTTGCTTCCAATTTTACGCAGTATAAAGTGACGATTTATTTCATACAATGTCATTTAGCCCAATTCCCAGAGAACTTTTACGCAAGGGGCAAAAATTGCATTACAATGGCGCTTATTTTAAGAAATGGTTGTAGTTTAAACAGCTCATGAGCCAATCAAACCAAAAACGTACACGAGCAAAAATCTGTGGAATTACTCGCATTGAAGATGTTCAGGCAGTTGTTGCTGCTGGAGCAGATGCGATAGGTTTTGTTTTTTTCCCGCCGAGTCCAAGACATGTGACAGTTGAACAGGCAGAAAAATTAGCAAAAGTAATTCCACCTTATGTACAAATGGTTGGTTTGTTTGTTAATGCAAGTGCTACTGAAATTCAGGATGTACTTGATTGTATTCCCCTAGATGTATTACAACTACATGGCGATGAAACTCCTGAACAATGTCAGGAAATAGCTCGCCATTGTAAACGTCGCTGGTATAAAGCGATTCAGGTTAAACCTGATTTAGATGTAATTGCTGAAATTCAAAAATATCAGATGGCTGGTGCCAGTGCTGTATTGCTCGATGCGTGGCATCCTGAGCTTAAAGGGGGCACAGGACATCAGTTTGACTGGTCTAAATTTCCAAAACTTGATATTCCTTTAATCTTGGCAGGGGGTTTAACCCCTGACAATGTCATTGACGCTATTCATACTACCGGTGCTTTTGCAGTAGATGTGAGCGGAGGCGTAGAGTCCGCAAAAGGTATAAAAGACCAACAACTCATTGAACGATTTATGCAAGGAGTCCAACGTGGATCAGCAAAATAATGTGATTGACTATACACAGTACCCAGATGCTGCAGGGCATTTCGGTATCCATGGCGGACGTTTTGTGTCAGAAACACTCATGGCGGCATTAGAAGATTTAGAAAATCTCTATTCTCGCATGAAAAATGATGAACAGTTTCTGGCAGAATTCGACCGCGATCTAGCCTACTATGTAGGTCGTCCTAGTCCACTTTATTATGCTGAGCGATGGTCAAAAGAGTTAGGTGGTGCGCAAATTTATCTTAAACGTGAAGACTTAAACCATACAGGCTCACACAAGGTAAATAACACGATTGGTCAGGCGTTATTGGCAAAGCTTTCCGGTAAAAAACGTATTATTGCTGAGACTGGTGCAGGGCAGCATGGTGTAGCAACTGCAACAATTGCAGCACGTTTGGGCCTTGAATGTGTTGTTTATATGGGTGCCGAAGATGTTAAACGTCAAGCGATGAACGTTTATCGTATGCGTTTGTTGGGTGCAACAGTTGTACCTGTGCAAAGTGGTTCTAAAACTTTGAAAGATGCCATGAACGAAGCGATGCGTGACTGGGTAACCAATGTTGATACGACTTACTATGTCATTGGTACGGTTGCAGGCCCGCACCCTTACCCTCAACTCGTCCGTGACTTCCAGTCGATTATTGGCCGTGAAGCACGTAAACAGATTTTGGAACAAGCAGGTCGCTTACCAGATGCATTGGTTGCATGCGTGGGTGGTGGTTCAAATGCAATGGGCTTGTTCTATCCATTCTTAAACGATGCCAACGTGAAAATGTATGGTGTTGAAGCAGCTGGTTTTGGTATTGAAACTGGTAAACACTCTGCACCATTAAATGCAGGTCATGTGGGGGTATTACACGGTAACCGTACTTACTTAATGAGTGATGAACAAGGCCAGATCATTGAGACACATAGTATCTCGGCGGGCCTTGATTATCCGGGTGTTGGCCCTGAACATAGCTTCTTGAAAGATATGAAGCGCGTAGAATATGTGCCAATTAATGATACAGAAGCTCTGCAAGGTTTCCGTGATTTAACCAAAATCGAAGGGATTATTCCTGCACTTGAAAGCTCACATGCGATGGCGTACGTCTCTAAGCTTGCACCAACGATGTCTAAAGATCAGATTATTATTGCGACTGTTTCAGGCCGTGGTGATAAAGATTTAATGACAGTTGCACGCATTGATGGCGTAGAAATGGTCGAGATGTAAGAGAACTATAATGCCAAGCTTGTTTATGGTGATGTTGGGCGGGCGCCATGCCCGCGCTAATACAGAAGTTCATGATGTAGTCATGGCGGTAGGGGATACTTTGGAAGAAGTTTATCCTCAACTTAAACAGGCTTGGTTTGGTGAGGCTCAAGGGTTGCATATCGATGCTTGGGCCAAGCTCTCAGGAGTTAGCTCTCAAGGGCAAAATTATCAAATTCATTTTACAGATGCTGCTCCACAACCAGATGATTTAAAATTATATTTAATTAATTTGGGTGGATATGATGCGCGTGAATTCGGTGAGCTTCATCGTTATGAGTTTGTGGTTGCACCCAATGCGGTCATTGCCAAACAATTAGGTAAAAACTTTATAGATCGGCAGTGGCAAAAAACACATACAGATCGAGTGATTGATATTGATGACTGCTTAGCGATAGATTGTGTAGCAGGGCGCTATATTCATTTAATAAAAGGCGATTTTGCTGCAACAATTGGGAAAATACGTATTTGACCGTGGTATAGGTCATTTGAAATCTAATATTCATATGGAAGTGGGTAAATGGATTTAATTCAAGAAAATGGGCAGCCTCGTTATGGGCGTTTTGAATCTGTACCGTCAACCATTCATGTACAACATTATATTTATAAAACGCCGTATGGTAAGGTCTTAAAAGGCTGGCGTAAGCAATTAAAATATAAAAAATTCAAATTCTGCGGTATTCAACATAAACACTATAGTATTGGTCTGGCCATTGCAGATATTGGCTGGGTTGGGCACGGTTTTTTCTATATTTATGATCATGAAACTCAGCAGGTCATTGAGTGGAATGCAATTCAGCCTTTGGGGCATAAAACCTATCTTGATGAACAGCCGTTGTTTAATCAAAGTTATTTTTCTAAATCGCCTTATCAGTTTGATATTCAGCATGCTAATGGCGTGCGGTACATTCGAGTGACTAAATATGGTGAGATTCAACTTAGCGCTCGAATTTTTTGTGCTGGAACAGATATATTAAGTTTATGTACACCAACTGGTATTAACGGTTGGACTTATACCCAAAAGCAGACCACGCTTGCTGTAGAAGGCATGTTTATTAATAAACAAAACCAAGTTGTACAATTTGATGAAAAGACATTTGCATCGCTAGACGATACTTGTGGTTTTCTGCGACCTGAAACGGCTTGGTTCTGGCTCTCATGTAACTTTTGGGATGAGCAAGGGCGGCGTATTGGTTTAAATTTAGCTTCAGGGGTTAATGAAAGCTTTGGTAATGAAAACTGCTTATGGATTAACGGAGTTTTATTTTCACTAACAGATGTTTTATTTGAAAAAGTAAATGATGAACTTTGGCAAATTAGCTCTCTAGATCAAAAGCTTAATCTACAAGTGCATATTGGTTGGTGTAGATACGAAAATATTAATTTAAGAATGATCGGCAGCCAGTTCAATCAGTGGCAAGCTAAAATTAGTGGCACGATTGAGCATGAGGCAACCGATATAATCAATTGCAATGAACAATACGGTTTATTAGAACAACATTATGCAAAATGGTAATAAGCAGGTTATAAACCTGCTTGCCAGAATGCCTCACCCGCTGCAATAGGATCATTTGTCTTTTCGAGTGTTTCAATCCAAACAGGATATTGACGAATGACCGGATGCTGACTTGGATGAAAATCTTTTTTAAACCAATCCAGATATTGGCTTTTCATTGCAGTTAATGTGCCATTTTTGCCGAAGAACCAAGGTAAGCCTTTAAGGCTCATCAAGAGTCTTTCTCTAGAACTAAAGCCATCACATTTCAACATGACATTGGTGCGATAGAGTGTAAAACCAAACATGAGTACAGTCGTAAGAACCAATACAAATCGACGAGTTGACTCTGGTACTTCACCTACTTGTTTCATGACATCAAAAGCAATATCACGGTGCTCCATCTCTTCAATGGCATGCCACGCAAACAGTGCTCGAACATAGGGGTGAGCATTTTCCAAAGTTTTTTTATGGCTATAAAACGTTTCTGCCATTAATGCCGTTAAATGTTCAGCTGCTGCTGTCATTGCAATATTGTATTGCGGTGAGCGTTTGGTGAGTTCAAAACGAAAAATTCTTTTAAGTGTGGCCGTGAACTGGTCAACAGGCATGCCTTGCTCTTTCATGAGCTGATTCATTTTGTCATGTGCAATACCGTGTTGAGCCTCTTGTTTAATAAAGTCTGCAACACGTTTTTGTAGTTCTGGATCATCAATTTTGTCACGGAACATACGAACGCATTCGATAAAATAACGCTCTCCATCTGGAAAGGTTAAGCTGAGTGCATCAAACATACGAGTCAAAAAAGGATCATTATTAAACCAAAAGCGTGGTGCTTCGTTTAAATGAAAATCCAGATCTTTACGAACCACGGGTTCGACTTGATAAGAAACATGTGCGTTCATATTTTTATTTCTCGCATCTAACATGTTCATTAGTATGTCGCGAATGGTCGGCTTTGTTTTGACAGTTATTGCCAATTTTTATACAGTTTGCGACAAGATGGCATTAAAAAAAGGATGAGCCATGAAGGATTTTACGATTTCAAATGGCTATTTTTATTTGTGGAACACTTACTTAAAAGAAAGAGGAATCGATTGGCAGGGATTAAATCTTACGGACGTTCAGGCCCGTCAGGTTCAAAATATTTTAGCTTCATCTATTGATGCTCAATCTTCTTTAAATTTTTTTCTTGAACTTTTAGAGCTGACAGAGTCTCGTCTACAAGTTTCTAATTTAGCCTTGGAAATGGCGACTTGTATTACACCTGCCAATTTTGGTGTATTGGGTTATATGGCTTCTCGAAGCGGCAGTTTCGCAGAGGTTCTTGAATATGTCATGAAATTTCATCGTCTCGTCATTGACGGTGAGCAAATCGTGCCTATGAAAATCGAACAAGATACTTCTAGCATCCGTTTGTATTGGCCTCTGGTTGATGCCAGCAATATTATACTTTGTGAGCTAACTTTGGCTGCTATGGTACAACTTGCTAAACAGATTGCTCCTTTTCATGATTTCCTCTTGCAGCATGTTGAGTTTGTGCACCGCTCCCGTGGAGCATTAGTACATTATCAGCGTTTCTTTCAATGCAAATTATCATTTGAGCAACCTTACTATGCATTAACTTTTGCAAGTGAAGGATTAAGTGTTCGCCCTCGTCAGGCAGACCCAACTCTAATGCAACTTTTGGTGAAACAGGCAGAAGAGGCATTGGCTCAGCGGAAAATACATACAGATTTAGCTCAGCAAATACATTGGATTGTTCATGAATATTTTAAGCACAAGCAACAAGCCCCGAAAATAGAGGATATTGCTATTGAGTTGAATATCTCAGTACGAAGCTTACAACGCCAACTACAGTCGTTAAACACTTCATTTAAATTAATTTTAGATACTGAACGTATGAAACGCTGTGAAATATTACTTCACCAAAATGAAAGTCTGACTGTAATTGCTGAACAGTTGGGATATTCGGATCAATCAGCACTTGCACGTGCCCATAAAAACTTGACAGGACAAACTTTACTCACACGTAAAAGGCAATTACAACTCGCGCATAAAAATATTGAGAAATAACTTTTGGGTGGTGATTTTTTGTTCATGCTAGGGTCTAATAATGGCTCGAAAATAGGAAGCTTTGATCATTGAGAAAAGTTTCAAAATATTGATAAATGTACGCCATGGGTTGTATGAATCATACAATCGAATATCGCCATAACGTTAGAGCTGTTCAATGGACAAAAAATAGCGTTAAAATGCGATGTTCTTGTATTTCTACAAACAACTCCTCAATTTTAAATAATTCAAGGAAAGCACAACCCTATGTCACGTCTTGCCACCCGTTTTGAAAAGCTTAAGTCCCAACAACGTAAAGCGCTTGTATCTTATGTTATGGCGGGTGATCCACAGCCACAAGTAACGGTTCCGTTACTGCATAAAATGGTTGCGGCAGGAGTAGATGTCATTGAGCTTGGTTTACCATTTTCAGATCCAATGGCTGATGGTCCGGTAATTGCGCTTGCAGCTGAACGTGCGCTTGCAGCAGGGACCAATACGTTGGATGCACTCAACATGGTAAAAGAGTTCCGTGAGCAGGATCAGGAAACACCTGTTGTTTTAATGGGTTATCTAAATCCAGTTGAAGTGATTGGTTACGAGAAGTTTGTTTCTCATGCGAAACAATGTGGTGTAGATGGCTTATTACTTGTGGATTTACCACCAGAAGAGTCAAAAGAATTTGGTGCTGTGTTGAAACAACATGATATGGACCAAATTTTCTTACTTGCACCAACTTCTACAGATCAACGCATTCAACATGTGGCAAATCAGGCAAGTGGATTTATCTACTATGTTTCACTGAAAGGTGTAACGGGAGCCGCAACACTTGATACGGCAGAAGCTGCTGCGCGTATTCAAAAAATCAAAAATGCTACTGATATTCCAGTAGGTGTTGGTTTTGGTATTAGTGATGCCGCTTCAGCAAAAGCAATGGGTAACGTTGCTGATGCCGTGATTGTAGGTAGTGCTTTCGTTAAAAATTTTGCAACGTTGGCAGCGGATGACGCTGTTGAACAGACGGTGAGTAAAGTCAAGGAGCTTCGAGCAGCGCTCGATGAGTTAGTATGAATCAAGAAGTGAAACCAGGGAAAGTTCTTAGCCCTTCGACACCATGGACAAAACGTCCGGTTCCAGGTATTGAAGTCGCAGATGAGCAACAAATTCTCAAAGCAACATTTACTGAGCCAACGATTGAATGTCCTGAATGTCATGCACTAGTGACACGTACAGCAATATCTTTCAATGCGTATGTTTGTCCGCAATGTGATGAACATTTACGAATGAAAGCTCGTGACCGCTTGAACTGGTTCTTCGACAATGTTGTAACTGAATTGGGTCAAGAATTTAGTGCCAAAGATCCACTAAAGTTTGTTGACTCTAAACCGTATCCAGATCGTATGCGTGAAGCGCAAACTAAAACTGGTGAAACGGAAGCCTTAATTGCCATGCAAGGTAACTTAAATGGCATGGATATGATTGCATGTGCTTTTGAGTTCGACTTTATGGGCGGCTCAATGGGTACGGTTGTAGGTGATCGCTTTGTTCAGGCTGCCGAGCTTGCAATTGAAAAACGTCAACCATTAATCTGTTTCGCAGCTTCTGGTGGCGCGCGTATGCAAGAAGGTATGTTATCGCTTATGCAAATGGCGCGTACTTCTGCTGCGATTCAAAAATTAAAAGATGCCGGCTTACCGTATATCGTGGTTTTAACACATCCTGTATATGGCGGTGTAACAGCTTCATTAGCAATGTTGGGTGATATTCATATTGCTGAACCTAAAGCGATGATTGGCTTTGCTGGTAAACGTGTAATTGAGCAGACTGTACGTGAAACTCTTGAAGAACCGTTCCAACGTGCTGAATATTTGCTTGATCATGGTGTAATCGATCAGATTGTTCATCGTCATGCTTTACGTGATACTGTATCTCGACTTGTATCGAAATTGATGAACTTACCTTGAACCAACAAGCTCCACTTTCAATAGACTCTTTAGATACATGGCTCAATTATTGGAGCCATGTTCACGTTACAGGGATAGATCTTGGTCTGGAACGTGTAATTCCTGTTGCAGAAAAGTTGGGTGTAACTCAGCCTCATGCTAAAGTTTTTACAGTAGCCGGAACGAATGGTAAAGGCTCAACGACAACCACACTGGCTGCGATATTAAACGCACAAGGTTATAAAGTTGGGCTATATCAGTCACCGCATATCTATCGCTTTAATGAGCGAGTCAAATTAGGTGGAGTCGAAGTCGATGATCAAAGTCTGATTGATGCTTTTGTTCAAGTCGATCAGGCTCGTCGTGATTGTGATTTAAGCTTATCTTTTTTTGAAGCAACCACTTTGGCTGCTTTTGTTATTTTTAAACAACAACAATGTGATGTATGGGTGCTTGAAGTCGGTTTGGGCGGGCGTTTAGATGTCGTCAATGTGATTGATCCCGACATTGCAGTAATTACTAATATTGGCCTAGATCACACAGACTGGTTAGGCGATACCATCGAAAAAATTGCTTTTGAAAAAGCAGGTATTATTCGTCCCCATATTCCGGTTATTTTTGCAGGCGAGCAACCATTGCCGCAAGCAATTCAAGATAAAGCACAAAGTACACAAGCAGAGTTATATACCATTAATCGTGATTATTTTTATAAGCTCGCAGATGATGGACAAAACTGGTACTTTGCTTCGGAAGGAACTACTTTAAAACTTCCGTTAGGTACATTAGCGATTGAAAATATTGCTGGAGCAGTTGCTGCCATTTTAAATAGCGGACTTGAGATTTCTCAGTCAGCATTAGAAAAAGGTATTCAATCTGCTCGCTTAGCAGGGCGTTTTGAACAGCGCCAAGTGGATGGCAAAACGGTCATTTTTGATGCCGGACACAATCCTCATGGTGTTGAATTTTTGTTAAAGCAATTGCGAAATTTCTTAGAATACAATAAACAGTACACAGAAGTTGTCGCAGTATTTTCAATGCTGGCAGATAAAGATATAAAATCAGTAGTCGATTTATTGAAACCTACTGTTTTACATTGGAAAATTGCTGAATTGAATGTGCCGCGTGCTGCACCGATTCAGCAACTCAATGATGCCTTGCAAGGCCAGACAGTACAACAATATGGCAATATCAAAGAGGCTTTTAAATCAGCGCTTGAGCAAACAAATAACAATCAGCTGATTTTGGCCTGTGGTTCGTTTCATACTTTAGAAGCGATTTGGGAGTATTTGGAAGAATGTCAATGAATAACAAACAACGCTGGATGGGTGGCGTTGTTTTACTAGGAGGTGGTGTTTTATTGGCAGCATTACTTCTAAAAGGAAATGAGGAAATAAAACAGGTTGAAGTTCAACCATCCGCATCCACATCGCCAAAAACTCAAACTAAACCAAAACAGACAACTGAAGGGCAAATGGTACAACTACAACCGCTTGCGGTTGATGTTGAAACTGAAAAACGTTTGCTTGAAGAACAACGTCGTGCGCGTGAAAAGGCTGTTGCCGAACAAGAAGCACGTGCAGCTGAGTTTTTAGCAATGCAGCAGCAGGCTGAAGCTGATGCTGCTCGTAAAGCCGCAGCAGAGTACGCTGCAATTAATGCGCGTCGTACAGCGGCTCAAGAAAGTTCAGATAATATTCCACCAGAGTTAGTGGGTGAGGCGAAAGCTAAAAACCAGCAAACCAATACGGTGAATAAAACAACTGCTACTTCAAACATAGATGCAGACAAAAAAGCTGCTGAAGCCAAACGTCAAGCAGAAGCAGATAAAAAAGTGGCAGATGCTAAGCGTCAAGCAGAAGCGGACAAAAAAACAACTGAAGCCAAACGCCAAGCGGAAGCTGATAAGAAAGCAGCCGAAGCCAAACGCCAAGCAGAAGCAGATAAAAAAGCGGCAGATGCTAAGCGCCAAGCAGAGGCTGATAAGAAAGCAGCTGAAGCCAAACGCCAAGCAGAGGCTGATAAGAAAGCAGCCGAAACTAAACGCCAAGCAGAAGCTGATAAAAAAGCTTCTGATGCTAAACGAAAAGCTGAAGCTGAGAAAAAAGCTGAAGCTGAAAAGGCGCGTGAACTGCTTGAAAACGGTGATAAAAAGTGGATGGTTCAAGTGGCCCTGGCTGCTAACCAAGCAAATGCAGATGCAGTGGTTTCTAAATTACGAGCTAAGGGCTATAAGGTAACTACAAGCCCAACCAGTAAGGGAATCCGTATTATGGTTGGTCCTGCGAAAGACCGTGATACAGCAGATGCAGCTCGTAAGAAAATTACTTCTGATTCAAGCTTAAATATGAAATCAGCTTGGGTAATTGACTGGGTGCCGCTTGATCAGCGATAAAGGCTGATCAACCCCTAAATCAAATCTGGAACACTTCAAAGGCTGTATTCTTGTGAGGAGTGTTCCATTCAATAGGGGATCTTGAAGATGAATACAACAATTAAAATATTAGAAAAATTTGTTTTTGCACAAGATTCAATGATTAGCGCGCTGTCTGGAGTTGCTTGTGCGGGGGAGGATGTTTATTTTGTTGGCGATAATCTCCCTTATCTATTAAGAATCAAGCGAACCCAGAACATGGCCGATGCAAAGGTCTTTGAAAAAATTCCATTATTTGATCCTTCAGAGCAAATACCGCTCAGTGTATTAACCAAAGAACAGAAACCCGATTTTGAAGCTTTAACCTCCATAAGTTGGAAAGGACAATTACAGCTTTTGGTGATGGGTTCGGGTTCTACAGAAAACCGAAAACGAGCATTACTTTATAATCCTGCCAATGATCAGGTCAGGACCTTCTTGGATGCGGTTGATTATGATTTTTTACAGCATCAGGTTGAGTTAACAGGCGGGGCTGATCTCAATGTAGAAGCCGTATGTTCAGACCATCGTTATCTTTATATCTTTCAACGCGGTAACATAAATCTTCATCATGGGGTTTTAGTCTTTGATTTAATTAAAATTCAAGCAGGAGAATCCTTAGCAAATGCACTTATACATTCCCTCAAACTGAGTTTGGCTGAGCTTGATGGTTCAGCAAGCGGCATTTCAGATGCTTGTTTTTTAGCGGATAAAAATTTGATTGTTGCTACAGCTACGGTCGAACAAACACTCAATACCTATGATGATGGTGCTGTCTTGGGAAGTTTTATCTTGGTGTTTTCACCTGATGGTAAAGCTTTAGCGACTCATTTGATTCAAGATGCGAAAGGACAGCCGCTGCCAATCAAGGTTGAAGGGATTACTTGGTTTGAGTCGAAATCTGATGGCGAAGTCTTTTTATTAGTAACAGACAGTGATGGTGGTGATTCTGAGATTTTGAAAATATTGCTTAGCAACCCCGCTTTGGGAAAATCATAAAGATAAATCATATTTTTGATAGTTATCTCTCTTTAAATGTATATTTTTCAATGTATTTGCTAAAAATGAAAACGATAAATAAGTGGGTGATTGAGCCAATTTATTTGCCTAATAATTGGGTTTGTATGCAAATGCACTCGAGGCTTTAACTGTTGGAATTCGACAGTTGTTGTTGAATCCATCTTACATTTTCAGGGGTAAATAACCGGTCAATGTTCTTCCAAATAATATGATAACCATAACCACCGTGTTTCATTTCTTTAACGGCATCATCAATTGCCCAATTTTCAAAAATAATGCGATACATGGCAACGCTGGCCCCTGTACGATCTGAACCATGGTAACAATGCAATAAAACGCGTTGATCATTCTGCTTAGCAATTTTGATTTGTTGCATGACTTCTAATAAATCTTGTCGGTCAATTGCCCATGTGTTGATAGGAATATGTACAAGATTAAAATTTTCATTTTTAAAAACTAAAGTATCTACGTCTTTGGCCCTTAAATTAATGATCGTTCCAATTTGATTCTTCTTTAATTCTGAAATCATGGCAGCATTTGGTTGTTCGCTGCGAAAAACATCATTACTAATTTGGTAAAAGTTATGGGGTTGAGAAACTAAGCTTCCCCAATCTTGTGGTCGATGCTCATGGGCAATACTTTCGTGCTGCATACAGCCTTGTAGATTTATACAGATCACAAGTGTAAGGAGCGATAATTTCTTCATATTTGATACCGTTTCAGCTCATCAGGGTCGTGAGCACAAATTATTTCAATTGTTGGCTCATGTTGAGCTAAATGCTGTAAGCGTTTGAGGTTGAAAATACGTTTTTCATTATCCTCTGCAAATGTTTTTTCCAGCAGACTGAGCGATCTTAATTTATTTTTAGGGTTTAACTCTCGGTGTGAGTAGTAAGCATCTCCACAAAATAATAACCATTGATTTTGTTGCTTTATAGCAATACCACAATGTCCAGCCGAATGGCCTAGGAGCGGTACCATTAAAATTTCATCTTGAAATAGGGGAAATCCTTTTACTTTTTCGAGGTTAAACCATGCTTCACCTTTTTGATATTCAACAAAGTTCCAATATCGATGATCTTTATATTGATTGGTTCTATAGCGAAGTTTGCCTTTAAAATTTGGAAGTTGGGCTGCGTTATACTCTGATGCTAAAACATGGACTGTGGCATGAGGAAAATCTGAGATTCCACCTGCATGATCAAAATCAAGATGAGTAACAAAGATGTGCTGTACATCTTTAGGGCTAAATCCGAGCTTTTGGATTTGCTGGATCGCGCTAAATTCAAGATTATGCTCAATCTTGCCTAGACGTTTCACTAATGAGCCTAAGCGCTGCTTCATATGTAAGTAGTCTTGCAAGCCAAAGCCCGTATCGATAAGTACTAAGCCTCGATCAGTTTCAACCAGAAGGCAATGACAGATTACCTCAGCTAGGAAACCCTTTTGTCCAAACAATGGGGCACAAACCGGGCACATGCTGCCACACTTTAAATGATGAATTTTATAGATCATGATTTTTATTTTTTTACCGAATCGGTTCGAGTTATAACTGATCTGAACAATAAAAACCATGAGTATTCAATACATAAATAAAAAAGCCACCGCGTTGGATGACTTTTTAGGGTGTGATATTTAACCTCTTGTGCCTACGCGCTTTGCTTGTCTTGTAGGGAACTTTTCAAATGTTTGCCTACGCACTGCGTTTGTCTTGTAGGGAATCTTTAAGATGTGTGCCTACGCGCTTTGCTTATTTTGCAGGGAGTCTTTCAGAAGCCTGCCTACGCACTTCGTTTGTCTTGCAAGCAATAAAACCTTTAGTCGGTTTTATTGCTTTCAGGCTGTGGTGTAAGGCGTAAATAAGGTTTAACCACTGTATACCCTTTAGGGAAGCGCTGTTTAATTTCTTGTTCATCTTTAAGTGATGGCACAATAACGACATCTTCACCCTGCTGCCAATTCGCTGGTGTAGCGACTTTATGCTTATCTGTTAATTGTAAAGAATCAACAACACGTAAGACTTCATTAAAATTTCGGCCAGTTGAAGCAGGGTAGGTAATGATTAAGCGAACTTTTTTGTTAGGATCGATAATCACTAATGAGCGCACTGTCAAAGTTTCACTGGCATTAGGGTGGATGAAACCGTAGAGCTCAGATACCTTCCGGTCTTTATCCGCAATGATAGGGAAGTTGACAGTTGTATTTTGTGTTTCATTAATATCGTTGATCCAGCCTTTATGAGACTCTACATCGTCTACTGACAAAGCAATCGCTTTAACATTACGCTTCGTAAATTCATCTTTTAATTTTGCTGTGTAACCTAACTCAGTTGTACATACGGGGGTATAGTCAGCCGGATGCGAAAATAAAATCCCCCAACTATCCCCTAAAAAATCATAAAAATTAATTGTGCCTTCGCTCGATTCTTGTTGAAAATCGGGAGCAGTATCTCCTAATCGTAGTGTCATGATCGTTCCTCAATTGCTCATAATTTGTTATTCGATCAAAAGAATATGCAGCATTTACTTTATGATTAAAATTATTGTTTTTGTATTTTATTATGAATTTTTTATATAAGTGTAAATATATATGACTAAAACTCATTATTTTAACTGCTTAATCAATGTAACTTTAAGGTAAATTTGCTAAATTAGATTTCTCGGAAGTTATGCTTAATCGATGAGCGTTAATGGTGTGTTTTTGGTGCTCGGCACATTAAGGGGAGATTAGATGAATGAAAAACCGTTTATCTAACTATCAGATTTTTTTTAGGGGTTTTGTGCAAACCCCTTGTACTTCAAATTTCTGGCACCATAATAAACGACTGAGAAAAAGTTTATTCATTTGACCAAGCAAGATTTAGAGAGTTTATCCATGTTGGCAAGTCTGATCGGAGGTATCTTCGGTACAAAAAATGAGCGTGAACTCAAACGCATGCGCAAAATTGTTGAGCAAATCAATGCGCTCGAGCCGACGATATCAGCTTTAAGCGATGCAGACTTATCTGCAAAAACTCCAGAATTCAAACAACGTTATAATAATGGCGAAAGTTTAGATAAATTACTTCCAGAAGCATTTGCAGTGTGTCGTGAGGCCGCTAAACGTGTAATGGGTATGCGTCACTATGACGTTCAGTTAATTGGTGGTATTACCTTACATGAAGGTAAGATTGCCGAGATGCGTACTGGTGAAGGTAAAACCCTCATGGGTACTTTGGCATGTTATTTAAATGCTTTAAGTGGCCAAGGTGTACATGTCATTACTGTGAACGATTATTTGGCACAGCGTGATGCCGAGTTGAACCGCCCATTATTTGAGTTTTTGGGTCTATCAATTGGTACGATTTATTCAATGCAAGGTCCGTCAGAAAAAGCGGCAGCTTACCTTGCCGATATTACTTACGGTACTAATAACGAATTTGGTTTTGACTACCTTCGTGACAACATGGTGTTTTCTTTAGCAGAAAAGAAACAACGTGGTTTGCACTATGCCATTATCGATGAAGTTGACTCCATCTTGATTGATGAGGCACGTACACCATTAATTATTTCTGGTCAAAGTGAAGATTCTTCACACCTCTACAGTGCAATCAATACGATTCCACCTAAATTACATCCGCAAAAAGAAGAAAAAGTAGCAGATGGTGGGCATTTCTGGATTGATGAAAAGCAGCGTTCAGTTGAAATGACCGAAATCGGTTATGAAACTGTTGAACAAGAACTTATTCAAATGGGCTTGTTGGCCGAAGGCGAAAGCTTATATTCAGCAACAAACCTAAATCTTGTCCATCATGTGTCGGCTGCTATCCGTGCGCATTTCCTGTTCCAACGCGATGTTCACTATATTATTCATGATGGTGAAGTGGTTATTGTTGATGAACATACGGGTCGTACGATGCCGGGTCGTCGTTGGTCAGAAGGTTTACATCAAGCTGTTGAAGCAAAAGAAGGCTTGGAAATTCAGCCTGAAAACCAAACTTTAGCGACAACAACATTCCAGAACTATTTCCGTCTATATAAAAAGCTTTCAGGTATGACAGGTACTGCTGATACTGAAGCTGCGGAAATGAAAGAAATTTACGGCCTTGATGTTGTGATTATTCCAACGCATCGTCCAATGATTCGTAACGACCAAAACGATTTAATTTATTTAAACCGTAACGGCAAATATAACGCGATTATTCAAGAAATTATGAATATTCGTCAGCAAGGTGTTGCTCCGATTCTGATTGGTACGGCAACGATTGAAGCCAGTGAAATTTTATCTTCTAAGTTAATGCAAGCTGGTATTCATCATGAAGTGTTGAATGCAAAGCAGCATGAGCGTGAAGCTGACATTATTGCTCAGGCGGGTAGCCCGAATGCAGTAACGATTGCTACTAACATGGCTGGTCGTGGTACGGACATTATCTTGGGTGGTAACTGGAAAGCTAAGCTTGCCAAACTAGAGAATCCAACTGCAGAAGATGAAGCACGTTTAAAAGCACAATGGGAGCAGGACCACGAAGATGTATTGCAAGCGGGTGGTTTGCACATCATTGGTTCTGAACGCCATGAATCACGTCGTATTGATAACCAGTTACGTGGTCGTGCCGGTCGTCAGGGTGACCCTGGTGTTTCTCGTTTCTATTTGTCTCTTGAAGATGACCTTATGCGTATTTTCGCAGGCGACCGTGTTGTTGGTATGATGCGCGCGATGGGTTTGAAAGAAGACGAAGCGATTGAACATAAAATGGTGAGCCGTTCGATTGAGAATGCTCAGCGTAAAGTTGAAGCACGTAACTTCGATATTCGTAAAAACTTATTGAAATACGATGATGTGAATAATGAACAGCGTAAGATTATTTATTCACAACGTGATGAAGTATTAGCTGAAAATACCTTAAAAGAATATGTTGAAGAAATGCATCGTGAAGTGATGCAAGGCATGATTGCTAACTTTATTCCACCAGAGTCAATTCATGACCAGTGGGATGTGGAAGGTTTAGAAAATGCTTTACGTATTGATTTAGGTATTGAGCTGCCAATTCAACAATGGTTAGACCAAGATCGTCGTTTAGATGAAGAAGGTTTAGTTGAGCGCATTAGCGATGAAGTGATTGAGCGTTATCGTCAGCGCCGTGCTCAAATGGGTGATGAATCGGCAGCAATGCTTGAACGTCATTTCGTTTTAAACTCTCTTGATCGCCATTGGAAAGATCACTTAGCTGCAATGGATTATTTGCGTCAAGGTATTCACTTACGTGGCTATGCGCAAAAAAATCCTGAACAGGAATATAAGAAAGAAGCTTTCAACCTGTTTGTAAATATGTTGGGTATTATTAAAACTGATGTTGTGACTGATTTGTCTCGTGTACATATCCCAACACCAGAAGAACTTGCAGAAATGGAAGCTCAACAGCAGCAGCAAGCTGAATCAATGAAGCTTTCTTTTGAACATGATGATGTAGATGGTTTAACTGGTGAAGTTACACTTTCTCAAGAAACCATGAACGAGTCTGCCGATCAGCAAACTTTCCCTGTTCCAGAAAGTCGCAATGCGCCATGTCCATGTGGTTCAGGACTAAAATATAAGCAATGTCACGGTAAGATCTAATCTGCCTTCACAAAAAAGCAGAACAATTGTTCTGCTTTTTTTATGTTTGTAGTAAGCCTGTGAATAATGTTTGCAGTTTTAAGCATTAAATGATATTTACTTCTCATCCAGAGTGTATGTTGGAAAGACAATGAAAAAAGTATTACAACCTTTATTTTTAACTGTTCTTGCTGTGCCTAGTTTTGTTTTCGCAGCAGAAACAGCTTCAGCCCCTCAAACGACAACAGTTGATAAAGTTCTTGCAGCAAAAGGCCCAACTTCGGCTCAAGCTGTAGTGAAGCAAGAAAATACTACAGTGATTAGCCCACGTACCGGTATTCGCTATACGTTGGGAAACACAAATAATCGCCCAATTATTTTACAAACTACTGCGATTGCTCCAGCAAACTCAGCAAACATCAATCGTATTGTGGCAACTAACCCAGCTCTCTCTGTAAAGAGCCAAGAAAAAGCAAAAGTGGCTTTAATCGGTGAAGCAGCTGTAGCAGGACCAGCAGCTGTTGCAGCAAGCAATGTTACAGCTCCAGCTGTATCAAATAGTATGGCTCCTTCGAATCCAGCAACAATGAATTAAGACATATATGTATGAAAAAGCCGGTTCAATTTTGAACCGGCTTTTTTATGGGGTGTTTTTAAAACTTTAAATCTGGTTATTTACATCATCATTTTTTGTTTCACGAATGAGTAAGAACGCGATGAGTGATAAAAGTGATGCAGCAGTAAGATAATAACCAACCGCATATAAACCATAAGTTTCAGCAAGCTTAGTCGCAATGAGTGGGGCAAAAGATGCACCAAAAATACCAGCCAAGTTAAAAGTTAATGCTGAACCTGTATAACGAACTGAAGTTGGGAAAAGTTCAGAAAGAACTGTACCAATTGGACCATAGGTTAAGCCCATAATTGCCAAGCCAGTACATAAGAAAAGGAAGACGATTAAGGTATTTCCAGACTCTAACATACTAGAGAAGAACAAGCCGAAAATCGCAGCAGCAATACAAACGCCAATAGAAGTTGTTTTACGACCAAATTTTTCTGCAAAAATAGCCGATAAAGGAATGAATGCGGCAAAGCAAAGTGTAGCAAAGAGTTGAAGTTCTAAGAATTCACCACGTGCATAGCCAAGCTTTGTGGTTCCCCAGTTTAAAGCAAATACGGTAGTAAGATAGAACACGACAAAGGTACAAATTGCTGCAACTGTGCCAAGAATAAGTTTACCAGTATGTTTGGTTAAGACTTCTTTAAATGGAATATTAACTTCTTTTTGCTTATCTAAAACCTTTTGGAAAGCTGGAGTTTCATGAAGCTTTAAGCGAATGTATAAGCCAACAATAACCAATACAGCACTGGCAATAAATGGAATGCGCCAGCCCCATTGCATGAATGCTTGCTCAGGAATAACTGCACTTAATAATAAGAAAGAACCTGTTGCTAGAATAAAGCCAATTGGAGCACCTAGCTGTGGAAACATGCCATACCATGCTCTTTTACCTTCTGGGGCATTTTCAGTCGCTAATAATACTGCGCCACTCCATTCACCGCCCAAGCCTAGACCTTGTCCTAAACGACAAACGGCTAATAGTAATGGTGCGACAATTCCGATTTGGGCATAGGTTGGAAGCAAACCAATACATACGGTCGAAATACCCATGGTCAGTAAAGCTGCAACTAAAGTTGCTTTTCGGCCAATACGGTCTCCGAGATGGCCGAATAGTGCAGCACCAATAGGGCGAGCAATAAAGGCAATTGCAAAGGTTGCCAGAGATTGTAAGACTGCGGCACTGCCACTACTAGCAGGGAAAAATAGGTGTGGAAAGATAATTACGGCAGCTGTTGCATAGATATAAAAGTCGAAAAACTCAATGGTTGTACCGACTAAGCTTGCAAACAAAACTCGTGTCTTTGAATTAGTGGCTACTACAGGAGCAGCAGTCGCAGAGGTTGACTCCATATAAGTCCTTATATAAGTTAAAATTTATTTTTAATTACTACTCTTTTTAAAGACATATTTTTCTCAAAGAATAGCGTGAAAGAACATCATCCATGACTCTTTCAGGATCACTGAATATGAGTGAAAAATGGATTAAACTATGTACCAATAGATGGCAAGAAAATGTGCCCCTGCACCTAAAAGCACAAAAATATGCCAGATCGCATGGGTATATCTTACCTTTTTTAACGCGTAAAACAATGCTCCAACCGTATAAGCTAATCCGCCAATGATTAAGAAAATCAATGCATCTTTGCTTAAATAAGTACGCATATCATCCATAACAAAAACAGCAAGCCACCCCATAAGAATATAAGCAAGTAAAGAAATTTTCTGAAAGCGATGAATGAAAACTAACTTGAAAAGTGTACCAATTGCAGCAATGCTCCAAAGTGCAATAAGCAAAATATGAGCTTTTTGTGTAGGAATCGCGATGCTCAAGAACGGGGTATAGGTACCGGCAATTAAATAGTAAATGGCTGTATGGTCGAGTTTTTTATACCAGTAGCGCAGGTTTTGGGTTTGAGCAAAATGATAGAGTGTCGAGCTGGTAAAAACTAAAATAAGACTAAATGAATATACCCATAAACCCACCCACTGAGCAGTGGAAAGATAAGATCCTTTTATAATTAAAAAGATAGAAGCTACGACTGCCATAACAACACCAGCGCCATGACTATAAGCATTAAATAGTTCTTCTTTTGGATCGTAAGTTTCCAACACAGATTTACTCATAACTTTAATTTTTTTGATTAAAAATACAAATGTATAGAAATACAAAACAGTCGTAAAGTTATTTTATTTTTAATCCTAGACCCTTTAAACTTCTATTTTATATGAGTCTTCATTTTTAGGTATATCCGTGTCGGTTTTCTCCTTTGAGCAAGAACAGCAATTTTTTCATGAAATCAAGCAAATGCTTGACCAACAAGCTTTTGAGCGATTGATCTTGAGCCAATATAAGGGAGAGTTGGCGCAGCTGGAAAAAATTACTTTCCGTATTGTAGAGCTACATGGACAAAAACAGCTTTCAGCTTTATATCACTATACCACCCAAGATGTGACTAAAAACTATTCATTTGAAGAAGGCTTGCAACAGATTGAGCAATTAATCACTCAGTGTAAGCAAGCAAACTTATTTTCGACTACTCAAGAAATTCAACTTAAAAAAAATAAGAAAAAAGCCATATTGAATATGGGTAAAAAGCAGGCGGTAAATGCGACACAAACGGTTCAGTCACATGACCGTGAAAAGCAGCGCTATGTACAGCAGGGGAATGCATTTTTAAAAGAGCTGGGTATTACTGATGAAAAAGCTCAAGTCATTCCAAGCATGGCTCGTAAATGGAAACAGATTAATAAATTTATCGAAATTTTTGCGAGTGCTTATGAACAGATTGATGCATCTCAACAAGAGTTACGCATTGTCGATTTTGGTTCAGGGAAAGGTTATTTAACTTTTGCTTTGTATGATTATCTGCAACAACAACAGAAAACACCCCTCATTACGGGTGTAGAGCTGCGTCGTAATTTGGTGGAGTTTTGCCAAAGTGTTGCAGACAAAGTGCATTTTAACCATTTAGACTTTTTTGAAGGTGATGTACGCAGTTATCAACCGGAAAAGCTAGACGTCATGATTGCTTTACACGCTTGTGATATTGCGACTGATTTTGCTATTCATACTGGAATTCGTTTAAACGCTTCGATGATTATGTGCGCACCATGTTGTCACAAAGAGTTGCGCCCACAATTACATAGCCCAGAAGTTTTACAGCCAATGCTACAGTTTGGTATTCATGCTGGGCAACAAGCCGAGATGCTGACCGACACTTTACGTGCGTTACTTTTAAAAGCGTATGGCTATGAAACCAAAGTGTTTGAGTTTGTATCGCTTGAACATACCAGTAAAAACAAAATGATTTTGGCAACAAAGCGTAAAAATGTTTCACAACCTGATGCCAAGATTATGGCTCAAATCCAAGCATTGAAAGAAATGTATGGAATTAAGAAACACTCACTAGAATTGCTGTTACAAGATCAGTTACCAATCGAAAATATTGGCTGCAAGTGCTAGGACGGTGAGCGGATGTATAAAATTATAGAGAGTGGTTGGGAACAACTTGAAAAAGATGCGAAATACATCCGTGAGCAAGTCTTTATTCAAGAACAGGGAATTGCACCTGAAGATGAATGGGATGACTTGGATGCCATAGTTTTGCATTTTATTGTCTATGACAAAGAACAGCCTATCGCTACAGCACGTCTATTACCGCAGCATAGCGTAGGGCGTGTTGCTGTTTTAATGCCTTATCGAAAGCAGGGTATAGGTAAAATTTTAATGCAGCATATTATTGAATATGCGCGTCATCATAAATTGCCTTACTTAAAGCTTTCGGCGCAAACCTATGTGACCGCTTTTTACGAAGCTTTAGGCTTTAAAGTACAAGGCGAGGTTTACCAAGACTGCGGCATTCCACATATTGATATGGTTTTAGAATTAAATTGAGACTTCTTTTTAGAAATCTCAATTTTAATTTATTTCATTGCATTCCAACTTTCGATGGCTTGTAAGCCAGTCTCTAAACCAACTTCATAACTGTAGCGAAGCTTTTTCGGATTGGTCGTTAAACGGCCAGCCATATTTTTAAGTGGCGGTGGACACACTTCTAAAATTTGTTGATCTGGATTTTCACCACGAACAAAATCTACTGAAGCGTTATAACGAGCACAGCGGCTACGCAAACTATTTGCAAAACCATAATGATGTTTAAAAGCATATTTTGCGAGGAGTTGATCACCTCGACTACTTGCCTTGAAGTAGTTTTTCGGGCGAGTGCGTAAAACTAACAGTTTTTTGACGCCACTTTGCTGAGCCGTCCAGCGAACGGGTAAAGCATCTGCAACACCACCATCAAAATATGGTTCACCCATAATATCAACAGGATGACGCGTTAAAACAGGAATTGAGCTAGAAGCACGAAGTGCATTGAGTAAATTATCTTTACCTGCACGAAGATATTCCGCATGACCCGTTTTGGCATGGGTCAATACCATATAAAAATCTGGATTTTTGGCAAAAAGACTTTGTTGATCAAGTGGGTGCTCTTGCTCACCAATTTCCCACATCCATTTTAAATCAAGTAAATCGCCGCCTTTAAAAAAGCGTTTGTAATCGATGAATTCTGGACGGAGTGAATGATCAATATAAAAGGTTAGCGTGCGGCCTTGCTGGCCTGCTAAGTAGTTGGCGACATTGGTTGAGCCAGATGATACACCAACATATAAATCGAAAGGGTTGAACTGTTGTTGTAAAAACGCGTCAAGTACACCACTGGTAAAGGCACCGCGCATGCCTCCACCTTCTACAACCAGTGCATTACGGGAAAAATCTGTCATTTGAAAAATATCTAATTACTGAGTTGATTGCTTGTGTTCTTGCATATCCATTTCAGGCATATTGTCACTATGTTGAGCGTGTTGCTCAGTAGAGTGTTCAGCCTTTTGCTGCATTTGCTCTTGTTGAGCTTTACGCTGTGCACCTGGCATATAGTCAGGTTCATTACTCATCGCTAAATAGAAAAAACCAAGGAAAATCGCACTTAAGACACCAACGATCAGAACAAATTTCCAGCCTAAAATTGCTGACTCGGAAGAATTTTTATCGGACATAAGGATTTCTCGAATGTGCTGTAGAAGCACAAAAATGAAGTCTATTTATAGCATATTTAGGTGGGGGCTGAAATCTTAAAGGTTATAAAGAAAAACCCATATAAATAAAATATATTTATATGGGTAAGGTTTATGCAGTTTTTGAATATTCAGTACGTCTAAGTTATTGAATATTATGTTTCTGCTCAGCTTTGGCTTTTAGTAAGGCAGGTGGGGTAAAACGTTCACCATATTTTGCAGCCAATTCTTCGGCACGTTTTTGTGCTTTATCAGTACCATACTGATTTAGGAATTGAATTGCTCCTCCCGTCCAAGGTGCATAACCAATTCCAAAAATAGAACCGACATTGGCATCAATTACAGACTCTAATACACCTTCTTCATAACAACGTAAGGTATCCAGCGCTTGTACAAACAGAATGCGATCAATCATATCTTGTTCAGAAATGTCATGATCTTTTTTCCAGCGGTTTAAGCCTTCCCAAAGGTGCTTTTTGCCATTTTCAGGATAGTCATAGAAACCAGCACCAGCAGCTTTACCTTTACGGTTTAATTCATGAATCATGGTGTGAACCACTTCATCTACAGAAGTTTTCGGTAAATCTTTTCCTTCGGCTTGTAGGGCTTTACGTGCTTCACTGGCAACATGCTCAGTTAAGGTTAAAGATACTTCATCTTGAATCGCAAGTGGTCCAACTGGCATACCTGCTTTCAGTGCAGCCATTTCAATGCGCGCTGGATGGACGCCTTCGGCAAGCAAGCGCATGCCTTCTTGAATAAAAGTACCAAACACACGACTTGTAAAGAAACCTCGGCTGTCATTAACGACAATTGGTGTTTTTCCAATTTGTTGTACAAAGTCGTAGGCTTTAGCAAGTGTCTCTGCGGAGGTATTTTTACCTTTAATAATTTCGACCAACTGCATTTTGTCGACAGGGCTAAAGAAGTGGAGACCGATAAACGCTTTATCATCCTTACTTGCTTGAGCTAAACCTGTAATTGGTAGGGTTGAGGTGTTGGAAGCCATTACGCCATTCGCAGCTAAGTATTGTTCAGCTTCTTGAGTAACTTTCGCTTTGAGCTCTTGGTTTTCAAATACCGCTTCAATAATTAAATCACAGCCTTGTAGATCTGCTGCTGAAGCAGTAGCTGTGATGAGCGATAAAACCTGATCACGTTTTTCTGCGGTCATGCGGCCTTGTGAAACACGTTTATCTAAGAGTTTTTGTGAGTAAGCTTTGCCTTTCTCAGCATTTTCAACTGATACATCTTTAAGTACAACAGGAATGCCTTTAATTGCGGTTGAATAAGCAATGCCCGCACCCATCATGCCTGCACCCAATACACCCACTTTAGTGGCTTGCCATTTTGCAACGTCGGCAGGGCGGCTTGCACCAGACTTAATTGCATTTAAACCATGCCAGAAAGTGCCGATCATATTTTTAGAGATTTGGCCTGTTGCTAGTTGAGTAAAGTAGCGAGACTCAATACGCAAGGCGGTATCGACATCGACTTGAGCACCTTCAACTGCGGCAGCCATAATCGCTTCAGGAGCAGGGTAGCAGCCTTTGGTTTTGTCTTTTAACATGGCTGGTGCAATGGCAAGAACTTGTGCAACTGCTGGAGTTTTTGGATCGCCACCCGGAATTTTATAACCCTTTACATCAAAAGGCTGCTGAGATTTTGGATTGGCCTTGATCCAAGCAATTGCCTTATCTAACAGCTCTTGTTCATTTTCAGCTGTGTCATGGATTAAACCTAAAGATTTTGCTTTATCAATACCGAACTGTTTGCCTTCCATTAAAAATGGGAACGCATTTTGAAGCCCAAGCAGACGTACCATACGCACAATACCGCCGCCGCCTGGTAACAAACCTAAAGTGACTTCTGGTAGGCCAAATTTGCTTTTCAGGTCATTGATTGCAATACGGTGATGGCAACTTAATGCGATTTCCCAACCGCCGCCAAGTGCTGTGCCATTTAATGCTGCAACAACTGGAATCCCTAGCGTTTCAATTGTACGTAAATGACCTTTTAGCTTTTCAACCATATTAAAAAAGTCAGTCGCATGTTCCGGCTGAACTTGAATCAGCTCATCTAGGTCACCGCCTGCAAAGAAAGTTTTTTTAGCTGAACGGAAAATAACACCTGAAAGTTCTGTTTCTGCTTTAAGTTTCTGAGTCGCTTCATCGAGCGAGTCACGGAACTCGGCATTCATGGTGTTTGCAGATTGACCTGTTGAATCAAGCGTTAAAATGACAATATTGTCGGCATTTTTTTCGTATTGAATTGCACTCATCTTTTATATCCCTAATTTTTATACGCGTTCAATAATGGTGGCAATACCCATTCCACCGCCCACACAGAGCGTTGCTAAACCGCGCTTTTTATCTTGTCGTTCAAGCTCATCAAGTAGTGTGCCTAAAATCATGGCACCTGTTGCTCCTAATGGATGGCCTAAAGCAATCGCGCCGCCATTTACGTTGACTTTTTCAACAGGAACGTTGAGCTCATTAATAAAACGCATAACAACCGCCGCAAATGCTTCGTTGACTTCAAATAGGTCAATATCATCGATCGTGAGGCCAGCTTTTTCTAAAGCTTTACGTGCGGCAGGAGCAGGTCCTGTTAGCATGATAGTTGGGTCAGTACCGACTAGGGCAGTCGCCAAAACTTTAGCGCGCGGTTTTAAATTTTGTTCTTTTACCGCTTTTTCAGAAGCCAATAAAACTACAGCTGCTCCATCGACAATGCCTGATGAGTTACCTGCGTGATGAACATGATTGATTTTTTGTGCTTCAGGATATTTTTGTAAAGCCACTGCATCAAAGCCCATTTGCCCCATCATTTCAAAACTTGGGTTGAGCTTCGTTAAACCTTCGAGTGTGGTGTTGCCTTTAATAAATTCATCTTTATCTAAAATCACCACGCCGGCGTGATCTTTTACTGGCACAACTGAGTGATTGAAATAACCATTTGATTGAGCCGCTGCCGCTTTTTGTTGTGACTTCACAGCAAAATTATCGATATCTTCACGGCTATAGCCATCTAAGGTTGCAATGAGGTCGGCCCCAATGCCTTGTGGAACAAATGATGACTTAAGGTTTGTTTCTGGGTCTAAAGCCCAAGGCCCACCATCAGAACCCATTGGAATGCGTGACATTGATTCAACGCCACCAGCAACCACTAAATCTTCCCAACCAGAGCGGACTTTCATTGCTGCCATGTTGACTGCTTCTAAACCTGATGCACAAAAACGATTGATTTGCACCCCAGCAACATCATCGTTCCAACCTGCTGCAATCGCTGCTGTTTTAGCAATATCACCACCTTGGTCGCCAATTGGTGTTACACAGCCTAAAACAATATCGTCAACTTTAGATGTATCAAGTTGATGGCGCTGCTGTAATTCATTTAATAAGGTGGTCAGTAATGTGATTGGTTTTACTTCATAAAGAGAGCCATCTTTTTTTCCTTTTCCGCGTGGGGTGCGAATGGCATCAATAATATAAGCCTCGCTCATAGCAGTTCCTTTTTTATTACTTAAACTTTGTTGTGTTTTGAGTGTACTGGTTTTAATAGCGAGTGCAATGACGATAAGCGCACCCATCAGGTGATGATTTTTGCCAATAGAAATACAAAAAAGCCCAAGTTGAACTTGGGCTAAATGTAAAGCTAAATAGATTTAAGTATTAATGGTAACCGTGTAGTTGACGATATAAGCCCGGAGTTACTCCCGTCCATTTTTTAAATGCACGGTGGAACGTACTGGTTTCACTAAAACCGACTTGTTGAGCAACATCTTCAAGTGTTAATTCAGGGTTGAGTAATAAATGAATTGCAGCATCTCGACGTAAGGCGTCTTTTACGCCTTGATAGCTTTTACCTTCGGCAGCCAAGCGACGACGTAAGGTTTGAGGAGATAAATACAACATTGATGCAACGTCATTAAGCGTTGGCATTTCTTCACCAATCTGGCTTTTGAGTACTTCACGAATACGAGAAGTTAGCGAGTTGGTATTTTTGAATTTTACTAAAAGCTGAGCAGGTGCTGCTTTTAAGAACTCTTCCAGCGTTTTTTCATCTTGACGGATTGGCAAATCAAGATAATCAGCTGCAAAGGTTATTTCAGTACGCGGTGCATCAAACTGCATGACTGGTGCAAAAAATAATGCGTCATATTCATCTGCATGTGCAGGGCGTGGATAGCTAAAATGAACACGCTCTAATGGCAAACGGCGTTCAATGAGCCATGATGCTAGACCGTGCCAAATCATAAGCATACTTTCGGTAATGAAATGATCTGGATCTAAAGTTTTTGGAATGAGAGGAACGAGACGTGCTTCGTGTTTGTCACGTTCTAGTGTTACCGACCATTCATCGCCAAATAATTTATAAAATTGAGATGATAGTTCAAGGGCTTGACCTAATGTTTTTGCGTGAATAATCAACTGACACATAATGGCAAAAGTGCCCAGACGACGTGGTTGTACGTCAAATCCAACGTGTTCATCCTGTGTGACCATCCACAACATTTTTATAAAACGAGTGTATTGTTCTGGTGAGATTCGAGCTTTAGGTTGACGTAATAATTCTGCTTCAATACCCACATGTGAAAGGAGCATTTCAACATCCATGCCAAGGCGTTTTACGCCTGTCAAAGCCGCATTCACGAAGTGGATGCTAATCGTATCGCGACTCATATTGAATCCTTCAGTCTCTTTGATGTTCACTTTAAATTGACCTAAATGACCGTCTAAAAAAATAAATTGGCGATTTACAACAGAGTAAAAGCACTTTTTACATGTTAAATTGCCGAAATGATCAAGGTAAATGGCTGAACATGACATTGTTTTACTATATTTGCTTAACTAATATAAAAGAAAATTCGAATAATAGTGGTTAAAAATACGATGACGACAGCATTAAATGGACTTAAAGTTCTCGATTTCTCGACGCTCTTACCAGGACCTTTTGCAACAATGTATCTGGCCGATATGGGAGCCGAAGTCATCCATATCGAATCTCCATCACGTCCTGATTTAATCCGAATCATGCCGCCATATGCAAATGGTCAAGCAACGGCACATAGTTATCTAAACCGAAATAAACAGTCGATTGTTCTGGATTTAAAGGATAAGACGAGTATTGATCTGATTAAAGCCAAAATTTCTGAGTTTGATATTGTTATAGAGCAGTTCCGACCAGATGTCATGCGCCGTCTCGGATTAGACTATGCGACACTTGCCGAAATTAACCCGCGTCTCATTTATTGTTCAATTACAGGATACGGACAAACAGGAAGCTATAAAGACAGAGCTGGGCATGACATAAACTATTTAGCTTTAGCTGGTATTGCTGGATATAGTGGTCGACAAGACAGCGGTCCGCCTCCGCTCGGTATACAAGTTGCAGATATTGCGGGTGGTTCACTTCATGCGGTCATTGCGATCTTGGCTGCGGTCGTCGAACGCGGACGTAGTGGAATGGGGCAATATATTGATATTTCTATGACTGATTGTGTTGCTAGCCTCAATAGTATGGCCGCATCCGCTACACTTGCGGCACAAGTTGAACAGGCTCCTGAGCATGGCATGCTCAATGGTGGCATTTTCTATGACTATTATATGACTCAAGATGGGCGTTATCTTTCAATAGGTAGTCTTGAGCCACAGTTTATGTCTGGTTTGTCAGTAGCTCTTGATTTACCTTTATTATTACAAAAAGGTGCTTCTTTGGATGTAGAAGACAGACAGGAAGTTAAACAAGCAATTCAAGAGAAAATTAAAAGCAAAACATTTAAAGAATGGCATGAAATTTTCGCAAATCTTGATGTATGTGTAGAACCTGTTTTAAGCCTATCTGAGTCCCTAAACTCGCCTTTAGCACAAGAACGTGGATGGATTGTGGATGTACCTTTGCAAAATAATGCGACGGATACAGAACCACAATTGGCTTGTCCAATTAAGTTTTCAAGATCAAAAATGAGATATTCCTTTATTGGTCAGAAACTTGGTGAAGGACGCTGGTAAAGAGCCAAGGCCGTTTCTTATACAATGTGTATTAAAATTATTATTAGATTAATCAATCGATTAACATTTTGAATAATTTCTTTACATAAAATTAGCGTACCCTTTATAAACAAAGACATAAAAGGTATGTAAACATGAAAACACATAAATCCTTGATGGCTTCCTGTTTATCCGTTTTATCAATTACTCTTTTTATACAGCATGCACAAGCTGCTGCTGCATTCGACCCAAATAGTCCTTGGATGTTGGGTGATTGGAACGGTCAACGCACTGCGTTACAAGCACAAGGTTATGATTTTTCTTTTGGATATACCGGCGAATATGCCGGTATTTTAGATTCAAAAAATACATCTACGCATGGTAGTGCTTATACGGGGCAACTGGCATTAGGAACTCATTTTGACCTAAATAAAATTTTAGGTTGGCAAGATACTGAAGCTCAAATCACATTAACTTATCGTGATGGGCAGTCGCTTTCTGAACATTCACCAGCTTTAGCAGGGCACTTAAGCTCAGTACAAGAAGTGTGGGGGCGTGAGCAAACTTGGCGTTTAACTGATTTGTGGATTAAGAAAAAATTCATGGATCAAAAATTAGATGTTAAAGTCGGTCGTTTTGGTGAGGGTGAAGACTTTAATAGTTTTGATTGTGATTTCCAGAACTTGGCACTTTGTGGTTCGCAAGTCGGTAACTGGGTGGGCGATCAGTGGTATAACTGGCCGGTCAGCCAATGGGCAATGCGTGTTAAATATAACTTGCAGCCTGACTTATATACCCAAGTTGGTGTATATGAATACAACCCGGAAAATCTGGAGCGAGGCAAAGGTTTTAACTTAAGTACTGATGGTTCTCACGGTGCAATTATTCCTGCCGAAGTGGTTTGGTCACCTAAATTAGGTGCTCAAAGTATGGCGGGTGAATACCGTTTAGGTTATTACTACAGCACTGCTGACGCCAAAGAAATTGCAGATGAAACCAAAAACTCTCATAAACAAGGTGTGTGGGTAACTGCAAAACAAAAATTATTTCAGCCTGCTGATCAAACAGATCGCGGTTTAACAGGTTTTGTAAACCTGACTTTCCACGACTCTGACACCAACAAAATTGATAATATGCAAAATGTAGGCTTAGTCTATAAAGGTTTGCTTAATCAACGTCCTCAAGATGAGTTGGCGCTCGGTGTGGCTCGTATCCATATCAATGATGATTGGAACGATGTTCAAACTAAAGAATATGACACCGAATATAATACCGAGCTTTACTACGGTATTCATGCGACGAACTGGTTAACTATTCGTCCAAATGTGCAATATGTTCGTCATGTTGGTGCATTAAAAAATGGTGATAACACTTGGGTAGGCGGCATTAAATTCTCAACCGCATTCTAAGCGTAATTACTCCGAAAAAACGGATTGTCGAGGGCTAACTCATTGATTGAAGTATCCTGACCTTCCGTTTTTTTCTTTATGCCTGAATTTTGTTTTAGATGTATGGGTAATGTCGATTTTTAATTAGAAACTCGGCATATCTTTCCTATAAAAATGATGATTGATAAGAGGTGGTTTATGAATCAACCTACTTCAAGATCAGGTTTAACGACTTTTACCGTAATTATTATTGGGTTATTAGCGTTATTCCTGTTAATTGGAGGTATTTGGCTCGCTACATTAGGCGGTTCAATTTACTACATTATAGCTGGAGTCTTGCTCCTCATTGTTGCATGGCAACTCTACAAGCGTGCTTCTACTGCTTTGTGGGTTTATGCTGCATTAATGCTAGGAACTATTATCTGGAGTGTCTGGGAAGTTGGAACAGACTTTTGGGCGCTTGCACCACGTTTAGATATTTTAGGTATTCTTGGTTTATGGTTATTGGTTCCGGCTGTAACTCGTGGAATCAACAACCTTGGATCAAGTAAAGTTGCTTTATCTTCAACTTTAGCAATTGCAATCGTGTTGATGGTTTATTCAATCTTCAATGATCCGCAAGAAATTAATGGTGAAATTAAAACTCCTCAGCCTGAAACTGCTCAAGCCGTTCCGGGCGTTGCAGAGAGCGACTGGCCTGCTTATGGTCGTACTCAAGCTGGTGAACGTTATTCTCCATTGAAACAGATCAACGATCAAAACGTAAAAGACTTGAAAGTTGCTTGGACTTTACGTACTGGCGATCTCAAAACGGGTAATGACTCAGGCGAAACGACCAATCAGGTTACACCGATTAAAATCGGTAATAACATGTTTATCTGTACGGCTCACCAGCAATTAATTGCGATTGATCCTGCGACAGGTAAAGAAAAATGGCGCTTTGATCCGAAGCTTAAAACGGATAAATCGTTCCAGCATTTAACTTGTCGTGGTGTGATGTACTACGATGCAAACAATACAACTGAGTTTGCAAAGAGTCTCCAAAGCAAGAAATCTAGCTCTACACAATGTCCGCGTAAGGTATTTGTACCAGTGAATGATGGTCGTTTAGTGGCTGTGAATGCTGACACTGGTAAAGCATGTACTGACTTTGGTCAAAATGGTGAAGTGAACTTGCAAGAGTTTATGCCATATGCGTATCCAGGCGGTTACAACCCGACATCTCCTGGTATCGTAACTGGTTCAACAGTTGTTATTGCTGGTTCGGTAACCGATAACTACTCAAATAAAGAACCATCTGGTGTAATTCGTGGCTACGACGTTAACACTGGTAAACTTCTTTGGGTATTTGATACTGGCGCAGCAGATCCAAATGCAATGCCGGGCGAAGGTACGAATTTTGTTCATAACTCACCAAATGCGTGGGCACCTTTAGCATACGATGCGAAACTTGATATCGTTTATGTACCAACAGGTGTAGGTACACCAGACATCTGGGGTGGTGACCGTACTGAGCTGAAAGAGCGTTATGCAAACTCAATGTTAGCGATTAATGCATCTACTGGTAAATTAGTGTGGAACTTCCAGACAACCCATCATGATTTATGGGATATGGACGTACCATCACAACCATCTTTAGCTGATATTAAAAACAAAGCTGGCCAAACTGTTCCTGCAATCTATGTATTGACAAAAACAGGTAATGCCTTTGTTCTTGATCGCCGTAATGGTCAACCAATTGTTCCTGTGACTGAAAAACCAGTACCACAAACAGTTAAACGTGGACCACAAACTAAAGGTGAGTTTTACTCAAAAACTCAGCCATTCTCTGACTTGAACTTGGCGCCACAAGACAAATTGACTGATAAAGACATGTGGGGTGCTACTATGCTTGATCAGCTCATGTGTCGTGTATCTTTCAAACGTCTAAATTACGATGGTATTTACACTCCACCATCTGAAAACGGTACTTTAGTTTTCCCTGGTAACTTAGGTGTATTTGAATGGGGCGGTATGTCGGTTAACCCTGACCGTCAAGTTGCTGTAATGAACCCGATTGGTTTGCCATTCGTAAGCCGTTTAATTCCGGCTGATCCAAACCGTGAGCAAACTGCAAAAGGTGCGGGAACTGAGCAGGGCGTACAACCGATGTACGGCGTACCTTATGGTGTAGAAATTAGCGCATTCTTATCTCCGCTTGGTTTACCTTGTAAACAACCAGCTTGGGGTTATGTAGCTGGCGTTGATTTAAAAACTCATGAAGTGGTATGGAAAAAACGTATTGGTACAATCCGTGACAGCTTACCGAACTTGTTCCAGTTACCAGCTGTGAAAATTGGTGTGCCTGGTTTAGGTGGTTCAATTTCTACTGCCGGTAATGTCATGTTTGTTGGTGCAACTCAAGATAACTACTTACGTGCGTTTAACGTCACTAATGGTAAGAAACTTTGGGAAGCACGTTTACCAGCTGGTGGACAAGCAACACCAATGACTTATGAAATCAATGGTAAACAATATGTTGTCATCATGGCTGGTGGTCATGGTTCATTTGGTACGAAAATGGGCGACTATTTAGTGGCTTATGCCTTACCAGATAACAAATAAAAAGCTTTTATAGAAAGGGCCTGGATTTATCCGGGCTTTTTTATGTCGATTTGTATTAAAGCTTATCAATAAAACCGTTATTAAATATGCAAAAAAAGCATTTTATTGATGAATAAAAGCTCGCTATGCTATCCGCCTTAATAATGAATCTACTAGCCATACGCCATGTATTTATATACCGATTTCGACCAGCAGCTGGTTAATGAACGAGTTGCTCAGTTCCGTGATCAAACAGAACGCTATTTAGCTGGCAAACTTTCTGAAGACGAATATCGTCCATTACGTTTGCAAAATGGTTTATATGTGCAACGTTATGCGCCTATGCTGCGTATTGCTGTGCCGTATGGCTTAATGAATTCTAAACAATTACGTAAAGTCGCTGAAGTTTCAACTGCTTATGACCGTGGTTACGCACATGTATCTACACGTCAAAACATTCAGTTAAACTGGCCTGCGCTTGAAGATGTGCCAGACATTTTGGCGGAACTTGCAACTGTACAAATGCATGCCATTCAAACCAGTGGTAACTGTATTCGTAATACGACAACTGACCAATATGCTGGTGTGGTTGCTGGTGAAATTGCAGATCCACGTCCAACATGTGAATTGATTCGTCAGTGGAGTACATTCCACCCTGAATTTGCCTTCTTACCACGTAAGTTCAAAATTGCTGTTTCTGCACTTGAAGAAAAAGATCGTGCGGCGACTGCATTCCACGATATTGGTGTTTATATCGTACGTAATGAAGCGGGCGAGATCGGCTATAAAATTATGGCTGGTGGTGGTTTAGGCCGTACCCCAATCATTGGTAGCGTCATTCGTGAGTTTTTACCACGTGAAGATTTAATTGCTTACTTAGAAGCGGTTTTACGTGTTTATAACTTGCATGGTCGTCGTGATAATAAATATAAAGCGCGTATCAAAATTCTAGTTAAAGCATTAACGCCTGAAGTGTTTGCACAGAAAGTTGAAGCTGAATTCGAACATACACGCGAAGCATTGAAAATTCAGCCAGAAATCTTGAAAAAACTGGATGAAGAATTCACACCGTTTGATTATCAAGATTTAGAGGATGAAGACTTCACAGCTTTATTTGCTGAGCATCCAAAATTCAAACAGTGGTTCAACATCAACACGCATGCGCATAAAGTCAAGGGCTATCGAATTGTTACGATTTCTCTAAAACGTGCAGGTATCGCACCGGGTGATATGACCACTGAAGAAATGAATTTTATTGCAGATCTTGCTGATAAATATACTTTCGGTGAACTTCGTACTACTCACGAACAAAACATTGCTTTGGCTGACGTACCTCAAAAAGATTTATTCGATGTATGGCAAGCGCTTGAACAACAAAATATGGCGCGTGCACATATTGGTTTTATTACCGATATCATTAGTTGCCCGGGCGGTGATTTCTGTTCACTGGCAAATGCGAAATCAATTCCAATTGCTGAAGCCATTACACGCCGTTTCGATGACTTAGACAAAGTTTATGATCTTGGTCATTTAGATCTCAATATTTCTGGTTGTATGAATGCTTGTGGTCACCACCATGTAGGTAACATCGGTATTTTAGGTGTAGATAAGAAGGGTGCTGAATTCTACCAAATTACATTAGGTGGCAATTCAGACCATGATGCATCAATCGGTGACATCTTAGGGCCATCATTTGCAGCAGATGCTGTGCCTGATGTCATCGAAGAAGTATTGAATACTTACCTTGATCTACGTACTGAAGGTGAGCGTTTTGTTGATACATATCGCCGTGTAGGAATTCAACCATTTAAGGAGCGTGCATATGCTTAATACAGCTCTACCAGTGCTTTATAAAGATGGCACGATTGCAGATAATACTTATCAAATCATTGCTGAAGATGGTGTTGTTCCACAAGGTGATGTTGTTGTAACAACAGCTCAACTCGATCAATTGGCAAACATTCAAGGTAAAAAAGCTTTGTATGTAACTGTGAATGATTCACCAGAAGAACATACATTTCCATTAAATGAACTTGATGCAATCTTTATTGAGTTCGCAGGTTTTGGCGATGGGCGCGGTTATTCATTCGCTGCACTATTGCGTCGCCAAGGTTTCCAAGGTGAACTTCGTGCAACAGGTGATGTATTTAAGGATGTTTTAAACTACTTAAAACGTTCAGGTTTTGACAGTTTTGTGATTAAAGAAGGTAAAGATGTGCAAGAAGCAGCAGCTGGTTTGCAAGACTTTACTCGTCCATATCAAGCTTCAACAGCCGTACCGCAAGCAAGTTATCAAACTGGTGCTTAAATAGCTTTAAAATATAAAGGCTGAACTCCGGTTCAGCTTTTTTTATAAATAATTTTTATATGACTCAACTGAAGAACAATAATGTTAGGTTTAATTTCAAAAATAAATCCCGGTGCTTGGTGGCTACTCTTTGCTATTGCGACAGATGTACTCTCAACATTTTATTCTGCTAAGGGGAATGGATTAGTTAATAAAACAGCTCAGGGCATTGCTCTGGTTTTATATATTATTTCTTTTGCCTGCGCTGCTATTGCTTTGAAGTATATGCAAGCTGGAATCTTATATGTGCTTTGGTCTGGAATAGGTGTATTAGCGACGGCTTTTTTAGCAAAGATTTTTCTTGGTCAGAATATTGATATTGCAGGGTGGATAGGAATCGGCTTTATTACGGTTGGTTTAATGATTATTGCGCAATATTCCAATATCGATGTTTAAAGCCCTTATAGAAATACTAAGTATCTCTATAAGGGCTAAATATTGAAAATATTAGGTATCAAGCTGGCAGTTAACCATCCACTTTATACCGAACTGATCGGTAAATGCGCCGTACAATGCACCCCAGAATGTTTTTTCTAGAGGCATTTCAATTTGACCATTAACAGATAAAGCATCAAAAAGCTGTTTTGCTTTTTCTTGCTCATCTTTTTCAAGATTGATCGAGATGTAGTGATTATTTCCTTGGGTAAAAACGCTGTTAGGGGCACAGAATTGATCATTTGTATCTGAAGCCATAAGTACAGTGTATTCATTAATTGGTAGAGAAACATGAAGAACTAGATTTTTGTCGGCTTCCGATAATGTTACACCTTCAGGCGCGGGCATATCACCATAACGGCTCAACATGGCGAATTCACCGCCAAATACTGATTTATAAAAATTAAAGGCTTGCTCTGCCTGACCTTGGAAATTGAGATAGTGATTGAGTTGCATTGTTATTGTCCATTGTTGTTTTCGTTTAAAAAAATAAGTTAAAACTTAAAAGTGATTTTGTGGGTCATTTTTTGTAGTTTTTTCATAAAAAAAATCCCACCGAAGTGGGATTTTAAAATAATGAATTTGGATTAAATGAGTTCAATTGCAACTGCTGTTGCCTCACCACCACCAATACAGAGTGCAGCAATACCTTTTTTACCACCAGTACGTTTTAGTGCATGAATAAGGGTAAGAATAATACGAGAACCCGTAGAACCTACAGGATGACCTAGGGCACAAGCACCACCATTGATATTGACTTTTTCAGCATCAAGTTTGAAGTCATCGATTGGACACATGGTAACCATCGCAAAAGCTTCATTAATTTCCCAAAGGTCAACGTCTTGAGCATTCCACCCCGCTTTTTTAAGCACTTTTTCGATAGCACCCACAGGAGCGATCGTAAATTCTGAAGGATGCTGTGAGTTTGAAGCTGTCGCGATAATTTTTGCAAGCGGTTGTAAACCACGTTGTTTAGCAACATCACTTGAAGTTAATACTAATGCAGACGCACCATCCGAAATAGAACTCGCATTTGCCGCGGTAATTGTACCGTCTTTTGCAAAAGCTGGTTTGAGTGAAGGAATTTTGTCAATCTTTGCATTTAAAGGTTGTTCATCCTGATCAACAACGATATCACCTTTGCGACTAGGTACGGTAACTGGAACGATTTCATCTTTGAAATAGCCTTCAGTAATTGCTGTTTGAGCACGCTTCAAAGAGCGAATCGCAAAGTCATCCATTTGTTCACGTGTATAGCCACGAGTATTTGCCATATCTTGAGCAAAAGAACCCATTAAACGCCCAGTTTCAGCATCTTCAAGCCCATCAAAGAACATATGGTCTTTGATTTCACCATGGCCCATACGGTAGCCAGCTCGTGCTTTTGGTAAAACGTAAGGTGCATTTGTCATAGACTCCATGCCGCCAGCAACAACTACTTCAGCACTACCTGCTTTAATCATATCAGCAGCTTGCATGACTGCCTTCATGCCAGAACCACAAAGTTTATTAATTGTCACTGCACCCGTAGAATCTGGTAAGCCAGCTTTACGCATGGCTTGACGAGCAGGGCCTTGTTTTAAGCCTGCAGGAAGAACACACCCCATAATGACTTCTTCGACATCAGTAGGTTGTAAACCTGCTCGTGCGATTGCTTCTTTAATCGTTACAGCCCCTAACTCAGGCGCTGTAAGTCCTGATAATGATCCTTGAAAACCGCCCATGGCAGTACGAGCACCATTTACAATTACGATGTCAGTCATTGTTGTAATCTCCGATTGTTCTTAATCTCAAAATAAGAAATATTTAAAACTTAGGCAGTATATTGCAAAAATTAAAGAGAGATATCTTCTGCATTAGACTGTAGAGTTCTAACAATTTTTTAGGTCTTCTAAACGGGTGTGCCCCATTTTGCTGAGAACTAATTTAAAGTTTTTAAGCTGATTATAAGAACAATAAGTAAAAGTGCCGTTAGACTCTCGTGGAAGGCCAGTGTCGCCTTGAAATACAATACTATTTAATTTTTTTCCAAACTTTTGAAATTTTAAAGAACCGTAGTGGTGAGCAAGTTCAATATTGCTCAAAATCTCCTCATTGCTTTCTCTCTGCAGGTTATGATTTGTGTCTACAAAGCTAATAAGGCTTGTATCCCAATTACTATTACATATAGACAAATCAACACTTGGACAAAGTACGACGCTCTTATGTCGTAGAATTGCGTCGTATTTGGCTTTTTGTATATGAATTGTGAGTAATCGAGAAACATTTTTTAATTCTACAGAAGCCATAAATTGATGGTATAAGGGAAGAGCTATAATGACCATAATCATAAGAATTGCGAGCGTTATAGTGAGTTCAAATAGCGTAAAACCGGGAGATCTAAACATTAAAATTCCTTAATATATGAAGAAATATTTTGATTTTATGCTTTCTATCAATGATTTATAATGATTTTTATAGTGAGGAAACACAAAATTAAATAAAGGTTATCAGGATGCTAGAATACTGGTAAAATCACCGTAAGCGAAAGAAAGAAGTTGTTCATATTTACTAGTTGAGTGAAAAATTACCGAATTACAACGGAAATTGTAAGTAATTTTGTCAATAATTTACTTGATTAAAATTATCAAGCACTTGGAAAGTCTATCAAGTGTTTGTATGATTCAAATGTGAATAGCTTAAAAATAATACTGGGGTAAAAATATCTCAGGGGCCAATAAATTTAGGCTGAGCTTGAACAACAATTGTTATCTCTGGAGGATATCCATGAAATTGAGTCGTATTGCACTTGCTATGCTTGTCGCTGCTCCATTAGCTGCTGCTAATGCGGGCGTAACTGTTACTCCTTTATTAGTAGGTTATACTTGGCAGGATAGTGACCACAACAACGATAAATTAACAAGTCATGCTGAATTACAAGATGATTTATTCGTTGGTGCTGCACTAGGTGTTGAATTAACTCCTTGGTTAGGTTTCGAAGCTGAATATAACCAAGTTAAAGGTGATCTTGAAGGTACTGGCGTAGCTGGTTCTGAATACAAGCAAAAAACTATTGCTGGTAACTTCTACGCAACTTCTGATTTGATTACTAAGAACTACGACAGCAAATTCAAGCCGTATGTATTATTAGGTGCAGGTCAAACTAAAACTGAGTTTGATGGTATCTATGAAGACAAGAAAGATACTATCGGTAATGCCGGTGTAGGTGCTTTCTATCGTTTGAATGATGCATTATCACTTCGTACAGAAGCTCGTGGTACTTATGATTTTGACGAAAAATACTGGCGTTACACAGCTCTTGCTGGTTTAAACGTAGTTCTTGGTGGTCACTTGAAGCCTGCTGCTCCTGTAGTAGAAGTTGCTCCAGTTGAACCAACTCCAGTTGCTCCACAACCACAAGAGTTAACTGAAGATCTTAACATGGAACTTCGTGTGTTCTTTGATACTAACAAATCAAACATCAAAGACCAATACAAGCCAGAAATCGCTAAAGTTGCTGAGAAGTTAACTGAATACCCTAACGCTACTGCACGTATCGAAGGTCACACAGATAACACTGGTCCACGTAAGTTGAACGAACGTTTATCTTTAGCTCGTGCTAACTCTGTTAAATCAGCTCTTGTAAACGAATACAACGTTGATGCATCTCGTTTGTCTACTCAAGGTTTCGCTTGGGATCAACCGATTGCTGACAACAAAACTAAAGAAGGTCGTGCTATGAACCGTCGTGTATTCGCGACAATCACTGGTAGCCGTACTGTAGTTGTTCAACCTGGTCAAGAAGCGGCAGCTCCTGCAGCAGCTCAATAATTTGAGTTCTTGAACAGTAAAAAAGCGACTCGTTAGAGTCGCTTTTTTTATTGCGATTTTTAAAATATTTAGTCATTTCTAAGTCTCCTTAATAATTACTACGATCTTGGTTTAAATTATTTACCAAATACCTTTCTTCAATTGCTGTTTAGTATCTTGTCTATCTTTACGATGTTGGGCACGAGGTTTTTCCGTTTCATGCATCCCACCTTTATGAAGTAAAGGGGATAGAGCTACTTGATTACGGACTTTGATTTTTGACATTTCTTTAATTTTCATGTTTAGCCTTTAATACATAAAACTTGTTTAAGAGTGTGAATAACTTCAATGAGGTCAGCCTGATTTGCCATGACTTCATCAATATCTTTATAAGCACTTGGGATTTCATCGACAACACCACTGTCTTTACGGCATTCAATACCTTGGGTTTGTTCAATAAGATCTTGCTGGTTAAAAAGAGTTTTTGCCTTGTTTCTACTCATCTTGCGACCTGCACCATGAGAACAAGAACAAAATGATTCAGGATTTGCCTTGCCTTTAACGATATAAGATCGTGCTCCCATTGAGCCAGGAATAATGCCTAACTCATCTAAGCCCGCTCTAATTGCACCTTTTCGGGTAATCAATAGATTTTCGCCAAAATGTGTCTCACGGCTTACATAATTATGATGACAATTAATCGCTTCTTTTGTCATTTGAAAAGAAGGTAAAAGTGGACGAGTCGCTTCTAATATTAAACGCATCATCTCTTTGCGATTTTCAAAAGCATACTCTTGCGCCCACTCTACAGCTTCTACATAATCATCAAAACTGTTTGAGCCTTCAGCAAAATAACTTAAGTCTTTATCGGGTACGTGGCCAAAGCGATGCTGAGCTTCTTTCTTGGCTAACTCAATAAAATAAGTACCAATGACATTACCCAGCCCTCTGCTACCTGAATGTAGCATCACCCATACGTCTTGATTTTCATCAATACATAACTCTATAAAGTGGTTACCACCACCTAAAGTCCCAAGCTGCTTTTGCCATGTTGCATCAAATTGTCGAAGCATACGAACAAGGCCAGGATGCTTTTTGATAATGGGCTCTAAGCGTTTTTCAAGTGGAATAATGCTGGAAGCCTTTGCCTTAACCTGTTTATGTAAAGCAAAGCCAACCGGGACTTTACGTTCGATTGCATCACGTAAACGACTTAAGTTATCAGGTAATTGTGAAGCCTTTAAACTCAAGCGAATTGCATTCATACCACAACCAATATCTACTCCTACAGCAGCAGGGATAATGGCGTGTTTAGTTGGAATAACACTACCTACAGTTGCGCCTTTTCCTAGGTGAACATCGGGCATAACAGCAATATGTGAATATATAAATTGCAGTTGAGCCATTTTCTTGAGTTGTTCGATACTTTCACTATCTATATCTTGAGTGAAAATTTTAACAGGAACACCGTAGAGTGCCTCCTTGTTTAATATTTTTTGTATGCCCATAATTTTTCTCTTATTTTTGTCCGAGCAGGCATAAAAAAACCTAGCGAATGCTAGGTCTTAAATTTGAGCATTCGGACAAGTAGTGTGAATTTGTACACTTGTCCGTGAGCTGACATCGTGCCAAATTATTTAATCTGTTTTACCTTGTAGTGTTGGCATGATGTCCTCCTTATTTAAAAGTGTCGTTGAAAATCTGAACGGCATTTTACGCTTTTTTAATCAAAGATCAAGCTTTTGATCTTTGATTAACTTTTAATTACCGATTCTTAGTCTTGCTCTGGCTTCACATTCATTTGATCGTAAGAGATCAATTTGGTTTTATTTTTCCACTTATAGCCTAACCAGATGATCAAGAACAAAGGCAAGCTAATATAGGTTGAAAGTAAGCCCAACCAATCAATTTTTCCACCTAAAATGGCTTGATAGTTCTGTCCTAAGATAATGATTGAACAGAGAATAAAGGCAAACCAAGGGGCAAATGGGAAAAATTTGGCACGATATGCTAAATCTCCTAATTTATAGCCTTGAGCAATATATCCTTTACGGAAACGATAGTGTGAAATCGCAATTCCTAACCAAACAATAAAACCGCACATACCAGACATATTGAGTAGCCAGTTAAATACTTGCTTCTCTCCAATAAATGTCGTCAAGAAACAAAATGCGGCAATAAATGTGGTGGCATATAGCGCGTTCATCGGGACGCCACGACCATCAAGTTTTGCAAACCACTTTGGTGCGCGGCCTTCTTGAGCCATTTTAAATAACATGCGAGTTGAAGAATACATGCCTGAATTACCTGCTGACAAAATAGCAGTAAGAATGACAGCGTTCATTAAACCCGCAGCAAAAGCAAAGCCTACTCTCTCATAGAGCAATGTAAATGGAGATAGTGCGATATCCTCAGTGGCAGCTGCTTGTAATAGGTTCGGGTCATCATAGGCGATTAGAGTACCGATAATGAAAATACACAGGATGTAGAATAATAAGATTCGCCAGAAAATCTGTTTGATTGCCAGTGGAATCGTCTTCTTTGGATCTTTTGATTCGCCCGCAGCAACCCCAACCATTTCGGTTCCTTGGAAAGAGAACCCGGCAATCATTGCTACACCAATCATGGCTTGTAAACCGCCAACAAAAGGTGCTTCTTTGTAGGTCCAGTTCCCGAAAGTTGCAACTCCCGGAGTTAGCATGATCTTGATGATCATGGCTAAGCCAATAATAATAAAGGCAACAATCGCAATCACTTTAACCATTGAGAACCAGAATTCGCTTTCCCCGAATCCCTTAACCGTCATCGCATTAATCATGAAGATAACGATAAGAAATAGGGCACTCCAGTAAAATCCTGGAATATCAGGGAACCAGAACTTCATAATGAACTGGACCGCAACAAGTTCGAATGCAACTGTAATGGCCCAGTTATACCAATAGTTCCAGCCTAGAGCGAAACCAAAACCTTCTTCGACATAACGACTGCCGTAAGTAAAAAAGGCACCAGATGTTGGCGTATGAGTTGCAAGCTCACCTAAGCTGGTCATTAAGAAGTAAATCATAATGCCAATAAGTGAATAGGCGAGTAGCGCTCCACCTGGGCCAGCATTTGCAATGGTTGATCCAGAAGCAAGGAAGAGGCCTGTACCAATGGAACCACCAATGGCGATCATATTCAGATGACGAGCCCCAAGCTTACGCTGGAGTTTTTCAGGAGCATGTGTTTCGCTCATGGAGATTCCTTACATAGTTTGTTATGCACAGGCATATAACACCTTAAAGCCTTGAAGATCAGTTTTAATCTGGCACTGACCAAAGTGCTTCTCAATTAAGATCGGATAGTTTAAAAAACGGTTTGCTACAATCCATAGCTCACCTGATGCCTTTAAATGTTTTTTAGCGTTTTGGCAGAGTCCTTCACTTGCATCATAGTTGGTATGAATACCTTGATGGAAAGGGGGATTACTGACAATGGCATCGAGTTCTGTTGGAGCGTCTGCAATACCTGTAACAGGCTGCAATCTCAACTGGTCTGAACCTATTCCATTTCGACTAAAAGTCATTTCCGTTGACCGTAAAGCGAAAGCATCAATATCTAGGGCATGAATAATATTACTTGAATTTATTTTTGCCAAATAGCAACTGATAATTCCAGCACCACACCCGAAGTCGGCAATTCTACCTGATTTCACCTGATTAAGATAAGGGAGTAAAACAGCAGTTCCGATATCGAGATGATTTTGGCTAAAAACACCCGGAAGGGCACAAATCGTAAGCTCTTGTTCATTCACCTGAACAGTGTAACTTTTAAGCCAGCTTTCTAGAGGTTTAAGTTGTTCTGTTTTTTCAATCTTTAAGTGCCATAGCTGACAATGGCGTGCACTATCGAGTTTAAGTACTTTACCAAAGCTTTGTAATTGTTTGGCAGCACGTTCAACACCACCCTTTTTTTCACCCACTAAAAAAACAGACTGATCAGTTTTCAGATTGCTCATGACTACATGCAATATGTAATTTAATAGTTCTTTAGATTTGGGAACAAAAATAACGGCTTGATCGAATTCTTGTAATGGGAACTCAACTGAGAAATGCGCATTTGTTCCATTATTTATAAAGCCTTGATAGTCAGCATGATTCCACGTCCAGACTGACGCATCAGTCTCGGCTGGTAATTGACTGACTAGGGCATCATTCGGTGCATTAATTAACAAGATTTTACCTTTTAAGTAGTCTTGTTGTCTCAATACCACTTCACTTCTAGGATCCATGTACATCTCTCATGAAGAAGAATGCCCAGTGGAAACTGGGCAGTAATCAAAATTAAAAAATAGTTATTTGTGTGTTTCAGGGAGGACAACATTTAAAATTAATGCTGCTATACCGCCTGTCGCTACGCCAGAGCTAAAAATATTTTTAAATAATTCTGGTAGGTGTTCCAAAATTTGAGGAACTTGAGCAACACCCAAACCTAGTGCAAGTGAAATTGCGATAATTAAAAGTGCTCGGCGATCTAAATGAATAGATGAGAGGATGTTAATACCTGATGCAGCCACGGCACCGAACATGACCATCACAGCGCCTCCTAAAACAGCTTGAGGAACTGCTTGTATTACACCAGCTACTGCGGGGAATAAGCCTAATAAAATAAGTAAAGCAGCAATCCAGATACCTACATAACGACTTGCTACGCCAGTGAGTTGGATTACCCCATTATTTTGAGCAAAAACAGAACTAGGGAAGGTGTTAAATAAACCTGCGAGTAAGGAGTTTGCACCATTTACTAAAACACCACCTTTAATACGTTTCATCCATTCAGGACCATTAACAGGTTGGTTTGAAAGTTTACTGGTTGCAGTAACGTCACCAATCGCTTCTAAAGAAGTGACTAAGTAGATAAAAGCCATTGGGATGAATAAGCCCCAAGAAAAGCTTAACCCAAAGTGCATTGGTGTTGGAATTTGTACAAGAGGGGCATCTTTAATACCTGAGAAATCCAGGTGTCCCATAAATCCTGCAAGAATATAACCAATGACTAAAGCAATTAAGATTGCCGAACTTTTAATCCATACCACTCGAATACGATTTAGAATGATAATAATGGCAAGTACGGTACATGACATAATAAGGTTGTCTGCACTTGCAAAAGTATGGTCTTGCATGGCTTGATAACCACCACCCATGCTAATCAAGCCTTCCTTAATAAGCGTTAAGCCAATTAATAAAACAACAATACCGGTTACTAAAGGAGTAATTAGTCTTTTTACCCATGGAAGAATCTGGGAAACACCCATTTCAATGAATGAGCCAGCAATTACTACACCGAAAATTGCAGCCATAACTTGGTTTACTGGCGTTCCTGCGGCAACCATTGCACTACCAATACCAATAATTGGACCAATAAAGTTAAAACTTGTACCTTGAACAATCAAAAGACCTGCACCAAACGGGCCGACTTTTTTACATTGTAAAAATGTAGCAATACCGGAAATCACCAAAGACATCGATAAAATCATGTTGGTTTCGGTACGTGACACACCTAAAGCTAAACAAATTAAAAGCCCAGGTGTAACAATTGGTACAATAATCGCAAGTAAATGCTGGAACGCTGCTAAAAAAGCGACCAAAGGTTTTGGTCGATCATCTAAGCCATAAACGAGGTCAAGATGGTCTTGAGAGTGTTGATTGGACATGGGTGTAGGTACGCCGCAATTTCGCAAATTGGCGCTATTCTAATCGAGATACCTATCTTTACAAAACGAAATACAGGCTATTAGAAAATTTTTTTGTCAATGTCAATAAACTGTCACTACTCAAGAGTAGTGTTTTTCTGTATAATTTGCCCTCAAATTTCAGGCGTTTCGAATTTTCATGTCAGATATCAAAAATCTCCGTAATATCGCAATTATTGCGCACGTCGACCACGGGAAAACCACACTTGTCGATAAACTACTTCAGCAATCTGGTGCTCTCGGTGAACGAGCAGGCGAGATTGAGCGTGTCATGGACTCAAATGCGCTTGAAAGTGAACGTGGTATTACCATTCTTGCAAAGAACACTTCTATTACTTGGTTAGATAAACGTACTGATACAACTTACCGTATCAACATCGTGGATACCCCGGGACACGCCGACTTCGGTGGTGAAGTAGAACGTGTAATGTCGATGGTTGACTGCGTATTACTTTTAGTTGACTCTCAAGAAGGCCCAATGCCACAAACTCGTTTTGTGACACAAAAAGCCTTTGCTCGTGGTTTAAAACCAATTGTTATTATTAACAAAGTAGACAAACCAAGTGCACGTCCAGATTGGGTTATTGATCAAGTATTTGATTTATTTGATAACCTTGGTGCAACTGACGAGCAATTAGATTTCCCAATCGTTTATGCATCAGGTTTACGTGGTGTAGCGGGTCCTGCTCCTGAAGAACTTGCAGAAGACATGACTCCGTTGTTTGAAACGATTGTAGACATCGTTGAACCACCAGCAGTTGATGTTGATGGTCCATTCCAAATGCAGATTTCATCACTTGACTATAACAGCTTCGTAGGTGTTATCGGTGTTGGTCGTATTCAACGTGGTTCAGTAAAATTAAATACTCCTGTTACTGTAATTGACAAAGAAGGCAATACACGTAACGGTCGTATCTTAAAAATCATGGGTTACCATGGTTTAGAGCGTATCGATGTTGAATCAGCATCTGCTGGTGATATCGTATGTATTACTGGTATCGACGCACTTAACATTTCTGACACGATTTGTGATCCGAAAAATGTTGAAGCATTACCAGCTTTATCTGTAGATGAACCTACAGTATCTATGACTTTCCAAGTAAACAACTCTCCGTTTGCTGGTAAAGAAGGTAAATTCGTAACTTCACGTAATATCCGTGAACGTCTTGACCGCGAATTAATTCATAACGTAGCGTTACGTGTTGAAGATACTGACAGTCCAGACCGTTTCAAAGTATCTGGCCGTGGTGAACTTCACCTTTCAGTTTTAATTGAAAACATGCGTCGCGAAGGCTTTGAAATGGGCGTATCACGTCCACAAGTAATCATCAAAGAAATTGATGGTGAAAGACAAGAGCCTTACGAAAACGTAACTTTTGACGTTGAAGAACAGCATCAAGGCGCTGTAATGGAACAAATGGGTCACCGTAAGGGCGAGATGACCAATATGGAAGTTGACGGTAAAGGCCGTATCCGTATTGAAGCAACTGTACCTTCACGTGGTTTGATCGGTTTCCGTTCTGAATTCTTGACCATGACTTCTGGTACAGGGATCATGACTTCAAGCTTCTCGCATTATGGTCCTGTTAAACAAGGTACTGTTGCGAAACGTCAAAACGGTGTATTGATTTCTATGGTTCAAGGTACTTGCTTGGGCTATGCATTGTTCAGCTTACAAGACCGTGGTCGTTTGTTCGCTAAACCACAGTTAGAAGTTTACGAAGGTATGATCGTGGGTATTAACTCTCGTTCAGACGATATGGTTGTAAACCCAACTAAAGCGAAACAATTAACTAACGTTCGTGCATCTGGTACAGATGATGCTTTAACTTTAGTACCTGCAATTGAATATACGCTTGAACAAGCGCTTGAATTCATTGAAGACGACGAATTAGTTGAAGTAACACCTAAATCAATTCGTATCCGTAAGCGTTACTTGACTGAAAATGAACGTAAACGTAACCGTGATAAATAATTTTTCTTAACTGAAAAAGAAAAAACCGCTAAATTAATTTAGCGGTTTTTTTAATCGTTTATTTGAAATTAAATTAGGCTTAAAATCATATTTTTCTTGTAAGAGAATATGTTGTTAAAGTGTGAAATAGCTTTCTTTTTTTGATAAAAATATTAAATTATCAATATCATGGCGAGTACTATCTAATCTGATAAGATGCCAATGAAAAAGAAAAATATGATGTATTTCGACCCCCGACATCTGGAGATGTTTAGATGAGTATTATTCAAGAATTTAAAGAATTTGCCATTAAAGGCAATATGATGGATTTAGCCATTGGTGTGATTATTGGTGGTGCTTTTGGCAAAATCGTGGACTCTTTAGTTAAAGATATCATCATGCCGCTTATCACTGTAATTACTGGTGGTGGTGTTGATTTCTCTCAAAAGTTTATTGTGTTAGGTGCAAACCCTAATAACTTACAATCTTTAGATGCCTTACAAAAAGCAGGTATCAACGTATTAACTTATGGTAACTTCCTCACCATTTTAATTAACTTCCTGATTTTAGCTTGGGTTGTATTCTTGATGGTGAAATTATTAAACAGACTTCGCCGTGATAAGAATGAGCCAGAAGCTCCAGCTGCAACTCCTGAAGATGTTCAGTTATTGCGTGAAATTCGTGATGAGTTGAAAAAACAAGCTTAATAAAATTTGAAATAAAAAACGGTACCAAGAGTACCGTTTTTTATTAATGAGTATTTTATGCTGAACTATAGATATTGTTAAAATTATCAAAGTACAGATATGCTTAATTACGTATATTTAAAAAGGATATAAATGAATGAATCAGCTTTTTGTGTATGGCACTTTATGTCCAAATCAAGCAAACGCTCATATTTTAGAGCAGATTGCTGGTAACTGGACGAAAGCTAGTGTACGAGGAGTGATCCATATTTTAGATTGGGGGCCAGACAAAGGTTTAAAAGCGCTTGAGTTAGATTCGCAAGCAGGTTGGGTAGAGGGCTACTTATTTAGCTCTGAAAAATTGGCTGAAAATTGGCAGATGCTAGATGATTTTGAAGGTTTTCAATATCAACGTGTAATCGCAGATGTAAAACTAGAATCAGGTGAGTATGTTAAAGCCTGGACATATCAAATGAATGCGCAGGCGCAAGTTTCTGAAAAAAATAATTAAAATAATGGAATCAACGTAAGCTACCCATTCTGAATTTAACTTCTAAAAGATGATAGCCAAATTGGCTTTTGATTGGGCCTTGTAGCACACGTTCAGCAGCTGTAAAAACAACTTTGTCAATGATAGGCACTAATTGCCCTTTTTTGACTTCACCAAGTTCACCACCACGCTTTGCCGAGTTACAGGTGGAATATTGTTTAGCAAGCTTGGCAAAATCAGCACCACTTTGTAGCTTCTTTTTTAGCTGTTCGGCTAAGTCTTTATCTTTGACTAGAATATGTCGGACAATTGCTGTTTGCATGTTGTCTTCCTCCAAAAAATTAAGGCTTTCTCAGCTTTTTAAGCGGTTGGCACTGTGGGCAAAATACGCTGGCACGCTGACCAAGTTTCAAGTTTTCTAATGGGGTTTCACAGTTAACACACATTTCTCCAGCACGACCATAAGCAAGCAATGTTTGCTGGAAATAACCATTTTCTCCCATGGCATTGCTGTAGTCTCGTAAAGTCGAGCCACCCAACTCAATTGCCGACTTTAAAATACGTTTAATCTCGACAACCAGTTTCTCAATTTGTTGCATGCTTAAGTCACTAGCGGGCTGGGCTGGGTGAATACCTACATTAAACAAGCTTTCGGTTGCATAGATATTGCCTACACCGACTACAACATGGTTATCCATAAGTGCAATTTTTATGCCGACAGCTTTGTTTTTAAGTTTGGAAGCTAGATATTCTGCATGAAAGTCGTTACTTAAAGGTTCAGGCCCTAAAGTATCTATAAGTTTGCCTTGAGTTTCTGGGTTAAGCCAAAGAATACAGCCAAAACGACGTGGGTCATGATAGCGTAACTGTTGATCTTCAAATTGAATAATCAGATGATCATGTTTTCTCAGTTCATCGTTTGGTTGACACAGGCGAAAGCTACCTGACATTCCTAAATGCCAAAGCATTTGATCTTGTTCAAATTCTGCCAAAATATATTTTGAACGTCGATTTAAGCCAATCAGACGTTGTCCAACAAGTTTTTGAACATCATCTGGTATAGGCCAACGTAAACTTGGGTTACGTACCTCTATACTTTGAACTTTTTGATTCAATAGCGGAAATAAACTGGTTTTGGTTGTTTCGACTTCGGGTAACTCAGGCATGCCAACTCGCAGAATTAACAGATATACTGGATTAATCAAGTATAACGTGTGGTATGTAATATTTCAGAGATTACTATGTCAGATATCTTACCATTAAGCTGGTTTCAACGTGAAACCTCAGAAGTGGCTTATGATTTAATCGGTTGCGTATTGTGTAAGCGGCAACCTGATGGTCAAGTCATCCGCTCTACAATTAGTGAAACAGAAGCTTATTTGGGTGTTCGCGATAAAGCTTGCCATAGCTACAATGATAAACGGACAGCACGAACAGATGTAATGTATCGCCCTGGTGGTACGATTTATGTCTATTTAATTTATGGCATGTATGAAATGCTTAATCTTATTACTCAGACAGAAGGTATTCCTGAAGGGGTAATGATTCGTTCTGCATTTTTAAGTGGTGCTTCAACCAAAAAAGATTATAAGCTTTTGGCTGGACCGGGCAAATTGACACGTTATTTAGGCATTGATCGATCTTTAAAAGGCCAGACTTTGGGTGAAGAATCTGGTTTGTGGGTGGAAGCAGCATCAACACAGCCAGAAGTGGTATTGACGCCACGTATTGGAATTGATTATGCCGAAGAGGCAAAAGATTGGCCTGAACGATATTGCTGGAAAGATCATCCATCTTTGAGTCGATAATTTTAATCTGGAAGTAAATTTTTGGATATTGGTGAGGATTGTTCCAGATTTACAACAATACAGACCGAATTCAATAGCCAGACAAGACACTGCTTTTGTTATCATAACTACAATATAAACAAAGGAAATAAGCATGTCATTATTACGCTTAGACCGACTTCATTACTGTATTTTGATGAGTATGGGCTGTATTTCTAGCCCGATTGTGTGGGCAGAAGACTTAAATTCAGACGTGGCCAAATTGCCAACTTTACATGTGGAAGCGACACGTACCGATACAACCTATTTGCAAACACCAGCTTCAGTTTTTCGAATAGATGCACCTCAAGTCGATACTTCTTCACAAGTAAATTTAACTGAAGTTGTGAAGGGTGTACCGAGTTTACAGCTTCGCAATCGTGAAAATTATGCTCAAGATTTACAGTTATCTATGCGTGGTTTTGGTGCACGTTCAACCTTTGGTGTTCGAGGTATTCGTCTTTATGTGGATGGTATTCCTGCGACAATGCCAGATGGACAAGGCCAAACGTCTAATATTGATTTAAGTAGTTTGGATCATGTTGAAGTTCTAACAGGGCCGTTTTCTTCACTTTATGGAAACTCATCGGGCGGAACAATTTTAACGACTACTAAAGAAGGGCAAGGGAAGGACTCAATTGAGCTGAGCTATTCGGGAGGCAGCCACGATAAAAGCAGAGCAGGACTCGTGCTACAAGGCGGGGCAAAGGGCGCGAATGAACCAAGCTATGTTATTAGTTCATCATATTTCGACACGGATGGTTACCGAGAACATAGCGGTGCAGAAAAAGTATTAAACAATGCAAAGCTCAGTTGGAATCTTGATGATGGTAGTAAAATCAACTGGGTGACCAACTATGTCAAAATCCATGCAGACGATCCGCAGGGCTTGACCCGTGATCAGTGGAATGCCAATCCGAAGCAACAAGTCCCATTTTTAAAGCAATTTAATGTCCGTAAAGATATTGAGCAGACTCAAACTGGCGTAACATGGGCTAAACCTATTAATGACCATAATGAGCTTTATGCGATGGCATATTTAGGCAATCGTCAAGTCACTCAATATCAATCTATCCCTAAGTCAACACAAGATGCGAATGTAAACCATGCGGGTGGAGTGATTGATTTTGAGCGTAATTATTATGGTGCCGATTTCCGTTGGACAGGTAAAGAGTTACTTCCGAATACCACTGTAAGCGTTGGTGTTGCACTTGATGCAATGGATGAAGACCGTAAAGGTTTCGAAAACTTTAATTTAGTAAACGGTCAGCCTTCTTATGGCGTCAAAGGTAATCTACGCCGTGATGAAGACAATAAATTGTGGAATATTGACCCCTATTTGCAAGCTTCATGGCAGTTCTTACCAACATGGCGTTTAGATACAGGTGTACGCTATAGCAATGTGCATTATAAATCGGAAGATAACTATTTAAGCAATGGCGATGATAGTGGTAAGACTGATTATAATAAAGTTTTACCTTCTGCTACTTTAAGCTGGCAAATTATACCTGAGCTTATGGCCTATGTAAGTTATGCCAAAGGCTTTGAAACACCAACTTTTACTGAAATGGCATATCGACCAGACGGAAAAAGTGGTTTTAATTTTGATTTAACGGCATCAACAAGCGATACCTATGAAACGGGCTTAAAATCACAAAACTATTTAGGTGATTTTACTTTGGCAGTATTCCAGACTAAAACCAAAGATGACATCGTTTCTGCAGGTAGTTCAAATGGCCGATCAACCTTCCGCAATGCAGATAAAACCTTGCGTGAGGGGGTAGAGTTTGCATGGAATAAAAAGTTGTGGAGAGATTTAACAGCGACTGCAAGCTATACATATTTAGATGCAACTTTTGATGCTGATATTCCAGCTTTAGGGAATATTGCTCAAATTCCATCAGGCAATGCCATTCCTGGAATTGCCAAAAACCAAGCTTATGCCTCTTTGGCTTGGCAGCCATCGCACGGTCTATATGGTGGTGTAGATGTACAGTATATGGATAAAGTATACGTGAATGATACCAACAGTGACGCAGCACCGAGCTACAGTGTAACCTCAGCTAATGTTGGTTATGCATGGGTAATGGGCGATTGGAAAGTGAATAGCTTTGCCCGTGTCGATAACCTATTTGATAAAAACTATGCAGGTTCAGTGATCGTAAATGATGGTAATGGACGCTACTTTGAACCAGCGGATGGACGTAACTGGAGTGCAGGTTTACGTGTAATTAAGCAATTCTAGGAATTAAAAATGGCAAAATTATTTGAAACGGTTAACTTTGGTTCACTACAACTGGTCAATAGAATTGTAATTGCTCCGATGTGCCAATATTCGGCAACAGATGACGGTGAAATTACCTATTGGCATGAACAGCAATGGGCAAATTATGCATTGTCTGGTGCAGGGCTCTGTATTGTGGAGGCGACTGCTGTACAGCCTGAAGGTCGAATTAGCTATGCTGACCTTGGACTGTGGAATGATCAGCAACGTGACCAAATCAAAACGTTGTTAGCTAAGGTTCATACACTTTCTCCGATGCCATTTGGAATTCAGTTAGCACATGCAGGCCGTAAAGCATCTACTGAAAAACCGTGGTTAGGTAAAGGTCAGATTGCAAAAGATCAGCCTCATGGTTGGCAAACGGTTGCTCCAAGTGAAAGTACCTTTTCAGTGCATGATGCAGCGCCCCATGCTTTGACCATTGCTGAGATTAAACAAGTTCAACAAGACTTTGCTGCAGCTGCAAAACGTGCGGTAGAGGCTGGATTTGAGTTGATTGAAATTCATGCGGCGCATGGTTATTTACTACACCAATTCTTATCGCCAATTGCCAATCAGCGAACTGATGAATATGGTGGTTCTTTAGAAAACCGTATGCGTATGACCCTTGAGGTTCTTCAGGCAATTAAACTCGCTGTACCAGAAGGCTATCCTGTAGGTGTTAGATTGTCTGCGACCGATTGGTTAGAAAGTATTGAGCATTGGGATATTGAGTCTACAGTGGGTTTATCAAAAGCTTTAGAGCAATTGGGCGCAGCATACGTGCATGTGTCTAGTGGTGGTTTGCACGAGCATCAATCTATTACGATTGGGGCGGGCTACCAAGTTCCTTTTGCTGAACAAGTCAAAAAGCATGTGTCTATTCCAGTCATTGCTGTAGGGTTAATTACTGAGCCAGAACACGCTGAACAAATTTTGGAAAACCAGCAAGCTGATGCTATTGGTCTTGCTCGTGCAATGTTATATGACCCAAGATGGCCTTGGCATGCAGCAGCCGCTTTAGGTGCAGAAGTTAAAATTGCACCTCAGTATTTGCGTTGCCAACCTCATGGATTAAAACAGCTTTTTAACTCTTTTTAATTGTATTGGGCAAAGTCATCTTTGCCCATTTTTCTTTCGCTAAGTGAGGACGGTCAGTGGTTTTTCAGGTTATTTTACCTATCTTGATATTGCTATTGATGGGCTATGTTTGTGTTCTCATCAAATTGGTAACACCTGAACAAATCAGGGTACTTAGCGCATTCGTAATTAAAATCTCCTTACCCGCATTTTTAATTCACTCATTGGCGAATAAAAATTTACAAGATATTTGGCATCCCGCTTATTTTATTGCTTATGGCGGAGGGTCCTTAATTTTATTTTTCTTGGCTTTCATTCTCTATCGAAAATATTTTAAAAATAGCTTAACTCATAGCGCCGTCATCTCGATGGGTGCATCTATGTCCAATACTGGATTTATGGGAACGGCTATTTTGACCATGCTGATAGGTAATCATGCTGCGATCTATATTTCTTTAACACTTATTATTGAAAATTTATTGATTGTAGCACTCATGTTGATTTTGGCCGAAGCTGGTTTACATCAACAACAAAATCTTTTACCGCTTTTAAAACAGACTTTTTTAAATTTACTCAAAAATCCTGTAATTATCGCTATTTTGGTTGGAATGGGATGTATTCTTTTAGATGTTAACCTTCCTACAACGCTTGATCAGTCTTTAGAGTTACTTGGACGCACAGCTTCGCCTTTGGCTTTGTTTGCCATTGGCGGAAGTCTAGTTGGTATTGGAATTACAACAGTAAATACAGAAAGTGTTTTCTTGGCGATATTGAAAGTTATCCTCATGCCATCCGTGATTTTTTCACTCTTTTTGGTCACTCCCAATGTAAGTCGTGAAATGCTTTATGCAGGAACATTAATTGCTGCTTTACCAATGCCGATTGCTTTTGGAATTTTTGGACAAGCCTATGGCTTAAATGAAAAAGCATTAACACCGCTTATGATTAGTACGATTGTTGGTTTTATTGGTGTTAGCGGGCTGATTGCTTTGTGGTGGTAAAAGAAAAGCCCCATGAGGGGCTTATATCATTCATTATTTTTTCGGTGCTAGCTGTGTTGGAGCATTGGCAGCCTGTTTGCTCTTTTCTGCAATAATCTTATCAACCGAAGCTAACGATTCTTTAGCATTTGGAACATTTTGATTGGCAAGTTCAGTAAAAATCTTTTTTGCTTGCGGTAGATTTTGCGGAATGATATTGCCATTCGCCATCATGGTTGCTAAAGCCATAGAAGCAGGTGCATAACCTTTTTGTGCAATTGACTGTAAAGCTTCAATGCCTTGGCGTTTCATTAAAGGATTTTTATTTTCAACCCCTTGGCTAATATCGTAAAGTGCTTTGACCTGAATCGCAGGGTAGTTGCCTTTTCGAATTAAAGGTGCCAATTTTTGCAGGGCAATTTGATGTGACTGCGGTTTTTTCTGTGCAAATAAAATCGTCGCAATTTTCACAGTTGCATCATCAGAACCTTGAGCTGATGCCTTTTGAACATATTGACTGAATTTATTGCTATCTTTAGCAACGCCTAATTCACCAGTCTCATAAATTTGTGCAAGCGTATAACTTGCTTGGGCATAGCCTTTATTTGAAGCGTCTTCATAGTATTTAAGAGCTTTAGAAGAGTCTTTTGCTGTACCTTGGCCCATTTGAGTCATATAGCCTAAGTTATAGATAGCTTGGGCATTACCTGATTGGGCTAAGCGTTGCATTTCCTGAAATGCAGCAGAATAATTTTTTGCTGCATAGAGTTGTTCAGCTTGTTTGAAAACATCGGTTTTCGCAGCAGTCGCTGTGTTATCAGTTGCAAAAATTGATGCACTTGAAAGGGTGATTAGGCTTGCGATTAGTAATTTCTTCATTTCTTTTTAACCTTTTACTTCGTAGCTACATCAATCCATTGATGCATTAAAGAGTTTCAATTTCTCATCATAAATATTGATTGATGAAAGTAAACAGCCGATTTGTATATAAAGCACTGCACTTTGGGCAAATTGTGGAGAAAAATACCCACCCACATTCATAAAATGGAGTGGGTAATATTGTTATTTTGCTGACTGAAGTAATGCTTCAATTTGCTTGGCATCAGTTGGTACGCCAGAGAGTCTTTGGCCATCTTGCAAGAACAGAGTAGGTGTTCCATCGATATTTAATTTTTGACCTAAAGCGATATTTTTCTGAATTGGGCTTGAGCAACTTTTGCTATTTGTTGGCAATTTGCGATTAAGCATGTAGTTTGTCCAAGCTTCTGCCGAATTTTTTGAGCACCAGATTTGATTTGAAACTTTTTCAGCATTTGGATGCAAACTGGTGAGAGGATAAAGGAATACATATACCGTTACGTTATCAACCCCAACCATATTTTGTTCTAGACGCTGGCAATATGGGCAATCAGGGTCACTAAAGATATAGATCGTACGTTCGCCTTTACCTTTTACATATTTAATGGCCTGATTTAATGGCAAACTTTTAACGTCAATCTTACCCAATTCGGCAATTCGTTCTTCAGTCATATTTTTTTGTTGTTTGATGTCGACTAAATTACCAACAAAAAAGTACTTCGCATCTTGGTTTGTATAGACAATGCGACCGCTTGTATACACTTCATAAATACCTTGTACAGGAGATTGATAAACACCTTTTACAGGTAAATCGGGATAATTCGTCTTAAGATTTTGTTCAAGTGTTTTAACATCAGCGTGAGCAGAACCGAAAATAGCCAGACCCAACATGAGTGTAGCAAGTTTAGTTTTCATCTTTTTTCTCTTGAATTACAACAGGGCTAATGATGGCATATAAAGCTTAAAAAATTGACGTTCTAATATAATGAAATCATTAGTGTTTTGTATCTATAAAAAAGCCCACTAATTTAGCAGTGGGCAGTTTGAACTAATAAAAGTTATTATTGTGGTCTTGCTACGTCGCCACTTAAAGCTTCTGGTAACTCAAGAACTTGAAGCCCTAACTCTTGAAGAGCAGCAGGTTTAGCTACAACTAAAGCAAGATAGCCTTCATCATTTGCAATACTATTAACGACTTCTACATCGTTATTTAATTGAGTTGCTGAAGCTGGTGCTTCACCTGTACCTTGCACAAGATGTAACCAGTGTTTTGGTTTTGCTTTAAACCAAAGGCGTGCCACAATTTCCTGGCCTAAGTAACAGCCCTTGTCATAATTGACGCCTTCACGTTGATGTAAACGTAATTCCTGTGGTTGGAATTCATGTTCAGTTATCTGTGTAATCCAAGCTTGACCAGTCATAATGGCTTGTTTTTGCCATTCAGAAATATCAGTTTCAGCAGTAGTGAACTCAGTTTGATGATTCACTACTTTTGGGAACACAATGCCTTGTTCGCTTAAGGTCATTTTTGAAAAGGCGCCATACTTTTTAATGTGTTTGGCAAATTCTTCAGCTTGATCTTGAGTAACTACAATTTCAAAACTTTCAGCATTAATCTTCTTTAGCCATAAGCCAAAGTGAATACGGCCTTTAAGATCACAAATAGCTGTATAGCGAGTTGTATTTTCAGCTAAACGTTCAGTATCTACAGTAACTTGGCCTTGTAAAAACTTTTGTGCATCTACACCGTTTAAAGCATATGAGGAGAAAGCGAGCAGTCTCATGATTAATCTCAAATTCAATATGTTTCTTTATGATTGCTGACTATTTTGCTCCATTTTTACTAAAAAATCAGCCATAGTTTTCGTAATTTGATTTTGTGCTGCATATCGATTTTTAGTTTAAAAAAACACCAAAAATATACGTTTGGATAAATTGGAAGGTTTAAGCTAATAACGATAATTTCAATAATTTTAGGGAAATTAAAATAAGGAGAATACGATGACAACAGGAACAGTAAAATTTCATCGTGTGTTTAAGGCTCCAGCCGAGCGAGTCTATCGTGCATTTTTAGATCCAGATGCTTTAGTAAAGTGGTTGCCACCCCACGGTTTTACTGCCAAGGTTTATAGTTTTGATGCAAATGTTGGTGGTTCATACAAAATGAGTTTTACCAATTTTTCAACAGGTTCAACCCATGCTTTTGGTGGAACATATGTTGAATTAGTTCCAAATGAATTAATTCGCTACAACGATCAATTCGATGATCCAAATTTACCCGGAACTATGCAAGTCACTATTACATTAAAAACGGTAATGGTGGGTACAGAAGTGCATATTACACAAGAAGGAATACCTGAAGTTATTCCTGTAGAAGCCTGCTATTTAGGATGGCAAGAATCACTATCTTTACTCACATTATTAGTTGAAGCTGAAATTCCAGACCAATAAAAAGTTATTTTTAGAGCCGCATAGAAAAGTGAGTAGATTTATTTCTGCTCACTTTTCTTTTTGAGCTTTATTCTAAATGAATAAAATATAGAATAATTTTATAACTTCAAAATATGAACAATATGCAGAGAAAAACGATGGATATACATATTAAAAGAATTTATGAAAAGGCCGACCCTAGTGACGGTAAGCGAATTTTGGTTGACCGCCTATGGAGCAGGGGAATTAGTAAAGAGAATGCTCATTTAGATTTATGGCTAAAAGAAGTGGCTCCTTCAACTGAACTTAGAAAATGGTTCCATGCTGCAACTCCAGATCATTGGGAAGAATTTAAGCAGCGTTATTTAAAAGAGCTTGAAACCAACTCCGCAGTTGAAGAACTGCAAAAGATTGTAGCTGAGCATACAGTTACGTTTTTATATTCAGCAAAAGATATTGAAAATAACCATGCAATTATTTTGAAAGAATATTTATTAAGTAAAAACTTAAAATGAATATATAAATTTTTTTTTGGTTAAAGTCTTTTATTTAAAACTTTAAAAAATGAATTGTATCTCGCATAATATACTTTTTGAGATTTTTTCATGTCTTTGCCAAACTGCCCAAAATGCCAATCAGAATATACTTACCAAGATGGCGACTTATTGATTTGTCCTGAATGTTCACATGAGTGGAAAGAAGGAGAAGCATCGCTTACTGAAGAACAAGAAATTATTAAAGATGCGAATGGAAATGTCTTGGCAGATGGCGACAGCGTCACTGTAATTAAAGACTTAAAAATTAAAGGTTCATCTTCAGTCGTTAAAGTCGGTACAAAGGTAAAAACGATTCGTTTAGTTCCAGATGCAAGTGATGGCCATAATATTGATTGCAAAATTGATGGCATTGGTCAGATGAAATTAAAATCTGAATTTGTAAAAAAAGCTTAAACTGTTAATTATTATTACATTTCAGCAGAGATAGATGTATATATCTCTGCTTTTTAAATTTCTAACATCATTCTAATTTTATTACGAAAAAGTATAAAAAATGGGCTATTCAAGGAATAATTGGGGCTTTATATTGTTATTAATAACAAAAAACTTTCGTCCAAAATAATAACGAAAGTCATACCCACACCAACAAAAAAATGAGGTTTTTATGGCAGGATGGTACGAAATTTCACAAGCGAGTGATGGACAATATCGCTTTATCCTAAAGGCAGGTAATGGTGAGCCTATTTTAAATAGCGAGCTATATAAGGCAAAAGCCTCTGCTGTAAATGGTATTGAATCAATTCAGAAAAATAGTGGTGATGACGCCCGATATGAGCGTTTAACTGCAAAGAATGGGAAACCTTACTTCAATTTAAAAGCTGCAAATCATCAAATTATTGGCACGAGTCAGTTCTATGCAAGTGAAGCTTCACGAGATAAAGGAATTGAGTCGGTTAAAAACAATGGTTCATCAATCAATATCAAAGACTTAACGGTTCAGGCATAAGATTGAGTTAAAAAAAAGCAGCTTCGAAAAGCTGCTTTTTTATTTAGTATTTATTAACGCGCTAACTTAGCTAAAAGCTCTTCTTTCGTTAAATTGCTCGCTTCAGTATCTCGGCGGCCTTTATATTCAAAAGTACCTGCATCAAGACCTTTTTCACCAATAACAATACGGTGTGGAATACCCATTAACTCAAGGTCAGAGAATTTAACGCCTGGGCGTTCATTACGATCGTCAAGTAATACGTCAAAACCTTGAGCTTGAAGTTCTGCATAAAGTGATTCTGCTGCTTCAAGAGTACGTGGTGATTTGTGCGCATTCATTGGAACAATGGCAATTTCAAAAGGTGCAATGGCTTGAGGCCAGATAATACCTTTGTCATCGTAGTTTTGTTCAATTGCAGCTGCAACAACACGTGTTACACCAATACCGTAACATCCCATGGTTACTGTAAATGGTTTGCCATCTTCACCTAGAACTTTACAGCCTAAAGCTTCAGAGTATTTAGTACCAAGCTGGAAAATATGACCTACTTCAATACCACGTTTAATTTGTAGTGTGCCTTTGCCATCTGGAGATGGATCGCCTTCAACCACATTACGTAAATCAAAAACTTCGCTAATTTGCGCATCACGTTCCCAGTTTACGCCAACTGCATGTTTGTCCGCTTCATTTGCACCAGCAACGAAGTCAGAAAGAACAGATGCAGCGCGATCAACAATAACAGTCAAACCTTTTTCGACTAAACCTTGTGGACCAGTAAAGCCAGCAGTTAAACCAAATGCTTGAAGTTGTTCTTCAGTTGCAAAAGTAAGAGGAGCCGCAACTAAAGGATGCTTTTCAGCTTTAATCTCATTCAGTTCGTGGTCGCCACGTATAAATAGCGCAACGACAGGAACATTCCCTTTCTCGTCTGCAACACCTTGAACCAATAATGCTTTAACAGATTGCTTTGGATCAGCATTTAAGAATTGGCAAACGTCATCAATTGTTTTTTGGTTTGGTGTTTCAACCAATTTTAGTTCTTGTGTCGGTGCTGCACGTTCACCAACTAAAACAGCCTCAGCCATTTCAACGTTTGCTGCATAATCAGACTCAGTTGAAAATGCGATGTCATCTTCACCACTAGCAGCCAATACGTGGAATTCGTGTGAAGCTGAACCACCAATAGAGCCTGTATCAGCTTGAACTGGACGGAAATCTAAACCTAAGCGAGTGAAAATACGGCTATAAGTGTCGTACATTACGTCATAAGTTTCTTGTAATGATTCTTGAGTTGCATGGAAAGAATAAGCATCTTTCATGATGAACTCACGTGAACGCATTACACCAAAACGTGGACGGATTTCATCACGGAATTTAGTTTGAATTTGATAGAAATTTACAGGAAGCTGCTTATAACTTTTTAATTCGTTACGCGCCATATCCGTAATAACTTCTTCATGCGTTGGCCCAAGTACAAATGGGTTCGTATGACGATCTTTAAAACGTAATAATTCAGGACCGTATTGTTCATATCGACCTGATTCTTCCCAAAGACTTGCGGGTTGAGTCACGGGCATGAATACTTCCATTGCGCCTGAACGGTTCATTTCTTCACGAACAATCGCATCTACTTTTTTAAGCACACGTGTTCCCATCGGCAGCCATGTATATAAACCAGATGCCAATTTACGAATCATCCCCGCACGTAACATGAGCTGGTGTGAAATCACTTCAGCATCATTTGGGGTTTCTCTCAACGTTGCAAATAAAAAGCGGCTTGCGCGCATGGAAAAAGTCCTAAAAGTTAAGCGTTATAAAAACGCAGATTATACGATAATCGCTGCATTATGACATGAATCGTCGAGTTTGACGCAGCATAAAGTTTTTCAAGTCATCCAGATAAGTGAAAATGACGGGTACAACTACAAGAGTCAACAGGGTAGAGGTAACTACACCACCAATCACAGCATGAGCCATTGGTGCGCTTTGCTCACCACCTTCGCCAAGACCCAAAGCTAAAGGAACCATCCCCATCACCATGGCACTTGTCGTCATTAAAATTGGACGTAAACGGGTTTTCCCCGCTTGTAAAATAGCATCATAACGGCTCGTCCCCTGATCCATTGCTTTCTTAATAAAGTCGATCAGCAAAATCGCATTTTTAGTGACAAGCCCCATCAGCATGATAATACCAATAATTGAAAACAGATTTAGGGTGCTTTGGAACAAGAAGAGGGCAAGAAAAACACCAATCAATGACAAAGGTAAAGACGCCATAATGGCCGCTGGATGAATAAAGCTATTGAACTGAGAACCTAACACGATATAAATAAATACAATCGATAGGGTAATGGCTGTTAATGCGTATCCCGCAGATTCAGCCATGTCTGCATTTGCCCCTTGTGTATCAAATGTATAGCCTGCTGGTAGCTTAAACGCCTTTTGCATTTTGTCGATGTCTTGACCAATATCGCCACTCGGGCGACCTGAGGTATTTGCCTCAATCAAAACCTCACGCTCAAGATCACGTCGGTTAATTTGTGAAGCACCGAGCTTTTCTTCGGTCATTGCAACTGCACTTAGTGGAACTAATATACTTTGTCCGGTTGCATTGGTCTTATTAGAATTGATATATAAATTTTGCACATCTTGTGGAAGCATACGTTTATTTTCATTTAAACGTAAATTTACATCATAAGTTTCGCCGTCACGGTCTTCCCACGTGGTGACATTGTCACCCGCAATTAATGGTCGAATTGCATTCGCAATTTGGGATACAGATAAGCCTAAATCACTTGCTAGTACACGATTAATATTAACACCCAAAGTTGGTTTAGGTTCTTTCAATGAACTTTCTAAATCAACTACGCCTTCAATTTTTTCCATTTCAGCAATAAAGCGATCTGAAATTTTCTGTAGTTCATTTAGGTCAGATCCTTTAATAGAAATCATGATTGGCTTTTGGCCGCCAGAGACAGAGTCTTGTGCTGCGGCAACAGAAGTTATTCGAATACCTGCTACTGTTTGCAAACGGTCACGGAACTCGTTGTTGAGAGTATTAAGGTCAGAACTACGTTCTTGTTTTGGTTTTAAGGTCACCCCTAAACCTGCATGGTTTTTACCAGAGTCGACTTCACTGTTGACTACGCCGTAAGTAGAAACCACATCTGGGAATTGTCTAATAATTTGATCGACCTGATGTAATTTTGCTTGAGTATATTCCAAAGAAGCATCTACAGGAGTTTCGAACTGAATACGCACTTCACCTTTATCTGGTGTAGGTACAAATTCGGTCCCAATCAGTTTAGATAGCCCTAATGCAGCAAATAATGAGGCGATTGCAATAATGACTGTAATGAAACGGAAGCGTAGAGCAAGTTTTAATAGCTTTTCATAAACATGAGCAAGCCGATCTAGCAAATTAGAAATATGGTCAAAAAACCGTTGTAGCCAATTATCTTTTTTCTTTACAGGATCTTTCCAGTGAGCTGAAAGCATTGGATCGAGTGTAAAACTAATAAACATTGAAATTAAAACAGCGGTACTGACTGTTACACCAAACTGATAAAAGAAACGTCCAATCAGTCCACCCATGAAGGCTACAGGTAGAAATACTGCCACAATGGTAAGTGTAGTTGCGAGTACGGCTAAACCAATTTCTTTTGTCCCTTCAAGAGCTGCAGTTACGTGGTCTTTGCCAAGTTCAGTATGTCTGACAATATTTTCCCGTACTACAATTGCATCATCAATAAGTAAACCAATACTGAGCGATAGCGCTAACAGTGTCATCATGTTAATGCTAAACCCAAAAGCCCAGATAAACGTTAAAGTTCCGAGCAAAGTAATCGGTAAGGTTAGACCTGTAATAACGGTAGAACGGAAAGAGCCTAAAAAGAGTAAAACAATGAGAACTGCTAAAGCCGCACCTTCAATAATGGTTCGAGCGACATCTTTAATTGAGGCACGAATACCTTTAGAGCTATCAGCTACCACTTTGTAATTTAAGCCCGCAGGCATTTGATCTTTTAATTTCTCTAACGTTTCATAAGTCTGATCGACAACTTTAATGACATTGGCATCGGAGCTTTTTAAAATATCAACAGAGACAGCGGTTCTTCCATTATAAAAGGCACTCGATTGTAGTTCGGCTTGTGTGTCTTCAACAGTTGCTACTTGCTTTAAAAAAATGGGCGAACCATTTTTACTGGCAATCACCAAATCGCCAAATGCAAGAGGATGGATAACTTTCGATTGAATCTGTACGACCAGTTCAGAATTTTTTTGTTGTAAGGTTCCGGCAGGAACTTCAATATTTTCATTTTTTAAGGTGTTAATGACCTGATCAATACCAATGCCGTAGCTTTGTAATTGTGCAGGAATAACTTTTATTCGGATTTGCCGCTTTGCATCACCCAATAAATTCACATTACCGACACCTGAAACAGTTTTAAGCTGAGGCACAATTTTTTTATCTACATACGAACTTAATTGCGCCAAACTCATGCTGTTTGATTCAAATACAACCGACATGATTGGGCTAGAGGAGGGGTCATAGCGCTGTACAATCGGTATATCAATTTCATCACGGAACTGTGCTGTGACGGGTGCAATTTTGTCACGAACATCTTGTGCTGCAATCGCTGAAGATGTATCGAGATTAAATTCGGCAATCACCATCGAAAAGCCTTCACTTGAGCGTGAAGTAATTTGTTTAATTCCTGAAATTGTATTGATTTGATCTTCAAGTTTTTTTGTAATATCTGACTCAACCGCTTCAGGCGACGCGCCCGCATATTGCGTAGTGACCACTACGAATGGGAAATCTATATTTGGAAACTCTTCGACAGTCATGCGTTTCCAAGAAGCTAACCCGAGTACCATTAAACTGAGCATCATCATAATGGTAAAAACGGGGTATTTCACACTGATTCGAGTAAACCACATACGCTATTTGCTACCTTATTTATTTTTGTCGGTTGTAACCGTCACTTTTTTATTAATGTCGGAATCTTCAAATTGAATACGGCTTACTAGATCTGAGCTTTGCAAACCTTCGACTAAAGCAATATTGTCGTTATAGCGCTGTTCAATCACCCGAATTTTAACTTTTTGAATGGTGTGATTGCGTATCACCCATACAAACGGGTCAAGTTGCATATTTTGAATACTATCTAAAGGAATAGTTTGGCCTTGATGAGTGTCATTGCGCAAAATGTTTCCATTAATGAAAGCTCCAATGCTTAACGAATCAATTTTTTCTTTAGGAGCAGCAAAGAACTCAATTTGTCGACTGTCTTGATCGGCGACAGGTGAAATGCGAGTAAGCGTTGCATTTAATTGTTTAGAATTACCTTGAATCTGATATTGGATATTGCTACCTACCTTAAGCGCAGATTGCTGTTCAATGGGTAACTTCGCCTGTATTTCAAGTTGATCTGGATTTACGATTTCAAATAGTGTCTGTCCAACTGATACGGTTTGACCAGGTTCAACTTGCCGTTTAGTAATCACGCCTGAAATGGGACTGGTAATAATTCCGTCCTGATCCGCTTTTTTTGCAATATCAACATTGGCTTGTTGTGCTTTTACACTTTCAAGTTGCCCTTTATAGTCCACCTGACTTTGTTCAAACTCGACACGAGCAATAAACCCCTGATTGAATAATCTTTGTTTTCGGTTCATTAAATTGCGTGCAAGTTCAGCTTGCGACTGAGCCGATGCAAGGTTTGCTCGTGCCTGTGCTAATCGTGCAACATTGTCTTGATTATTTAATCTCACTAGAACTTGGTCTTTTTGTACCTGTTGGCCCACATTTGCAGTGACATTTGTCGCCGTTGCACTCACTTGTGCCTGAATAGAGCTTTGCTGAACCGCACGAATAGTTCCTGTAAATGCAGTTTGAGAGTCAAGTGCTCCTTGTTTAACTGCGATAAGATCTTGAGGAATAAGCTCAATTTTGACAGGAGCCGATGCGGTAGTTTTTGTTGTTTCTTGCTGATTACATGCAGCTAAAATTAAACATAAACTAATAATACTCAGTTTAAAAAAAGTAGAAGGGGTGAGATGCATTGTGTGCATACAGCATCATCCTATAATTCAAATTTTATTTTGCCCCTATTCTTGATAAACCTTTGCAGTTATTCAAGCTTTTTTAAACGTTCGATAATATTTTCATACTCACTGTTGGTTCGGTTATAGGTCTTGGAAAGTGTTTGAAGCGTTTGTTTAACCCGATTAATATTATTTAGATTGTTTTCAATCAAAGCTTTATGGCGTTCAGGAATTATTTCTCCTTTTCTGAAATATTCCATTTCCTGACGTTTAAATGAAATTTTATCTTGTTGTAATTGATTGAGTTGTTCCTGCTGATAATTAATTTGTTTTTTGATAGACACTAATGCCTGATCTCTTTTAATCAACGCTATCTTACTATTGCTATAAGCTTTTTTTAATTTGATATCTTGTTCTTTATGTCGTGCCAATAATGCTCGTTGACTCGATTGATTTAAATCGGCTTCAGCATTATAAGAATGGTTTCTTTTTATCACTTGCATATTGCGATCAAGCGCTTCATAACCATAACGAATATGGGCTGGAGTAACTGATGTACTAATATTGGCAATACCATGTTGATCATAATAACGATACCAAACTGCTTTAGAAGTATCGGCAATAGCAAGTGTAGAAGCTAAGAAAAAAAGTGATCCGAAGGAAATAATGCCTATAGATACAGACAAGCAGTTCCTATAAAAGGCATATTTCATCCTAACATTCATTGAAAATCCCCAAAAAAGATAGCTAAGCCACTTATTTTTAAATATTTAATCTTCATTATATTAATTATTATTTAGTTGAATAAAAATATAGTCATTATAAAAAAAATGATAATTTTAATTAAAGTGTGATGAGGTTAAAAGTTATTGTTTATAAATGAGAAAGTAGACAAAAATGCCTCATTGAAAATAGAAGGTGAGATATGTTAAAAATGCGTATAAATGTGTAAAAACAAATTTAAGTTAAATTGCATTTATATTTTATATTTATGGGGATGGAAGATTAAATGGAAGATGCATTCCAAAATCTGAAAGTAATGGTGATTGATGACTCAAAAACCATTCGCCGTACAGCAGAAACTTTATTGCAACGCGAAGGCTGTGAAGTCATTACTGCTGTGGATGGATTTGAAGCTTTGTCCAAAATTGCAGAAGCAAATCCGGATATTGTTTTTGTCGATATCATGATGCCTCGTTTAGATGGTTATCAAACTTGTGCTTTGATAAAAAACTCTCAAAATTATCAGAACATTCCCGTTATTATGCTCTCTAGTAAAGATGGTTTATTTGATCAGGCAAAAGGGCGTGTGGTAGGTTCAGATGAATACTTGACGAAACCTTTTAGCAAAGATGAATTGTTAAACGCGATTCGTAATCATGTAAGTTCATAACCAGTAATTTGAGGGCAAAAAAATGGCACGTATTCTCATTGTAGATGACTCACCAACAGAAACTTTTCGTTTTAAAGAAATCCTAACAAAACATGGTTATGACGTACTTGAAGCTTCAAATGGGGCAGATGGTGTAACTCTTGCAAAAGCAGAGCAACCAGATCTTGTATTGATGGATGTTGTTATGCCGGGTGTGAATGGTTTTCAGGCAACGCGTCAGATTACCCGTGATGAAGACACTAAGCATATTCCCGTTGTTATTGTGAGTACTAAAGATCAGGCAACTGACCGTGTATGGGGCAAGCGTCAAGGCGCAATCGACTATTTGATTAAACCAATCGAAGAAAAGCAATTGATTGATGTAATTAAACAATTTCTAAATTAACTCATCCATCCATAAAAACATAAATAACGGGCATTTTGTACCTGTTTTATAGGATCGAGTATGGCAGCGAATGGATTTATCGAGTTACTTCGTTTGTCTAAACGGGGTAATAAGAATTATGCTTCAGTTCAAAATGAAGCACAGCGATGGTCAGGAATTGCTTTTGAAATGAGAGGGCAATACTTCGTCGCACCACTTGGGGAAGTGTCAGAAGTAATCTATCCACCAAAATATACACCGGTTCCAAATACCCAAAGTTGGGTAAGGGGATTGGCAAATATTCGGGGCAGATTACTTTCAGTGTCTGATTTGGCGCATTTTATTTTAGGGCAACGAAGTTCATTTTCGTCAACTCAAAAAGTATTGTGTATTAGCCATCGCGACCAGTATGTGGGGTTGGTCGTAGATCAGGTTTTGGGGATTCAGCACTTTAATAAAAAAAGCTTTTTTTCTCAAAGTTCAGACTTAGAGGAAAATCTAAAAGAATATTGCCAAGGTTATTTTCATCAACATAACCAACACTGGCATGTTTTTTTATTTAGTCGTTTATTGCAAAACCCACATTACATGAATGCATCGACAAAATTTATAAACTAATTTTTACGCTGTGAAAACAGAGTATTTTTCTGGGGAAAAGCTATGGGCTTTAAGCTTAAAAAGAAAGGCAGCAGTCGGGTTGCGTCCGAAAAATCGGGTGTTAATTTTATTGCAACAATCCAGTCAAGAATTGAGCAGTTTGCCGGTTTATTTGGGGAAAGTGAAAAGTCCAAGCCAATCCTATATGCAGCAATTTTATGTTTTGTTCTTGCATTAGTTTCTCTAGCCTATTTGTTCTATAACGTTCCACGTCATAACCAGTTAATTCGAAGTCTTGGTGAGTTACGTTTGTTATCTCAAACGATTTCTAAGCAAGCAACTGAAGCAACTGAGTCTGGCTCTCAAGAGGCAATCACCAAGCTACAGCAGTCTCAAAAAGACTTTAACGAAAACTTACTTGAGATTGAAAATATTCACGGTAAGTCGACTGATGAATATCAAAAAGTTCAAGTTATGTGGACTGAACTTTCAAAAAACATCGATTTGATTTCAGCACATCAAAAAGTCCTTAACCAGCTATATGACACCAACATCTCTATTAGCGAAACCGTTCCTGAGATTCAGGCAGAATATAACTTGATGGTTGACCAAATGGCACGTCAAGGTTTGCCAAGTAGTCAGGTAATTATTGCTAAAAACCAAGTGTTTATTGCCGAACGTATTTTACGTTCTATTAACTCGGTACTAAGTGGTACTGACGGAAATGTATCGACTAGCGATTTTGGTGTAGACATTGATACGTTTGGTACATATTTAAATGCTGAACTTAATGGTAATGCTGAATTGGGTGTGGACCGTATTGCAGATCCGGCTTTACGTGAATCATTAGAAAGTATTAAATCTGAATATGACAAAGTCTTAAAATCTGCTGCTGCCACGGTATTAAAAAATGGTAATCAGATTGTCAATGTTCGTCAGGCATCTTCTCAGATCTTCTCTAAATCAGATGTGATGTTAGATAACTTGGGGCATTTATCTGATGTAGCAAGAAAGAACTGGCTTACTTTATTCTTAGGTGCAGTGCTAATCAGTTCTTTAGCAGGCTTAATCTTCTCTGTATTTAAATTGATTACATTACGTAGTGTGATGGATAAACAACGTGTCACTCGATTACAAGACGAATATGACCGTAACCAAAACGCGATTTTACGTTTACTTGATGAAATCGCCGATCTTGCAGATGGTGACTTACGTTCATATGCAACCGTATCTGAGGATTTTACGGGAGCGATTGCCGACTCGATTAACTTCGCGATTGACCAACTACGTGACCTTGTATCTCGTATTCATGAAACCTCTCAAGAGGTTGCTCGCTATACGCAAGATACGCAAAGTATTACTAACCAATTGGCAGAAGCGTCTGAACATCAGGCTCAAGAAATTGCTGGTGCATCAACAGCAATGAATGAAATGGCGCAATCGATTGACCAAGTATCTTCAAATGCATCTGAATCTGCTGAGGTAGCAGAACGTTCGGTACAAATTGCCTCTAATGGTGCTCAAGTGGTAAACCGTTCAATTGAAGGTATGGATACAATCCGTGAACAGATTCAAGAAACGTCTAAACGTATTAAGCGATTAGGTGAGTCGTCACAAGAAATTGGTAACATTGTATCGCTCATTAACGACATTGCCGACCAAACAAACATTCTTGCATTAAACGCAGCAATTCAAGCATCTATGGCGGGTGAAGCAGGCCGTGGTTTCGCCGTGGTTGCCGACGAAGTACAGCGTCTTGCAGAGCGTTCAGCATCCGCAACAAAACAGATCGAAACACTGGTTAAAACGATTCAGACAGATACAAATGAAGCTGTTATTTCGATGGAACAAACCACTACTGAGGTTGTGCGTGGAGCGAACTTAGCAAAAGATGCGGGTATTGCTTTGGATGAAATTCAAAAAGTATCGGGCGATTTGGCTAACTTAATTGCTAGCATTTCTGATGCAGCAAAACTTCAATCTGCATCTGCCAGCCACATTGCGACCACCATGACAGTCGTACAAGAAATTACTTCACAAACGACCACTGCAACTTTCGATACAGCGCGCTCTGTTTCTGAATTAGCAAACATGGCAGAGTCATTACGTGAATCGGTAACGGACTTTAAATTACCTGATTAAATTGGGGATGAGAATAGCTGTTCCTATAATCGCTATTCTTCTAAAAAGTATTACAACACCAGATAAATATTGGGGAAAACAGCTATTTTTCTGGTGTTGACTCTGTCGTTTTTCTCCATTTTGGAGACAAGCAAAAGAAGCCTTTGCTATGAAAGAAATATTAAAAACTTTAACTGAAGCAATGATGCTACCGGAAGATAGCTATTCTCAACAAGATGATGAATTCCTTGAAATCTTTATCGAAGAAATTGAGGAAATTTTTGTTGAATTACAATCTTTGATTGACGAATGGATGCAATCTGAAAATATTGCTACGCTTACCGAAATCCGCCGTTATTTTCATACATTGAAAGGTTCTGGCCGGATGATTGGTGCAAAATCATCTGCTGAGCTTGCTTGGACTGTAGAAGATACGCTGAATCGCGTAATCAATCAGAGTCTCGGATTAACTCCTAACATCCAACAATATGTTCAGTTGGTATTTAAGTTCTATTTCTTTAAGTTAGTAGATGACTTTAAATCTAAAAAAGATCATACCTTAGACTTTAGGCCCCTTATTTTATTAGGACAACAATTACAACAACAGCAAAGTATAGAACCCGCATTAGATGAACTTTTATTATTATCAGATACTCTTACTGCTGAAACTCAAACTGGTTTAGAAACGAATGACTTCGAACCACAGTCAACTAATGTTTTAACTATTGCCACTCCAGAGGTTGCTATAGAAACTGAACAGACTCTTGCTGAAACCTTAATTTTATTTATGGAAGAGGCAGAAGAGCACTTAGCGACGATTGATCAATTTTTAGAACAAGAAATACATCAGCATGAAAGTTATAATGCTTTAATACGTGCGCTACATACGTTACGTGGCAGTTCTGCTATGGCTCATGTAGAACCAATATTTGATGCCAGTACCAAAGTTGAGCATTTATTTAAAATACTATTACAAGAAGAGCTTTCTTCTCATTCAGAAGAAATTTCATTACTTCGTGATTACCGCGAGTTTATTCGAAATTGTTTAGATTCATTGGCTAGCCATTGTTCTACTGAGCAATTGGAATCTGATCTACAAAAATTTAATCAGATTTGGGATGCTTATATGGAGCAGCATGGTGAGCATTCAAGCCCGCTCATGCCTCCACATGGTTTAGTGTCTCAGTTATTGCAGTTAGATGTTTCAGAATTGCTTGATGCAGAATTAGACTTTGAGAAGGGAATACGGACAGAGTTTCCTCATTATCTTGAACGCTTAAGTGAACAAGCAGATGTGTTGTTGCAACATACTCAGTCGCAGGCAATGGTTGGTTTATATGAATATACTAACCAGCTCAAAGACAGCTATAAGGTATTACTTGAACGACCTGATTTACTGCAATTGGATTATGTTTTTGAAATTTATCAAAAAGCACACCAACAATTAATTCAGTTATTTGATGCCTTAGCTGCGGGACAAAGAGTAAGTATTATTGAGCAACACCAAAATGTCTTGGAAGAACTAAAACTATATACTCAACATATTCCGAGTCTTAATGTTGAACCATTAGAAACTCATCAGGAAATTATTGAATCAACCTTTAATACTGAAGTTGAACAAACAACGAATGAACGTCTAGTCTCAACAGAAAATGTATTCACTGATCAGATCTTAATGAGTCAAAGTGTACAACTAGATCGACAGTTCATTTCGACTGAACAGGTAAACTGTAATTTTGATCCAGATCTATTAGATATTTTTCTTGAAGAAGCTGATGAGTTGCTTGAGGGAATGGATAAAGATCTTAATATTTGGGTTAATGATCAAGAAAACTTTGCAGCTCTTAATAACCTGATGCGTTATTTGCATACCTTAAAAGGTGGAGCAAATATGATTCAGGCAAGCTATATTGGTTTAATTGCACATGAGTTAGAAAGTATTTATGAGCGCTTAATTCAAAAACAGTTGATAGCTTCGTCTGCTCTCATTGATGTTATTCGACTAGTTCAAGATGACTTGGCTGACCGTCTTCAAATAGTACGTGAACAGCATCTAGATTATGCTGCTTCTCATACTATTCAAGCGCTTAAAAATGCGGGCCAAGTATTTGATTCTCGTATTAAAGAAGTGCAAGCAGAATCTGAAACCTATGTTATGCCTGAAGTAAATTTTGCAGAATTACCACAAGAAACGATAAATAATACAGCGTTAATCTTCAGTGAGTTAACTTCTGGTTGTGAACAGATTGCTGAGACTAATAATCAACTTGTTGAGCAAACCGACTTACAAGTTCTCAATGCTGACCAAGGCTATACGGAAAATCTTCAAGATCAGGATATTAGCTCTGTTGTCGAGCAGACATTCATGGAGGAAGCGGCTGAACTATTAGAAATGGCCGATCATCTATTAAAACAATGGTTCGAGCAGCGTACTAACCGTAGTATCTTGCTTCAGCTACAAAGGGCTATGCATAGCTTGAAAGGCGGTTCCCGTATGCTGGGACTTGAAACCGTGCAAGCGATTGCTTATCAGCTTGAGAATGCTTTTGAACAATTTGCACTTCATCATTTCAGCTCAAATATTTATGACAATTTATTAGAGAGTGCAATTGTCTGGTTAAAAGAGGCTATTTTTAAACAAAATTATCAACACTTCGATGGTTTACAACAAAGTCTGGAAAATATTCAGTTCATTGAAACAGCAATTCAAATTCCTAGTAAATTAACTCGAACTGATCTATTCAGCACAGAACCTGTCATGAGTTTTGTGCAAGGTGACGGTACAGAGCCACCGCCAATGATGGGTGCGTGGGAACAAACACAACGCCTTGATCAAAATAATGAGATGATTCGAGTCTCGGCAGATTTAATTGAAAAAATGATTGACCTGTCTGGCGAAAATTCAATTAACCGTTCGCGAATTGAAATGGATTTAAGCCAATTTGGGCATACGCTTGCAGAAATGGAATTGGCTATTCAACGACTTGCAGATCAGTTGCGCCGAATGGAAGGTGAATTAGAAACTCAGATTATTGCAAAACACGGTATTGAAAACTCTCGGTATACGGAATTTGATCCTTTAGAGATGGATCAATATTCTTCATTAAATCAGTTGTCAAAATCTCTTGCCGAATCTGCATCAGATTTAGTGGATTTTAAAAATACATTGTCGGAAAAGATCAGAGACACTGAAGGTTTATTGGTTCAACAATCACGTATTCAGGCTGAGATTCAAGAAGGTCTCATGCGAACACGCTTAGTACCATTCTCTCGGTTGCTGCCTCGTTTACAAAGAATTGTGAGACAGACTTCTACTGCGTTAAATCGACCAGCAGAGCTTTTCGTGAATAATACTGAAGGTGAGCTAGACCGGACAATGTTAGAGCGTTTGGTCACACCACTTGAGCACATGCTTAGAAATGCAATTGACCATGGTTTAGAAGACCGTGCGCAACGTGAACAAGCGCAAAAACCAGAAACTGGACGCATTGAGCTGAATATTCATCGTCAAGGTACAGATGTTGTCGTTACATTTAAGGACGATGGACAAGGTATTGATATCGGGAAGGTTCGTCAAAGGGCATTAATGTCTGGTTTGATTCACTCGGAACAAGTATTAGAACATCAAGATATTTTACAGTTGATTTTCCATCCTGGGTTAAGCACAGCCGATCAAGTCACTCAGATTTCAGGTCGTGGTGTAGGTCTTGATGTCGTACAGAGTGATATTAAGGCCTTAGGTGGCCACGTGAGTGTCGACTCTATCTATGGGCAGGGCACTGTCTTTACCATACGTGTTCCAACTACGGTAGCTGTTAGTGATGCCTTAATGGTTAAAGTTGCTGATCAGCAATTTGCAATCCCATTGGCTCAAATTGATCGAATTGTGCGGGTTTCACCAGCCTCGTTAGAACAATATTTCGGAAGTGCACAAGAGTTCTTTGAATTTGAAAATAAGCGCTATCCATTACGTTATTTATCTGAGTTTGTTGGTAATCAACCCATTCCGCGTTTAAGTGGAATGATGTATTCATTACCAGTATTAATGATTAAAGCAAATAATGGACAAACTGTTGCATTATTAGTTGACCAACTGATTGGCTCACGTGCGCAGATTGTAGTTAAACCAATCGGGCAGCAATTCTCTAGCATTGGGGCGATTGCAGGGGCAACTATTTTAGGTGATGGCCAAGTTTGTCTAATTTTAGATGGACAAAATATTGCTCGCCAAATTCAATCTACCCAACGGCATAAGTCGCTCAATGAAGCTATCTATAGACAACGTGAGTCTGATGAACGCCGTCTCATCATGATTGTAGATGACTCGGTAACTGTGCGTAAGGTCACGTCTCGATTACTTGAACGTCAGGGCTATGATGTAGTCACCGCTAAAGATGGGGTCGATGCAATTGAGCAATTGGAAAATATTAAACCAGATCTGATGCTGCTTGATATTGAAATGCCACGAATGGATGGCTTTGAGGTTCTCAATCTTGTTCGACATCATGATCTACATCAAGATATGCCAGTTATCATGATTACCTCAAGAACTGGCGAAAAACACCGTGAACGAGCATTTGCTTTAGGGGTTAATCAGTACATGGGTAAACCTTTCCAAGAAGAAGATTTACTTCACAACATTGATGCGTTATTCATGACATTTGAAGGGGGACTTGCCTAATGAAAAGTAATATAAGTACATCCTTAATTAATGAAATGGCCCAGCAAGAGCTTCAGCATTTAATTACTGTCTCAACTGGTTTTATTGATGCATACATTATCGAGTGTCATCAGCAAGTGCCGATGCTATTGCCGCAAAATATAGTGTTATCTGCTATGGATGTTAAAAATGGCATAAAGCACATTGAATGGCATGATGTAAAACTCCCTGTTTATTCGGTTCATAATGAAATTGATTCGCGAGCAGTAGCATTAGTCATTGAAAGTGAAGACATTAGCCAACGTTTTGCACTGATGTGTAACTCGATGCCAGTTTCAGTCCGTTTGCGTATTTCTGAAGTCGTAGATGAGAATGAAGATATACAAGAGTCTTTGCAGCATTCAACTGTATTTAAATATGTACGTATGGACAATCAACGCTACCATGTGCCTAACCTGCAATATATTCAAAATTCTCTTCATTTATAAAAAAAGGAACTCATTTTGAGTTCCTTTTTAATTTTTACTTAGCTAATAAATTTTCTAAAATTTGCTCATAAATATCAGTTAATGGATCAAGGTCATGTACGTCAACATGCTCATTAATTTGATGAATTGTTGCGTTAAGAACACCTAATTCCAATACCTGTGCTCCTGTTGGAGCAATAAAACGGCCATCAGAGGTACCACCGCTTGTTGAAAGCTCAGTTTCAGTACCTGTTACGTTCAAAATAGCTGTTTGTGCTGCATTAACGAGTTCACCGACTGGTGTTAGGAACGGTAAACCAGAAAGATTCCACACGATTTCATACTGTAAACCATGTTTATCTAAAATTTCGTGTACACGTTGTTTAAGTTGCTCTGCTGTCACTTCTGTTGAATAACGGAAGTTAAAAGTAACTTCTAATGTTCCAGGAATAACATTTGTTGCGCCAGTTCCTGCATGGATATTTGAAATCTGAAATGAGGTTGCAGGGAAATATTCATTTCCATTGTCCCAAACCGCTTCGCATAGTTCTGCCAAAGCTGGTGACCCTTCATGAATTGGATTACGCGCTAAATGTGGATAAGCTACATGTCCTTGCTTACCTTGAACCTTTAATACGGCATTAAGTGAGCCACGACGACCATTTTTAACAATATCACCCAGTTTATGAGTACTTGAAGGTTCACCAACCAAACACCACGTCATCTTTTCGTTACGTTTTTCAAGCGTCTCAATAACTTTAACCGTACCATTAACAGCAGGGCCTTCTTCATCAGAAGTAATTAAAAAGGCAATTGAACCTTTATGGTCAGGATGCTTTGCTACAAAACGTTCAGATGCGACGACCATCGCTGCAAGAGCTGTTTTCATATCGGCGGAACCACGACCATATAATTTGCCATCGCGGATTTCCGGTGCAAATGGATCTGAATTCCATGCTTCTAATTTACCTGTCGGTACTACATCAGTATGACCCGCAAAGCAAAATACGGGTTCTTCAGTTCCGCGACGTGCCCAGAGATTATCAACTTCACCAAAACGCATTGGTTCAATATGGAAACCGATTTTAGCTAAACGGTCGGCCATGATGGTTTGGCAGGTGTGATCAATAGGAGTAACAGAAGGTTGTTGTAACAGTTCTAAGCTAAGCGAGAGAGTATCTGAATGGTTCATACCGAAAATTGCGTGCTGATCAGGTGAAATATAGTCCGATATAATAGGGGAATCTCTACGGGATGGGTATGTAAAAATAAAAAAACCTTATCGGGAAGATAAGGTTTTTTAAGTGATGACTCTAACTTACATTTTATCTTGTGTTTTTTCAGCAGTATTCGTTACAGCATCACCTGCTTTAGAAACATCTTTACCAAAACCTTTAAACGTATTACAGCCTGTTAAAACAACAGCAATCATTACAGAAGCAGCTAAAACTTTTTTCATCATTTTCTCCGTTTAAATTTAATAATGAAGTAAATTTAGATTAAAAAACAAACGGAAAAAGAAACATGACTGTTTAATAGTAAAAACGTTATTAAATGTTTCTAGAAGCTTAAAAAGTTATTGTTAATTCTTTTAATTTTACCCATTAATATGGGTTTGACTTAAAATTTAAGTATGCAGGGCGTCTATACATATAAAACATGACCTCTTCACTACTTTTACAATATAAACCATCTGTCCACCAATGTGCCGAAACCGAACTAGGTTTTTGATTTGGACACAACCATTCGTGCCTTTCTAATCGATAAAAGGAAGAGTGTGGAATGATAATACCCCAATATCCTAATCGACGCTTTAAATTTATCCAGTCTGGCAATGACTGTTGCAAATTTAACTGTAAAGGAAGATAGAGCTGTCCTTTTAGAACGGCAAAACGTTGTTCGATCTTAAAATCTAATGCTTCAGTGAACTGAAATTGTTTGTTAGTAAAATGATAAAGCTTTTTGCTCAGAGTATCCTGACGATTCAACCCAATCCATTGTTCTAAATATAAATCTGCTTCACCTAAATAGTATTTTAGTGCGACTTCCCAGTGTTCAACTTGTTGAGTTTCTTTATTTAAAATTAAGAAATCTAACTCACCTAAAGTTATTGCTCCTTCAATTTTTTGAATACTATGGCCCAATAACTGATACGGATGATAACTATCTTCTTGCAGCCAGAACCAAAGTAAATTTTCAAAGCGTAAACCTAAGCGTGTACTTTTAAGCTGAGATAAAAACTGGATTAATGGTTCTGGGGACTGATCAAGTTCTTTTAAACGTGGTAAATAATTTTGAAAATGTCTTTCCCATATTTCGCTTGGATGCAACTTAAAGTCGTATTGTATAGAAAAACTTTTTGGTAATTTGCAAAGTAAATTGGGGCTAGCGATACAAAAAGCCAGCTGCCGCACTATAGGATGTTGAAATTGAAGCCATGGTTCGAAATAGGAAGTTTTAACTGAGGCAATATTCATATATTCAATACTCGAAGTAATTCATCCTAATTTCATAAGGGATCAACAAACAATATAAGAAAAACACTTTATACTAATGCTAACAGCAGGTTAAGGTTTATATATGCGAACATTGTTCTGGCGCTCTTTGGTCGTGATTTTTATCACGCTAGGCATTATTGGAGCAATTTTACCAGGTATGCCAACAACAGTGTTTTTGATTCTGGCTGCTTGGGCGGCCTCAAAAGGTTGGCCACAAATGGATGCTTGGTTATTAAATCATCCTAAATATGGCCCAACATTACGTGATTGGCGAGCCAATGGTACAGTGCCACGTAAAGCGAAGTGGATTGCAAGCATAATGATGGCAATCAGTGGCCTCATAATGCTATTTACTTCAGCACCGCTTTGGGTCAAGGTTTTTACTGATACTACCATGTTCATCGTTGCAGTTTGGTTATGGTTACGGCCTGAGCCAAAAAGTGAAACTGCGCGTAGATAAAAGAAGATTGAGAACCTTTTATTTTGGCTCAAGACAACCTCTTCCTATAAATTTTTACTTAAACTCAAAATATTTGAGTTGATATAAGAGAGTAAGTTCAATGTCTCAATTTAAGCTCGAAGATGCCGATGTCCTCATCGATTTGGCAAACCAAACCTTAACTTTGCCTAAACATAATAAGTTTTATGTCATCTCTACTGGAAAGAACGGAATTGGTGAGCAAGAAAACACGGGTAAAACTCCACGTGGATGGCATAGAGTTGCAAAAAAAATTGGTACCGAATCTCCTCAAAATGCAGTTTTTATTGCGCGTAAGCCAACAGGGGAGGTTTATAACGCTGAACTAGCAGCACAATTCCCTAAGCAAGATTGGATACTGTCCCGCATTCTTTGGTTAGACGGCTTAGAAGAAGGCTTTAATAAAGGCGAAGGCCACGACACCATGCAGCGTTACATCTATATTCATGGGACTCCAGACACTCAACCAATGGGTGTGCCAATGTCGCATGGCTGTGTCCGAATGCGTAATGAAGAAATCATTGAGTTATTTGATTTAGTAGCTGAAGATGCATTGGTTTATTTGTCTGAGCAATCTTTAACCTGAAAGCGAGTTTTATCTATTATTGATTAGCTATGCAAATGTCGAAAAAATTGAAATAAGTGTTTAAATAAAATACAAAAAATTGTTTTTTACTTAATAGTGACTTATTTTTAATCATTCATTCGCATTTTTTTGAAAAGTTATCGAAAAGCGTTTGACACCTGTTAAAGATTCTCTATAATGCACCTCACAAACGATGAAGACGTTAAGGGCGCTTAGCTCAGTTGGTAGAGCGTCTGCCTTACAAGCAGAATGTCGGCGGTTCGATCCCGTCAGCGC
>NZ_JAQNDD010000011.1:0-153476 GCF_028367635.1 Acinetobacter sp. P1(2023)
ACAACGTGCTGTACAAAGATACCTGGGGTGATGATGTGTTCCGGGTCTAATCCACCTAGCTCAACCACCTCAGAAACCTGAGCAATAGTGACATCAGCAGCCATGGCCATGATCGGGCCAAAGTTACGTGCAGATTTACGGTAAACCAGATTGCCCCAGCGGTCGCCCTTGTAAGCTTTAATCAAGGCAAAGTCAGCCTTAATTGGATATTCAAGCACGTAATCTTTCCCATCAATCTCACGGGTTTCTTTACCTTCAGCTAAAAGTGTTCCAAAGCCTGTTGGGGTAAACACAGCACCAAGTCCCATACCTGCGGCCTGAATACGGCAAGCCAGATTGCCTTGTGGAACTACTTCAAGCTCAACCTTTCCGGCACGGTACAGTTCATCAAATACATAAGAGTCTGCCTGACGTGGGAAAGAACAAATCACTTTTTTAACTGAACCGGCTTTAAGCAGTTTCGCTAGACCGTAATCACCGTTACCGGCATTGTTGCTGACAATAGTTAAATCTTTAACACCCAGTTCAATTAGTCCGTCAATGAGTTCAGCGGGTTGTCCTGCGGTACCAAAACCGCCAATCAGAATGGTTGCACCATCTTTAATCTGAGATAGTGCCTCGCTTAGTGAGGACTTACTTTTGTCAATCATGTGAGAAACCCTAGAGCATGAGGTAACGTGATGTTATTACTACCGCTAAAAATTTATTTAAATTCTTAATGGTAGTAATAAATGGACTAAGTTTTGTGAGTCAAAAGCGAACTTTTAACTCACATATACTTTCAATTAAGCGCTAGCGCGACGACGTTCAACTTCAGTTGAAGGAGCAGCAGCGACATCTTTAACAAGTTCGATGTTAAATGTGATGTGTTTGAAGGCGTGATCTAAACCACGGCGTTGGATTTCAGCTGGGTCAGTCACATCAACTGCTGTTGCCACTAAACCGTCACGGGTTGCGAAAGCAAAGTCGTCCCATAAGTACTCATCACCCTCAATGTTGAATTGAGTTGTAAGCTTGCGGTAACCCGGTGCAGAAACGAAGTAGTGAACATGAGATGGACGGTTACCATGGCGGCCTAATTTGTTAAGAAGGGCTTGAGTTGTACCTTCTGGCGGGCAACCATAGCCTACTGGCATAGTGGTTAATGCCACATACTTACCATCGGCATCAGTCAAAATACTACGGCGTAAGTTGAAGTCAGATTGAGACTTATCAAAGAATGAGTAGTTGCCTAAACTGTTGGCATGCCATACTTCAACTTTAGCATTTTCAATGATATTACCTCAGTATCGGTTACCGTACCTTCAATAATTAAGGTATCGATTTTGCCTGTTTCAGTACCATCATCCATACGTGCAAAACCAACCGATTCAGGCGCACCTGCTACGTAAAGTGGACCTTCGATGGTACGAGGTGTGCCACCCGTAACACCAGCTTTTGCATCCGCTTCATCTGCACGTAAATCAAGATAGTGCTCTAGACCTAAGCCAGCTGCTAAAAGTCCAAGTTCGTTTGCTTGACCAGCATCGGTAAAATATTCCAAACCTTTCCATACTTCTGAAGGTTGGATGTCTAAATCTTCGATGGCTTGAAATAAATCCCCGAGAAGGCGCACTACAATTTGTTGGACACGTGCATCAACTTCGCCTTTTGCAGTGTCGACATTCATTTGTTTTACAAGCGCATCAATTTGTTGACGGTTCATACTAAAACTCCTTAAGTATGCAATACGGTTTTAGGTGACAGAGCTGCGGGCATTTTATTTTGCTAGCGAATAGTGCCTGCCACGTTCCTTGTTACCTTTTGAATCAGTGTATTCAATTTTTGAGTGTGCTTCAGACGGCACACTCAAACTATTTTCTTAGATTACGAATCATCATCACGAACAGAAGAAGGGTGGCGATTAAGTGCCATCACTTCGATGTTCATGTAAGGATAAAGTGGTAATCCCTGTAAAATGTTGTGCAACTCTTCATTGCTCTCAACATCAAAAATACTGATGTTTGAGTATTGGCCTGTAATACGCCAGATGTGGCGCCATTTACCTTGACGCTGTAAGTCTTGCGAATAGGCTTTTTCAACAGCCTTAATTTCATTCGCTTTGTCGGCTGGCATATCAAGTGGAATATGCACATCCATACGTACATGAAATAACATGGGAAACTCCTTATCCTGTTGCCTTAACGACGTAACTTTTCAACTTTATCTTCATCAATTTCAATGCCTAAGCCTGGAGCTGTTGGCAAGTGCAATTCAAAGTTTTCGTAGCGTAGTGGTTCTTTCAAAATTTCTTCGGTAAGTAATAATGGACCAAATAATTCAGTACCAAACGCTAGTGTTTCAAAGGTTGCAAACGCATGAGCAGAAGCCATGCTACCTACAGGGCCTTCAAGCATGGTACCGCCATAAAGATCGATTCCAGCCAAACCTGCAATCTTGGCAACTTCACATGCTTCGATCAGACCACCTGATTGTTCAATCTTCACCGCAAATACATCTGCACCATGACTTTTTGCAATACGATATGCGCTGTCAGGGCCAGTTAAAGCTTCATCTGCCATAATTGCGACATCAAAACGACGCGTTAAACGAGCAAGTGCTTCAGTATTTTGAATAGCGCAAGGCTGTTCAATTAAATCAATTCCGCCATCTTGTAGCTGTTGAATACCTTGAATACATTCCAACTCTGACCATGCACGATTTACATCAACACGTACACTAATATCTGTACCTAATGCTTTTTTAATTGCAATCACATGATCAACATCGTGTTGCAAAGGACGTGAGCCGATTTTGAGTTTGAACGTGTTATGACGTTTTAGCTCAATCATTTTGCGAGCTTCAGCAATATCTTTTTCTGTGTCGCCAGATGCGAGCGTCCAAAGTACAGGTAGACTGTCACGCAGACGGCCACCTAAAACTTCACTTAACGGTACGCCTAGTCGTTTTGCTTGAATATCAAGTAGGGCAGTCTGAATGGCACATTTCGCAAAACGGTTACCATTAATATTCTTACGAATCAGTTTTAGTGTTTGTGCAACATTTAAATCTTTAACTGATGCGAGTAATGGTGCAAAGTAAGTATCAATATTGGCTTTGACACTTTCAGGACTTTCTTCACCATAGTTCAGTCCACCAATGGTGGTCGCTTCACCCCAACCGACAATACCATCCGTGGTCGTAATTTTAACGAGCACCAAAGTCTGGGTACGCATTGTAGTCACAGACAGCTGGTGAGGACGGATAGTTGGAATATCCACAAGTATGGTTTCTATGGTTCTATACATGAAGTTTCAACTATTACGAACTTGTTTACATACCATAGAAGAATGTAATAGCCTAAAATAGATATAGAACGGTATTTTAAGATACTAAAAAGGTATATTAATGGAATTAAGACATCTACGTTATTTTGTTACCGTTGTGGAAGAACAAAGTCTCACAAAAGCGGCTGAGAAGCTTTTTATTGCCCAGCCACCACTCACACGACAAATTAAAAAACTAGAAGAAGAATTAGGTATTGATTTGTTTGTGAAAGGCTCACGTCCATTAAAAGTGACAGAGGCAGGGTTGTTTTTTTACCAACATGCTGTTCAGATTTTAACGCATACGGCTCAAGCTGCTTCGATGGCTAAAAAAATGAAGCTGGTCGAGAATGTCGTTAAAGTTGGCTATGTGAGTTCGCTTCTTTATGGGCGATTACCGCAGGTCATTTATCTATTTAGACAAAAAAATCCTGACATTCATGTCGAGCTTATTGAATGTGGTACACGAGATCAGGTCGAAGCTTTAAAGTTAGGAAAAATTGATTTAGGTTTTGGTCGATTGCCGATTAGTGATCCTGCTATTAAAAGACTTTTACTTCGCAAAGAAAAATTAAAACTCGCGATTCATAAAAAACATCCTTTAAGTGAGTTCCAAGAATCGGGAATTTATTTATCTCAAATTATCAATGAGACGATTTTTTCTTATCCAACTACACCTAAGCCGAATTTTTCGACCACTATTCAAGCTTTGTTTACCAAATTAGGTCTTGTTCCTGCCAAATTTACTGAAGTCCGCGAAATTCATATGGCACTTGGCTTAGTGGCATCTGGAGAGGGTATTTGTATTATTCCCGAAAGTGCCTGCGATATTGGAATGAAGAATCTAACTTATTTAAATATCTTGGACTTAGAAGCTTATAGTCCTATTTCTCTATCTATGCGTAATATGGACCAAAGTTCTTACATTCCTAAAATCTTAGACTGCATTGAAGAGATCTATAGCCAAGAAGAAGTGTCTAGAAATTTAAATTTATAACTTTTTAATACGTTTTAAATTGAATTATCATGTTATTTTTAAACTTTAAGATTATAGGTAATATTTAAAAGGAATTATTGAATGAGAAAAATTTTAGGGATAGCTTCTCTCATTATATCTACCGGTGTTGTACATGCTGAACAATTAAATGAACAAGAAAAAATTTCTCCATACAGTGCTAATGTCACCTTCGCAAGTCAATATATATCACGTGGTTTTCAACAAACTTGGGGCAAGCCGGCATTACAAATAGGTCTTGATTATACCAATCCAAATGGATTATTTGTGGGAACTTGGGCATCGAATGTAAGTTCTAACTATCTTAGAGATGCTTCAGTTGAGTGGGATTTCTATACAGGTTATATCAAAACTTTCGATAAGTTTTCGGCCGGAATGACGGTTTTTTATTACTACTATCCGGGAGCTGAAAGCACGCCTGAAACGGGGAGTACCAGTTATAACTATGGCGAAATTGTACCTCAAATTGGTTATGGACCTTTGACTCTTAAATATTATATTACCTATACCCCAGATTATGCAGGCTATAACTCCGATACGATGGGTGGCCCAGCAGGTAAACGTTCACGAGGAACAACTTATTTAGATCTGACTTTTACTCAGCCTATTAATGAGTCTTGGACTTTTGGTGCTCACTATGGCTATGAAAAGATTAAAAATTTCTCGGAAGCTAATTTCCAAGATATGAAAGTCGAGCTGATTAAAGATTTAGGTGATGGCTGGACTACTGGCTTAGCCTATACCAAAGCTTGGGATAAAGATGGGTTCTATAAGAAGTATAGTAATGGTGAACCCGATGCACCCATTTCAAACCCGATTGATTCGACATTTACTGTCTCAGTTAAAAAAGTGTTCTAATTAATAAATAAAAAAGCCTGATAATTTTATTTTAAATTATCAGGCTTTAAGTAATGAATATATAAAAATTATTTTTTAATTAAATCGTAAGCCATTTTGGTGTCATCCAGCTGAACAAGTGAAGCATGGCGAGCAGAAAGCGGATCTTTATTTTCAATTGCGGTTAAAATCGCTTTATGTCTCGGTAACGAATGGCCTTGTAAATTTGGACGTAGACTGGTGACTTGAATCGATTGCTGTAAAGGTAAGACCAGCATTTTTGACATATAAGCCAGCAAGTCATTATGCGTTGCTTTAGCAATTGCTAAGTGAAATTGAATATCTGGCTCTATAAATTCTTCAACTGTTGTCGCTTTTTCCATCCCATCATAGGCATGTTTAATGCGTTCAATATCTTCTTCGTTTGCCGTACTTGCCGCAATATAAGCAAGCTCAGGTTCTAAAACGCGTCGTACGGTAGAAAGTGTTTTAAAAAATTCGTGTTCAGGCGTGGTTTGAATCAACCAAAACAGTACATCCGGGTCGAGTAAATGCCATTCTTCTTTAGGTCTTACTACAGTTCCAATTTTGGGTCTTGAGTAAGTTAAGCCTTTAGCGTTTAAAACACGGATTGCTTCGCGAAAGACGGGACGGCTGACTTTATATTCCTCACATAAATCAACTTCACTTGGGAGCTTTTCATTTTCTGAGATTTCTCCAGAAACAATTTTTAATCCCAATTGTTGAACAATTAATGCATGTTGGCTTTTGCTTGGAATAGGATTTTTATAGTCAGCTTTACTCATATTTCACTATTACGACATGTTGAATATCCTATGGTATAGATGACCTTGTGTTTTAACAAGATCATCTTTTTCAAGAATAAATATTAATGGGAATGACGTGGAACTTCTGAGCCTCGGCAACCGACCAAGAAATCAAAATCACAACCTTCGTCTGCTTGTAAAACATGTTCTACATAGAGTTTGCGGTAGCCGCCAATAAAACTTGGCGGTGCTGGAGGTGCCAAATTCTCAAGACGTTGCTTAAGTTCTTCATCACTCACTTCCAGATGAAGTTTCCCTTCATAGGCATCAAGCTCAATGAAGTCACCATTTTGAACTACGGCTAAAGGCCCGCCAGCCATAGCTTCAGGGGCAACATGTAAAACCACGGTGCCATACGCTGTACCGCTCATCCGTGCATCGGAAATACGAACCATGTCCGTAATGCCTTTGGCTAAAATCTTTGGTGGCAACCCCATATTTCCAACTTCTGCCATGCCCGGATAGCCTTTAGGGCCTGCATTTTTCATGACTAAAATACAAGTTTCATCGACATCTAGATCTGGATCATTAATGCGGGTTTTATAATCATCAAAGTTTTCAAATACGACTGCACGACCGCGGTGTTTCATCAGTTCTGGTGTTGCAGCAGAAGGTTTAAGCACCGCACCTTTAGGCGCTAAATTACCGCGTAAAATACACATGCCGCCATCTTGTCGAATTGGATTATCTATTTTCCGAATCACTTCATCGTTATAAATAGGTGACTGTTGGCAATTTTCCCAAATGCCTTGACCATTTACGGTTAAAGCGTGTGGATGTGGTAAAAGATTGGCTTCGCCCATACGACGGATTACGGCCGGTAAGCCACCGCTATAATAGAACTCTTCCATGAGAAAACGACCAGAAGGCTGCAAGTCAACAATCGTTGGCATGCCTCGGCCGACACGGTTCCAGTCATCAAGTTGTAAATCAACTCCAATACGTCCAGCAATTGCCTTTAAATGAATCACGGCATTGGTTGAACCACCAATAGCGGCATTGACTTTAATGGCATTTTCGAAAGCTTCTTTGGTTAAGATTTTAGAAAGACGTAAATCTTCATGAACCATATCAACAATACGCATGCCAGAAAGATGAGCTAGCACATAACGACGAGAATCTACTGCTGGAATGGCTGCATTGTGTGGTAAAGAAGTGCCTAAAGCTTCTGCCATACACGCCATGGTAGAAGCAGTGCCCATGGTATTACATGTACCCGCTGAGCGTGACATACCAGATTCGGCAGAAAGAAATTCATTTAAATCGATTTTGCCTGCTTTTAACTCTTCATGCATTTGCCAAACGATGGTACCAGCACCAATATCTTTACCTTTGTGTTTACCATTCAGCATGGGCCCACCAGTTACTACAATGGCAGGAATATCACAGCTTGCTGCACCCATTAATAATGCAGGTGTAGTTTTGTCACAACCTGTTAGTAACACCACACCGTCAATAGGGTTACCACGAATAGCTTCCTCAACATCCATACTGGCTAAGTTACGTGTAAACATGGCAGTAGGACGTAAATTCGACTCACCATTTGAAAACACAGGAAACTCAACAGGGTAGCCGCCAGCTTCTAAAATCCCTTTTTTTACATGTTCTGCAATTTTTCGAAAATGGGCATTGCATGGTGTGAGTTCAGACCACGTATTACAAATCCCAATAATCGGTTTGCCTTGAAACTCATGATCTGGAATTCCTTGGTTCTTCATCCAACTACGATACATAAAGCCATTTTTATCCGTTGTACCAAACCAGGCAGCCGAACGAAGAACTTGTTTGTTATTCATACAAATTTCCTTATATAGTATTACTATTAGAACTAATTAAATTAAAAATACACTATAAATTTTATTTTTAAAAGGTTTGAAATTTAAATAGTATTACTATATTTTAAATTGAAAGGATAATTTACGAGCAAGATGCTCTATAAGTAAATAATAGGAAATGGAGTCGAACATGGATTTCGAAAAGGATGTAATACGGACGGTCACGTTTAAGCTGATACCTGCATTAGTCATACTATATCTGGTGGCCTACATTGATCGTGCCGCTGTTGGGTTCGCTCATTTGCATATGGGTGCCGACGTCGGAATTGGTGATGCAGCCTATGGTCTAGGAGCAGGCTTATTTTTTATTGGATATTTTCTTTTTGAAGTTCCAAGTAATTTGCTTTTAGACAAATTTGGTGCCCGTAAATGGTTTACCCGCATTTTATTGACATGGGGTTTAATCACCATGGCTATGGCGCTCATTGAAGGGCCGAAAAGCTTTTATCTCTTACGGTTTTTACTTGGTGTAGCGGAGGCAGGGTTTTTCCCGGGTGTTTTATACCTCATCACTCAGTGGTATCCCGTACGTCATCGCGGAAAAATTATGGGAATGTTTGTGCTTTCACAACCCATTGCCATGATGATTGCTGGGCCTTTAGCTGGTCTATTACTTGGAATGGATGGCATTGCAAACTTACATGGTTGGCAATGGTTATTCATTGCAGTCGGCTTACCTGCGGTTTTATTGGCTCTACCAACATTCCTGTGGTTACCAGATAATATTGATAAAGTGAAATGGTTAAGCATTGAACAAAAACAATGGCTTAAAAATGAACTTGTTAAAGATGAAGCCGAATATGATCAAACCCGACATGCCAATCCTCTACATGCTTTAAAAGACAAACGCGTACTTTTATTAGCATTGTATTACCTACCAGTGACTTTAAGTATTTACGGTTTAAATCTCTGGTTGCCTTCTATTATCAAGCAATTTGGAGGCGGTACTGATCTTCAAATTGGCTTCTTATCTAGCATTCCCTACGTTTTTGGAATTATTGGATTATTAATTATTCCACGTAGTACCGATCGTCTAAATGATCGCTATGGACATTTAAGTTTTCTCTACGCACTAGGCGCTTGTGCAATGTTTTTAAGTGCTTGGCTCAGTTCTCCAGTCATGCAGTTGGCTGCTTTGGCTGTGGTTGCGTTCTGCCTATTTTCATCAACTGCTGTGTTTTGGACATTACCTGGCCGTTTCTTAACAGGTGCAAGTGCAGCGGCTGGCATTGCCTTAATCAATTCTGTCGGAAATTTAGGTGGCTATGTTGGGCCGTTTGGCATCGGACTTTTAAAAGAATACACAGGAAATATGGCAGCAGGCTTGTATTTCTTATCTATCGTCATGCTTTTTGGTTTGATTTTGACTTACATCGTCTATGCCAAGCTCGAACGTCAAAAAACTCAAACAGTGAATATTCAAAAGCCTTTGTAAGGAATAAAACATGCAAATTATTCAATTTGAAAATCGTGCAAATCAACGTGCCGTTGCCAAAGTAGAAGGCAACATGGCATATCCGGTTAAAAATATTCAATCGGTTCGTGATTTAGCACTTTTGGCAATCCGCAATAAAGTTTCATTAGAGCAACAAGTTGAGACATTAGGGTTTGAATCAGAGACCTATGATTATTCATCTTTATTAGCAGATTTAAAGGTACTGCCACCTTTAGACCATCCAGATCCAACGCATTGTTTAGTTTCCGGTACAGGTTTAACTCATTTAGGTTCTGCATCAGCACGCGACAAAATGCATCAGCAAAATTTAAGCGATGACAGCTCAGTGACCGACACCATGCGGATATTTCAATGGGGGCTACAAAAGGGCCGTCCACCAGAAGGTCAGATCGGTGCGCAGCCAGAATGGTTTTATAAAGGTGATGGTTCAATTGTGGTGAGACCGGGAGCGGAGTTACCTTTACCTCCATTTGCTGAAGACGGCGGCGAAGAACCTGAAATCGCAGGTCTATATGTGATTGGAGAAGACTTAAAGCCTTACCGAATTGGTTTTGCACTGGGTAATGAATATTCTGACCATGTAATGGAGCGCCGTAATTATTTATATCTGGCCCATTCAAAATTACGTTTTTGTAGTTTTGGTCCAGCTTTACGAACAGGCGAATTACCAAAACATTTAGTGGGAACCAGCCGCTTGCGCCGTGATGGACAAATTATTTGGGAAAAAGAGTTTTTGTCGGGTGAGGACAATATGTGCCATAGCTTGGCAAATCTGGAATATCACCACTTTAAGTATCAACAATTCTTAAAAGCAGGGGATGTTCATATTCATTACTTCGGTACAGCCACTTTATCTTTTGCCGATGGTATCCAGGCACAAGTCAACGATGAGTTTGAAATCGAAATGAAAGAATTCGGTCTTCCTCTTAAAAACAAACTTGCTCATACACAAGCAGAGCTACCGATCGGTTCAGTTATCACACTTTAAGGAATTCAAAATGGTCATTGGACACAACTTTATTGGCGGTTCACGTAGCGCACAAAGTACAACTTTATTGAAAAGTGTGAATGCAACAACTGGTGAAGCTTTGCCTTATGAGTTTCACCATGCAACCGAACAGGAAATTAATCAGGCCTGTGAAGCAGCTAGCCAAGCCTTTAAAACTTACCGTCATACTTCACCTGAACAGCGTGCTACCTTTTTAGAAAACATTGCTGATGAACTCGATGCCTTGGGCACCGATTTTCTAGAGACTATTTCGCAAGAAACCGCTTTGCCACTTGCCCGTTTACAAGGTGAACGTGGCCGTACCAGTGGACAAATGCGCCTGTTCGCTAAAGTGTTGCGTCGTGGTGATTTCTTAGGTGCCCGTATTGATACAGCTTTGCCTGAGCGTCAGCCTTTACCTCGCCCAGATCTACGCCAGATTAAAATTGGTGTTGGCCCAGTGGCAGTCTTTGGGGCAAGCAACTTTCCACTCGCTTTTTCAACTGCGGGTGGCGACACCGCTTCGGCACTCGCCGCAGGCTGCTCTGTAGTGGTGAAAGCGCATAGTGGTCATATGGCGACAGCAGATTTTGTGGCTCAGGCAATTGAACGCGCCGTAGAAAAATCAAATATGCCTAAAGGTGTATTTAACATGATCTATGGTAATGGTGTGGGTGAACCACTGGTGAAGCATCCTTTAATACAAGCAGTGGGATTTACAGGTTCACTACGTGGTGGACGTGCTTTATGTGACATGGCCGCAGCCCGTCCACAACCGATTCCAGTCTTTGCTGAAATGAGCAGTATTAACCCGATGCTGATGTTGCCGGAAGCCTTGAAAAACCGTGGTGATAAAATTGCACAGGACTTGGCCGACTCAGTTGTTTTAGGCTGTGGTCAGTTCTGTACCAATCCGGGTTTAATTTTAGGTATTAAATCAGCCGAGTTTAGTCAGCTCATTCGTAACCTAACTGACATTATGGGTGGCAAACCTGCACAGACTATGCTGAATGCCGGAACCTTAAAGAGCTATACCGCGGGTCTTGAGCATTTAACCGAGCATCAAGGTATTAAACACTTGGCGGGTCAAACCCAGCAAGGCAATCAGGCACAGCCACAACTATTTAAAGCTGATGTTGAGCTATTATTGGCAGGTGATCAGCTTCTGCAAGAAGAAATCTTTGGGCCAGCGACTGTCATCATTGAGGTTGAAGATAAAGCCCAGCTCCTTCAAGCGCTACAAAGCATGAATGGACAGCTGACAGCAACTTTAATTGCCGATGAAGCAGACTTAACTGAATTTGCAGATGTGGTTCCTGTGCTAGAAGAAAAAGCAGGCCGTTTACTCATCAATGGTTATCCAACGGGTGTTGAGGTGTGTGATGCCATGGTGCACGGCGGGCCATACCCAGCAACCTCAGATGCCCGAGGCACCTCTGTTGGAACTTTGGCCATTGACCGTTATTTACGCCCAGTCTGTTACCAGAATTATCCGCAAAGTTTATTGCCGGAAGCCTTAAAAGACAGCAATCCATTGCAGATTTTAAGAATGGTCAATGGTGAGGTGACCAGAGCAGCGATCTAAAAATAAAAAAGAGACTACGAGTTGGTCTCTTTTTATATTCTGAATAATAAATCTATAGCGGAGTAGGCAAATTAAGCACGACCTGAGCATCGTCAATAACATCTAAGCGGAGAATTCTTGAGGCACCTAGCTCATTTAGCAATGTAGTTAAAGGTCCTTCATTTCTCTCGAGTTGAACATTCTTTGGGAAAAGTTTTTGAGCGAAAGAAAGAATATTGGATTGAACTTCTGTTTGATGCCATTTCCCATCAACAACATGTAACATAGTGGCTTTGTTGATATGTGTTTCAGAAGCGACATGTTTTAAAGCCGGTACTAAGGTTTTCAAGCTTAAATCTAATTTTCCATTAACATCGAAAATTTTAGCTTGAACCTCTTTTGAACTAATGTTGACGTCAATTTTAGTCAGCCATTTTGGAAGTTGGTAACCATATACACCACGAACTCTGGCAATTTCTGTATCGACAGGTAAAGCTAAAACATGCGCATAAAAATGACGTTGACGCATCGATTTCATCAACTCTGCAATATGTGGACCATGAGCATTAGGTTGACGTACAACAATCGCAATCGACACTTCGTTATAAGGGTCGTTATCACAAACTGAATAGGTAAAGAACGTAACAGCGACCAACCCATAACCCGGAAATGGTTGTAGTGGAGTTAAAGTCGCAGGAATTTTTGCCTTAATGAACTTAATTGGAGCAAGCATTAAAAGCTGTACATTTGCACTACGATAATAAAAGTTAGGTGCCCAGACAGGACCTACACGTGACTCTACAATTTTTTTAGGAATATGGCGGAAAAAATCGATGTTGCCCGCAGCAGGGTCTTGAGCGACTTCGTTTAGATCAGGGTTCATTCTAAAACGGTCATAATAACCATCTTTGGGTACTTTGACTTTTTGTTGCCCAAACTCAACCTCAGTAAACTGTTGTTTTATATTCATGAGAGTTCACCTTTAATATTTAATGACCGAGTAGCTACTGTTGTCCATATCCAGACATGTTAATTAATAGCCAATATGGGCACTATAAGATTAAAGCTAACTTTAAGGTCAAGGCTTTAATTTTTGATATGTCAAATCTTTGACATTTAAAAGAAATAAAATAAAAACAATTCAAGATTAAAAAGATACAAAGTTGATTAGAGTCTTCATATAAATTTTATTTTTAAAATATGATTTAAGATGATTGACCTTAAAGTTAACTTTAAGCTTAGTATAAATATTCAAACTTTTATAACGAATCTATAAACAGTTTTCAGCAGGAGAACAAAGATGGGATATGTAACGACAAAAGACGGCGTAGAAATTTTTTATAAGGACTGGGGACCACGCGATGCCCAAGTTTTATTTTTTCATCATGGTTGGCCTTTAAGTTCAGATGATTGGGACACACAATTGCTTTTTTTCCTTAAAGAAGGTTTCCGTGTAGTTGCTCATGACAGACGTGGGCACGGGCGTTCAAGTCAAGTGTGGGATGGTCATGATATGGACCACTATGCAGATGATGTTGCAGAAGTGGTTAAACACCTGAACATTAAAAATGCAATTCATATTGGTCATTCAACGGGTGGTGGTGAAGTAGCTCATTATATTGCGCGTCATGGTGAAGAAAATGTTGCGAAAGCTGTACTTGTTAGTGCGGTTCCACCATTGATGGTTAAAACAGAAAATAATCCTGAAGGTTTACCAAAAGAAGTTTTTGATGACCTGCAAAATCAAGTTCTCACAAACCGTGCGCAATTTTTCCGTGACCTTCCATCAGGTCCATTCTATGGTTTTAACCGACCTGATGCGAAGCCATCTGAAGGCATCATTTCTAACTGGTGGCGCCAAGGCATGACAGGCAGTGCAAAAGCACATTACGACGGTATCGTGGCATTCTCACAAACCGACTTTACTGAAGATTTAAAGAAAATCACGGTTCCTGTTTTGGTGTTGCATGGTGACGATGATCAGATCGTGCCTTATAAAACTTCTGGCGTGAAATCTGCTGAGTTACTTCAAAATAGCCAACTCAAAATCTATCCAGGTTTTTCTCATGGCATGTTAACCGTTAACCATGAAGTAATTAATGCTGACTTGTTGGCTTTTATTCGCGAATAATTAAAAGCGTTTAAACTTCAAAAAAGAGGCCTAATGAGAGCCTCTTTTTTTATATAAAAATTAATAAATTCAAAATATTAAATTTAGAAATACTAAAAGGTATTGACATTAAAGTTAGCTTTAATCTTAAAGTAAAGCCATACTGAATGAGGTCATTCCAATGAAAGTTTTCGAAAAATTAGTATTCCCAAATGGCTCATATGTTCCTAACCGTATTGCTAAAGCGGCAATGGAAGAAAACATGGCTGATTTAAACCACGCACCATCAGAAGAATTGATGCGTCTATATCAGGCTTGGGCAAATGGTGGTGTAGGTTTAATCATTACCGGAAATGTAATGGTAGATCGCCGCGCAATGACTGGACCGGGCGGTGTCGTGCTGGAAGATGAAAAGCATCTAGATACTTTCAAAAAATGGGCACAAATTGGCCGTTCAAAAGGCGCTCAGGTTTGGCTTCAAATTAACCATCCCGGTCGTCAAATGCAGTCAAATTTAGGGCAACAAACATGGGCACCTTCTGCTGTTGCTTTAGATTTAGGAAAAATGTCAGACCGTTTTAATACGCCCATCGAAATGACTGAATCTATGATTGCAGAGGTGATTCAGCGTTTTGCAAACACTGCGCGGTTAGGTGAAAAAGCAGGATTTACTGGTGTAGAAATTCATGCAGCGCATGGTTATTTATTAAGCCAGTTTCTTTCTCCACTGAGTAATAAACGCCAAGATCAATGGGGTGGTTCCTTAGAAAATCGCGCTCGTATCTTAATTGAAATTGTGGATGCAGTTCGTAAAGTGGTTTCGCCTGAATTTACTGTGGCGGTAAAACTAAATTCAGCGGATTTCCAACGTGGTGGATTTAGCGCTGAAGATGCTCAACAAGTGGTTAAAATGTTAAATGAGCATGCAGTCGATTTGGTGGAGCTTTCAGGCGGTAGTTACGAAGCGCCAGCAATGCAGGGCCAAGCACGTGATGGCCGAACACTTGCCCGTGAAGCTTACTTTTTAGAGTTTGCACAAGAAATTCGAAAAGTTGCCAAAATGCCTGTTATGGTGACAGGTGGCATACGCCGTAAGCAGATAGCAGAGCAAGTGGTTGAAAGTGGTGTAGATATGGTCGGTATTGCCACAGCACTAGCAATTGAACCTAATTTGCCAAATGCTTGGAAACAAGGCCACAATGTCACACCAGAGCTAAAACAAATTACTTGGAAGAATAAAACACTCGCTTCACTTGCGAATATGGCTGTGGTCAAATTCCAGTTACGTAATTTAAGTTCTGGCAAAAAAACAAAACCAAATGTTTCACCAGCTTGGGCTTTAATTTTGCAACAATCAGCGATGTCATGCCGTACCCGCCAATACAAAAAAGGTATGCGTGATTATTCATTTGCTTCTTAATAAAAGAGTAGTGTTATGACAAATCCTAACGATTCAAATTGGATAATCTATGGAGCAAATGGCTACACGGGTGAGTTAATCGCTCGTGAAGCTGTACGCCAAGGTCTAAAACCAACTTTGGCTGGTCGTAACAAAGCCAAGGTTGAAACACTCGCTCAAGAGTTGGGGCTCAACTATAAGGCTTTTGGGCTTGATAACGTAGATGCAGTAAGTGAGCAACTCAAAGGCTTTAAATTGGTCATGCACTGCGCAGGACCATTTTCAGCGACCTCGAAACCCATGATAGAAGCTTGTATAAAAGCAGGTGCTCACTATCTCGATATTACTGGTGAAATTGCGGTATTTGAATTGGCACAATCACTTAACAGCCAAGCCGAAAAAGCTGATATCGTGCTTTGTCCGGGTGTTGGTTTCGATGTGATTCCGACAGACTGTGTGGCAGCTGCCTTGAAAGAAGCACTGCCAGATGCGACTCATTTAGCACTTGGTTTCGACTCAAGAACAGGACTTTCACCGGGTACTGCCAAAACCAGTACAGAAGGTATGGCAGAGGGTGGAAAAATTCGTAAAAATGGAAAAATTACTACAGTTCCATTAGCGCACTACGTCCGAACTATTGATTTTGGTGACGGTAAAAAAAGTGCTATGAGCGTGCCGTGGGGAGACGTATCTACAGCGTTCTATACTACAGGTATTCCAAACATTGAAGTGTTTGTACCTGCATTTCCCAAAATGATTATGGGCGCGAAAATGATGAACTATGTACGCCCAGTATTAAAACTGAAAGCTGTGCAGAAGTTTATTAAGTCTCGTATTGAAAAAACGGTCGTTGGGCCAAATGAGGAACTCCGTGCGAAAGTACCGACCTATGTGTGGGGTGAAGCGAGAAACTCACGTGGGGAAATAAAAACCGCCCGTATCCAAACAGAAAATGCTTATAGCCTTACCGTAAATGGCTCTCTGACTGTAGTGAATTATTTACTCAAAAATACCGTTAAAGGCGGTACATATACACCTGCAAAACTGATGGGTTATAGGCTAGTGACTGAGCTGCCGGGTTCGGGTCCGCTGGTCATTAATTAAAAGCCTTTATTAAAACAGCGTGTTTATAAATAGTCCCGAACAAGGAGTCATTCTTGTTCGGGTTATTTTTAAATATTTCAATTAAATATAGTTTTATATAGATGAAAGAAAAACAGCAAACAAAACACTCCATAAGAAATAATTCAAATTGAATATACTAAAAAGCGATAAATATTTTTCATAACAAAGGAATGAGAATAATGAGAAAACTCATACTATTTCTACATGCATCGCTTGATAGTTTTGTGGAGGGTCCAAATGGGGCAATGGACATAGGTTGGATTGCTTACGACGCCGACTTAGCAAATCATGCCAAAGAAGTTTTGAGCACTGCCGATACGGTGATTTGGGGACGTGCGACTTACCAGATGATGCATAATTACTGGCCATCTATGCTTTCAAACCCAGACGCTTCAGAACACGAACGCAACCATGCAAAATGGATTGAAAAGACAGAAAAAATTATTTTTTCTACAACCTTAGATAAAGTTGAATGGAATAACTCCAGACTTGTGAAAGATCATGTCGAGGAAGAAATTAATAGACTCAAACAAGAACAGGGCAAGGATATGGTGATTCTGGGGAGTCCTCGCTTTGCGCATTACCTGATGCAACTTGGTTTAATTGATGAATACAAAATTACGGTTTCGCCTGTGCTGATTGGTAGTGGCTTGTCACTATTCCAAGGTATTCAAGAAAAGACTAATCTTAAACTTATTGAAAATAAAACGTTTGCTTCAGGTGCAATAGGCCTTCACTATCAAAAAATTGGCTGATTTTTTATAGTATTTATATGAAAAAGACGAATTACAGAATAGGGCTGTAATTCGTCTTTTTAGATTTATTGAATGCTACTTAAACGCTTAACAACTGCCTCGGCAATTTCTTTACTCGACTGAGGGTTTTGTCCCGTAATAATTCTGTCGTCCGAAACTACATATGAGGTAAATGGAACAAATGCTTGTTTATATTTTGCTCCACGTTCAATGAGTCCATTTTGTAGTGAAAAAGGAACTTGAGACTTAATACCCGACAGCGTTTCTTCAATATTCGCGAAACCCGTAACGGTTCTATCTGCAATTAAAGGTTTGCCATTTTCATCCTGCAAAGGTAATAAACCACCTACGCCGTGACATACTGCTGAAACGATCCCTCCTTGGCGATAGATCTGTTCGCTAATGTTTTGCAAGGCTTTATTGGTCGGGAAATCCCACATGGTGCCGTGGCCACCAGTATAGTAAATGGCTTTATACTGGGTAGGATTAATCGCGCTCGGAGCTAACGTTGTTTTTAACCGCTGCATAAACGCTGAGTCAGCTAAATGATCTCGTGCTGATTTGTCTAAATAAATAGACTTTAAGCTACGTTCATCCAGTGGAACCTGACCACCTAAAGGACTTACAAAATCCATATCATAGACAGCAGCCAAAGCGACATCATAAAAATGAGTGAGCTCTGTTAGCCAAAGTCCTGTTTTATCCGAACGGGAAGGGTAAGCCGAGTGATTGGTCATCACGACTAAAATTTTTCCATTTGCTTTAGCAGGGCTTTGAGTCTTAACTGACTCTGCAGCATGTGTCACATTGGCAGTCAAAAAAATAGCAAAAATTATGGTTAACCAACGCTGAAAATCCCAAACTTTAAACATCACAGGTTCCTCATCTATCACCTGTGAACCATCGTATGTTTGAAGTGTACTTTAAGGTCAATAGTTCTTTAAAAAATTACGGTGTTTTCGCTTTGTCGTAATAGAGATTCATGAGTCGTTCTGCATTTTCTTCGCAAGTAATTTCATCTGGTTTGTTATTAATCGCTTCAACCATGGTTCGTAAATTTTGCTTACTCACTTTTAGTTTTTGTTCTAAAAGTTCAATTTCTTGAATTTTTGATTCAAGTGTTTGGATGAGTGCGTCATGGTTCCAACTACTCACTTTAGAAGGGAGAAAGGCTTTAATTTCTGCTAAAGAAAATCCAACTTGCTGGGCTTGCTGAATTAAAGAAAGTTGCTTTAAATCGTTGTCGGTATATTCGCGGTAGCCATTTGATTTTCTTTTGGCTTTAGGCAAGAGTTTGATTTGCTCGTAGTAACGAATTGTAGGGGTACTTAAACCGCTTAGTTTAGATAACTCGCTAATATTCATAGCCACATACTCTATTGACATTCAAGTTAACTTTAGACTTATAGTCATGTAAAAGCAAGGTTCATAACTTTACCAAGCACAAACTTTCAGTAACAGCTTTCTATGTTTTGATAGATGAAAGATAAAATTATAAATATGAAAATGAGGTGATGAAATGTCTAAACGTATATTACACGTCGTGACCAATGTTTCACGCTATAAAGATATCGATGAACCAACAGGGCTGTGGCTAGGCGAGCTTACCCATGCCTATGACGAATTTGAAAAGCAAGGCTATATACAAGATATTGTTAGTCCCAATGGCGGAAAAACTCCGATTGAACCAAAATCATTAGGAGCTTTGGTTTCTGACAAGTCTGTAAAAGCGAGGGAAGATGATCAAGCTTTTATGACTTTATTGGCCAATACTTTTAAGCCTTCCGATATTAATTGGCAAGATTATGATGTGATCTATTACACAGGCGGTCACGGTGTCATGTGGGATTTTTTAGATAATCCTGAACTGCAAGAAATCACTAAAAATATTTATGAAAAGGGTGGCATTGTTTCGAGTGTTTGTCATGGGTATTGCGGCTTACTCAATGTAAGGCTTTCAAATGGCGAACGACTGATAAAAGACAAAAAGTTAACTGGCTTTGCATGGAGTGAAGAGGTTTTGGCAGGGGTTGCGAAAAAGGTCCCATACAATGCTGAAGAGTTAGCTAAAGAATATGGTGCACATTATGATAAGGCCTTTATTCCATTTGCACCACATGTAGTTCAAGACGGCAATTTAATTACAGGACAGAACCCGTTTTCTGCTAAAAAAACAGCTTTAGCGATAATAGAAGAGTTAGAAAATTCATAATTTAATGACTCAAAAAAAAACCTAAAAGCAAAACCAGCAACGGCTTTGCTTTTAGGGTATCTAAATAAGTAGTTGTTCTAGAAAACTAATATTAAGGGACAATCACAAAATCAGGGTTTGCGATTGCAAAAATTGCTTCACGATCTGCAACTGGTGGATAAATCCAGACCGTATTAATTTCTTGTTTAATTTTTTTCGCCTCTTCACGTACAAACTGAACTTTTCGATCCCATCCTTCAGTATAAAGTGCGCCCCATGGGCCTAAGTCAACACAAGTCACATACTTTGGTTGGCTATAGGCATGTAATGGTAAATCAACCAATTCTGCGGCAGCATTGTAACCAGCTACACGGCCTAGGCTCATCGCATGCTGACATGACATCACGTTAAAATTACCTAAATCGTCGGTTGGAACTTTTACCGTATCACCCGTCACAAAAATATTTTTTGCCTCAGGTGCATGTAAATAAGCATCACCTAAAATACGGCCTAAATTATCTTTTTCACCTGCAATTTGAGAGGTAAGCGAGTTCGCTCGCATGCCCGCAGTCCAAATAACCGTCTCTGCTTCAATTCTTTCGCCGTTAGAAAGAGTTACGCCAGAAGCATCAAGTGCAGTAACGCGTAGCTCAGCTTTACCTTCAACACCAAGTTCCTCGATAGCTTCACGAATGACAGCCGCAGCTTCGTTACCCAAGGCTGCACCAATTTCTGCGGATGAATCGACTAAAACCACACGAATATCAGTTTCACCTAAAATATTACGCAGACGCTCAGGCATTTCAGTCACTGTTTCAAGCCCAGTCAGGCCGCCACCAGCAACAACTACAGTATTACGAGCTGCATTTGCAGGTTTATGGGCTAAGTTTTTAAGGTGCTGGTCTAGTTTTTCGGCATCTTCTAATGTGCTTACGCTAAATCCATACTCGGTAAGACCTGGTATTGGTGGCATAAATGTGGTGCTTCCAGTTGCCAGAATAAAACGGTCATAGCTTAAAGTCTGTTTATCGCCCTGAGTTGTGGTAATCACAAGATTTTGGGCAGCAGCATCAATTTCATTTACCCAGCCAGCTACATATTTAACATCAACTACGCTTAATACTTCTGAAATATCAGGGTACATATTTTCAAGTACAGCTTCATAAAGACGAGGACGAATATCCACATTTGGACTAGGGGAAACCATTACCACTTCAATGTTTTGTTCTTGCGATGCTAAGTGAATTGCCCGTCGTGCAGCAAGTGCAGCCCATAAACCAGCAAAGCCAGAACCTGCAATAATAATACGTTTACTCATTTGATTATCCTTTTGATAAGTTTTCGGACAACACATTCCAGCTCATCACAAAATTTAGGGTGAGCGAATCCATTCTCTGATTGTCCGAAAAAATCTGAGAAGGCGTTTAAAAAGGATTAGGGGGAGTTTACTTTAGGGCGCGGAGCCCTATCAGCTTATTAGTCGGGCGTATCCCGTGATATTTTACTTTTTCGCATTTTTGCTGTTCTTCCTTCAATGCGTTCACTGATCCAACCATTTACATCACTAAAAAATACGTCGGGTGCATAACGGCCAAAACGGTCTGCAATATCGCCAAGTGTATGAGCACCTAAAGCGTCTCGCATGGCTTTTTCAGCCTGTAGCATGACTGCATGTACTGCGCACACACCACTGGTTGCCCAATCTGGTGGGGCATTGTTAAAGACTGCACATTTTCCACGGACTTCTTGACACTCAAAAAGCGGTTTTTCACCCTCAATTGCATTCACGATATCTAAAAAACTAATTTCGTGCGCAGAGCGAGCCAGTAAATATCCGCCGCGAACACCTTCTTGTGCTACAACAAGTCCAGCCTTTTCAAGTTTAGGAAAAATCTTGGCCATGAAACTTGGAGAAACTCCTTGTAATTCAGCAAGATCCTTACTACTCAAAGGTTTGTCCTCATTATTCACAAGAAAAAGAAGACAGTGAATCGCATACTCGACGCTACTAGTGATATAAGCCATTTAATTTCATAATTGATCAATTACAAACACAGACTAATGTAGTCTGTGTTTTAAGTCAATAATAAAACTAAGACAAAGTTAGTCTTAGTTTTATTTGGAATTGTTATAGAGAGGATAAATAGGCGATATATATCTGAATTTAAATATCTTTAAAGTAAATTTAGGGACAATAAATAATTTAAAAAATATTGAAAAAACTTACGAACGCCACCAATAATTTTCAACATTTGGCTCGTTTAAGTTTAAGAGTTCACCCATTTGAGGTGTACTAATCGCTAACTCGTTTTGTTGAGCCAAAGCGACGATACGTTCAAACGGGTCGTCCCAAGCATGAAGTGCCAAGTCAAAAGTACCATTGTGTATAGGCAACAAATGACGTCCTTTTAAATCGATATGTGCTTGCAGCGTTTGCTCGGGTTGCATATGAACATCTGGCCATTCAGGGTCATAAGCACCTGTTTCTAACATGGTGAGATCGAAGGGGCCATAGCGATGTCCAATCTCTTTAAACCCATCAAAATAGCCTGTGTCACCGCTGAAAAATACACGTAAGTCATTATCAATAATCACCCACGAAGCCCAAAGCGTCGCATTGCTATCGCCCACACCACGGCCTGAAAAATGATGGGCAGGGGTAGCAACCAGTTCAAGTCCATCTACATGTGTGGTGTCCCACCAGTCGAGTTGCTGAACTTTTTCTGCTGGAATTCCCCATTTAATGAGTGTGTCACCCACGCCAAGTGGCGTTAAGAAATGCTCGACTTTATCATTAAGTTGCATCACTGCATGGTAGTCGAGGTGGTCGTAGTGGTTATGCGACAAAATCACACCTTTGATGGGCGGTAAGTCGGCAATGTTAATAGGTGGTTGGTGAAAACGTTTTGGTCCAAGCCATTGAAAAGGTGAGGCACGCTCTGAAAAAACTGGGTCGGTTAACCAAAATTCATTTTGCAGTTTTAACAAGATAGTTGAGTGGCCCAAACGAAATAGAGAGCGGTCGGCTGCACTCAACAGTTGTTCTTTCGATAAACTTAAAACAGGAATTTCTCTGTTTGGAACGGTGTCTTTTGGTTTGTTAAATAAAAACTTCCACATAAGTTGGAGCGTTTTGCCAAAGGAAGGCTTGTGTTGGTTTGGACGCGTATTTCTAAATTTGCCATTGTGTTGCTGTGATGGCATTAAGGGATAAGGTAAGTCTGTTGTGTTTGAAATAGTCATCTTGTTTTTCCTTATTGGAACAAACCTATATGTGCAAATAAGAACTTGGGCTAAGTGCTTATTTTGATTTATTTAAATGAGTATTTACTCACTCATTAATTGGTTTAAAAATAAGGACGCCGTGCATCCTTAACTTTTATCTATATTGAAACTGCATGCCAAAACGCTTCAAAACCAGATTTACGATAACGCTCGGTTTGAGAAGGGTCTTGGGCAATAAAATTAAGTGTAACTTCTGCAAGCGCACCTAAAATTGAAGCAATAAATAACGGTGGATAATCTCTTAATTTGCCATCGTTAATTCTTTCTTGAATGTTTTGGGTGAGGTCACAAAAGGTTTGCATGCCAATTTGTTTGCTTTGCTCAGTAATTTGTTCTGAGGTTGAAAGCTGCGCCATCACTTTTCGTTTCAGAGGAGCTTCTAAACTCCAGTCCAAATAGCTTTGCCAGATATGCGACATTTGTGTTTGTAAGTCAGAATCGGCAGGGTAACCAAGCATCATGACCTGACGCAGTTCGGCCTTTAGTGAAAGGTATAACTGGTTCAGCAGTTCTTCTTTATTACTAAAATAGGTAAATAAAGTTCCTTCTGCCACGCCAGCAACTTTAGCAATTTTTGAGGTAGATGCACGCTCGCCAAGCTCAGCTAATGTTTCAATAGCAGCGCTTAAAATTGCATTACGTTTATCTTCACTACGAGGACGAGCCATATACAAACATATTAATTGAGTGATTACTCAATCATACATAAAAATAAAGAGAGAGCAAGAAAATATGAAAATATTTATGTCTATTCTTTAAAGTTTCTGTTCTCAAAAGAACAGCTCAAATTTAAGCTGCCAATCAATTAAAAAATAATGAAAGCCAACTTAAGTTTGAGCATGCAAAGTTATACTAAATGAGTATTTATTGAATACTTACTCGCCAGATCGCATTCCCAACATCATCTGCAACCAGTAAAGCTCCTGAGCGATCTTGTGTGAGGCCTACAGGTGCACCATACAAACTCTTTTGATCTTGAGAGTAAAAACCACTCACTACAGTCTTAGGTATTCCTGTTGGTTTTCCATTTATAAATGGGATGAACACTACGTTGTAACCATTTAAGGGAGTTCTATTCCAACTACCATGATTACTTACAAAAGCACCTTTTTTAAATTGATCGCCAAGATTTGTTGTTTCCGATGCAAACCATAAACCTAAAGGTGCGACATGCGAGCCTAATGAATAATCTGGCTTAATCGCTTTTTTAACCAAATCTGGGCGTTGTTGTTTTACACGTGTATCTAAATGCTGACCAAAATAACTATAAGGCCACCCATAGAAACCTTTATCTTGTACAGCAGTTAAATAGTCAGGGACTAAACTTCCACCAATTTCATCTCGTTCATTTACTATGGCAAAAAGTTGATTGGTTTCAGGTTCTATTTGTAAACCTGTTGGGTTTCGTATACCACTTGCATAGATACGACTAGCACCAGTAAGTACATCAACTTCAAGTACAGTTGCTCGGCGATATTCAACAGCTAAACCTTTTTCACCAATATTACTATTCGAACCAACGCCAACATATAGCTTGGTTCCATCTTTACTAGCGACTAAAGATTTTGTCCAATGGTGATTAATCGTGTCTGGTAAATCTGATAGAACCGTTCCCGTTTCATTAATGGACGTTGAGCCGTCTACATAATGATATTTAGTAATGTTGTTTGTATTAGCAACGTATAAAGAGTCACCAATGAGCTGTACACCAAAAGGAGAGTAGAGGTTTTTAAGGAAAACATATCGCTTCCATTCACCTGTTTCAGTTGGTCTTAGCAAGGTTATTTGGTTGCCACCTTTCCCACCTTTTCCGGAAAGGCCTTTAACTTTATTTGCAATAAGCTGTTTCGGTGTCGTAGTCGGTGCTTCACCAGGGCTATTCGATTCAACAACTAAAATATCGCCATTTGGAAGTGTGTAAAGCTGTCTTGGGTGTAATAATTTATCGGCAATTTTTTCAATTTTTAACCCTTGAGCCACAACAGGTTTTTGATTTTCTGCCCAACCCACTCCTCGTGGAACTTTCATAGGAGGAACTAAATAATTTTGGGCTTCTGGTAACTCAGGATTTGCACCATATTGTTTATCAAGATCAATAACATTTTCTCTACTGCATCCAAATAGGGCTAAGTTCATTAAAAAAAATAATGTGGTTTTTTTATAGATAGTTTTCATATTCCCTTCCTATTAATCTTCTACATCATTTCTAGCAGTTGATTCAAATATGTAATAAAGACCAATTAATAAAACAGTAATGAAAGAAAGAATTACGTTAGCAGGAACAATCCCATACGCATCTCTACTATGTATAAAAGCATTAAAAATTCCGCTTACTATGGCAAAACCGTAGAGAAAAAACCCTGTGATTTCAACTTTCCTGATATTTTGTATTGGACGAAACCACACATAAAATAAATTAATTAAACGGGGAATAATGGCAATGATGAGTCCAAGTACAACCAGCCAACTCGCTGCATTGGCCCATAATATTTCGCCTGTATTTTTATAAGTAATATCAAAAATTAAAGCCCCGACGAAGAAACCAAATGGAATGGGGTTTAATAATGAATAAAGGGTATAAAGCACTCCATTTCTTGATCTTACTATTTTCATAATCCATCCTTTTTTTATAAAAAGAGTGTTATTTTTATATATTTATATAAAAATTTTGGATGTTTGTTTTTTGTAATGTCAATTTAGTGAATTACTTTAATTTATTATCTGGTTGAAATAGTGGCGTGTTAATATAATATAAAGTTTTTTATAGGTTTTTATGAGGTTAACTTAATGTTTTTTTTGATTTAATTTTTTAACTTTAAATGTTTTTCATTAATTTAATTTATGAAAAAATTCTTATTAAAAATAAATTTTTATGATTTATATTCCTTATTTATACTTATAAATATATTATATAATAATATTTTAAGTGCTTATTAGATTAATTTATTTAAAACAAAAAATAATTGTTTTAAAAATGATGTTTCAAGTTTTGTACTTTTTTGTTTTTTTAAATAATTTAAAATAAAACTTGGTTTTAGCTATTTTAATCCTGCCAATAAGGTGTTTCACCATAGACCTCAGAAAAATAATCAATAATTACCCGAATATTTAAAGGCGGATGACGCACATTCGGATAAATTGCTGCGATGTGCTGTGGTTGCGATTTAATAGAAGATTCATATTGCGGTAAAAGTTTGATTAATTTGCCATTCTTTAAAGCCTCACCAATTAACCAGTCAGGAAATAAAACAATTCCCATTCCATGGAGTGCAGCCATCATTAAGCTTTCAGCATTATTTGAAGCAAGTAAGGGCACAATTGGATAATGTATCCATTCCTCATTGGGTTTTCTCACTAACCAACGATTAGGACCTTCAAACCCTTTATAGACTAAGCATTTATGGTCATTGAGTTGTTTAGGATGATCAAGCGCGCCGTATTTAGCAATGTAGCTAGGCGAGGCTGCCAAATGATATTTTTGTGTGCCGAAAATACGTGCATGAAATGATGAATCTGTCAGGGTTCCAATACGAAAAATTAAATCGGTACTATCCCGAAGAGGATCTATAAATTCGTCTGTCTGAATGAGTTCTATTAAAAGCCTTGGATAACGTTCTGATAAACCCGCTAACCAAGGGGCAATATGCCGTTGACCAAAAAATACGGGTGCATTAATTCGGACCAGTCCAGAGGGTTCTATTGTTTTATCTTGCAACGCCTTTTGAGCTTCATCAAATTGCTCTGTAATTCTTTTGGCATATTCAAAAAATAATTTACCCGATTCGGTCGGAGTGATGGCTCGCGTATTTCGATAGAAAAGTTGTTGCCCCAACGCATCTTCTAACTGTTGAATGGTCCGAGAAATCATCGATGACGACACATCTTCTTTTCTCGCCACAATAGAGAAGTTTTGAGCATTATATACACTGATAAAAAAGCGAAGGGTACGAATATCAATCGAATTGGTTAAATTCATCTGTGCAATTTCTGCAAAAGTGATTCATGAATTATGCTGTTTTTCTATTGAATTGACTACTCTAACATTCGTTGTCTAAATAAAATGAGACAATGTTTTATGCAAATTCTATTACTGTTCCTTACCATTTTGGGTGGAATGGGGCTATCCGTAGAGGCAGGGCTTTTAGGGCCATTAGGTACAGAAGTCGGGGAGTTGTGGGCCACTTTTAGTATTTTTGGCGTAGGGGCAGCCCTTACTTTTTTATTAATGCTGTTTTTTAGCCCACGTAACAGCCCTTCATTTTTTACCCTTCCATCTTGGCAGTTATTGGGAGGTGTTATTGGTCCCATCTACGTCATTATTCTCACCATTACTGCGCCGATTATTGGCATTGCCATGACCATGATTGGGATTTTGGCGGGTCAAGTTTTTAAGAGCCTTATTATTGATCACTATGGACTACTCGGAACTCCGCATAGAAAAGTAGACCGTAAGCGTGTGCTTGCGCTTGTTTTTATTGTGGTTGCACTTTCATTAGTCGCAAAAGCATAAGAGGATAATATGACAATATTCATGATTTTATTGGCTGTTATCGGCGGTGCGCTTTTAAGTGTTCAAGCCGCAATTAATGGTCAGCTTGGTAGTAAAGTTGGCGTATTTCGTAGTGCATTTTTGACGTTTTCGGTAGGCGCTTTAATTACGGCATTGCTTATTTTTTACTTTGAGCCAAAACAAACATTAACCCTGCTAGACGTACCTAAATGGCAACTGCTTGGCGCAATGTGTGGTGTTCCCTATATTGTGATTATGGTCTTAGCTATACAAAGAATAGGGGCGGCAGTTGCTACGGTTGCGGTGATTTTCGGGCAACTATTAATGAGTATGTTGATTGATAATTTTGGTTGGTTTGGCAATGAAATTCTGCCTTTTTCAACATATCGATTAGGCGCACTCATCTGTTTAGCGATTGCACTTTATTTTATCTATTCGAGTAGTAAAACGACTCAAATCGAAACCTAAAAACCAATGCCATCATAGTTTTAAACCTAATTGATGGCTTGATTTTCCAGATTTTAATTATTATCTCTCGCCATTTTTCCAAGCGGACTGTACTTGATTGGCAATCGCGGGATAGTCCATAACGAAACGTACATGAGTCTCAACACCTGTTTTTAAGGTCGTATCATCTACAATAAATTCTGGACTATGGTTTGGAGCAGCTTTAGTCATTTCTTGATCTTTAGGGGTCGCACCAAGTGAGATATAAAGAGCAGGCATAAGCTTGCCATAATGTGCAAAGTCATCACTTGCACTGGCATTGGTGTCCATTCGATGCAAATGACTTTTACCTACTGTATTTTCTAAAGTAGGTAAAATTAATTGAGTGAGCATCTTATTGTTATAAGTGACAGGCGCATAGGGCGAAAGTTCAATGTCTGCTTTAACATTATTTGCCAGCGCTGTATGAGTGATCATTTCAGGTAATTGCCTAAGAATATTTTGACGGATGTCTTCGCTATTGGTACGAATGGTTCCTTCCATATCAACTTCTTTGGGAATAATGTTGGCAGCAGTTCCACCAGAAATATGTCCTACTGTCACCACGGCCATACCTTTAGTTAGATCAGAGCGGCGACTAACCATGGTTTGAATATTGTTTATAATGGCAGCAGAAGCAATAATCGGATCTCGACCAGCCCATGGCATAGAAGCATGTACTTGTTGTCCAGTCAGTTTAATCCGAAATTCATCGGCACTATTTAGCATCGCTGCATCTTTATAGAAAATACTGCCACTTGGAATACCAGAAACGACGTGAATACCAAACATAACTTCAGGTTTTGGGTTTTTTAGTGCACCACCGCAATCATCTTTCTCGAACCAATTTGGTCACCTTGACTAAAACCTGCCAAATCAGCAGCTCCTTCTTCGGAGGGTTGGAAAACAAAAACAACAGTGCCTGCAAGTTTATTTTTATTTTCTGCCAATATTTTTGCTGCACCCAATAGCATAGCCGTATGCGCATCATGACCACACGCATGCATTACGGGTTGCAGCTCTCCTTGATATTGTGCTTTTACTTTGCTCGCATAACTCAAATTTGTTTTTTCTTCGATTGGTAAGGCATCCATATCGGCTCTTAATGCCATGACGGGACCAGGCAGATCGCCTTTTAAGATTCCAATAACACCTGTTTTGGCAAAACCTTTTCGAACTTCGACACCATACGACTTCAACTCATTTTGCACTAATTTTGAAGTGTTGAACTCCATGTTGCCAAGCTCTGGATGTTCATGAATATAATGGCGAATTTGGATTGTTTTTGATTCATTTTTAGAAATAGAATCTTTAATCCAATCGGCAAAACTGGTCTGAGCGGTAATGAGTAGGGGTGCCACCAATAATAATTTATGAAATCCTTTCACCGTCTTTTCAAAAGATTTATTCAATAAACAATCCATGTTTTGCCTCAGTAGTCAGTTCTTATTCAGAGGAGAACAAAGGGTCAATATACCCAGTTCTCAATATTAAATTTTGTGATAAAGCGTATTTAGCGTTATGGCTATACACGGTTTACATATGTTAAATGTATAATCACAACCTAACATGTATATACAACTTTATGTTGGTAAAATAGCTTATTTGCTAAAAAGAAAGCAATAATTATCGGGTCCTTCTTAGTATTTTTCTTAAGTTGAACTTATAGATATGGAGTGGAACTGGTTCATATAACATTTGAAAAAATAGAGAAGAGAGCTTGTACTTCTAAAACAGTGTTCAATATTACTTTATATAATGTTAAGTTGAATTACCTAATATGATGAAAAACAATAATTAATTAAATATTTTCTAGCCAATTTCACATTGACACCTTAAATGTTGCAGATTACCATTTGCGGGCTGGCCTACATTGCCAGTCGGTTTTGACGGACCGTTATTTGAACCACATCAGGATTATCTCTTCTGAGGAGTAGTCTTGTGTGCACACCTCGTTCCCTCCCGTTGCGGTAGGGCGGGAGTGGGACACCTTCGGGTGTGCTGGAGTTCAAACCAGTCCGTCAACCTGCTTCCGTTCTGCCACCATAATTTATAATGTTTTGGCAGAACTCCAAGTTTAAAGGAGTCGGCTTTGCACATTCATCATTTATTGGCAGACATTGCCAAGGTCTATAACGACACAACTTAAATCACTTTAAAGCAGCTCGATCGCCGTTAGGCTTTTCAGGCTTTAAATTATTTCGATTAAAAACTTAGCAACAATAAAACTTGAGATGTGCCAAGCACAGTCTTTACGGCTTTGCTGTGCCTTTTTTTCTCCCAGAGAAGGCACAGGCTTTTTAATCTCTTTTGAAACAACAAGAATTTATAACGGTAAAACGATGCCAACTTTAGAAACATCTTCAAAAAAATTACAGGTTATTCATACCGCAATAGAACTGTTCAATACCTATGGATTTCACAATGCGGGCGTGGACCTCATTGCTAAAAAATCCAAAATACCTAAAGGTACTTTTTATAACTACTTTCATTCAAAAGAACGCCTTATTGAAACGTGCATATCCTTTCAAAAAAGCAAACTTAAAGAAGAAGTGCTGGCAATTATCTACTCAAGCCGTTACCGAACCTCAAGCGATAAACTCAAAGAGATTATTGTTTTACATGTCAATTTTAATAGCCTGTACCATCTATTGCTTAAAGCCATTTTTGAAATTAAACAGATTTACCCGCAGGCCTACCGTATGGCAATTGAGTATAGAAAATGGCTGCTTCGAGAACTTTTTGATCTGGTTTTTAGTTTAGAGAACAGCACACTAAAACCCGATGCCAACATGGTTTTAAATCTTATTGATGGCTTGATGTTTCAGATTTTAAGCTCAAATCGTTTGGAGGAGAGGGATGTGGTGGTGGAGAGGTTTTTTTTGGGGGGGTAAGCCGCTAATAGCTTTTATCCTCACCTCTGCTATTAAATATAGTTGAAACTGAGAATTAATTATTTCATATAATAAAATTTTAAATTATTATATTTAAAAGTATTTTATACCAGTCAATAAAAAAGAGTAAATTTGATGACACTTAATAAAACTATTTTTCTTTTTCTACTTTCAGGTCTTATAGTGGGCTGTGGTGGTGGTGGCAGTAATGATACTGTTGCCACAACAAAAGATGAAATTCTTAGTACAGAGTTTGATAATACTACTTCTTACAAATGGGGATCTATTCAGTTTGATACAACATTTGTTGAGATTACAAAGAATTCAAGAAATGGAAATATTTGGTATGCTGATTATTCTAAGTTAGATAAAGGTACAGAACCAGATATTGGACGCTTAATGTTAAGCACAGATGGCCTTTATAAACCAGATGAGACGAAGTACCCATTGGGTTATAGACGTTATATTTTGAGATCTACTTCACAAGATGGAACTACTCTTAGAAAAACGCCTTATAACAAAGATGGTCTAAAAAATATTGTCGTTGAAGAGAAAGGGCGCTGGATTGATTTAACGAATGTCAGAATAAGTGACAGAACTGCCGTATATTGGAATCTCCTTGCAGAGAAAATTCCTACAAGCGTATTTTTTCATCCAGAACCTATTGGTGATCAATTTAAAGATTTTTTAGCTTTAACCAAGAAAAATATATTTCCTGCAGGCGCGAAATGTTTTCAGGTTGAAAGAACAAATTATTCAGTACCTTATTATGTAATTACTAATACAGAAAGTTTGGCTTATATTAATGGTGTTAGTGTTAATAATTTTTCAGATTATGTTTCTTTAGCAGGAGGGAATGCTGTTACTGGAAAATGGGGCAATATACAGTGGGCTTATTTAAATACTGAGGCGAATGATCCAAAGTATTATACGATTTCAGTTTATATGAATATAGACAATAAATTAGCTTCAGGTTATTGGCAAAAGAATCCTAATACTTCAATTGATAGTATTGTTGCCGGTTATGAAAAATCACTTAATTCATTTAATAATAATGATGATGTAATTTCATTCCAAAGTGCGATTGCAGAAGCAAAGAATGAATGCACTTACTATAATTCTGTTGCTTCTCAAAAAATTGAATCATTGATTAATCAGACTTTAGTGAACTAGATTCAGATTATTTAATTTTGATCAAGACTAGTAATTTTTTGAATTATTTTGATCATTATTCATCAGTAGAAGACTTGTAAAGATAAAGCTTACTTGAAAGAGTAAGCTTTTAAAATATTAAAATTATATTGTTTTTTCTTAAAAATTATTTTTGAAGATCAAATTAATAAGTATTCTGGGAATAGTCGAATTAATGATTTTTATGATCCCAGAGGCACAATGACATGAATTTATATCCGATACCTACTGATTTTATTAATGAAAAGGTGACACTTTCATGGTGTGATATCAAATGGGGCTATGAAAATAATTTTCTCACTTCAGAATTACCAATAAAAAAAGCAGAGAATAGTTTATTAACGGAAAACTATACTAACGCTGAACTTGAATTGTCATTCCTTAACCCGAGTGAATCAAATGACATCACTCCTTTTATTAATGAACTATGTCCTAAATTTAAAGAAGATGAATATGAGCACATCAGTCAAAAATGGTTATATGTAATTCTTAGTTGGCTCTGGATTAATCAAGAAAACTTTGAAGATCCATTAGATGAGGTGGAAAGTATTTATACAGATTTTGATTGTCCAGCCGAAATGGATAGTTTTATTAAATATATGCCTCCTACGGATGGATACGATCCCTCATTGTACTCTTATGCAGAAAATATTAATCGCTTAATGAAGAATTGGGAAAATTACTTACAAAAGAGTGCTCTAAAGTACAAATAAAGCACTGTATGATTTATGACACTTAAGAATATTAGACAAATTTTTTAAATAGTGGAGAACCATCAAATGCTACAAGATATTGGGGATCAGTATCCAAATGGCGCAATTAATAAAGAAATTATTGAAAATTTTGCAGCTACTTTAGAAATTACATTTCCACCAGAATATGTTGAACTTATTTCTCAACATGATGGAATTTATCCTGAAATTTCTAACTTTGATTATGTTGACACTGATGGTGAGCTAAATATCAGTACAGTAGAGTTAGGGGGATATTTGCATGAACCTCGAATAGAAGGGATGCAATTTCCCGAAGGTGCTGATGATTATGAAGGAAAATTAATAGGATTTGGATCTACACCTGGTGGAAATTTTATTTGTTTTGATTACAGATTTCCTTGGATAAAAGATCAACCAAAGATCGTGCTTGTTTTACATGACGACTTCTATAATTTTGGAATGAATGAGGGAAAAAGAAAGGTTCTGTACCTAGCAGATAACTTTGTACACTTTATAAATTCATTACATGAATTTATTGAATACTGATTATTATTATTTGAAAAAGCATCACAAAGATGCATGTTTTGTTATTACACATTGCTTAAAAAATATACAGAAACCTCCCTAAAACGAGTTGGAACGCTACAAACGCGAATGATACTTTAAGTTTCACTCTTCCCAATAAGTGAGGTGAGCAATGAAATTGTTAGCTTTGGTTAGCATGGGAGTTGCAGCAAGTTATTGGTATAAAACTATAAAAAATAGCAAGCTAACTCTCAGAAAATCAAATTTTGATGAAATAGTAAAAAACTTTGTATTAGCAGACTTTAAAGTCTAATGCATTTAATAATGTTAATTAAATAAGAAGCTCATCGGAAGATGGGCTTTTTTTATTGGAGTAGTGTTTATTGCGTTTCGAGTTAGTCGGTATTTATAATTGCATCGAATTTTTAAATAAAAATGGCAAATGACAACTACAGTAAGACTTAATCACACATCATCTTCTGGAACTAAAGGAGATGGACGTGATCAGAAAGAAAAATTTATAGATTATTGTGAATATAAGTATTTTCTACCTGATAGTCAGAAATGGGGTGTTTCAGTGAAAACTGAATTAACTCAAGCAGAAATAATAGAAAAGCAAAAATGCAATGACGCTATCAATAATCCTTTCACATCAGAATACTATCTTTTGCTTTGTCTCATAATTATTACGATTATATTTTTCACTTTTTGGAATATGAAAGGTTATCTTTCTATAAAAAGGAGAGAGCAAGAGACAGGAATTAAAGCGAATATATCATTTGAAATGAAAATCATATGTTTAGTTTCATTCTTACTTACTCTCTTTGTCGCGGGAGTATTGTACGTTCTCTATTTTCTTTATCTTAATTATAAATATCAGTACTGAAATATCTAAATTAGTCGAACATGTTTTGCTACAGAAAGTCCCACTAAATATCGAGTATGGGTGGGGCTTTTAATTTACATATACTTTTTAAATAATAAATTATCAAAAGTTAAAGGATCAGGCTTTTTGGAAAGAATAAAAGTTAGGATAAATATGTAAAGCAGATCATGAATATAAAAGAACCAACTTGTCCAAGTTATTAAGTCTAGCCCTGATGGAATTGTATAGATGCCTACTGTGATGAATGCAATAAAACAAATAAAGATTAAGATCACACAAGAAAGTTGAGTAAAAAGCCCGATAGTGAGCAGAAGTCCCAGTACAAACTCAAAAAGAGATACAAAGACAGCCATAAATTCCGGAAATGGTATTCCTGCATGAATTATGGTATCCAACATAATTTGTTGATTCTTTTCTACAAAGAGCTTGTTATAGCCAGTCGTTAAAAAGAATAGCCCAATCGATATTCTTATTAGAGTTAGAGAGAAATTATTAAACTTTGAGGAGTAGAGAGGATTTTGAAAGAATATTCGTAACATAACTAGATTAGTAGGAAGAAATGAAAATAAGAATTTAAAATATGGATTAACTATTCAAGCTTTAGCAAGTTTTGTGATGTATGCAATTTGTCTTTTAACTTTTTATATATAAAGCAAGTAACTGATTTTATTTTGGAAATTAATATACGGTTACAATGCGGTAAGCCTTATTCTATATGGGTTATGGGCAAGGCTTATCTTTATAATTTATGATATATTCGTTTCAAACAGATAATTAATATTTTTAAAATATGAAAATACATATTTTTTTAGGTTTAATGATGAGCCTGCTTTCAGCTTGTTCAAATAATGTATTAAACGGTGAAACTACTAATCAAGCTCAAGAACAGCCACTAGAGAAAGAAGCTCAGCCTCCAGTACTTAGCACAAGTAAAGAATGGGATCCGTCGTTTGATTGCGACCCAGTTAAAGCTAAGAATCTCATAGGTAAAACTGACTTAGCAGAAAAACAGGTACTATCGATAACTAATGCGAGAGTTTATCGAAGTGCTTATGTTGGGGAGCCAGTTACAGAAGAATTTCGCCCAGACAGAGTCACTATCGTTATCGATCCAAAAACTAAAAGAATAGTTGCTAGTATGTGTGGTTAACTTAGTAAATAAACAAAAAATAACGGATTATAATTTTTTGTTTTAGAAATTGTAATTTCCAAGCTTTTCCTTAAAAATATTATATTTACTTATAAAATATTAAGGGAAATCTTTAGGGGATTTGTTTTTCGCCTCAATTTTAGTTGGTTTTTATATAAACAATATATCGCTATATTTAAGTCTTATTTTTGACCAGAAGGTAAAAATGAAAAAAATATTAGCGCTAACAATTTTAATTTCATCATCTTGTACATTTGCTGCATCAAATGAAGGAATTGAGCAGGGCATCCGTAGTTATTCTTTATTGCATGGGGTTAACACAGCAGAAGCAAATAAAGCATTATTTTTAGAAGCTAACCGAGACTCTGCCTTAGATGCTATTGAAGAAGAATTTAAAGGACGTATCGCTGGTATTTATATTGAAAACTTGCCTACATATAAAATTGTGGTCAGAGTCAAAGGTTATGGCCAGAATGAAAAGAGAAATATAGTAGTAGGAAACGCAATTTCTAAAGGTGATCTGCCTATTGATATTCAATACGGGGCTAAAGAAAGTAGAGAAGAGGCTATAAGTCAGATAAATAAAGCACTAAAGCTTGTAAAAAATTATTTTTATACCATTCAAATAGTTAGCTACAATGAAAAAAATGGGAATATAGTTGTTGAAGTTAAAGGAAAAAGCACTGTTGAAAATTTAAAGAAGGTTGATGAAATACAATCTCTTTGGAATAATCCAAATCTACCAATAGAAATTAAATTTGTTAGTTGGTCTATTAAGCCATTATAGTTTGTATAATTGATTCTTCTAAGTAACGATAAAATAATATGTTTATAGAATTTAAAGATTTTAAGAAAAAACGAAACATCGCTTTATTAATTGTAATTTTTCTTATTTTTGGTGGGGCATATTTCATTATTAACAATAAGGGAAATATTCAAAGAGTTGAATCAGTAATATATACCGATAAAACGATAAGTGAGAAATTTGGAGAAATTAAAAGTTATAGTATTCGTAGTTTTGGATCGGACCATTATTCTAGCCCTAAGCGACCAGCTTCCTCTTATAAGATTGATATAACTGGGGAAAAAGCTGATGGAATAGTTGAAATTGATATGAGAAAAGATCAAGAACAGCTTAAATATCTATATACGATTAAAATTACGGATGTAAGTCCTCATAGTTTTCGTATAAGAATAGGAAAACATTGATACATCTTAGTCTTTAAGATTTGTTATAAATCAAAAGAGACCATTAATGGTCTCTTTTGATTAAATCTTTTATTTCTAAAACCTAAACTGCTTTTTGAACCTTCTGTGCTTTTGGTAACGACGGTTTTCTTCCTAAATACAACGCAATCATGGCACCCGTAAATGTCAGCATACATAACGGTAAAAGAGAAATAGGGAAGCTACCCGAATAATCTTTCACAATGCCCATAATAGAGTTCATGAGGCCCGTACCAATATGTGCAATGGTGTTGACCGCTGCAATGCCTACAGCAACCAGAGTCGGTGGTAAGCGTTCAGAAACTAACGCCCAGAAAGGCCCTTTGATTGCGTAGTTACCCATCAAAACGATAGAGAATAAAACTAAGCTCAAAGTTAAAGACGATGTAAAAATAGTAAGGAGTAAACCAAAACTGGTTACAAATAAGGGAATCGCTGTATTTAAGCTCTTATTGCCACTTTTATCGGCATGTACGCCCCAAACAATCATGAAAACTGCAGCTAAGCCAAAAGGAATCATATTTAAGAGACCTGTTTCCATGGCAGTCAGATGGAAGGCTTTTAAAATTTGAGGCATCCATAACGATAAAATATTGCTGGTTGCTGAGCTTCCTGCATAAATAATTGCGAAGAACCATAAATATTTATTGGTAATAAGAAGCTTAAACTTACTCTTTTTCTGCTCAGCACTGTCTTGTTTTTCAGAGTTTAACAACTGGGTTTTCTCAAAAGTTAAAGTGTTTGAGAGCCATTCCTTTTCTTCTTTAGTTAACCATTTAACATTATTTGCATTGTTAGGTAGCCATACGAGACACAATAAACCAAGAAGAATTGCGGGTAAGGCTTCAAGAATTAAAAGCACTTGCCATCCACTTAACCCCAGTAAACCATGTAAACCTAACAATAAAGCAGATAAGGGCGAACCAATAAAGTTAGATAAAGGAATGGCAACCATAAATACGGCAACAATTCGTGCCATATATCGTTTAGGGAACCAGAGCGTTAAATATAGTAATACGCCCGGGAAAAAACCAGCTTCGGCAGCGCCGAGTAAAAATCTTGAAATCGAATAAGAAATGGGGCCGGTAATAAAGGCGGTACAGCAACCCACAATTCCCCAAGTAATCATGATTCTGGCAATCCAGATACGTGCCCCCAGCTTTTCCATTGCCATGTTGCTGGGAATTTCAAATATAACGTAGGCAATAAAGAATAATGTCGCACCAAAGCCAAACGCGGTAGCAGTTAAACCAATTTCTTGGTTCATGGTTAAAGCGGCGAATCCAATATTCACCCGATCAATATAAGCGATAAAATAACAAAGAATGAGAAAGGGAAGAATACGAAAAGAAAGTTTACGGATCGTTGACTTTTCTACTTCCGATATAGATATATCATTTTTCATACATACTCCTTATGTACGTGAGAAATCAAACAGCTCGGTTGGGTTCTGATTTAAAATTAAACATTGCTCGTGTTTATCAAACACAATCTGTTTAAAAGTTTTAAATGCGTCCTCATAAGTTATTGAAGATTCATGTTGGGTATGCGGCCAATCGCTTCCCCAAATGAGTTTTTGTAAAAAACCTTTTTCTTTGAAAATGTTATATGCCTTCTGGGCTATATTTATGTTGTTAGGCGTAGTACCTAAACGGTAGAAACCGGACACTTTAATCCAATGCTGTTTTACATTAAATAAGCTTAGAAACTTCTGATAATCTGGATCTTCAATCCCTTTAACTGGGTCAACTCGGCCAAAATGGTCAATCACGACATCAAAACTATAGTCACCCAATTGTGGTAAAAGCTGGACCAGATATTTTGGTGGAGCGTGCAATTCAACTTGCCAGTTGAGACTTTCCACATTTCGTAAAAACTTTTGCCATTCAGGCGTATTTAGCGAAGGTGGGTTAAGACCGAATAGATTTAAGCGAATACCGACGATGCCTTGTTCTTTAAGTTGCAATAGCTCATCAAAAGTCGTCGTATGTTGAACAACCGCGATTCCTTTTAAACGGTCAGGGTATTGCTGAATTGCATTTAACATCGCTTGGTTATTTGTACCCAAAAAGCTGGGTTGAACTAAAACGCCATGCGTAAAATTGTGTTGATCAAGATGAGAGACAAAACTTTGTACAGTTGCATCGTAATCAGGTGCGTATCGTGCTGTTTCGATACTATGGTCCTGAGTCGAAAAAACATGTGCATGTGTATCTATACAGTTCATTTCCATCTCACATTACAAATTTTAAAGCGAAAATAGCGATTAAAGCAGCAATGACTCCTACAGGAATTGCTTTAAATAACAGTTGATTAAAGAATTTGGTTTTGTCGATATCTGCTGGCGCTGAAGCCATAATGAGGCTACCGCCAGACGAGAAAGGTGAAATCGCCGTAGACTGAGCGCCAACCACAATACAAATAAACAGCACTAGCGGATTTAGCCCAGAGGTAAGTGCAAGTGCTGGAACAATTGGGAATAAGGTAGGAGCAACTACGCCTAGAGTGCTTGAAAATACAGACATAATGGCACTGATGAGACATAACAATACTGGAATGACCCACACAGGAACATTGTTTGCTAACCATTCAGATAGGGTCGTAATAATGCCAAGCTTCACACCTAATGCGATGAGCATACCGACACCGCAAATCATGATCAGTGTTCCCCACGGCACAAGTGCAATGACCTTTTTCTCATCAGCAAGTTTCATAAGTAAACTAATGAGCGAGAAGGTAATGGCAAGGAAGGCAATATCAATTTTGGAGTTTAAAAAGCTGATGGTTTTTACATCTGGAAATAAGAGGTGCAAGATTGGAAAAACTAAAACAATCGACATCATTAAAATAATAAGGAAGATAGATTGTTTCTGTTTTTTGTCGAATGGCTCAGGCTTTTGATCTTCAATAACAATTGAATTACTTTTTCTATTCCAGAGGGTATAAATGCCCAACACTGCAATTGGAATAATTAAAGTTAAAACAAAAATGCCACTGCTATATGAAAAAGCTGTTTGTGAGCTAATGCCAGTATTTTCCATTAAACTTCGGAAAATAATGCCACTTTGTGATGTCATAAAATTTGCGCCAGCTAAAGCGCCGTAATTTGCAGCCATCCCACCAATAATCATATTCATATTGGTTTTTTTACACAGCAGCAGGGTAATCGGTGCCATAAACGCAAGTACCGTATAAAAACCTGCGCCTAGGCCTGCAATAATGGTTGCTGCGAAAAAAATTGCTAGAGGTAAAAACTGAGGAAACTTACGGCACTTGTATAAAAGATGACTAGCGAGCTTTTCTAATGCGCCATTTGCCAAAGCAAAGTTATAGAACAGAGTGACGGATAAAATAATAAAGAAAATTTTGACAGGCCATAATTCAATAACTTCGGACGGTTTAAGTCCCATGCCGAAGCAACCAATCAGGTAGGCAAACGCTATCGTAAAAAATCCGATATTAATTTTCGTTTTATAACCTAAACCTATCGATACGGCTAAAGCCATTAGCATCAATGCAGTCATATTATCTTCCTTGATAAATATATAAACATCTAAACATATATATGTTTGGTTTTTTGTATTACACAGAACTATGCTAATATTGTCAAATCGATTTCAGAATGTTTAACGCAAATGCTTGATGAGACTGCATTTAAAAATTTTAAATTGCCAAGATATGAAAAGGTCCGTTGGGAACTTCAAAAACTACTGATTCAGTCAAAATGGACAGTTGAAGAGCCTATTCCAAGTGAACAAGAACTTGCGCAAATGTATAGCGTATCGGTAGGAACCGTTAGAAAGGCGGTTGAAGGACTGGTTGAAGACGGCTTATTAGTTAAACAGCAAGGAAAAGGAACTTTCCTAAAACAACCTAATTTTGAAAATTCGCTCATTCGTTTTTTTAGATTACGCAATAAGAAAGGCGAATTCATTCAGCCTCAAGGCCAAATCAAAAAAGTAGAAGTGTGTGATGCAATATCGGAAGTAAATGCCGAGCTGGGGCTTGGGCTTACCGAAAAGTTACTTTATATCGAGCGTGTCCGTAAACATGAAGAAGTCGTTGTTTTAAGCGAGAAAATCTGGCTGCCTGAACGCTTATTTAAAAACCTGGAAGAAATTCCAATCGCTGATTTTGGTAACTTGCTTTATCCATTTTATTATCAGCACTGCGGTCAGTTTGTTTCTTCTGCGACAGAACGGTTAACTTTTGAGAAAAATATTAAAGACAGCTATCTAAATAATAATCTTGAAGATCCTTTAGTTAAGGTATGCCGCATTGCAAAGAATCTTGAAGGTGTAGCAGTCGAATACCGTGAGTCTTATGGTCTAGCCGATAATTTTCATTATGAAATAACAATTAATTAATTCTTTATGCAGCTTAATAGAGATTTCCTCATTAAGCTGCAAAAGTTGGTTCACTAACGTTAGGAAGCGAGTCATTACCCCATAAATCGAGCATCGGCTATTCCTTGAATGCCTATACTTTGTGCTGGTATTTATAAGGTATTGATAACAAATTCTTAGTTGTAAAAAGCTTCAGCCCATTCTATTTTTAAATAGAAAAGGGAGTGAATTATGAAAAATATTTTATTGATTTTGACTGTATTAAGTGGATTGAGTTTAACAGCTTGTGCTGTTCATACACGTGAAGGAAGCGTTGTGATTGATCCAGATGGTCGCTTGATTGATGGTGGTTATCATGACGGTGGTAGTCATGGCCGTTTCTGTCCTCCTGGACAAGCAAAAAAAGGGAATTGCTAAAACTTAAAATAATTGCATATATGACTAGATTTTCTTAGAACTTCCTTCGGGAAGTTTTTAGCTGTTAAGCACCCGCTTCTCAAGCATCTCCATAAAAGTTTTTAAAATATTATTATGGTTTTTGCCTTTATGAGTGATTAAGCAAATGGGGGTGCTGTAATGCATTTTTTCCTTTGAAACAGCTTGCATAAAACCATCTTCAACCCATTTCTTTGCATAGTGGTCGGGTAAAAAACCTAAGAATTTTCCTGTTAAAATTAGAAACGCAATTCCTTCTCGGTCACTTGCAGTCGCTTTACAGTCTAAAAGCTGGTGCAACTTTGCCGCTTCCGATGTAATCGCATAATTAGGGAGTACAGCTTGCCATTTTTTTAATTCATCTAAATCCATCTTGCTACATTTGCCAAACAAGGGATGGTTTTTGCCGCAATATAAAAACGAACTTTCACTATATAAATCAAAATAGTCCAAACCGGACAAAGGCGTAACAAGGGGAATAACGCCTGCATGCAAACGGTTATCGAGCACACGGCACTCAATATCTGACAGAGTACTCATACTAATGTTAATAATTACTTCAGAATGTTCTTCGGCGAGTTGTGTCAACGTGTTGGTGATATAGCCTCTTGGCATCGTTACAAGGTTATTAATAATCCCAATATTAAACTCGCCCTTAAGGCGGTTGTGCATTTGATTAACTTTGAGCGAAAATCTTCGATAGAAGCTGTGAGTACTTCGATATATTCTAAAATTTCCCGTCCTTCATCGGTGAGGGCAAAGCCAGCGCGACCACGTTGGCATAGCCGAATACCCAAACGATTTTCTAAATCACTCATATGCAAACTAATTGCAGAGCGGCTAATACCAAGAATGCTTTCAGCAGATGTAAAGCTATGACAGTCACAAACTGTTTTGAAAATTTTAAGAAGTTTTATATCAAAATCAGTAACTTGATTTAATTTTTTCGGTTTCATTTAGTTTTGTTTTTTTAAATCTAAACTCAAGATAATTTGAATTTATCAAACTTATCACGCTATGTACACTCAAAACATAATTTGAAAATAAACAGGAATGGTTATGTTTGATACGGATAAATTCAGCGACTCTGAGCATACTTCGGAAGCGATTCAAGCCAATAATAATATTCATATAAATTATCAGGCACACTGGATGCCTTTCTCTGCAAATCGTAACTTTGCTAAAGACCCGCGCATGATTGTGGGCGCAAAAGGATCGTACCTGATTGACGATTCCGGCCGAGAAATTTATGACTCACTTTCAGGACTATGGACTTGTGGTGCAGGTCATACCTTGCCTGAAATTCAGCAAGCGGTAAGTGCTCAGTTAGGTCAACTCGACTACTCACCAGCTTTTCAGTTCGGCCATCCGTTGTCTTTTAAACTGGCAGATAAAATTGTTCAGCATATGCCTGAAAAACTACAACACGTTTTCTTTACCAACTCAGGTTCAGAGTCGGCAGATACCGCTATCAAAATGGCACGTGCATATTGGCGTATCAAAGGTAAACCAAGTAAAACCAAATTGATTGGTCGTGCCCGTGGCTATCATGGTGTAAATGTTGCAGGAACAAGTCTAGGTGGTATTGGCGGCAACCGTAAAATGTTTGGTCAACTGATGGATGTAGACCATTTGCCGCATACCTTGCAGCCAAATTTAACATTTACCAAAGGCTGTGCAGAAACAGGTGGGGTAGAGCTTGCTAATGAAATGCTTAAGTTAATTGAGCTACACGATGCTTCAAATATTGCCGCCGTGATTATTGAACCTATTTCCGGATCAGCAGGTTGTATTGCACCGCCAACTGGCTACTTACAGCGTTTAAGAGAAATCTGTGATCAGCATGACATCTTATTAATTTTTGATGAGGTAATTACAGGTTTTGGCCGTTTAGGAACGTGGACCGCGGCAGAATATTTTGGGGTTACGCCAGATATTTTGAACTTTGCTAAACAAGTCACCAATGGTGCGATTCCTTTAGGTGGCGTGGTGGCAAGCCATGAAATTTACTCTGCTTTTATGCAGCAAGACTTACCGGAACATGCCATTGAATTTACCCACGGCTATACCTATTCGGCACATCCTGTTGCTTGTGCAGCCGCTTTAGCTGCGCTTGAAGTTTTAGAAAAGAAAAACCTATTCGCTCAATCTGCAGCGTTGGCACCAAGTTTTGAAAAAATGCTACATGGCTTAAAAGGCGCACCGCATATTTTAGATATTCGTAACTGTGGTTTGATCGGTGCTTTGCAATTAGCCCCACGTGATGGCGATGCCACAATCCGAGGCTTCGAGCTTGGTATGAAACTTTGGAAAGAAGGATTCTATGTTCGCTTTGGAGGCGACACCCTTCAGTTCGGGCCAATGTTCAACAGCACTGAGGCTGATATTGACCGCTTAATGAATGCCGTGGGCGATGCGCTTTATCAAGTGAATTAAGGCATATAGACATTTTACGGGTCTCTATAATTTTAATGGATACCCTTCAAAAACCAAATCAAAAATACAGATTGATCTGAAAACCAATTGTAGTAAGGAGTAACAACAATGACAAATGGCCTAGAAAATTTTAGCTATGACGAAGCTTCAACTGAAAATAGTACGCATAGCGAACAAGCCAAAAAAGTGCTAGGGCATTTCATTCAAGGAAGAATTGTATCTAAAACGGCAAGAAAACAGCCAGTTTACAATCCTGCGACGGGTGAAATTAGTAAAGAAGTCGAAATTGCAGATGCACAGACGGTAAATGAAGCTGTTCAGGCAGCCGAACAAGCATTTCCTGCATGGCGAGATACGCCTGTCATTAAACGTGCACGTGTCATGTTTAAATTTAAACAATTATTAGAACAAAATGCCGAAAAGATTTGTGCTTTGATTGGACAAGAGCACGGTAAAATTTCTCATGATGCTCAAGGTGAACTTCAACGCGGTATTGAAAACGTTGAATATGCTTGCGGCGCACCAGAGCTTTTAAAAGGGGAATATTCAAAAAATGTCGGCCCTGATATCGACTCATGGAGCGAGTTCCAACCACTAGGTGTTGTGACTGGTATTACACCATTTAACTTCCCAGCCATGGTGGCGTTGTGGATGTTCCCAATGGCGCTGGTTTGCGGTAACTGCTTTATTTTAAAACCTTCTGAAAAGGCACCTTCTGTGGTTTTATACCTTGCAGAACTATTAAAACAGGCTGGTTTACCCGACGGCGTGTTCAATGTGGTGAATGGGGATAAAGAAGCGGTAGATGCCTTATTGCATCATCCGCGCATTCAAGCAGTCAGCTTTGTGGGTTCAACACCAATTGCTGAATATATTTACCGTACAGCGACTTCAACGGGCAAACGTTGCCAAGCATTAGGCGGTGCGAAAAATCACGCGATTATTATGCCGGATGCCGATATTGATAACGTAGTAACTTCATTGCTAGGCGCAGCTTTTGGTTCTTCAGGCGAGCGTTGTATGGCACTTTCGGTTGCGGTTGCTATTGGCGATGAAGTTGCCGATGTCGTGATTGATAAGCTGACTCAAGAAATGAAAAAATTGAAGTTCGGCAACTATGCAGATGCAAGCAACGACTTTGGTCCACTCATTACCCAAGCACATAAAGACAAAGTGCAGGCTTATATTCAAAGTGCAGAACAACAAGGCGCAAAAATTGTGGTAGATGGCCGTGATGCAAAACCGGCAGGCTACGAAAAAGGTTTCTTTGTTGGACCAACTTTAATTGACCAAGTCACACCAGCTATGACCAGTTACCAACAAGAGATTTTTGGACCTGTACTGCAAGTTATGCGTGTAAATACTATGCAAGAAGCCATGCAACTGATTAATGACCATGAATATGGCAATGGGACATGTATTTATACCCGTGACGGTGAGGCAGCACGCTATTTTAGCAGTCACATTCAAGTCGGTATGGTGGGTATTAATGTTCCTTTACCTGTGCCTGTTGCTTACCATAGCTTTGGTGGTTGGAAACGTTCATTGTTTGGTGATTTACATGCGTATGGTCCAGATGGTGTCCGTTTTTACACACGCCGTAAAACCATTACGCAACGCTGGCCATCTGCGCAAGTCCGTGAAGCAAAACAATTTTCAATGCCAACTCTAAATTAATTATTGCAATAAGGGGAAGACATTAGTTTTCCCTTTTTCATTACCGTAGGATTTTCAAACATGTAATAGATTTTTATATGGATATATTTTTAAGGATTGAAATATGAATAATGATAGAACAAAAAAATTAGGCGAAGGACTTTCAAATCGCCATATCACAATGATTAGTATTGGCGGTGTTATTGGCGCAGGTTTATTTGTCGGTTCATCTTCTGCCATTGCCAAGGCAGGCCCAGCGGTTATTCTCGCTTATTTAATTACCAGTATTATGGTATTTCTGGTGATGCGAATGTTGGGTGAAATGGCCGTTTTAGAGCCGGACACTGGTTCATTTTCTACCTATGCCCGTAAAGCGATTGGCCCGTGGGCAGGTTTCACAATTGGTTGGTTGTATTGGTGGTTTTGGGTGCTCGCAATTCCGGTAGAAGCTATTGCAGGTGCTGAAATTTTACATTCATGGTTTCCGAACATTTCTGTTTCTATCTACGCATTTTGTTTTATTGTATTTCTAAGCTTAGCTAATTTTTTTAGTACCAAAAGTTTTGGTGAGTTTGAGTTCTGGTTTTCCTTAGTCAAAGTGGTAGCCATTATTGGCTTCATTATTATTGGTATTTTAGCAATTTCAGGTTTTTGGCCATTAGCTAAAAATGTAAGTGGGGTTGCCAATTTATACAATAATGCCGGTTTTATGCCACACGGTATGGGAGGAATTTTATCGGCAATTTTAATTACTGCATTCTCATTTTTTGGCGTAGAAATTGTCTCGATTGCAGCAGCAGAATCATCAAACCCTAAACAGAAAATTAGACGGGCAACGAACCTCGTGTTGTACCGTATTATTCTTTTCTTTGTGGTTTCAATGTTTATTGCCGTTTCACTTATTGATTGGCGTTCGCCAGACCTACAAAAATACGGAACATTCCAATACGTTTTAATGAGTTTGAACGTACCAGGTACTAAACTCATCATTGATACAGTCGTGTTCATTGCTGTGGCAAGTTGTATGAATGCCGCAATTTATACATCTTCTCGAATGTTATTCCGTTTGGGTACCCGTAGTGAAGCCCCTCAAGCAGTAACTAAAGTCAATTATGCAGGTGTACCTGCAATTGCGGTGTTCTCTTCAACTTTTATTGGTTTGATTTGTTGTATTATCAATTACGTATTCCCGGGAAAAGTATTTGGTTTATTGCTCTCAAGTACTGGGTCAATTGCTTTGCTTGTGTATTTAGTCATTGCATTCTCTCAACTGCGTTTACGACATAAACTGGAAGCTGCTGGAGCAGAAATTCCATTTAAAATGTGGCTATTTCCATGGCTCACTTGGTTTGTGATTATTATTATTCTAAGTGTATTGGCTTATATGTTCTTCTCGCCAGCATACAGTTATGAAACTACTTTATCTTTAGGGGTAACTTCGCTTGTGATTGTTTGTGGGTTGTTCGTCACGCGAAAGCGTAAAGCAACCAGAGCGGTTGCCATGAATCTAGATTAAATTAAAAAAGAGACCATAAAAGGTCTCTTTTTTCTCGCATGTCCCAAGATTTAAATGATCTATTTCTGAGCCGTATCAATAGAGACTAAAACGGATAAGCCGGGACGCAATAATTTAACGTCTTTTTGATTTTCAATAAGCTTGATTCGTAAAGGAAGACGCTGAACAATCTTGGTAAAATTACCAGTCGCATTGGTTGCAGAGATTGGAGAGAAAAATGCACCAGTTGATGGTGAAAAACTATCTACCACACCTTTTAGCTCAACGTTATAAGCATCTACATAGACATTAACAGGTTGTCCGATCTTAATTTGTTTTAACTCAATTTCACGGAAGTTGGCTTCTACATAAACTTGATCTAAAGGAACAACCACCATGAGTGGATTACCAGCGCTCACAAAGTTACCTACGTTAGCTGACTTTTGACCAATCATGCCATCAATAGGCGCACGAACTTCTGTATAACTCAAATTCAGTTTTGCTTTATCAAGTGCCGCCTGTGCTTGTTTAAGAGCAGCTTGTTTGGCTTGTACCTGAATCTTGTATTGGTTGAGCTGATACTGTGCATCAATCACTTTTTCTTTACTGCTGTCTAAGTCGGCATATTGTTCAGTCAATGTAGTTTTTGACTGTTGCGTAATCAATCTAGACTCAGCTCCAAGTGCCTGTAGTTGCTCATAACGCGCCGTATTATCTTTTGTGAGTTTAATCCCAGCTTCTACTTTTCTAAGCTGCGCTTCAGTTTCTCGAATAATAGTGGGTTGTCTATCAACTGCGAGCATCGCTTCACTCACGTCAGCTTGTGCTTTAGCATAATTAGATTCAGCCTCAGCCAAAGCAGCTTGATAATCGCGCGCATCAATCCTTGCTAAAAGTTGGCCTTTTTTTACGGTCTGATGATCTTTAATATAAATTTCCTCAATATTGCCAGATACCTTAGGGGCAATAGTTGAGTACTCTACATCTACACGTGCATCGTCTGTTTCAACAACCGAAGAGGGTAAAAATATAAGTTTTAAAACCCATAAAATAGATGCTAAGACAATAATAAACGCAATAGCCATAACCCAATGCTTTTTGAGAAATTGCACCTTGGTTAACTTGGGCGGTTCGGTATGGGTGGTGTCTTGGGCTTCGAGAGTACTCATAAAGATTTTCCTGAGTTATGACTATTCATTAACTTAATGAGAGCAATACGTGGCGGATAAGTTCGAACTGGCAAAATCAACATCACAATGAATAAAATAGCGGTAAGACCAGCTAAGATAAGATATTGATCGCTGATGACTAAAACAGATTGTTGCGCTTGAATCGCAGAATTTAGAGCAGATAAACCACCTGAAACACGATCTGCGTCATTTGCAGTGAGCACTGGTGGAGTAAGTGGATTAATAACAGGACCTTGAATATTTTGGAAAACATGTTGGGCGGTATTTTCAATCAGCCGTGTTGAATGGTATTCACCGCGTACTCGATTGATCCAGTCTAAAATACAAACACCCAGTACACCGCTAATCGCACGCGGGGTGTTAATCATCGGTGATGCATAAATTGCCATGGTGGGGTGAACACTGTTTGTACCCATCATTAAGAGTGAGAGCACTACACAGGTTTGCCCCAAACATGAGATTGCATGCCAAAAATAAAATTGGTCTTGATTCCATGTGGTATCAAGTTGACTTGCACCTAGGCAACCAGCAATGACCAGAAGTAAACCAAAACCGTGTACATAGCGACTATCCACCCAAGCTTGATTTAAAAGCTTCACCACAATAGGAATATAGATAAATTGCAATGCCGCAATTTGTAAGCCAATCCACATGGTCTGGGTCGGTTTATAGCCATGCACAGCACTGAGGTAATTCAGTGGCAATGTGCTGGTGGACATACCAATAATGACAAAGCAAAAGAGAGCGAAAACAGCATATGCAAAATTTCGTATTTCGAGCATTTGCGGCTTAATTAAGGGTGACGGATAACGCCATTCATGTATAAAAAACCAAGGTAAAGTAATTGCACTAATTAAGGCCAATACACAAATTAATTGAGAATGGAACCAGTCTAAATGATTGCCATGCAATAACATGGTGCTCAGGCTTGCTAAGCTAATAATCGCTAAAATGGCACCAGTCCAATCGTAAGTTTTTATTCTTGAATAATTTAATGGGTCTTGGGGAATACCAAAATAAACCAGAGCAGCGCTCAGCGCACAAAAAGGAATGGTTTGGAAAAATATCATTTTCCAGCCAATCACATCTAAATAAAAGGCAGAGAGTGCGGCACTTAAGTTCGGAAAAAAAGTCGCAGTTAACGCATAGCAAGCGAGGCCCCATAGCCGAATGTCAGGTCCTAAAAATCTAAGTGCACAGGCCATGAGTAAAGGAATGGTTAAACCATTGGCGAGCCCTTGTAGGCCACGCAATACATAAAATATTTCGATGTTGGGGCTAAAAGGAATTAAAACGCTAGAGAAGAGGCAAAGTCCTATCGCAAAAAGAAGAACTCTGCGCATAGAAAAAATAACGGCCCAACTGGTAGATAGGATCATGCCAATAATCATGGCACTTGCGTAAATACTGCTGACCCAATAACCAGAGTCGACACTAATTCCCATCGCGCCACGAATATCGACCAAGGTAATGCTGGTGATTCGGTTGTTAAATTCAACAGTCATTGCTGCGAATATTGCACCTGCCAAACCGATGAGTGGTCGTATATTCATCTTTTACCTTAAATTTTAAAATGAGCTTACTGCAATAGCAGTTATTGAGCTCAACTGTACCGATCGGTACTGTACTATCTTATTAAATTTACGTCAATTCTCGATTTTGAACTTTTCGATGAGTTACACTAAGAATGAAATTGCTAAATATGTTTGTAGGTTCGTATGTCTGATTGCACTAAAACGAATGAGAAAGATCAAAAAATTCTTGATGCAGCAACAAAGTTTTTTTTGATTCACGGCTTTAGTGGTACAACCACAGACATGATTCAAAAGGAAGCAGGGGTTTCCAAAGCAACCATGTATGGTTGTTTTAAAAATAAAGAAGCGATGTTTGCTGCCGTCATTGAACGTCAATGTACCAACATGCAAGAGCAAATTATTTTAGTCGAGACACAAGCTAAAAACTTACGCTCAGCTTTAACCGAGATTGGAAAAACTTATCTTTGTTTTATATTGTCACATTCAGGATTGGCTTTTTTTAGAGTTTGTATTGCAGAAGCGGTTAGATTTCCCGAGTTATCTGAAAAATTCTTTGAAGTGGGTCCACAACGACTGGCGAATATTATTGCGAGCTATCTTGAAAAGTCTGTGAAACAAGGAGAAATTAAATTAACATCTTCTTCGGAAGTTGCAGCAAATATATTTTTATCACTGTTAAGAAGTGATGCCCATCTAAAGTGTTTGACTCATCCTGAGTATTTAATATCAGCCGATGAAATTAGTGTTTGGGTTAAATATGCGGTCGATTTATTTTTAAAAAATATCAATTATAAACTAGATTAATTTGGGGAATTTGCTCCCTACAAAACCTTAAATGTAGAAGTAAAAAAGAGACCAACTTGTGGTCTCTTTTTAATTTTTAGATGGCTTCTTTGGTCATCTCCCCATTGACCAATCTTAAAATCTGCAATGGGTTGCTGTCTTTTAAGGCTTCCGGCAATAAACTTTGCGGGTAGTTCTGGTAACACACTGGGCGCAAATAACGGTCAATAGCCAAAGTTCCAACAGAGGTACCTCTTGCATCCGAGGTTGCTGGGTATGGCCCGCCGTGCACCATGGCATCACACACCTCAACACCCGTTGGATAACCATTGATGAGTAAACGGCCTGCTTTTTCTTCTAGCACAGGAACCACATCTGCAAACTCAGTTAAGTCTGCTTCATCGGCAATTAAAGTTGCTGTCAGCTGTCCATTCATGCTTTGTAGGGCTTGAAGGAGCTGGGCTTTATCTCCAACCTCAATCACCACTGTCGCTGGCCCAAAGATTTCTTCTTGCAGAAGCTGGTCACCTGCAAGTAATAGCTCAACATCAGCTTTAAATAGTTGTGGCTGTGCCTGATTGCCTTGTTGAGTATTGCCCGCCAAATGTTCAATGCCTTGATGCTCGGTTAAATGCTCAAGACCAGCGGTATAGCTTTTTAAGGTTCCGGCATTCAGCATAGTCTGTGCAGGTTTGCCACCGATAATTTCGGTTAGGTTGTTAATGAGCTGGCTAAATTCAGCTGATTTAATACCTAAAATTAAACCCGGATTGGTACAGAACTGACCACAGCCTAAAACAACTGAGTCGGCTAAGTCCTGTGCAATTTTTTCACCACGGTTTTTCAAGGCTTCCGGTAACATCAGCATTGGGTTAATACTGCTCATTTCCGCAAAGACTGGAATTGGCTGTGGACGGGCTGCAGCCATGTCACATAAAGCACGGCCACCGCGAAGAGAACCAGTAAAACCTACAGCCTGAATTAAAGGATGCTTCACCAGTGGTTCACCCACACCATTCCCATAGATCATGTTAAATACGCCTTTAGGCATATTTGATTTTTCTACGGCACGTTCGATTGCCTGAGCTACAAAGTCTGCTGTCGCCATGTGACCACTATGCGCTTTTATTACCACAGAACAACCCGCAGCAAAAGCTGAAGCCGTGTCACCACCCGCAGTTGAAAAAGCGAGCGGAAAGTTACTTGCCCCAAAGACTGCCACAGGGCCAACACCAATTTTAATCTGGCGTAGGTCTGGGCGAGGTAAAGGCTGACGCTCAGGTAAAGCTGTATCAATACGGGCACCTAAAAAGTCGCCGCGACGCAACACTTTAGCAAATAGACGCATTTGTCCACTGGTACGGCCACGTTCACCTTGTAAACGGGCAAGTGGCAAAGCGGTTTCTTGCGAAATAGTCTCTAGAAAATCGGTGCCCAAGGCATCGAGTTCATCAGCAATGTTTTCTAAAAAGGTAGCACGCTGTTCAGGTGAAGTATGACGGTAAGTTTTAAAGGCTTGGCTAGCTGCTTCACAGGCCTGATTAATTTCCTGTTCGGTTGCATGGTGAAACTCATAAGGCAAAGCCTCACCAGTTGTTGCATTCACACTTTTCAATAAAGTTGTACTTTGTGCGCTACGTGAACCGCCAATAAAGTTGTGTCCGATAATGGTCATAACAAATATCCTGAAATTAATGAGAGTGTCTTGGAAGGTTGTCTTGATTTATGACTCGCATATATAAAGTTGCAGGTTCCAAACAACCGCCAGTAGATAATTGCCCCACCATGTTGCGATACATTTCTTGCCAAGGTGTTTGAGAGGCAGAGACCGTCGGTTTCCATTCACGGCGGCGTTGTTCTAACTCTTCGTCAGAAATGAGTACGTTGACGGAGCGTTTATTGAGATCAATGCGTAAACGGTCATTGGTCTTTAATAAAGCAATTCCACCGCCTACCGCCGCTTCGGGTGACATATTTAAAATAGAAGGGCTAGCAGATGTTCCGCTTTGACGGCCATCTCCTAAGCAAGGCAGTGAATCGATGCCTTTTTTAATTAACTCCGCTGGAGGAGCCATATTGACGACTTCTGCGCTGCCCGGATAGCCAACAGTGCCAGCACCACGGATGACCAAAATACAATGTTCATCAATGTTTAAAGCAGGATCATTTATTCGTGCATGGTAGTCTTCGGGGCCTTCAAAAACAATTGCACGTGCTTCAAAGCTATTTTCACTATTTGGGTCAGATAAATAGGTTTTCTTAAATGCTTCACCGACGACAGACATTTTCATAATGGCACTGTCAAAGAAATTGCCGCTAAGCACGATAAAACCTGCACCATGTTTCAATGGTTGTTCATAAGGGAAGATGACATCTGCATTTGAGGTTTTTGCATTTTTAGCAATTTCCCCAATTGTTTTACCGCTGACTGATGCACAGTCTTCATGTAAAACACCTGCTTTTTGTAATTCATGCAAAACAGCAGGAACACCACCCGCACGGTGGAAACCTTCACCCAAATATTTGCCCGCCGGCATACAGTTCACAATCAGCGGAATACTTTCTCCAACACGTTGCCAGTCTTCTAAACTCAGCTCAATCCCCATATGACGGGCAATTGCAATGAGGTGAGGAGGGCAATTACTTGATGCCCCTAATGCTGAAGCTACCGCGATGGCATTTTCAAATGATTGTTTGTTCATGATTTTAGAAGGGCGTAAATCTTCTAAAACCATTTCACAAATTCTTTTGCCTGTCATATAGGCCATTTGCCCACGTTCACGATACGGCGCTGGAATACTTGCACATGTCGGTAAAGACATGCCTAAAGCTTCTGCCAAGGCATTCATAGAAAGTGCAGTGCCCATGGTGTTGCAATGCCCGACCGAAGGCGATGCTGAAGTGGTCATTTCCATGAATCCTTCATAGTCAATCTCACCCGTGGCAAGTAAATTTCTCGCATGCCAAAGCACAGTACCAGAACCGATTAACTCACCTTTAAAATGACCATCTAGCATTGGTCCACCAGACAACACTATGGCTGGTATATCTGTTGTTGCGGCAGCCATTAAACAAGCAGGTGTAGTTTTGTCACAACCTGTGGTTAGCACCACACCATCAAGCGGATAACCATGTAATATTTCAACTAAGCCTAAGTAAGCTAAATTTCTATCAAGTGCAGCAGTAGGGCGACGGGTTTGTTCTGCAATCGGGTGAACGGGGAATTCCATGGGAATACCGCCCGCATCTCGAATACCTGCTTTAACGCGTTCAGCAAGTTCTTTGTGATGACGGTTACATGGAGTTAAATCACTGCCAGTTTGTGCAATACCAATAATCGGGCGACCTGATTGTAGCTCGGCACGGGTCAGGCCATAATTCATATAACGCTCAACATAGAGTGCTGTCATGTCGGCATGTTCAGGATCATCAAACCATTCTTGGCTACGTAAAAAAATCCGTTTATTTTGATCATTCATTTTTTGATCCTTTTACTCATACTTTTTGAAATTTAGTTTATTCACGAGATGAATCTTACAATTCAGCCGATCGATAATACGTGAAAACTATAGTAATTCACGTTGCTTTAAATTACGCATCAAAGCATTTATTCCAAAATTCCACGGCGTTGCTTTGTCGCTGGTCATAACCGTGTTGTATAAAGTACCAAGTTTAGGTGAATGAATACGGACCACATCTCCGACTTTATGGGTAAAGCCAGCCCCAGCTTGCTCACGATCTTGAGTAGGTGCAAACAAAGTTCCCAAAAACAGAACAAAACCGTCTGGATATTGATGATTTTCATTCAAGGTTTGTTGAATTAAATCTTCCGGATCACGGCTAATTTGAGACATAGAACTTACACCATTGAGCACAAAATTATCTGTACCTTCAATTTTCAGTTCAACATCACAAGCACGAATGTCATTTAAAGTAAAAGTATGATCAAAAAGGCGAATAAACGGTCCGATTGCACAAGATGCATTGTTATCTTTGGCTTTACTCAACAGTAAGGCGCTACGGCCTTCAAAGTCCCGTAAATTCACATCGTTTCCTAAAGTTGCGCCTAAAATTTTACCGTGGCTATTTGCAACCAATACAACTTCTGGTTCCGGATTATTCCATTCAGATTTCGGGTGAATACCAATATTTTGACCAGTTCCCACAGCCGCTAAAACAGGTGCTTTAGTAAAAATTTCAGCGTCAGTACCAATGCCCACCTCAAGATATTGAGACCACATTTTTTGTTCAATTAAATATTCTTTGAGTTGAAGGGCTTTTTCCGAGCCGGGTTCGATTGTTTTTAAATTATCACCGATTACCCCTTGTACCACTTCACGGATCGATTGAGCTTTTTGTGCATCGCCACCCGCTTGTTCTTCAATTACACGCTCTAACATGCTTGCTGCAAAAGTAACACCAGCCGCTTTAATCACTTGTAAATCAATAGGGGCTAAAAAATATGCCTTGTTTGTATCTGGTTCAGCGACTGTGTTGGCAAATAACTCATCAATTGACCCAACTAATTTTCCTTCAATTTCAGACAAAGCTTTTAAAGGATCTGAACTTTCAAGCAACTGGGAAATCGTGTGAAACTTTTCTGAAATATCAAAAACCTGATCACCTTTTAAAAGAATCGGAGATGGGCCGGAAATTTGATTTGGAATCCACGCGCGACCAATTAAGCATCCTTGAGTTGCATCGTCTGGTAATGAGTTCTGGGAATTTAACGTAAAGTTCATTTAAAGCATCCTTCTTTTATTTGAAATCATGATATGTTTCTTATTTAATAAACACCAATCGTAATAATTTAATTATTAATAACGAATAGTTATCAAAAAGGATTTTTATAAATGGCGGATTTGACTTATACAAGCCTAAATAATTGGTTGAAATTCAAACATTTGGTTTTACTGGAAACTTTAGCACGAACCAATAATATGCATTTGGCAGCCGAGCAGATGAACTTAAGTCAGCCTGCGGTGAGTAAAATGCTAAAAGAAATTGAGAGCCTTCTCGGATTTCAAGTTTTTGAACGTCTGCCTCGCAATATGCCAGTAACAGCTTTGGGCGAGCAGGTGATTCGATATGCGCAGCGTGTTTTAAATGATGCAAAGCATTTTGTCGAAGACATAGAAATTTTACGGTTGGGTGGTCACGGTTTTTTAAAAGTAGGCGGTATCTTTGCCGCAACCGCTGTGGTGATTCCAAACTCAATTATTGAGATTAAGAAACAATGGCCACTACTTTCTATCGATGTTGTTGAGCAAACCAGTGACCATTTAATGGAAATGCTAAGTGAACATACTCTAGATTTAGCCGTAGGTCGTTTTACCGCGGTGACGCAAAGTCAATTTTTTGATTTCCAACCTTTGGGCCCGGAGCCGTTTTGTATAGTGGTAAATAATGCTCATCCCTGTGCCCATAAAAAGTTTTGTACATTAGAAGAATTATTAAATTGGCCATGGGTACTCTATCCGAAAGGCACGCCAATTCGAGAACGTATGGAAGGCGCATTTGCCAGAGCAAAAGTCAAAATTCCTTTAAATACGGTCAATACCATGTCGATGCAGACCTTTTTGCAGATCTTAAAAGGTGCACCTATGGTGGGAATGTTGCCCGAAGCGATGGTGATTGATCAGGTAAAAGAGGGGCAATTACAGATTTTAGAAACAGATCTAATTTTAGATGCGCAGGATTATGGAATTTTGACGCGCAAAGATGAACCAGTGTCTGATATTGCAGCAGCGTTTATTAATATCTTACTTAAAAATGCAAAACGTAAATAAAATATTCAGCCTCAATCCATAGTTGGGTTTGAGGCTTTAAAATCAAAAAGAAAAACCTGCTTTGTTTAGTAAATTTATAAACATAAAATTGATATTAAAAAGTTATCAATATTTAGAAATTATTCATTGGAAATTATTAAAAGGAGTCCTTATCGTTTAATTCACGACAATTACAAAAGTTTTTTAAGTGAATAAAAACTAGGAAAGGACCTCTATATGAATGTGCTAATCACTGGTGGAACAGGTTTTATTGGAAAACAAATCGCTAAAGAGATCTTAAAAACTGGCAGTTTGACTTTAGAGGACAATAAACCTGAGCCCATCGATAAAATTATTCTATTTGATGCATTTGCAGGCGATGATTTGCCGCAAGACCCGAGAATTGAAGTGATTGTCGGTGATATCACCGATAAAACTACAGTTGCTCATATTACAGAAAATATTGATGTAGTTTGGCATTTGGCCGCTGTGGTGAGCTCAGCAGCAGAAGCCGATTTTGATTTAGGTATGGATGTTAATTTATATGGACTCTTAAATTTATTAGAAGAATTAAGGAAGAAACAAACTACGCCTCGAGTCATTTTTGCTAGTGGCTGTGCTGTATTTGGTGGTCAATTACCAGAAGTTGTGACAGATGAGACAGTGGTTACACCAAAGTCTTCTTACGGCATGCAAAAAGCAGTAGGAGAATTACTTGTTTCAGATTATTCACGTAAAGGCTTTATTGATGGCCGTGTTTTAAGACTACCAACTATTGTGGTTCGTCCCGGTAAACCTAATAAAGCTGCCTCGACATTTTTTAGCTCAATCATCCGTGAACCGTTAAAAGGCGAAACGGCTGTTTGCCCCGTACCTTCAGATACTCCAGTCTTTGTTACTTCACCGCGACGTTGTGTTGAATCAATGATTAAAGCAGCGTCACTTTCGTCAGATGTACTTCAAGATAACCGAATTATTCCTCTACCGGGATTAACAGTCACGGTTAAAGAAATGCTTGAGGCACTTGAAAAAGTTGCAGGTAAACAAGCAACTGATTTGGTGCAATGGCAAGAAGACAAAACCATTCAACGTATTGTTAAAAGTTGGCCTGTTCAGGTGAAAGCTGAATATGCCGAATCTTTAGGTTTCCAAGCAGATGAAAATTTTGAAAGCGTGATTCAAGCACATATAGAAGATACCCAAAATTAATGGCAGTGATCGCCACTTAATGTGAGAGTTATTATGGAAGATATCAAAAATGTAACTGCTCTCGAAGAGCAGACAATTAAACGTATTTCGAATCGAATTATCCCGTTTCTCATTATTCTATTCATTATGGCATTTTTAGACAGAACCAATATTGGTTTTGCTGCCCTACACATGAATGATGCACTTGGAATTACTCAAACCATTTTTGGTCTAGGTGCGGGTGTATTTTTTCTAGGTTATTTTATTGCAGAAGTTCCAAGTAATATCTTACTTCATCGTTTTGGAGCACGAATCTGGATTGCCCGAATCATGATTACTTGGGGCATTATTGCTGGACTTATGGGCTTTATTCATAGTGGCACTCAATTTATCGTTTTACGGTTTTTACTCGGTATTGCAGAAGCGGGTTTCTTTCCGGGCGTTATCTTTTATTTAACCTTGTGGTTTCCTGCAAAATATCGTGCCCGTGTTTTTGCAACGTTTTATCTTGGATTACCAATTGCTCAAATTATTGGAGCGCCAATTTCAGTCGGTCTCATGCAATGGGGTAATACGATTGACTATGAAGGTTGGCGTTTGATGTATGTGCTAGAAGGGATTCCTTCCATTATTTTAGGATTAATCTGTCTAAAATATTTAACCAATAACCCAAAAGAAGCAGAGTGGTTAACAGCTGAGCAGCGTCAATGGTTAATGACTACATTAGAGCGCGAAGAAAGAGAAAAAGCGCAATCTGCCGATGCTGCTTTAACAAAAGGTGAACTCATTAAACAAGTGTTTAAAAACCCTTTAGTGTGGATTATGGCAGTTGTGTACTTTGGAATTACCTCTGGTTCAAATGCGATGTTCTTCTTCTTACCAAGTGTTTTAGAGTCATTCCGTAACACATTTGGTATGCAAATTAGCCTTATTCAAAATGGCTTACTTACCGCAATTCCATATGCATTTGCAGCTGTTGGTATGGTTTTATGGAGCCGTCGTTCTGACCGTAAACAAGAGCGTTACAAACACGGTGCTTGTGCTGCACTTATGGCGGCTTTCGCAATTGCGATTGCTCTTATTGTGAATCAACCATGGGCAATTATTGTAGGCTTTATTCTTCTTGCGATTGGTGTATTTAGCGCGATTAATATTTTCTGGACCATTCCTGGGCAAACTCTAACGGGTGTTGGTGCCGCAGCAGGAATTGGATTAATTAACTCGGTGGGTAATTTAAGTGGTTTTACTGGTCCATATTTAACCGGATATTTATATACCACCACAGGCACCTATACAGTGGCATTCCTTGCGATTGCTGGCTTTGTAGCGATGGGCGGCTTAGGACTACTGCTATTAGCAAAGTTAAAATCGAATAGCTTAAAAGTAGAACAACAGCAACTTAAAGTTCGAACAGCTGCGGAGATGAAATAATGGCGACCATCGGGTTTGTGGGTACAGGCATTATGGGCATGCCGATGGCTATGAATTTATTCAAGGCAGGTCATCAAGTTAAGGTCTGGAATAGAACTTCCTCTAAAGCAGATAGCTTAAAAGAGGCGGGAGCCTATGTTTGCTCTGACCTTGAACAAGTTGGAAAAGATGTAGAGTTTCTGATTTGTATGCTTAGCGACGGAAAAACCTGTGATGAAATTCTATTTAAAGAGCACGGTGCAGTTTCAGAGTTAAAACCTGAAAGCACGGTTATTGTCATGAGTTCGATACCGGTTGAAGTTGCAAAAACACAAAGTGAAAAGTGTAAAGAAAGAGGACTTAGATACTTAGATGCTCCTGTGTCCGGTGGAGAAAAAGGTGCCCAAAATGCAAGTCTTGCTATTATGGTAGGCGGTGATGCTAAAACATTTTCACAAGCTGAAACTATTTTAACTGCAATGGGCCGACCAATTTTAGTGGGCGGGGCTGGCTGCGGAATGCTTGCAAAACTTGTAAATCAAATGATTGTAGCCACCACCATTGCAACAGTAAGCGAAGGTTTATTGCTTGCCAGTAAAGCTGGCGCCGATCCTATTAAGCTAAAACAGGCACTCACGGGAGGCTTTGCCGACTCCCCAATTTTACAGCAGCATGGTGAACGTATGCTAAATCGAGATTTTAAACCGGGAGGCACTGCTCGAAACCAGCATAAAGATATTCATACAGCCGTTAACTATGCCAAATCGCTTGAGCTGAATTTACCTATTGCCCAACAGGTCAGTCAATTATTTGAAAATATGCTTGTTGCCGGAGACGGTGAGTTAGACCATTCTGGTTTAATTCGTGAACTTGAGCGAATGAATCATATTTAATCATGTTTAAATATCTTAATAGGTAATTGATTGATGCAGCAGAACTATTGCTGCATCAATCACTACAGCTTTACAACAAATTAGGATACTAAAAGTAAGCTGACAAACCCAAATCCCTCCAATAAAAAACTTGCTATTTAATCTATATGGATTATTATTTTTCTTTTAAAGATGAACGCCCTTAAACAAAATAGTTAGAAATTTTTGAATTCATCTTTGATTGTTTGACTTACTTATAAGGCCAATATATTAAATTTTGGTTTATTTGTTATGTCTATGCCCTTAAGGAATTTAATTTTAACTGAATTGTGGAATCTAATGAGTAAACAGCAGACTAAAGAAAAATTGATAGAAGCAGCAATCATTCTTTTTTCACAAAATAATATTGAAACGCTATCAGTGCAAAAAATTAATGAGACCGCAGGCGTAGCAAACAAGTCGGCACTTTATTATCACTTTAAGTCTAAATGGGGCTTAGTAGAAGCGGCCTTAGATCATGTTATGCAGCCATATATGGCTGACAGCCTTGAATTACTAAATGCTATTCCTTCAGATAACGTACAGGTTTCTGATGTGGTAGATGCATTAATGAAGCCAATGGTAAAAATACTTTTACAGGATAATGGAATTCATTACTTAAAGTTTTTCTCTAAGACCATTAGTGCCGGAGATGAAGGACGAGTTATTGTTGCGAAAACCTTAGTGCCGATTGCAAATAAAGCTGTAGCTTTATTAAAACAGGCTTTACCTGATGCTGATTCTAATGCGATTTCACTTAAAGTTCTTTTTACTTTTAATATCATTTTAAATGTGATTAGTGATATTGGGCTTGAGCATTTTTGGCCAACAGATGTTAAGGACCATAGATTATTAGGAAAATATTTAAAAGACTATATTGAAGGGGGAATTCGTTTTAAAGCTGAACATTTTTATAAATAAAGAAAGAAGTTCGTCTAATTTCACAAAGATAAATTTAGAGTGTCTCATTTATCATTTTTAGAGTATCTGCATATTCACTATGCCTCAAAACAATATGTTTTATTACTTATCATTTTGATATTAAAAATAATTTTATTGACTTGACGGAAGAGAATAATTTTCTTGATTGGTGATAAAAATAGCTTGATATTTAATCTATTTGGATTATTATTTTAATCTAAATGGATTAGATCTTAAAATTTAAGGTTCAAAATATAACAAGGGAAACCAAAGGATGAAGTTTTTATAATTTGGTCAAAATGGAAAAAAGAATTATGGAAAAGATTAATCGATTAAAGATTGCAATATTATTGACTGTTGTTGGTTCAGTGAGTTTAAGTGCATGTAATGACAGCGATGATCCCACTCAGGTAAATAATCCAACCACCCCAGAAACTGAGTTAACAGATTGCATGTGGCAAGATTCTGTGACAAGTAAACAGCATACGGGTGAAGATCCTTTAAACTATGCTTTTCCCGACTCTAACGTGACATATTGGTCATCAGAATTTACTGTACCTGAGGGTGCAAAAGTGATGATTGATGGTGATTATCCTTATTCAAGACACTTTTCATTGGTGAGCTATACTGCTAAAGGTGAGCGGGTTAACTCATTATTAGACGCTACTATTTTGCCTAACCAAGGTTCAGTTAACCCGTTTGTAGTCGGCAATAACCGTCTAGGTAAAAACCGTGCTTACTCAGCGCAATTACAATTGGGAGACCTACCAAATAGTCCTTTAAGTAATACTTTGTATGCGCCTAAAACAGCAGACGGTAAAGTTGCTATTTTGTACCGTGTCTATGTACCCAATAAAAATATGGATATTAAAGGTAATGTAAGTTTTCCGCGTTTTAAAGTACAACTAGCAAACGGTGACATTAAGAAAGGGCAAGACGTTTGTAATACTTTACAGGTAAAAAAAGCACCGATTGAACGTATATCAACAATGCCATTAAAAGTTACTTTGGATGCTTTTAACCAAAACAGATATGAGGGTTTTCCTGCACAACAAGAGCCAAAATGGTACAAAGCCTTTAGTGCTTTAGACAGTTTCAAATGTATTTATAAATTTGATCCGATTACCAAGCAGCCGATCGATAAATGTGAAGGTTTAACGGTAACGCCTAAACTTGGTTATTGGGCAACTCCGGATAATGAATATGTCTATGCTGCGGTAAGCCGTAAATTAGGTAAAGTCATAGAACTTCGAGGTAAGCTTCCAAACACAGAGAAAACATTTAATAACGATGCATTTGTTCAAAAAACTGATGTCCGTTATTGGTCAATTTGTACTAACGAAGTGATTACCACTGCAACAAATTATTGTCTTTATGATGAAAATATTCAAAAAGTAGATAAAGACGGTTTCTATACCATTGTTGCGTCTTTACCAGAAGATCGACCAGCAAATGCCCGAGAAGAGTGTGGCGTGTATTTTCTTGAGCTAAGCCCGCGTGGTTCAGGCTATACAGCCGAAGATGGTAAAGCTTTTGGTCACACAGACTTTGGCTTATTTATTATGCGTAATTTATTACCGAATAATGATTTTGCTTACGCCGTTCAAAAAGTGAAAGCACCAGGCGAAGAAAAAGCAGTCATGGGCGACTATTTACCAGATATTCGTTACACCTCGAAAGACGCTTTTGAAACAAAAGGATGTTCTTAAAATATTGGTTCAAACTAAACCAGTCTTTTGATGAAAGATTGGTTTTTTGTTAGCTCAATAAGAAAATTTAATTCAATAAAAAGACTCCCAAATATGATGGGATACAACGTATATAGAACATAAATAAGGAAATTTTATGAAACTTAACGTACTCACTACTTCATTATTATGCGCTTTATCTTTCAATACATTTGCAGCAACTAAAGTAGAAAAAGCAGTTATTGATTCAAATGCTTCTTATAGTAGTAAATACAATCTCCAAAATGCCGATGAGTTTAATAACGCCGCAAGAGGTTTTATTGCTAAACCCAGTGGGCAAATAAAGAATGAGCAAGGAGATGTGATTTGGGATTTTGATGCATTTAATTTTATTAAAGATCAGGCCCCTGATACTGTAAATCCGATTCTTTGGCGGCAGGCTAAATTAAATAATAATGTGGGTTTGTTTAAAGTTGCAGACCGTGTTTGGCAAGTTCGCGGTTTTGATCTGGCAAACATGACCATTATTCAGGGGAAAAGCGGTTGGATTATTGTTGACACTTTAACGTCAAAAGAAACTGCCGAAGCTGCTATTAAATTTGCAAGGCAGCATCTAGGTGACCAAAAAATCTCAGCGATTATTTTCACACATAGCCATGTTGACCATTTTGGGGGAGCGCTAGGTGTTATCTCTACCGAAAAATTAAAGCAAAAGAAAATACCGATTATTGCACCCGAAGGCTTTATGGAAGAAGCGACCAGCGAGAATATTATGGCTGGCCCGGCAATGACTCGGCGAGCAACCTATATGTATGGAACATATTTGCCTAAAAATACCGAAGGTTTAGTAGATAATGGTTTAGGTAAGGCTGTAGCAGTCGGACAAATCGGGATTTTAGAACCCAATCAGTTAATTACCCAGAAAGAACAAAAATTGAATATTGATGGGTTAGATTTCGTATTTTATAACGTTCCGAGTTCTGAAGCTCCTTCAGAATTAACCTTTTCAATTCCCTCACTGAAACTGTATAACGGTGCAGAGATCCTTTCTCATACTTTGCATAATCTCTACACATTACGAGGTGCTAAAGTCCGTGATACGTTAAAATGGGTCAGTTATTTAAGTCAGGCTTTAGAGCAAACTCAAAATTCAGAAGTTTTTATTGCTCAGCATCATTGGCCTGTTTGGGGTAATCAAAATATTCAAGATTTTATTAAAACACAAAGAGATGTCTATAAATTCATTCACGACCAAACAGTTCGTTATATGAATTCTGGTTTAAATGGTGCTGAAATTGCAGAAAAAATTAAACTGCCACCAGAGTTAGATCAAAAGCTATATGCGCACGGCTATTATGGCACCTTAAAACATAATGCGAAGGCTGTATATCAATATTATATGGGCTGGTTTGACGCCAACCCTTCAAATTTAGACCCATTACCGCCTAAAGATGCGGCAAAGAAATATATTGAATTGGCGGGAGGAGAAGCGAATGCCTTAAAGAATGCTCAGGAAGCCTATAACAAAGCTGAATATAGATGGGCAGCAGAAGTTTTAAAGTATGTGGTATTTAATAATCCGGCAAATTCTCAAGCAAAAGATTTATTAGCAAAAACCTATCGACAATTAGGTTATTCAGCAGAAGCGGCAACTTGGCGTAATTTCTATTTATCAGGTGCTCAAGAATTACAAGGCTTTACTCCACTTAAGAGTACGTCTGGTCGTTTAGGTTTACTGATTCATACGCCTACTGAAAGATTTCTTGAGGCTATGGCAACCAATCTGGATGTTGAAAATTTAAAAAATGAAAATCAATGTATGAACTTGGTCCTGACCGATACACAAGAAAATTTTTCATTGCGGATTGAAAACTCCGTAATGATCTTTGATAAATATGAGAATGATCGCTTACCAACAAACTGCCCAACGTTAAAGCTGACTAAACTTTTATATTTGCAGTTAATTACCGGTGGGGCCGATGCTTCAAAAGTCTTAGTTTCTAAAGACAGTGAAGTAAAAGGAAATCCCTTAAAAATTGGTAAGTTCTTCTCTTTATTTAAAAAGTCTAACAATGGTTTTCCAATTGTGACTCGACCAAAGAGTTGAAAATATTGGCAGCTCTTGCACTGAGAAAATCATCAGGTGCTGCATGAGTAAGCCTTAAGCTTAGCAGTTCAAATTGCTCATAATCTGTAATAGTTGCATTTTGCACCATGCTATTTGATGTTCATCGGACTTTTGACGGTCCCAATATAAATTCATTTGGTATCCGTCTATATGAATAGGGAGCGGATGTATCTTAAGTTGAGGATAATCCTCTTTAAAATAAGCAATTTGACGTTGAGGAATAGTGAGTAAATGATCCGTTTGGGTAATCAGCTTAATCGCGGTTTCATATTGTTGGCAGCGGAAACTTATTGTTCTTTTAATACCTTGTTTAGACAAGAAAAAATCTTCAAATACACGACCTGTAGGGCGAGAGGAAACGGTAATGTGTTTAGCCTCTAAATAGATTTCTTTTGTTAGTTCCGCTGACGATAATAAAGGGTGCTGGTTACGGCTTATGACTACAAATTTATCTTTAGAAAAGCATTCGTAATTAATGCTTTCTTCGACAGAATGTTCAACATCAATCGCAAAATCGATTTTTCCTGTTGAAAGCTCATGTCTTAAATTCTTACGGTCAATACGTACACTGTTTAGCTGCAAATTAGGGTTAAATTGGGTTAAGTGTTGAATTATATAAGGTAAATAAATCCATTCATATTCATCATTCATAGCAATGGTGAGATGAGTCAAATCACGTGCGGGCTGAAAGTCATGTGTGCTTTGAATTGCTTGCTGCATAAGTTGCAATGACTGTTCAATTGTAGGCCACAAACGTTTAGCTAACGGTGAGGGAACAACGCCATGTCCATCTCGAATAAATAGTGGGTCATTAAAATGATCGCGTAAACGAGCCAAAGCATGACTAACAGCAGGTTGACTAAGAAAAAGTTGTTCACTCGCCCGTGTTAGATTTTTTTCTTTATAAATTGCAACAAATACACGAAATAAATTGAGATCAATACGAGCAAGAGAGGCAATATTATTATTCATTTCATTCATAGTTTGTTATTCAAACAATTCATTTTATTCATTGTAACAAGTTAGTTATGGTCAGGAAATAGCATAAAAAATAGAGTGATTAAAACCGTGAATTTTGAACGTAGCGCTTGTAGCAAATAATATTTAGAAAGCGTTGCTTACAACTAATTTTATAAAACCTAGGAACATAAGGAAATGATATGGCAACACATTTGTTTGATTTGACTGGAAAAATAGCCTTAGTTACAGGTGCAAGTCGTGGCATTGGTGAGGAAATTGCCAAACTATTAGCTGAACAAGGTGCACATGTAATTGTCTCTAGTCGAAAAGTTGAAGATTGCCAACGTGTTGCTAATGAAATTATTGCAGCAAATGGAAAGGCGGAGGCTTTTGCTTGCCATGTCGGTAAGTTAGAAGATATTGCAGAAATTTTTGAATATATCCGTAAAGAACATGGACGTTTAGATATTTTAGTCAACAATGCGGCCGCCAATCCCTATTTTGGGCACATTCTTGATACGGATATTGCTGCATATAACAAAACGGTTGAAGTCAATATTCGTGGATATTTCTTTATGTCTATTGAAGCGGGCAAATTAATGAAAGAACAGGGCAGCGGTGCAATTGTTAATACGGCATCTGTAAATGCTCTACAACCAGGAGACCAACAAGGAATATATTCTATTACCAAAGCTGCTGTGGTTAATATGACAAAAGCATTTGCAAAGGAATGTGGGCCGTTGGGTATTCGAGTGAATGCTTTATTGCCGGGTCTTACCAAGACCAAATTTGCTTCGGCACTATTTGAAAATGAAGATATTTATACAAGCTGGATGAGTTCAATTCCATTACGCCGTCACGCAGAACCACGTGAAATGGCTGGAACTGTACTTTATTTAGTGTCAGATGCTGCGAGCTATACGAATGGTGAATGTATTGTGGTTGATGGCGGTTTAACGATTTAGGGAAGAATAGCAATGTACGAACATTATTCAGGTCAAGTGGTCTTAATCACAGGTGCGGCGAGTGGATTTGGTGCATTGCTGGCAGAGCAACTGGCAAAGTATGGCGCAAAATTAGTGTTGGGTGACTTGAATATTGAAGGGTTAAATATTGTAGTTGAACCGCTACGCCAAGCAGGAGTGGAGGTGGTCGCGCAAGTGTGTGATGTCAGCTGTGAAGCAGATATACAGGCTTTGGTGCAAAGTGCAGTTACTCAGTTTGGCAGAATCGATGTCGGGATCAATAATGCAGGTATGAGTCCGCCTATGAAAAGCTTTATTGATACCGATGAAGCAGATCTGGATTTGAGTTTTGCCGTCAATGCCAAGGGTGTGTTCTTTGGAATGAAGCATCAAATTCGTCAGATGTTGCAACAAGGTGGTGGCATTATTCTCAATGTTGCTTCTGTTGCAGGTTTAGGCGCGGCTCCCAAATTGGCTGCCTATGCTGCGGCAAAGCATGCTGTGGTGGGATTAACCAAAACAGCAGCGATTGAATATGCAAATAAAGGCATTCGAGTTAATGCAATTTGTCCATTTTATACAACCACCCCGATGGTGGTCGACAGTGAACTCAAAGAGAAACAAGACTTTTTAGCGCAGGCCTCGCCAATGAAGCGTCTTGGGCATCCAAGCGAAGTGGTGGCAATGATGCTGATGATGTGTGCCAAAGAAAATTCATATCTCACAGGGCAAGCCATTGCAATTGATGGCGGCGTGACAGCCTATTAAAACATTTATTAAATACATCTTATTCATTTATTTAGGAAAAAATCATGACAATTAATTTAAACAATCGAGTGGCTATTGTTACAGGTGCAGGCGCTGGTCTAGGGCGGGAACATGCGCTGTTACTGGCTCGTTTGGGTGCAAAAGTGGTCGTGAATGATCTGGGTAGTGATGTAAACGGTAAAGGCGGCTCAACCATGGCAGCCCAAAAAGTTGTAGATGAAATTATTGTGGCGGGTGGTGAAGCAATTGCAAACGGTGCTTCAGTTACGGATATTGAACAAGTTCAACAGATGGTAGAGCAAACCATTTCCCGTTGGGGACGGGTGGATATTTTGGTCAATAATGCAGGCATTCTCCGTGATAAAACCTTTAGCAAAATGTCACTAGATGACTTTCGTACCGTGATTGATGTCCATTTAATGGGGGCAGTCAATTGTACAAAAGCGGTATGGGATACCATGCGCGAGCAAAAATATGGTCGTATTGTTATGACGACTTCATCTTCTGGTCTATATGGCAATTTTGGACAATCGAACTACAGTGCTGCAAAAATGGCATTGGTTGGACTCATGCAGACACTGGCCTTAGAAGGTGAAAAATCTAATGTTCGGGTGAACTGCCTAGCGCCAACAGCTGCCACTCGTATGCTTGAAGGATTATTGCCCGAAGAAGCCCTTAAAGCGCTTGCTCCAAGTGCGGTCAGTCCTGCAATCGCGACTTTGGTTAGCGAAGATGCACCTACCCGTATGATTCTTTGTGCTGGCGCAGGTAGTTTTGAAGCTGCCCACATTACCCTTACGCAAGGAATTTATTTAGGTACGGATGAACAAGTTCCGCATGTTTTAGCACAACGTTTAGCTGATGTTGCAGACCGAACAGGTGAGTTTGTGCCTGTCAGAGGAGGCGCTCAAGGTGAGCTTGAGCTGAAAAAAGCTTCATTAATGGCAGGAGAATAATTTTGACAAAAAATACATTAAGCATCGACCAACTGGTTGAGTTGCAAGGCCAAGCATTAGGTAGCTCGCAATGGATGACCATTGATCAAAGCATGATTAATACCTTTGCGGATGTCACACAAGATCATCAATTTATTCATGTGGATGAAGAAGCTGCTCGTCAGACACCTTTTGGTGGCACGATTGCCCATGGTTTTCTAACACTTTCTTTACTTTCAGCGATGGCCGCTCAGGTCTTGCCGACTGTTCAGGGGCAGAAATCTGGCGTGAATTATGGCATCAATAATTTGCGTTTTATTAGTCCTGTGCATAGTGGTAAGAGAGTGCGTGGACATTTTCACTTAAAAAATGTTTCCCCAAAAAATAAGGGAAGTTATCAATTGATCATGGAAGTCACGATTGAAATCGAAGACGAAGCAAAACCAGCACTCGTGACAGAGTGGCTTACACTTGTAAATGTATAGGAATAACCCATGAGCAATGAATTAATTCTCTCTCGTCGTGATGTAGATTTTTTGCTATTCGATTGGCTAAAAGTCGAAGAACTCAGCCAACGCAATTCTTTTGCAGGACAGGACCGTTTTGAATATACGTCTGTTTTAAACGTTTACGAGGCCCTAGCAACCGATTTATTTGCTCCACATAATAAAAAAAATGACAGTAACGAACCTGTTTTTGATGGTGAACGTGTCACTGTTAATCCTGAAGTCGGGGTTGCACTTAAGGCATTTGCTGAGGCGGGTTTGATGAGTGCAGCGTTTCCATCGGATTGGAATGGCATGAGCTTACCTAATACCATTGAGCGGGCTGGTATGGCCTATCTACTCGGTGCCAATTCAGGGACAGCAGGCTATGCTTTTTTAACCATTGGTAATGCAAATTTATTGATGGCGCATGGTGAGCCTGAAAAAGTTAGACCCTATGTCAATGCCATGATAGAAGGTAAATGCTTCGGAACGATGTGTTTGTCTGAACCACAAGCTGGTTCAAGTCTTGCTGATATTCGGACACGTGCGATTAAAACAGAAGATGGTCGTTATCGTTTGTTCGGCAACAAAATGTGGATTTCAGGCGGTGAGCACGATATCTCTGACAATATTGTTCATTTGGTTTTGGCAAAAATTCCAGATGAAAATGGACAATTACCAGCAGGTGTACAAGGCATTTCTCTGTTTACCGTACCGCGTAAATTACTCGATGAAAATGGACAACCAAGTGAACGCAACGATGTGGTGTTGGCTGGAATTAACCATAAAATGGGCTATCGGGGAACCGTTAACTGTGTGCTGAATTTTGGTGAAGGTCGTTACACACCTGAAGGAGAAACTGGCGCAATTGGTGAATTGGTTGGTGAAGCCGGTAAAGGGCTGGCCTACATGTTCCATATGATGAATGAGGCCCGAATTTCAGTTGGTCTGGGTGCGGCCGCATTGGGGTATACAGGTTATTTGCATGCCTTAGATTATGCAAAAACTCGAGTACAAGGACGATCTCGTAGCGAACGTAATCCAAGTTCCCCACAGATTCCACTTATTCAACATGCCGATGTTCGCCGTATGCTCTTGGCGCAAAAAGCGTATGTCTCAGGTGCGTTGGCACTGTGCTTATATGCAGCTCGATTAACCGATGATATTCACTCACTTGATGATGCAGAGCAACGCAATCAAACCCATCAATTACTTGATTTATTAACGCCAGTGGTGAAAAGCTGGTCTTCTGAATGGGGGCTTGTGGCAAATGATTTAGCGATTCAAGTTCATGGCGGATATGGTTATACCCGTGAATATAATGTTGAACAGTTTTATCGGGACAATCGACTTAATCCAATTCATGAAGGAACATTTGGCATTCAGGCACTCGATTTATTAGGACGGAAAACTCGTCTTAATCAGGGGCTGTCAATGAAACTATTACATGAAAAAATCATCAATACGATTGAACAAGCCAAAGCAGAGCCTTCTTTAAAAGATCATGCAGATCAATTAGCTCAAAAGTGGCAACTCATCCAAAATATAACAGAGAAATTGCATGCCTTAACCGATGTAGAACTTCAACTGGCAAATGCAGCTAATTATCTAGAAGCTTTTGGACATCTTGTGGTGGGATGGTTATGGCTTGATCAGGCGGTAGTTGTTCATAAGCTTCTGCCAAACTCAACAGACCCTGATTTTCTGCGCGGGAAACTTGCAGCTTGTGATTATTTCTTTGGTTGGGAAATGCCAAAAATTATGAGTTGGCTAGCTGTACTGGATCCGGTAGAGACGACTCCACTCAATATGCCGGAAGAATGGTTCTAGTAAGAACCATTCCTTAGACAACCCATTAAATGAGCAGGAGTAGAACCTGATTTTATAGAAATTGCTTAATAACAATCATCATGTAAAAACAAACATCAGGCGTTCAGTAAAGAGCGCCCTAATAAGTAAAAATAAAAATCTAGGACGGATTAAAAGATGAAAAAGAAAACATTAGTCATGGTCATGGCTTCATTTTGTACGAGCCCACTCTATGCAGCAGCATTTGATCGAACAGGACAATCAATTTCTGCATTTCTACAACCCGGTAATTATTTTGAGGCAAGTTTATCTGTTTCAGACACTTCGTTAGAAGGACAAGAAGCAGGTACGAACCCCACGCGTAATAGTATTTCTGATATTGCAAACTCTGATTATCGTCCCAGTGCAGCTTTGAAATTACAGTTAGCACCTCAGTTTTCATTTGGTTTTCTTTACGATCAGCCATTTACTTCCGACTCTGAATATTACGGAAATAACAGCTTTGTTGCTAAGCCGAGTGATACGGTTTTAGTACCAGGGATTGATTCAGCAACACTTGCCCAAAAGACAGGGGGACAAGTCGTAACAGGAAACACCAAATCGAATTTTGTTATGCAAAATTTTAGTCTGATTTTTGGTTACCAACCTGATAAAAACTGGAATTTTTATGCAGGCCCTGTTTATCAGACGTTTAAAAGTAACGTCAATTTAAGAGGTCAAGTTTTCAGTTTATATAATGGCTATGACTTTAATGCCAAAGAAGTTGGAGATTGGGGATGGTTGGCAGGATTTGGTTATCAAATTCCCGAAAAAGCCATAAAAGCCTCGTTGACCTATCGTTCAGAAATTATGCATGAAGTGACTGCCAATGAAAATGCGCCACTGGTTGATATGTTGAGTACACAACAAGGCCGTGATTTTCTTGATCAGCATTTAGCCTATATGGTTTCTATAGGACAACTCACTGAATCTCGTAAGGAGGCACTCAATCGTATTGTTGCGGGCTTACCCGAAGCAGGAATATCAGGCTCAACTAAGTTTAGAGCACCAGAGTCAGTAAATCTGGAGTTTCAGACTGGGCTACGCAAAGGCACTTTATTGTTTGGTAACGTGCGCTGGGTTCACTGGAATGATTTTGAGTTTAAACCGTATCGTTTTGGTGAAATTTCAGAAGTTGTTGGTGTTTTATCAACGCCAAGTCGTCCAAATGGCTTTAATTTAGTTCGTTATTATGACGATCAATGGTCTGCTAATCTTGGGATTGGACAACGTCTAAGTGATAAATGGACAGGTTCAGTTTCTGTAGGTTGGGACTCGGGAGCAGGTGAGCGCGTGTCCACAGGTGGGCCAGCTAAAGGTTATTACAGTGTTGGTCTTGGTGCGCAATATAGTCCAACTTCAAAATACTTTATTTCAGGTGGAATGAAGTATCTATGGCTAGGTGATGCCAAAGGTCAGCTTGGTGCTCAGGCAGGCAGTGAATATTATGTGGGTGAATATAAAAATAACTATTCAATCGGTTACGGTTTGAAAATTGGTTATAAATTTTAATTCAACTATTTGATGGATCGCTTAGCTATATAAACAGTTTATTTCTGTACTAGAGTAAGCAGATTAAGAGATTAAAGAAAATATAAAAAGTGGAGTAGGAACAGTTCCATTTCTCCCTCTCATAAAAGGACAATAAGATGAAAAATCAAATTTGGTTAGATGAATATAAGCAATCGAATATAGAAAGTACGATTACATTGCCGGATGAACAAACTTCACTTCTCGATTTTTGGGACAACAGTTTTAATAAGTTTCAGAAAAGAAATGCTTTTATATTTGCAGATAAGTCTTTTACTTATGCGGAAATCGACTTATACAGCCGAAAAATAGCAACGTTCTTGCAAAGTTTAGGACTAGAAAAAGGTACACGTGTTGCCGTGATGATGCCCAATATTATTCAGTACCCAATTATTTCGCTTGCCGTGATTCGCGCAGGGTATATTTTGGTCAATATTAATCCACTCTATACGGCACGTGAATTAAAGCATCAATTAAACGATGCAGGCGCAAAAGTCTTGTTTATATTGGAACAGTTTGTACCTATTTATGAGGCTGTCAAAGAGCAAGTAGTCGTTGAACAGATTATTACTACAACTATGACAGAAATGTTAGACGAACCCGCTCTAAGGTTAGACACATCAGATTCAAAATACTACGATTTTAAGCAAATCTTGTTGACGGTAAATGCCCAAGATTATATACGCCCCAAACTTATTCTTGAGGATACTGCACTTTTGCAATACACAGGTGGAACAACAGGTGTATCAAAAGGTGCAGAACTAACCCATAAAAATATTGTCGCCAATTTATTACAAAATAATGTGATTTTTAAAAGCTACTTTGGTGACAGAGATGCTTTTGAAGATGAAATCGCAATCTGTGCTTTACCGCTTTATCATATTTTTGGTTTTACAGTCTGTTTATTGCACAGCGCAATAAATAAAGGTTATACCACTGTTTTAGTTCCGAACCCACGTGATTTAGATGCTCTCGTGCATTGTTTTGAAAAGTACCGTCCTACCGTTTTTCCTGCCGTAAATACTTTATTTAATGCACTGCTTAATCATGAAGGCTTTAATAAATTGGACCATAGTCGTTTGGAGATTACTACAGGCGGCGGTATGGCAATTTTGAAATCCACCGCCGATGGATGGGAAAAACTGACAGGGCGTATTATCCGTGAGGGATATGGCTTATCAGAAACCTCTCCTGTTGCGACATTTAACCCGCCGATTTCTAATTGTTTTAGTGGCACGATTGGTATTCCTGTGCCAAGTACAGATATCGCTATTTTGGATGATGAAGGCAATCCATTACCGCCCGGTGAAAATGGAGAAATTGCAATCCGCGGTCCGCAAGTCATGAAAGGTTATTGGAATTTGCCAGAAGAAACTAAAGCAGTCATGACTGATGATGGTTTCTTTAGAACAGGCGATATTGGTTTCATGAATGAAAAAGGCTATACCAAAATTATTGATCGTAAGAAAGATATGATTTTAGTTTCAGGCTTTAATGTTTTTCCAAATGAAATTGAAGAAGTTTTGGCTCAGCATCCAAAAATTTTAGAAGTCGCCGTGGTTGGTATTGCCGATGAAAAATCGGGTGAAGTACCGAAAGCTTTTATTGTTAAAAAAGACGCTTCTTTATCGATTGAAGAAATCCAAACCTATGCCAAAGAAAACTTGACAGGATATAAACAACCCCGTCATATCCAATTTATCAATGAATTACCTAAGTCAAATGTGGGTAAAATTTTAAGAAAAGAACTCAAGGTTTAGTCAGAATTTTTTAATTAAAAACATAAGTATTCATGGGCTGGAATGCCTATAAATAAATGGAAAAGGAATGAGATTATGGGTTCAGGATTAATTACTGTATTTTTACCTATTGCACTTGCAATTATTATGGCTGGTTTGGGACTGGAGTTGACTATAAATGACTTTAAACGTGTGCGCCAACATCCAAAAGCAGTCTTTATCGCATTATTTTGCCAACTGGTTATTTTAGTCAGTATTGCTTTTATTATTTGTAAAATTCTTGCTTTACCACCCATGCTCGCCGTGGGTTTAATGCTACTTTCTGCATCACCGGGTGGACCAACTGCCAATTTATTTAGTTATCTCTATAAAGGTGATATTGCTTTAAATATTACTTTAACCGCTATAAATTCGGTGATTGCTGCATTTACACTTCCATTAATTGTGAACTTTGCAATACAACATTTTATGGAAAATGGACAAAATGTAGGATTGCAATTCTCTAAAATCATACAAGTTTTCCTTATTATTTTAATACCTGTCGGTATTGGAATGTTAATCCGTCATTTTTCACCCCATATAGCTGAAAAGCTCAATAGACCTGTACGTGTTTTTGCTATTGTTTTTCTAGTAACAATTATCATATTAGCAGTTGTGCGGGATTACCAAAATCTGATGACGTATCTTGGGCAAATTGGGTTAGCAACTTTACTGTTCTGTGCGTGTAGTTTATTGGTGGGCTATTTTGTTCCACGATTATTCGGTGTAAATAGCTTTCAGGCAAAGGCTTGTGCGTTCGAAATCGGGATTCATAACAGTACTTTAGCCATGACCATTGCTTTTACAGTAATGGAAAGCAATATGGCTGCCATGCCAGCAGCGGTGTATTCATTGTTTATGTACATTGTTGCAGCAAGCTTTGGTACATTGTTAAATCGATTGGAAAAGAAAGATATTTCGCAGCTCTCAACAACGACTTAAATGAACTAAAAGGTTTCTTTAATTCTAAAAGTAAAGGATCTTTAAAAATATCTATCAGATAAAGGTTGTTTGCCCAATTTAATACCACTCAAGGACAAAAAGTTCCAAGCGCTGTAAATATTATTCCTGAGTAATAAGCGATATATATAAAAGTCCTGAATCTTCAGGGCTTTTTTATATATTCTTAATATCTACTGAGGGAGAAACCCCAAAAAAGCGTTTATATTCTCTGGAAAATTGGGACAAGCTTTCATAACCGACTTGCATGCTGGTAGATGAAATATCATATTCTTGAGTCATTAATAAACGCCGTGCTTCGGTCAATCTCATTCTCTTTTGATACTGTAAGGGACTCATTGAAGTTATATCCCTAAAATGTTGATGAAAACTTGATGCACTCATCCCCATGGTACTTGCCAGTTCTTCAATACTAAATGGTTTTGCAAAATTTGTTTTCAGCCATTCAATCGCCTTCACAATTCGATGGCCTGTAGTTCCGGCCGCCACAATGCGTTTAAGTCGATCGCCTTGTGGACTCATCAATAAACGATAAAAAATTTCTTTAATAATAAGAGGAGACAAGATGGGTATGTCTTGTGGTGTATCCAGTAGTTTTATTAACCGTATAAAAGCATCATTCAGCTCTGAATTGACTACTCCAACAGCCATTCCTTTTTTCTCAGTATTTACATCTTTAAAAGGAATATGCGCCTCAAGCATGATTTGGGCGAGTACATAGGGGTCTAGCCGTAGCACGATTGAAAGATACGGTCGCTCAACTGAAGCTTCAAGAACTTGAGCAATTACAGGCAGGTCAATTGCAGTAAAAAGGAAATGGTTAGAGTCGTAGGTATAGGTTTCTTCGCTAAGAATCACCTGTTTTTTACCTTGAGCAATCATACATAGACTCGCATCCATCATACTGCTACTTGGTTGGGTCAATGTTTCTGCACGGTATAAAGTCAGCCCCATAATAGGTGTTTCGAATGTACCTTTTTCCCGGGTCCATTGGTCGACAAGTTGAACTAACTCTTGATCATGGTTTAGAGACCTATTTGCCATTCAGATTCCACCAATTATCCTCTGTGTTTTTATTGTAGGCATTTCAAATCAGAAAAATAGAGAGAATTGCAACAATTCGGAGGATTAGGCAAATCTCTAAGAGGAATAGAACAACACCTTATAGCTTTCATTTTTATACTGAGAAACATGGCGAAAAGACGATGAGTTGCAACCTATTGAGCCAACACCTTTTAAAACACATTCATGAGTTTAAAAAACTGTAGCCCTCTCTGAGTATGCAACGAAAAAATCGTCTTTATTTACATTAAGCATGAGAGAAAAAATATGACAATTGAAGTTTTAGGTTATGCCGCGCTGTCATCAGAAACTCCCTTGGTTCCGTTTAAATTTGAACGTAGAACCCCACGTGAAGATGATGTTGTCATTCAAATTGAATATTGTGGTGTTTGCCATTCCGATCTTCATCAAGCTAAAAACGATTGGGGATTTAGTGCTTATCCGTTAGTTCCGGGCCATGAAATTGTTGGACGTGTCACTTCAATCGGCCCTAAAGTCACGAAGTATAAAGTTGGTGATTTAGTAGGTATTGGCTGTATGGTCGATTCATGCCGTACTTGTTCTGCTTGTCATTCAGGGCTAGAGCAATATTGTGAAGAAGGTAACATCCAAACTTATGGCGGCGTAGATCGCCACGACCAACGCCCAACTTATGGTGGATATTCACAAAGTATTACCTGTAGCCAAGATTTTGTATTAAAAGTACCAGAAAATCTGGATGCTCAAGCTGTACCACCATTACTTTGTGCGGGTATTACCACTTGGTCACCGCTGCGTCACTGGAATGTTGGAAAGGGCAGTAAAGTCGCTGTCGTTGGATTAGGTGGTTTAGGGCACATGGCGATTAAACTTGCCAATGCTCTAGGCGCTGAAGTGACATTATTCACTCGTTCAGCAAACAAAGAACAGGATGCAAAACAACTTGGCGCGCATCATGTTGTGTTATCAACAGATGAAGCTCAAATGAAATCAGTGTTAAATCAATTTGATTTAATTATTGATACGGTGCCTTATAACCATGACTTGAAGCCTTATATTCCAACACTAGCTTTAAATGGAACCATTGTGTTGGTTGGTTATTTAGGTGAAATTAGCGCAAATTCAGTACCTATGATTTTAGGAAGAAAATCAATTGCAGGTTCAGTGATTGGCGGAATTAAGGAAACACAAGAGCTACTCGATTTTTGTGGTGAGCATAATATCGTTTCTGAAGTAGAGATGATTGATATGCAAAACATTAATGAAGCTTTTGAACGTATGCTAAAGAGCGACGTGAAATATCGTTTTGTGATTGATATGAAAACTCTATCTGAAAATTAATTTAGATATTATTTGTTGAGCTGTGCATACTATATATAGTGTGCACAGCCTATCAGGTTAATGATAATGTGAGTTTTATGATTTAGAAGGAATATATTTACGCATAATAAAGATAAATAGCGTAACTAAAAGACTAAAACCAAAAACAGGTAAGCTTAGCCCTAACACGATTCCCACCAATATTAACCATAATTTTTGCGGCCCAGTTGCGCGGTTCCAAATCAATAAACTTTGACCAACAAAGTGGGTTGTCATGTGTTTTAAATTCGAGTTTTTAAACGCAGCTCTATATGCGTAAATAATCATGATACACAGCGCAAGCGCGTAAAGCACCAGTACCAGTTGGTTTATCCAGCCAAATAAAACCCCAATATGCGCATCAACTCCCCAACGGGTGAGCTTTGCTACCAGTGAATAGTCTTTAAACGCAAGTTGATCGATAACTTTGTGTTGTTCCATATCAATGGCGATACTGTCTGCTTGAGTTGGCCATTTGCGCTGAATCTCGGCTACGGTCCAAGCTTGATTTCCACTGGTCGGTGGTTTGATTTGTATTTGTGCTGCGTCAATACCATGAGCTCTAGCTATTGAAAGAGCGCTATCGTACTCACTGGAAACGATATTTAAATTGAGATTTTCACTGTGTGGCATTTCGTGATGTTCATGGTGCATCACTGTAGGTAAATTATCTTCTTGAAGAGAGGTTGCCAATGTTGGGGTTTGCCAGTTCAGCCATTGACGAGCAACTCGAATATTATCTCCAGCCCATTCAGACCATGTAAGGCCCGTAATGGCGATTAATAATAAGAGTGGAAATAGAGTTAAACCCAGCGTGCTATGCCATTTCAATAATTTATTTTTTTGTGTTTGTCGGATTTTAAGATTTTGACGACGTTTCAACCAATTATATAGTCCAGTTAAAGTCAAAATAGCTAACCAGCTTGCTGCCAATTCACTATAAAAGCGCCCCCATTTTCCTAGCAATAAATTACTATGCAGTTGATCAAGCGTAGTTCGAAACGGCAGCACTCCACTCGTGCCATAGACCGCTAAATGGCCTTGGGCTTTAAGCGTAAACGGATCAATAAAAACAGCTTCACTCGTAAAATCATGTATTGGATCTGAAAAAATGACACGGGTCGTCTGGTCAGCGCTTGGTGCTGGTCTAACTTCAATCACCTGTGCAGACTTAGACATTACTTGCTTTGCGGCTTCAATTTGCTGGCTCAGCTTATGTGGCGGTTGATCCAGCGGCTGAACGTATAGAACATCTTTATAAATGGCTTGTTCTAGTTGAGGCGTAATGGCATAGAGTAAACCAGTAATTGCAGCAAACAAGATTAATGGTGCAATAAAAATACCAGCATAAATATGAATTAAACGGTAAAGACTACGCCAGAAGGATGATTGAGTCAGCATCAGAAAAGAGTGTCTATCAGGTGTTGGGGCGGATTATAGCGATTTATTTCTGTTGATGTTGAATGAGCTGTAAACATGATTAAATTATTTGACTTGCTTTTATGTAGGCTTTTTAGCCCAATCATTCAATAGTTTTTATTACTTGGTAAATTTGGCGTTTTTTTTGCTTACTATCTAAGACCTTATCTAACATACTTAATTTGATGGTTGTATAAATGATGATACAAACCGTTTTGCTCTCTTATAGTGTTTTTTTACATGAAAAATGCACCAAATAGATACGTCTTTTTATTTTGCACCACATTTGTGCGCAAGATGCCGAAAATGAGATTGCTGGTTTCAATACTCACTTTATTCATCCTGTACGGATGCTCTTCATCTGAACAAAATAGAAAAACTCAAGAAAAGTTAACAACTCATTCGATATGCGTTTTTGATAGTACAAATACAAAAGTCTGTGTAGCCAAACCAGCGCAAAGAATTGTTTCTTTGTTTGAGTCGGGTTTAGATGGCCTCTATATGCTAGGGCAAGGTCACAAAGTGATTGGTATACCGGCCGAAGTATACATTCAACCTTTATTATTTAATGCTTATTCAAAAATAGATCAACGCATTGCCAATAAACAGCTTGCGACACCTTCACAAGGTGTTAATGCAACCAATATTGAAAGTCTTGTGTTGTTAAAACCTGATCTGGTGATTTTGGGGAGCGGGCAAACCCAAACGATTGACCTGTTGCGGCAGTTTGGCATTGCTGTATATGTCATGGAGTCAGGTACTTACGTGCAAGTAAAAGAAGAGTTATCTGAAATTGCGGTTTTAAGTGGTGCTCAAAAGCGCGCTCAGGAAATTTTAAATTTTTCGGATGAAGTTGTTGCGGAGATCGCCGCCAAGACTGCACGTCAACCAAATAAGCAATCAATTTACTATGCATGGTCCGGAGGACGTATTTTTTCTACTTCTGGACGTGAGTCAATTACCAATGACTTTATTGAGCTGGCGGGTGCGTACAATGTTGTTCAGACCAATGCCAATCAACCTAATGTAAACCCCGAGACATTAATTGAGTGGAACCCTGACAATATTGTGCTTTGGAATACCGATCCCAAACTGATTTATGAACGAAAAGAATTACAAGGCTTAAGTGCCTTACAACACCGTAAGGTATTTAATCTGAGTCCTGCATTTATATATAACCCACATACCATCAAAATTATTATTACAGCGATTTATCTAAATCACAGTATTTATCCTGAACAGTCTGATTTACCTGTAAGTGCTTTACAACAGCGTATTTTAACCAAGTTATATGGTGAGCACCTTGCTAAAGCGTTGGTGCAATGAATATGGAAAAACTCAAATATTATTGGTTTTACCCGTTACCGTTCCTCATGATTTTTATCTCGTTGCTTATGGGGCCAACTCAGACCTTGAGTGCATCGGACTATGTGCGGTGGGGTGTGCAAGCAGTGTTTGGTACGCCATATTTTGACCCGGAACAATTTAGACTGATGCAAAACATTCTGGTCAATGTCAGATTGCCCAGAATCTTACTCACCTTTATGGTGGGAGCTGCATTAGCAACCGCAGGGAATGGTTTGCAGGCATTATTTCGTAATCCCTTGGTTGATTCTTATGTACTCGGTATTTCATCTGGTGCAGCATTCGGGGCAGCTTTAGCACTTTCTTTAAGTTGGCTTTCGCCAAATCTATCAGCCTTTATTTTTGGTGTGTGCGCTGTTGGCTTAACCTATTTATTTGCACATCAGAAACATGAAAGCCAGACGTCTTTAGTGATGGTGATTTTATCGGGCATGATTGTTTCAGGGCTGTTTTTAGCAGGCCTTACGATTATTCAATACTTAAGTGATCCATTTAAACTGCAAGCTATTGTGCAATGGACCATGGGTAATCTACATCAAGCCTCTTGGCAAAAGGTTCAATACGCTGTGCTACCGATTTGTATTGGTCTTGCTGGATTATTTGCGATGCGTTGGCGCCTAAACTTAATGGCACTCGGTGCTGAAGAAGCGCAGGCGGTTGGAGTTAACCCGCGCTGGGAGCAGCTTATTTTAATTGCGCTGGTGACCGTATGTACTTCAACATCTGTGGCAGCGGCGGGCATTATTAGCCTATATGGACTGTTTATGCCGCATATTGTGAGAATGTTGGTGGGACCAGATCACCGCTACAGTATTCCTGCCAATATGATTTTGGGCGGCAGTTTTCTACTGTTGATTGATAACTTTTCTCGGGTTTTACTGACATTTGAAATACCAATTGGTATTTTTACCATGCTACTTGGCGCGCCATTTTTCTTATTATTAATGAAAACACAGAGGACTCATTGGGCATGATTCAAATTGATCAGTTAAATTATGCCTATGGGCACAAACAGGTACTTAAAAATATTCATCTGGAGTTTCCTGAAAATCAGTTTTCCGTCATTTTAGGGCGCAATGGCTGTGGTAAATCGACACTTTTTAAATTGATGGCAGGCTTGGAATCGGTAAAAGATGGGTTGATTCGTTACTCTGGAAAACCACTATCGGACTTTAAAGGGAAAGATCGGGCAGCCTTACTCGGCTTTTTACCGCAGTTTCATAAAACCGTATTTCCATTTTTGGTTAAAGATGTGGTGATTACAGGGCGTGCTGCTTTTAGCAGATATAGACCTTCAAAATCAGACTGGGAACGTGTAGATCAGGCTTTGCTTGATTTAGACATTGAGCATTTACGTGACCGACCTTATACCGAGCTATCGGGTGGTGAAAGGCAATTGGTTATGATTGCCCGCATTTTAGTGCAAGCCCCAAAAGTTATTTTGCTTGATGAACCAACCAACCATCTTGATGTTTATTATCAGTCTTATTTAATGAAAAAATTGCGTCAGTTGTCGCGGCAAAATTTTACGGTGATTGCGATTATGCATGATCCTAACTTGGCTTTTTTATTTGCAGATCATCTGTTTTTTATGCGACAACATGAGGTGGTTAAGCCTGAGTCAAAAACACGAATAACCGATCCAAAGTTTTTAAAAAGTGTGTACGATGTTGAGTTTCATGAGGCCATGATTCAAGACAAAACTATTGTTATCCCTGATCATTCTTGGCTATAAATATGTTTGATTATCAGTTGGTTGAAAAATCTGACTACGATTCTGCGGTAGAGTTTGCGCTTTATACAAGACAGCAGCTATTCCCAGAAATTTATCATGGGCAAGTTCCCAAAGATTTACAGAATTTTGAGCAATATTATGTTCATGACCCATTGGGCTGTTTCATTACAGTAAAAGACCAAAACCGCATTATTGGCACCATTGCATATCGAGCTTATGACCATCGTTTTGATTTAAATTTACCGTCCAATACGGTAGAAGTGGTTAAGTTATTTGTATTGCCTGAATACCGCCGTAAGGGCATCGCAACCCAACTATGTGACATTTTATTTAGTCACGCACAGAAGAATAAAATTACCACTTTGTATTTGCATACTCATCCATTTTTGCCTGCGGCTGAAGAGTTTTGGCATCTACAGGGTTTTGACGTTATTAAACGCGAATGGATCGATACGTATGACACCATTCATATGAGTAAATCTTTATAGCGCTTTATCATGCGTATGAAATCTTTTTTGAAAATGGGTAGGTGGATAACCCATAATTTTGCTGAACATTGCGGTAAAAGCTGCCGAGTGTTCATAGCCCAAACTAAAAGCAATTTCCGTAATCGAGATATTTTCTTTTAAGGCATTTAAAGCATAAATAATGCAGACTCGATTACGCCAAGCTTGAAAGGACAAGCCAGTTTCAGACTTAAACCAGCGGTGAAAAGTCCGTTCACTTTTATTGTGGTCATGTGCCCAATCTTTAGGGCTGCTATGAATATCAGGATGCTCCATAAACTCAGCACATTGTTGAGATAGTAATGTGTTGCGAGGCAATGGAATAAACAGAGACAGGGCTGGTGCAATTTCTAATTCATATAACAATAAATCGATAAGAGCACCATCACGGCCTGCACGTTGGTAGTCAATAGGCAGTTGATTTGCCTGAATGAGCAATTGATGTAACAAAGGCGAGACTTGTATAACCTCGCAATAGTTTGCTTGTCTTGGGGCACTACTCACTTCTATATACAAACTATAAGTACTGACTTTAGATAGCCATACCCGATGTGGTTTGCCTGCGGGTATCCATACACCGCTGTACGGTAATACGAGCCATTGTCCATCTTCAGTTTCAACTTTCATGAGGCCTTCGGGTGCATATAAGAACTGTGCACGGCGATGGCTATGTGTATCTAACAAGGTATCAGCAGGATAATCTGATCCTAACGCTAGAACCGCTTGAGGTAGATGGTCTACCTCGTTAATTGGAATATTACGCATATTTTTTGGCTGAAATAAATAAAAAGATGGCTTTTCTACGTTAGCTTGCCATAGAGCTATTTTATATCATGCCTCTATAAACGTGAGGAAGATGATGATGCTATATGAGCTATTTTTATTTGGGCTACTTTCAGGCATAACCACTTGGTTATTTGGTTTTGGCGGCGGATTTGTTGCTGTACCTTTGCTTTATACAGTCATTATTCAAAAGTGGGGCAATGAAAGCAGTATCAGCATACATGCCATGCAAATCGCCGTAGCCACATCAGCCTTTGTCATGCTCTGCTCGGCAAGTTTTGCAGTCTTTCGGCACTATCGTTCTGGACATATAGATTGGCAAAAAATCCGCTTTTTATGGGGTGGTATTGCACTTGGTGGAATTGTCGGTGCGGTAATGGCCTCATTGTTTAATGGAAATTGGCTTCGCTGGATATTTATGGGCTATGTGTTCATAACGATTATTGATTGTTATTACCGACCAGGGTTTATAGTGACCTTAAGGCAAAAGCAACACTATGGACAAAACAGTGAACTCATTAAAGGGGGAATTATTGGTTGGGTTGCAGCACTTTTAGGTGTGGGTGGCAGTGTAATGACGGTTCCTTTATTACGGCGGCGGGGTAGTTATATGGCAGAGGCTGCGGCTATTGCAAACATTCTCACGCTGCCTTTGTCTTTAACTGCAACGCTGACCTATTGCGTATTGTCAATTTGGCAATCTACATGGACACCCAACGGATTTATCGGACTAATATGGTTTGAAGCTGCTTTATTCTTGGTTGCTGGAACATGGATCGGACTATATTTTTCAGAAAAATTTATTTCAAAACTACCTGATTTATGGCGGGCAAAGTTATATCCGCTACTTTTAATAATAGTTCTACTCGTCATGCTTTTTTTAAATTAACTTTTTATTTCAATTAATTGAAGAATCATCTCTCTTAAATATCAAATTTTTAAATGCTCTAAAACTGCAAATTTTATGCCTTAAATGGCTTTGAAAAAAGTTTAAAAATTAGACTTGAAACATATAGTGGCTTTATGCCACTATATATTCATCGAAGGTCATCAGACAAAAAGAGGATGATATGGCTATCCAGCTTTTAGATGCGGCAAGAAACGAAATTCCAGTGAAATTTACGCAGTTTTCTGGTGGCGAGCGTCATGTTCAAATTGATGAGACAACCTTAGGTTCACTATATGGCAATGTATTGGTTCGTGCACACATGGCCTCAAGTCACGATATGATGGACTATTTACTACTTGAAAATATATTGCTGACTCAGGGTTTAACCATTGACCTAGAAGTTCCGTATTTTCCATATGCACGTCAGGACCGTATTTGTGCAGTAGGCCAAGCGTTCTCGCTTGATGTGATGACCAAGTTACTCAACATCAATGCTGACAAAAAGGGGGGCAAACAAGGCAAGGTGACTGTTTGGGACTGCCATAGTGAAGTAACAACAGCATTACTTGCTGCCAATACTTCTTTTAGTGAAGTTGTAAACATTAGTTCAGTCGACATCATCGCAAAGAGTGAAGCGCTAAGCACATTGTTAAAAGATGAAAAAACAGTGCTGGTTTGCCCAGACAAAGGCGCAAAAGCGCGTACACAAATGGTCGCAGATGCTTTTAATTCTGAGCGCAAACAACCAATCACTATTGTTCAGTGCGATAAAAAACGTGATCCAGTAACTGGCAAAATTTTAGGTACACATGTACATGCGACTGATTTATCAGGCCTCACAGCGCTCATTACCGATGATATTTGCGACGGCGGTGCAACCTTTATTGGTATTGCCAAAGAACTGCGTCGCCTCAATTGCCATAAGATCGTTCTGTATGTGACCCACGGTATTTTCAGTAAAGGAATAGAGGTTTTTGATGGACTATTAGATCAACTATTTACCTCAGACAGCTTTCCACAACAACCATCAGACAAAATTTCAGTAATTGCTTTTGCAGCAAAATAAAGAGAACAAAGATGACGATTAAACTTAATCCATTAAACGCTATCGATTTTTATAAAGCTGATCACAGACGTCAGTATCCAGTAGGTACAGAGTATGTATACGCCAACTTTACGCCGCGTTCATCTCGACTCGCTAAAATGTTGCCTGACTTCGACGATAAAGTGGTGTTCTTTGGGCTTCAGGGTTTTATCAAACACTTTTTAATCGATACATGGAATGAAGGCTTTTTCAAGCAACCTAAAGACAAAGTCGTGGCTGCTTATAAACGCCGTATGGATAGTTCATTAGGTGAAGGTGCAGTACCTGTTGATCACATTGAAGCGTTATACGACTTGGGCTATTTACCATTACGCATTAAAGCATTGCCAGAAGGCAGTCGCGTCAATATGCGTGTACCCGTGCTCACCGTCATTAATACCGACCCGCAGTTCTTTTGGTTAACGAATTATATTGAAACTGTATTAAGTGCCGAGCTTTGGAAAAGCTGCACTACGGCCACAATTGCCTACGAGTACAAACGATTATTAACACAATATGCCGTAAAAACTGGCGCACCACTTGATTTTGTACCTGTGCAAGGACACGATTTTAGTAGCCGTGGTATGAGTGGCATTTATGATGCGGCGCAATCAGGCGTAGGTCACTTAACCAGTTTTATTGGAACAGACTCGGTTGCTTCTATTGACTACGCCGAAGAATATTACAATGCAACTGGTGTGATTGGGGTATCTGTACCTGCAACTGAACACAGTGTGATGTGTATGGGTACAGAAAACAGTGAGCTAGACACATTTAAGCGTTTAATCTGCGAGCTTTATCCGTCTGGTGTTGTCAGTATTGTGTCTGATACATGGGACTTTTGGCGAGTGATTACCGAGTTTACGGTGGCGTTAAAATCTGAAATTTTGGCAAGACAACCCAATGCTTTAGGCTTGGCTAAATTAGTTTTCCGTCCAGACTCTGGCGACCCTGTTAAAATTATTTGTGGTGACCCAGACGCTGAAGTTGGCAGTCCTGCCTACAAAGGTGCAGTTGAATGCTTATGGGAAGTGTTTGGAGGTACAACAACTGAGCAAGGCTATAAAGTACTGAATGAACGTGTCGGTTTAATTTACGGTGACTCAATTACTTTAGACCGCGCACAGCGTATTTTAGAAGGATTAGAAGCCAAAGGTTTTGCATCAAACAACTTGGTGTTTGGTATAGGCAGCTTTACCTATAACTACTTAACTCGCGATACCTTTGGGTTTGCTGTAAAAGCAACTTGGGGGCAGGTCAATGGTGTAGGTCGAGAGCTATTTAAAGACCCGATTACTGACTCAGGTGTAAAAAAATCTGCGAAAGGTCTATTACGTATCGAAGAAAGTGAAAATGGTTTTACCTTATTTGATGAGCAGACGGCCGAACAAGAACAAGGCGGAGCACTAAAAACAGTCTTTGAAAATGGTAAACTTCAATATGAGTGTACTCTAGATCAAATTCGTGAGCGTTTATCTATCGTATAACTGAATTTAGATGAGCCGTTGCGTGTGTATCGGCTCATCGTTTTTATTGAGAGGCTGAACGTGACTATTCAAACTGAACAAGAATTCCTTGCCAGTTATGATCGCCGAGATTATGACGCACCTTTACTCACGGTCGATATGGCTATTTTCTCGGTATTTAATGGACAGTTGCAGGTACTCCTCATTAAGCGACCAAACTTTCCAGCCAAAGACCAATGGGCTTTACCCGGTGGTTTTGCCGATTTAAAGCATGATCAAGACGTGATGGCTACTGCATATCGTAAGCTGGTCGAAAAAACTGGGATTGCTTCACCTTACTTAGAACAAGTTGCCTCGGTCGGCAATGCCAAACGTGACCCACGTGGTTGGGCCGTAACTATTTTGTATTTTGCTTTAATTGATTTTAATGCCTACCAACACCAAGCCTTGGCTGAATACAGCGAATGGGTGCCTGTAGCAAAAGCTCAAGATTTTGCATTAGCTTTTGATCATAATGAATTGCTCAGCTTAGCATTAGAGCGTTTAACCAATAAAACTCGCTATACCGCATTGCCAGCTAGTCTAATGCCCGAGTTATTTACGCTAACCGAATTACAAACCATTTATGAAATTATTCTTGGGCAATCCTTAGATAAAAAAGCGTTTAGACGCCGTATGATAGAAGCGGGCGCAGTTGAAGAAACCAACCACAGTAAAATCGTGGGTAAACGACCAGCTCAGCTTTACCGCTATGCACTCGATTCTTTCGATTTTATATTTCCTCGTTCACTCGAATTACCCAGAAATAAAGAGGGTGAAGATAAGCAAAACAATGAGCTTTCTGACTAGCGCATCTTGATGCACTTTTGATTTATAATGCCGCGCTTATGATTGATGTCATGTTTTAATCAGCACTTTGCCTATGTCACACGTTTCTCCCTGCTTCCAGCAAAACCAGTTTTTTGTGTTGGTGGAATATCTCACTTCACTGCATGAGATTTATCCTGTGAAACATGAGTTTGCCGGATATCCGGCTGCAATGACATTGGCAGATCGTGTACATTCCGATCATGATATTGCACCGCTTGAAGCCAGTAAAAGTTACCCTGACTCAATAGAGAAAGTCTTACACTTTTCAGGTAAGGCCCGAGACATACAAGACTTCGAGCACTTTTTAGAACAAGCTCAGTCAGCCAATATTCAAAACTTGTTATTGCTTACAGGCGACAAACTTAAAGAGCATCATCATGGTCGAGATGGACAGCCTCGTAGTCGATACTTAGAGTCTGTAAATGCTGTAATGGCAGCCAAGCAGCATAGCGGGTTTCGTATCGGGGTGGCTTTTAACCCATTTAAATATGTTGAAGCCGAGCGTGATGCACAATATTTAAAACTGCATAAGAAGATTAAAGCAGGTGCTGACTTTATTATTACCCAATTGGGCTATGATATTGAAGCCTTAAAGCAAGCCAAATCATTTTTAACTAAGCATAATTATTCGCAGCAAATACTCGCTTGTGTGATGCCACTGACTTTGGCACGTGCCAATTTTATGGTGAAACATAAAGTGGCAGGTATTGTCATTACCCCACACATGTTAAAAGTCTTGGCAGAAGAAAAACAGGCGGGACATACAGACCGCGTTTATTTACGTTGTGCTTTACAGATTTTGATATGTAAACATTTAGGGTTTGCTGGAATTCATTTATCTGCTTGTCATAAGCCAGAAGAGCAAATGCTGCTTGAAAGCTATATTGAGCAATACAGACATTTGGAGCTTAAAGCTTTAGAAGAGCTGTGGAATTCACTGTGGCAAGTCACCACAGGCAAAGAGTTTGCACCTGAAATTACGCATTTTTCACGTCAGCCGACCTCCAAACAAATCATTAAATATCGCCAGCTACATGTTATGCATGAAGCAATGTTTGGATCAAAAATTGCTAAAGGCGTCGGACGTTTTATTTTCAAAGCATCTTTTTGGGAAAATGCTTTGGTCGCCAAATTCTTACTTAAAACAGAAGTACTGAGTAAACATAGCCTAGTGGGTTGTGAAAGCTGTGGTCAGTGTCGCCTAAGCGATACTTTATACATTTGCCCTGAAACGTGTCCAAAAGGTTTAGCTAACGGGCCTTGTGGAGGTACAACTTTAGACCGCTGCGAATTTGGTGACCGTGAATGTATTCACTCTGTTAAAGCACGACTTGCAAAAGCCATTGAACAAACCGAAATATTAAAAGAAAAACTGATTCCAACTGTGCCTATTGAAACTAGGGGAACCAGCTCTTGGAAAAATTGGTATTTAGCGACTGAGGCATAAGTTGTATAACTTCCTTGATTTGATTTTGTTAAAAAATCAATTTATATGCTAAAGCACAGCGATAATTTAAAAATAACAATCGTTTGCCTTAATTATGTCCAATCAAAGTGATCACCTAGGAGTATACTTAAAGCAAATCTTTTGCGTTAAAAGAAAGGCTGTCTCAATGAAAAAGTTGGTTGCTGTACTTACTGTAATTGTTGTTTTAACTGGATGTGTCTACGACCCTGTTAATTACAACAAAATACACGACCAAGAGTTCCAAGATCACCTCAGGCAAAACGGTTAGCAATAAAAAACCCACTCAATGAGTGGGTTTCATTTAGAAGAAATTTTTAAGTTTTTAAATAAATAATCAAAAATCCTTAAATCACTATTTCCTAAATAAAAAAGAGTTACTTTTAACTCTTTTTTAAGGGTTAATTTACTTTTTGATAATATGTTTAAATTTATTGATATGTTGCTTTTTATCTAAAAAAAGATGTCATTTTTCTCAATATAACGACTAATTTGTTAAAGATTTATTACTTGATGATTTTATTTAATTTAGTCAGTTTTACTATTGTCATTTGGGTAAATTATAATATTTATATTTTATATGTATTCTGATTTTATAAGGATATAACGAGTATTGCTAACTACTTTTTAAATTACAAAACATCTTAATTAACTTTACTTAAATTATACAAATTAAAAATATTATTTTAATAGCTGTATAACAAAGAATGGTATTCATTGCACTTTTTATTATTTTTAAGTGTAGTTTTAAGTATTTGATTAATATTATTTATATGCTGATTTGTACATAAATTTATAAGTAGAAATGAGTTGGAATATAAAATTACATAATTTTTAAATATATTATTTATAAAATACTACCTATTGGCACAAAGAGAAAAAATATATGTCAAAGAGGTCAATGATATTTAATTAACTTAAGAACCATAATTTGCACCAAATTTTACGCTGTCACGATTCATTGAATAAAACCAAGTGAAAAGTTACGTAAAAAAGACGCCAATATTTTATTGGGGTAAATAAAAAATCGAATATTACAAATACACGGAATGAATATGGATAACGTAGCTCAGCTAGAAACTGATACTAATTTCCAAAGCCGAAAGAAAATAACTTGGGGTGTTTTTAGTGTCCTGCTGTTATTTTTAGTTGCTGGCATCTTATATTATTTTTTTGTATACCGATTCTATCAATCTACTGATAATGCTTATGTACAAGCCGATGTCACTTGGGTGATGCCAAAGATTTCAGGCGAAGTGATGGAGTTATTAATTAACGATAATCAGGTGGTAAAAAAAGGGGAAACTTTAGCGGTATTAGATCATCGCGATTACCAAGCTCGCTATGATCAGGCCCGTTTTGTGGTCAGCTTAAAAGAAGCAGCGCTTGGCGTACAACAACAAAATGAAAAATCTGCTCGGTCTTCAATTACGGAAGCAAATAGTGGTGTAGTGGCAGCGCAAGCTGATTTAACTCGTTTAAGAAAAGATTTTGATCGTTATCAAGATTTATTAAAAGATGGGGTGATTACTCGTCAAAACTTTGAAGGCATTCAATCTCAATATTTAACAGCTCAAGCGCAACTCAGCAAGGCACAAGCCGCCGTCAATGCAGCAGAAGCTCAGTTGGGAAGTTTACAGGCTAGTCGAGCGCAGCTTTTAGCAGATATTCAAAGTGCCAATGCAAATTTAAATCTGTATCAAGTCGATCTGGCTTCGTCAAAAGTGGTCAGTCCCGTAGATGGCAAAATCGGTAGTCTTGCAATCCAGAAAGGTTCGCGTGTTTCTCCGCAAACGCGCTTAATGGCGATCATTCCTGAAAACAGTTTGTATGTACAAGCGAACTTCAAAGAAACCCAAATTGAAAAAATGCATATTGGTCAGAAAGTTGAATTAAAACTTGATGCTTACCCAAGCCTGACCTATAGCGGAAAAATTGAGAGTTTTTCACCAGCTTCTGGCGCAACTTTTTCACTCATGCCACCAGACAATGCCACTGGTAACTTTAACAAAGTTGTACAACGCATTCCTGTGCGTATTGCCATAGATTCAAGCCCGCATATTGATTTGATAAAACCTGGAATGTCGGTGAGCGCTACCGTTGACCTAAGAACTTAATAATAAAATTTTAGGTAATAACAAATGAATAAGCACCTTGAAGCCGAGTGGATGTTTCCCGCAAAGACGGCATGGGCAATTTTTGCGGCCATGATTTTTGGCAATTTCATGGCGATTCTTGATATCCAGATTGTGGCGAGTTCTTTAAACGAAGTTCAAGCGGGGATGAGTGCAAGTCGTTACGAAGTGACTTGGGTGCAAACGGTTTATTTAATTGCCGAGATTATTGCAATTCCAATGTCGAGTATTGTCTCTCGGGTGCTGTCGACACGGGTCTATTACACCCTCTGTGCAATTGGTTTTACGGTCAGTTCTTTACTTTGTGCGTTGGCATGGAACTTAGAAAGTCTATTGGTATTCCGTGGCATTCAAGGTTTTATGGGCGGCGGTATGATTCCGACTTCCATGACCGCGTTATATCTACTTTTTCCTGAAGCAAAACGTTCTTTGCCTTTGGTGATGTTTGGCATGATCAGCACTTTGGGTCCGGCCATTGGCCCAACCATTGGCGGCTGGCTCACCAATAACTTCTCATGGCACTGGATGTTCCTGATTAACATTATTCCGGGCATTATCATCGCCACCGTCATCTACTCGGGGCCAAATATCGACCGCGCGAACTATTCACTCATTAAAAGTATGGACTGGTTTAGCCTCGTTGGTATGGCGATGTTTTTAGGTGGACTTGAATACTTTCTTGATGAAGGTGCACGACATGACTGGCTTGCAGACACAGGCGTTCGTATTGCTTTCATGATCTGCATTGTAGGCGGCATGATTTTCTTCTCTAGAAGCTTCACCCAGCCTAAGCCTTTGCTCGATTTATCCGTATTTAAAAATAAAAACTTTACCTTAAGTGCCATCACCACTTTTGTGATTGGTATGGCGCTCTATGGCTTGGGTTACATGATTCCCGTGTTTCTTGGGCAAGTCCGTGAAATGAACAGTAGCCAAATTGGTCACGTCATGATGGTGACAGGCATTGTCATGTTCTGCTTTGCGCCGTTCCTTGCATGGCTGATTCCCAACTTTGATACCCGTAAAACCGTATTTGTCGGAATGATTCTGGCGGGTTTTGGTGTATGGCTCAATTCGCACCTCAGCATTCACAGCGATTACGACTTTATGTTTTGGCCGCAAATTTACCGTGGTATTGGCCTCATGATTTGCCTGATTGTGGTTTCACATTTAGCCATGAGCACTTTACCACTCAGCAAAGTAGCCGATGCCAGCGGAATTTATAACCTGATGCGCAATATCGGCGGTGCGGTTGGACTGGCACTGATTAACTCATCATTAGATTGGCTCACTGCGCTACATGTCACCCAGATTAATCAGTCGATGACACCGCAGAACTGGATCTTTATGGAAAGGCTGGATCAGCTCACGGCGCAATATCAGGAAGTTGGCTCAAACGCACAGCAAATCGCGCTCAGTGTGATTTATCGTGATATTCATTTTCAGGCACTGACATCGAGTTTTAATGACTTATTACGCATGCTCGCAATCATCATGTTTGTGACCGCCTTTTTAACCATCTTTATGGATCGGGGGAAGAAAATGAATATGTAGCGATTTAGAAATAAAGAGCAGCTTTGAAAGAATGAAAAACAATAGGGCATATCAAAACATATCCCTTCATAGAAAAAGAACATTGAGATGAGTTTTCTAAAATCGGTTGATGAGGTCGGGGAACTCGCAAATTAGAGGTGGAAGGTTAAAGGATTATGATTAATACAACGTATAAACTGATTTCAAAATTGAACCTGAAAAATAGTACCTATGGGCAATATTTTGAAAAGGAACAAATCGATACAGAGCGATTAAAAGTGATGTATTCCATTTACGAGCAGTATTATGAAAATACGAGATTTTCTATTTTCGTAGATGATTTCCAAAATAAAAGTGGTGCGATCTTAATTTTTGACTCTCAAACAGATGAGATTGTCGGTTTCTCTACTGTTGTTGTGCAGCATTTCTACTTAAATGGTAAGGACTACACCGTGTTATTTAGCGGTGATACGGTCATTTTGAAAAAGTTTTGGGGCACGCGTAGTCTGCAAAGTACCATGCTCAAACTGATGATTAAGCTTCGAATCAAATATCCATTTAACGAACTCTATTGGCTCTTGATCTCTAAAGGCTATAAGACTTACCTGTTACTCGCCAATAACTACTATGTCTATTATCCAAATATTAAAGATGAAAACCAGCATCTCTCGGAAGTTGTCGAGCACTACTGCGAGAAATTTTTTGGGGAATATTATGACCGTGAAGCGGGCCTTTTAAATTTTGGTGATGACTATCAGCCATTAAAAGGTGAAGTCGCACCAATTACTACCGAAATGAGAGAGAAAAATCCAAATATTCATTTTTTTGAGCAGATGAATCCAACATGGAAAGCAGGCACAGAACTACCGTGTATTGGTCGGTTAGGTTGGAAAGACATTGCTCGTTTCCCAGTGAAGCTAATGACCAAACCTACAAGTAAGGGAAGATTTGAAGCTTGCGTAACACATAAAACAAAACGTAGAGAGGCCATCCAATGAAATCTAATGAATGGCTGACTTTAGGTTCACATTTGATTTTAAAAAAATGGTGTGATGCAACTGACCGTAATTTTCAAAAACAGTTTAATGCTTTAGAGACAACGCAACGTCAAATTCTGCATTCAATTTTACAAACCTCGACCTTTGCTAAAGATAAAAAAGTTCAAAACTATGAGCAGTTTGTAAAATCATTTCCTGCGACACGTTATGGCGCATGGCGAGAAGACATTCAACGTTACCGTGAACAAAAGCTTTCACTGTCGAGTAGTAAGCTGGTTCGTTTCCAGCCGACCAGTGGTTCGAGTGAACAAATTAAGTTTATTCCATACACCAAGCTGTTTTTAGATGAACTTGACCATGCGATTGCGCCGTGGATGGCAAGTCTATACCGTAAGTGCCCACAGTTGAGTTCGGGCACACATTACTGGTCGGTGTCATGGTTGCCTGAAAGCCAGCGTGAAGTTTTAAAAGATAAAAACTTAAATGATGACAGTGCGCTACTCGGTGTCGGTAAGCGAATTTTATCTAAGTTTACTCAAGCGGTTCCAAGTAATGTTGCATTTGCCGCCAACGCGGATGATGCACTGTTTGCCACCATTTGTTATTTGGTCGCAAACCGTAACCTAGCTATGATTTCGGTGTGGAGTCCAACATTTGCGCTGCAATTGCTGGAACGTTTGGAGCTACTGCAAAAAGACGTGATTGAGGTTTTACAAAGTGGTTCATGGGGCAGCCGTCAGGCTTCATTAAAAGAAGTCACCGCACCGCACAGCCCTAAAAGTGCTCAAGCATTAATAGCGAGTTCAAACGGCGAGCAGATCGACTTTAAAAAGCTCTGGCCAAAGTTAAGTCTGGTGTCGAGCTGGGATACCGCAGGTTCAAAAGCTTGGGCTGAAAAATTAAAAGAGAAATTGCCCAGTGTTCAGTTTGAAGGCAAAGGGTTATGGGCGACCGAAGGGGTAGTGACCATTCCCTATAACGACCAATACCCGCTGGCATATCAAAGTCACTTCTACGAATTTGAATATCTAGAAGGTGACAAACAAGGGCAAATCATTCCCTCATGGCAGCTCAAACAAGGCGATGTGGTCAGCCCACTGATTACCTCGGGTAATGGCTTGCTGCGTTACTGTCTGGATGATTGCTTACGGGTCACGGGCTTTATAGAGCAAATTCCGTGTTTTGAGTTCCAAGGTCGCCGTTTTGGTGTAGATCTGGTCGGTGAAAAACTTGCGCCTGAAACAGCCCAACAGTTGTTGTCACAATTAAATGAAACTGAATCGAAGGCGATTTCTTTACTCGCAATTGATACTCAGCAACAGGTCAAACCATTTTATTGCGTGCTTTTTGAAGGTGAAATTCACCATAGCATTAGCAACGAATATATCGACAGTATTTTGCGACAGAACTTCCATTACGAACTTGCGCGAAACTTAGGACAGCTCGACCAACCTCAAATTCGCCAAGCCAATAATGGCTGGAATGCCTACAAAAAACTGGTCATGTTTGATGGCATTATCGAAGGCAATATCAAACCTGAGCCACTCAAAAAAGTCACCCTCAATAGTTTGGAACAACTATGAAAGGGATGAAGCCATTTAATACTCGGTTTTTAACACTTCGACACGCCTTATATTTAGGCGTGTTGGTTGTGTCGAATGTACACGCCATGACTTTAGATGAGGCTTTGTCTGCCAGTTTAAGACATGAAAGTCAGCTTGAAGTCAGCCGTTTAAGCGTGAATCAGTCTACCGCTATGCTCGAACAGGCCAAACAGCGTGATGGACTCAAAGTCAATTTAGTCGGCCAACTGGACTATGAAAGAATAGATACACCTTCACACGTCCTGTTTCCAACCGAAGGAAACCGTAAAGGCCGAAGTTTGCAATTACAGGCTGATTATCCGATCTATACCTCTGGACGACACCGTTTAGGAATTGATGTTGCCGAAAGTCAGCTTTCTGCACAAAACCAAGGTTTGTCAGATCAAAGATCGGAAACCATTTTAAATACCGTGATGGTCTATACCGACGTATTAAAAAAGAAAGCGATTTTAGAACTCAGACAAAAGACCATGGCAAATCTGCAACGGTCTTTATATGAATCGAAACGTCGTTTTGATGTGGGCATGATTACCCGTGCGGACTTGGCTCAGGTTTTGGCACAAGTCGCGCAAGGCCAAGCCGATATTACACAGGCCCAATCTAACCTGACCGTCAGTGAAGCACAGTTTTACCAAGTAACAGGTGTAATGCCTGACAACCTTGTTGCGATTAAACAACTACCCGCTATTCCCGCTAACTTAGATGAAATTTTGGCGCAAACCAAAAACCATCCGGCTCTCATGCGTAGCAAATATGAAAAGCAGGCTGCCGACAAACAATACGCTTTAACTAAACGCGAACTCTGGCCAACGGTGATGCTCACCAGCCGTGCCGGAAAGCAAGATGAAGCAAGCTATATTGGCTCTGAAAGCAATAACTATATGGTTGGGGTGCAGCTCAATGTACCGCTCTATGACGATGGTTTAAATCGGGCCAATGTCAAAAAAGCACAGGCCGATATCGATTTGGCTAAGCAAAAAACACGAAGTCTTGAACTAGATTTAAATAAGCGAACGCGTACCACCTATGCGCAGCTTCAAACCATCCGACAAAATAAAGAAGCACTGGCAAATGCCATAGAGGCCGCGTCTATTGCTTTTGTCTACACACGTAAAGAGTTTGATGTGGGCACCAAAACCACGTTTGATTTGCTCAATACCGAACAAAAGTTACTCGATGTCCAAACCCAAAAAACAGTCAATGACCAAGACGAAGTGGTGTTTGTCTATCAGTTACTCGACCAAATGGGGCGTTTAAATAACTTGGTTCCCGTACAAACCGCACAACAGGTGAATAATGAATAAAACAAATACACCACTTGCTGATAATACGCTTATTACCCGTGAAGCGACTTTGGCAGATGATCAGGCTTTACGAGAGTTAATTGCCGTACCGATGACCACTAAAGGCATACAAATTAGCTTTCAGCGTGAACCGAGTTATTTTAGAGCGTCCGACATTGTCTATCGGCATAAACTGCACGTCGTGATTGAAGACACCGAGAGCCAAAAGAAGGTGGCTTGTTATAGCAACGGTTACCGTCCGTGTTATGTTGATCGAACCGTTCAAAATTTAAGATATGCGGGAGATTTACGGGTAGATCATAGCTATCGTGGTAAATCACTGGTAAAGGTTTTAGGCAAGCATGTAAAAGATACGATGCACGCACCTAACTTTAGCCAAATGATTATTTTTGATGATAACCATGCCGCGCGCGCTGCCATCCAAACGGGCAAAACGGGAATGCCTGATTATTATGATGAAGGGCTTATAGAGACATTAAGCCTCACCGACACTGGCGCAAAACGAAAAATCACGGCTTTTTTAAAACAGGTTGCTAAGCAAAGTGATCTTCAAGAAGTCCGTAACTGTGTTGCCGAAGCCAAACATGTAGCCGCAATGAATCAGTTTATTGCCGACATGGCAGGGTTTTATAACTTTATTCCAGCTTATAACTTTGAAGAACTGGCGCAAGGTCATCAGTATTTTTCAGGAATAAAACTCTCAGACTTTTCACTTTATTTTAAAGGTGAAAAACTGGTGGGGATGTTTGGTTTGTGGGATCAGCATACGATTAAGCAAACCAAAATTTTGCATTACAGCTCAGCCATTGGTGTGCTTAGACCCATTTACAACTTGTTGACTCCAATCACCAAAGGTATGCGTTTGCCTAAACTCGGCGACTCTATTCAGTATCATGTGCTACATACCCTTATGTGCCATCCCGAAGATTTAGCTTTGCATCACAAAATGCTTGAAGATGCCTATGACAAGTCAAAACAGCAGGGCGTTGGTGTGGTGAGTTTTACGCTTTCCCATAAAGACCCGCGTTATCAATTAAACCAGTTTTATAAAGGAGAGCGCCTAACAGGAATGCATGGGTTTATTAGTTATGAGGGCGACCCAAGACCAAGTTTTGATAAAAACCTGATTCCATACTTAGAAGTTGGGCGTATTTAATCTTAAGAGAGGTTCGCCGTAAGTTATTAATGCGCAAAATTTTACGGATGTTATCCATAAACTTGCTCTTGCATAGATCTTTATTTCTCTTGGGCCGTTGAAACAATTAACATGGTTTGAAGGTAATAATCTACACGTGAGTGATTATTGTCCTTATGTGAGTTATGCGCATTAAAGGCGGCGTCATGAAGTTTTACGACTCGAGCGATCGGATTCGAACTACAACGAATTAAATATTCCTCGCGTGTTTCAATTTCCCGTTTAGTTAATGCATCAACGGCATCGCGGACTTCTTTTCTAAATAAGCTTTCGATTTTGTCTAGCGTAAGAGGCGTGTCTTCAACGCTATCGTGTAGAAGGGCTGCAATAATATAAACTTCTGAAAATTGATGCTCAATTAATGAATTGACCACACCTTTAATATGGTAATCAAAGTAATCATAAGAACCATACTTTTGACCTTGATGAGATTCTTTTGACAATTTCTCTGCTAATTCAACTTTATTTTGAGTCATTTTTTGCTCTTGTTACTTTAAGTATATGGCACGGTCTAATTTGTGAGTTTGGGCGCTTAAATCACAAGTTTATACTGAATAGCCACTCATAAAAACTCCCTTTAATAACAGTAGTTACTCATTCTTATTTATTCATTCTTAGCTGCGGTGGGCCAATCCAGACCTTAAATTTCTGAAATTTTAAACTTTAACTTAATGATATAAAAGTAGATTGTAAATAATACTTAAGAATTTCCTTAATTATCTAATTAAATGAAAAATAATAATTATTTAAATATTTTCTAGCCAATTTTACATTGACACCTCAAATGTTGAAGATTAACATTTGGCTTCTGGCCTACATTGCCAGGCAGTTTTGACAGACTGCTATAGGACCGCATCGGGATTATTCCTTCCGAGGAATAGTTTTGTGTGTACTTCTCGTTCCCTCCCGTAGCGGTAGGACGGGAGAGGGACACCTTTGTGTGTGCTGGAGTCCTACCAGTCTGTCAACCCTCTTTCGTTCTGCCACCATAATTCTAATGTTTTGGCAGAACTCCATATATAAGGAGTTGGCTTTGCACATCCATTATTTCTTGGCAGCCATTGCCAAAAGCTATAACAACACAGCTTAAAACATTTTATGCAGCTTGATCGCCGTAAGGCTTTTAGGCTTTAGCTCGTTATTACTTAAAACTTAGACAACTAAAACTTGAGATGTGCTGAGCACAGTCTTACGGCTTTGCTATGCTTTTTTCTCTCCCAAAAGGCAGCAGTTTTTATATCTCATTTATATACAACAATAATTTTTTATAACGGTAAAAATATGCCACATATAGATCTCCCATTTCGTGCTTTAAGCGTGCTTCACACTTCAAGGTTTTTATTTAATAAATATGGTTTTCATAAAGTCGGGGTAGACCGAATTGTTGAGTCGGCAAACATTCCAAAAGCCACGTTCTATAACTACTTTCACTCAAAAGAACGACTTATTGAAATGAGTTTAACTTTTCAAAAAGATGGGCTTAAACATGCGGTCATTTCAATTATCTATGTTGAAAAACAATTAACCGTGGTTGAAAAACTCCGCAAAATTTACTTTTTACATGCTGACTTAGACGGGCTTTACCATTTGCCGTTTAAAGCCATTTTTGAAATTGCGAAGACCCACCCAAAGGCATATCAGCTTGTAATTGACTATCGAAACTGGCTCATTAATGAAATCTATAATTTACTTTTAACCACCAACAAAAATGCTTCAAAACAAGATGCCCACATGTTTTTGTTTGTGATTGATGGAGCAATGGTTCAGCTTTTAGATCCGAACAAACCAGATGAGAGAGAAAGATTGCTGGAGTATTTTTTATTGGGGTTTGGGTGAGGGGAATTTACATAATTAAGATTTAAATTGTAGAGGGGATCTTTGATTTTTTGATATCAAATGAAGAGTTAATTAAAGCAGGTATTTACCCACTAACACAACAGAAAAAAATAACCTATTATGCAGATATTCGAAATAATTCTGCTCATGGAAAACCAGAAAACTTCGATTCTGATGAAGTGAAAGATATGATAAAAGGTATCGAAAAATTCTTAATAGACTATCTATCCTAATATAAAAAGAGTCCACCGTTATTTAATAGTGGATTCTACAATCCAAAGCATAAATTCTTTACTATTTTATATATTTATTTAGATAACTATAATATTCTACGATATTTTTATCTTTTACAACCTTTTTATTTTATATTAATTTCTCAGCTATTTTATTTGAAGCGATGTTCTCTGAGTCTACATTAGCTTCAATATAAAAAGAAGTAAGGAATAGATCGGACAAAAGTTGTTAGTTAAAAAACATAAAAATATTCGGAAGTATAAATTAAATTTTATTTATATCCATGTAATCACTTATTTTATTGTATATAGTTGAAGTGGAATTTACAGCCGACCTAATAATTTCTTTACCCACAAGAAAATCAACTTCTCCACTCATAATCAACTCTCTGTAACTCAATACTGTCTTAAAAGATCCCTGTATTTCTTCTTGAAACACTAGAAAATCTTCACTTTTTGTAAGCTTATGAAGCATATTCATTGAGAGGTAAGCTGCATAATATACTGATTGTAATTCTTCGAATTCTTTGACTGTTATTTCTTCTTTATGAGATAGATGAAGGTTAATTGTTATATATTTTTGTAAAGTTTTAATAGATTCTATTGCTTGATCACGTATCAATTTTTTATGTTCTTGTTCACGCCAATCAGTAAACAACAAGTAGGCTACAATGGGAGTATAGATGGTTGCTGACCATGAGAGTAATCCTGTCAAAACTGATGACCAATCAGAAGGTTTATTAAATAAGTTTAAGCTAACTAATGATTGAAATATCAGATATATAAAGATACATACAATAAGAATAATTCCATAAAGAACTATCATTTCACATATTAGATCCACTTTTGTTTTCATATTTTTTCTAGAGAAATTTAAAAATAGAGTGTAAGTAAGTCATGATTTTTAAATAATACAGAACCTTACTTGTAATTTCCATCCCCACAAATGCCTCAAGTTGGGGTATATTGAGATTTTAATTTAGGTATTGCTGGGCACCATATGGGATTGTTAGATAGCAGAGAGCAATTTATTAAAGAAAACTATATCGGGGTTTGGGAACTTATTAATTTTTTGTCAAGAAATAATGAATATAAAGAAATAGGGGGATATTTGGGATATATAGGAGCACAGACTTCTGCTTTAAAACTTTATTACTTAAATTCATTCTACCAAATAACAGAGGTAAATCTTTTATATGGAGTATATCCTGTTATTAAAGATGTAATTGAAAAATTAATTTATGAGTTAAGTGATCCCAATAATGAAAAAAAAGAAATTCTTGAAGATATCCAGTTTAGAGGTGAGAAATATTATTGGAAGAAGTCTGATTTATCTAAATTTCCTGAACTAAATGAAATAATAATACAGATTCAAAAAATAGAGATATCAAATTTAGATGACATGTCACCTAATGCAGAACCTTCTAAAAAAGATAAATTATATATAACTGATGTATTGGATGAAAAAAAAGATAGATATGATTCCTTTATTTATCTTATAGAACATTTTTGCCATACATTTGATCTGCTAATCTATGAGTTATCAACATTTTTACTTATAAATGGTTTTGAGAGTAATATTACGGTATATATAAATATTAATAAAATAGAGTATACGGCTTTAGATGAGCTGAGTTCGAAAAAAGTTATATATCATATTCTAAATATTTTAAGTGATAAAAAATTTAATAGTACGAGATTTGAAAGTAGTTTTGATGATGAGTTGATGTATGATTTTGGATATATTCATATTGAGAAAAACTCTCTTTATCAATTCCAACCTCTGAATGATTTACAAGTTAATATATGTTCTGGTTATGAAGTTTTTGGTTCTGCTAAATATGGGGATTTAAATATAGAAGAATTGAATAAGGCTTTACGGGATTATAATAATTCCCAACCTGAAATATTTAGTGATGAGTGGTATGATAAATATCCTAGATCAAAAGAACTCAGAGATGTTACACCTCCACAAATGCCTGAGGCTCCCTCTAATCTCTTGAGACAAAAGCACCCAGCCTTAGACCCTGATCATCCCAACCATGCACCAGAATTGAAGTTGGCATTTGAATTGTGGGAGGAAATCTATATGAATGGAAAGTTTATTGAATCACATAGCAAATCTATAGAACAGCTTTTATGTGAAAGAGGGTATGAACCACGCTCAACTAAAACATACGACTTGAATAATCTAGCAAAAAGAATAATCGCTGTTACTAACAGAGGTAATCCAAAGAAAACAAATACTTAGTTGTGTGTCATATACATGTGCCACATAACTGATTTATTGCTTATTTATATGTGTCACAAATTAGTTCAAAGGTGACACTTGTATGACACCTCATATCTTTTGTTTTAATAGCCTCATCCCCACGATGAGGTTTTTTTATGAGTATTACAGTTTTAAAAAATGATTCATTAATAAATTACTTTTCTGATGACGCGGTAGCAACAGGACAAATTCAACCGACCGATCCAATGCAATTACTAGCAGATCCAAATCTTTTACGTAATGCTTTACTGATTTATTCAGAAAAAGTGATTGAGCTAGAGCACAAAGTTGAAGTTATGCTACCTACCATGGAAGCGTTTGACCGTATTGCTACAGCCGAGGGAAGTATGTGCCTAACTGATGTTGCTAAAGCTCTACAACAAGAACCACATAAATTTAATAAGTGGCTTCACATGAATGACTGGATTTACAAACGTAATGGCTGCAAACATTGGATTGCTTATCAAGAGAAAATTAAAGCGGGATATTTAGAACATAAAGTAAAGGATATTCAGCTGCCTGATGGGACGATCAAAATCACAGAGCAGGTAAGAGTAACGCCAAAGGGCTTAACCAAGCTTTCAAAGCTTTTAGGAAACAACAATGCATAATCTAGGCAATAAAAAAGCCCTTCAGAGAATTCTTGGCGGAATCAAAGGGCTTTGGATTGCTAACACAAGGAGTATTAACAGTGAACAGTATGGTGCAAGTAATGGGGGGAAATCAAGTCTACGATACGAGTGATGTTGCTGAAGGTCATGGTTTACTAACGAAATATATAGCCAGCTTAGAGTGCTTAAGTCAGATGTTTCTATTTAAGTTAAAGCAATTTAAAAAGCCCTGAACATTCAGGGCTTTTATAGTAGTGATCTATTCACATACTTCTACAAAGTTTCGAGCAGTTTTATCTTTGCTGTCGCGCAACTTAATTATTTTTTTGCGCTCACCATAAAGGTTGTGAACATCATTTAATGTTTCATCCTTAAGTTGGCTTTTGTATGGGCCTTCAACCTTGTTTACATAGTTTTCCATGAAGACTGTCATCCAACATATTGTGTTGAGGTCACCATAGTCATAACCATTCTTATCTAAGCCTTGAACCCAGTCTGGATATTCATCACTTAAAAGGCTCCGTGCTGTTTCTAACTTAACATAGGAATTATTAAACAAAGAGTTTTTCAAAGCAGGCTCATTGTTTACATTCTTATTTGCTTCAATGATCAATCTATAATTGTCAGTAGCATAATTTTTTAAATCTACTTTCACATATTTATCAATGTCTTCTTTATCTGTTGAAGCCTTACAAGAAGTCAGGAATAAGCAGGAAAGTAATAGTATTGGTATTAATGTAATTTTCATATTGAAAAGTGGTTATTAGGTGGAGAGTAGTGGTAATTTTGAATATATAACGAAACAAGTGCTGTATAGTTTTATGTATCAGGGCGTACAGTCCATACGATCAATAATAATATGATTTAAAAAGATAGTCATAGGTTCTTTAAAAGAAATTTTTATGTCATTCTCTTTAGAGATTAAATGTTTATTCGAGTAACTTTATGAGGATGGTCAGTAAAAATGAAGTCATTCCTTATATATGACTCTTTAACAAAAAGATATATTTTATTAACTGTAGGATTAATTGTTATTGCCTTGATGATAGGTATCTTTTTTAGAGGGATACTTGAAATTGATTTTGCGATTGGGGTTATTTGCGGCTATTTAAATATTTTTCTTTTATTAAAGAATTATAGATTTCCACTTATTCCTGAAGTTGAAGAAGATAGTGACGACCTTGTTATATACGCAAGGTTGACTCTTCTTCTTCTTTTTGTTTTGACAGAATTTGGCTTTTTAATTGTCGCATTGTTTTAAATTTTTAAGAACGTTTTACTAAAAATAAATTTAAAATTGCTTAAGAAATGCATGTTTAAGCTTATCTATTTGGAAAGTTCCCCGATTGAGAAACTTTCCAATATATGTCTTATAGATGCTTTTGAAAGAACGGAATAATTTTTTCTAAAGCTTGAGCAACAGGTTCAGGTTGGTCATATAAGTCATAATGGCTTGCATCTTTCACCACAAAAAGGTTTTTATCTTTAGAAGCGGCTTTGCTAAATAGCTCATAACCATCTCTATAAGAACCAAACCCGCCCGGAATTTCGCCAATCACAATTTGTAAGGGTTGGGTGAGTAGGTGTTCTGCCAAATGAAATGCATCGAACCCAACAGCAGCCGCTAAACTTGAAAAGCGAAGTTTATTTGGTGAACCTTCTGCCTGACCACGCGGAGTTTTGTAGTAATCAATCGCTTCTTTAATATCAATATCATTGATGCCAGCTTGTTCACGCGCTTGTTGTGAGTTTGGAATGTACTGGGTAATAAAGGGTTTAGCACCACGCGCTTCGGCAGTTCGCTGTGCAGCAATGACTTCTAAAGTTTTAATGGCTGCATCAGGTGTTTGATCACCTTCACGCATGAGACGACCATAATTTGCACCCACAACAGTCGCCACCGCTTTAAAACGACGTTCAGTCATAGCCGCATTAACCGCATAACCACCGCCACCACATACACCTAATACACCAATACGGTTTTCATCAACATAAGTAAGCGTTGTTAAATAGTCGGCTGCACAGCGGAAATCTTCAACACGTGTTGCAGGGTCTTCAAGAAAGCGCGGTTCACCACCGCTAGCACCTTGATACGATGCATCAAATGCTAAAGTTATAAAACCAGCTTCAGTCAGTTTTTCACCATAGATGCTGCCAGCAGTTTGTTCCTTACAGCTACTAATGGGGTGAGCACATACAATGGCTGCATATTTTTTGTTTTCATCAAAATCTTTTGGAAAACGAATAGTTGCAGAAACATCGATGTTTTTATTTTTGAAGGTTACAGTTTTCATCATCTTCTCTCCGAAAGAGAAACTAGGTCGATGAAATCAATATACCCGTAGTGATTTATTATGATAATCCACTATAATTAGATAGCACTTATATTGAATACTTATAAATAATGAAAGAAAATTTAAACGATTTGCATACTTTTATGATCGTTGCTCAAGAACGGAGCTTTACCCGTGCAGCCGCAAAACTCAGAACGTCACAGTCAGCCATTAGCCAAACCCTCCGCAATTTAGAAGACCGAATTGGTATAAAACTCTTATCACGAACCACAAGAAGCGTAGCGCCTACAGAAGCGGGGGAATATCTACTCAATTTGCTTCAGCCGGCAATACAAGAAATAGAACATGGCATAAATCAAATTAGTGCTTTAAAAAATGATCCAACGGGAACATTGCGTATCAGTGCCGATGAATATGGAATCCAAAGTGTTATATGGCCAGCAGTTGAAAAAGTCATCCAACAATTTCCTAAAGTTTCAGTAGAAATCATCTCTGACTATGGTCTTGTCGATATTGTAGAAGGGCGTTTTGATGCAGGACTTCGAAGAGGCGGTTTGGTTTCTAAAGATATGATCGCTTTACAAGTGAGTGAGCCAATACAAATGCTAACGGTTGCCACTAAAGAATATTTGGATCGTTATGGTCATCCTAAGCAACCAAAAGATTTAGTTGGACATCAGTGTATTAATTTAAGATTACCCACGCATGGTGAACTCTATCGTTGGCAATTTACTAAACAAGGTAAAACTCAGACAGTTACCGTTAACGCTAAAGTTATTTTTACAACCCTATCTCCAGTGCTTCAAGCAGCAAGAAGTGGTGTAGGAATCGCTTATTTACCTATTGATATGGTTCAGCCTTATATTGAAAGTGGTGAGTTAGAAGAAACACTAAAGGACTGGCGACATAGCTATGAACCTTATCACCTGTATTATCCTCATAGACGTGAGCAAGCACCTTTATTAAATATCTTAATCAATGCGTTAAAGGAAAATTTTAATAAGAGATAATTCTAAGTAAAGATACTGTTAAGAATAATAATTTTGATATTGATATTTCTAAGTCAGGAGTTGAGAGATGCAATTTCTAAGTTCCAATAGTTTGGAAGAAAGAGATGTCATGCTAGAACAGTTTTTAAACTAAGTAGTTGAATTAAAATAATAATTTAAAAAATAAGGTGGTGAGTAGACCATAAGCGCTGTGTGATCAACCGAAAAAGTTAATGTTTTGACTTTTGGGGGAGAATATTGTTATTTTATTTTACGTTATTCATAAATTGATTATGAATAACGTAATTAGAATGAAAATAATTGAAAGCGCAACATGGAGAAAGGATGACCATGAGAGAAGTTGCATTAAGTGATTTGATCAATCAGCAGAAAGTTGGACGATATCAGAAATTTATTTTATTCACCTGTTTATTACTGATGATTATGGATGGATATGACATTCAGTCCATGGCTTACGCAGCCCCAATGATTATAGAAGAATGGGGCGTACATAAAACCATGTTAGGCGTTGTGTTTAGCGCCAGCTTATTTGGTTTGTTTGTCGGATCATTTTTATTAAGTTCACTTTCTGACCGTTTTGGCCGCCGTCCAATACTACTGATCTCAACCTTTATGTTCTCCATATTGATGCTGGTAACACCACATGTCGGCAGTATTGAGCAATTGACTGCAATCCGCTTTGTTACAGGAATTTTTTTAGGAGGTATCATGCCAAATGTCATGGCTTATAGCTCCGAAATTGTTCCATATAAATCTCGTATTTTCACCATGATGGTCATTTCTTGTGGCTATACGGTGGGGGCAATGTTGGGAGGAGGCATATCAGCCTTACTAGTTCCTTGGGGAGGATGGCAGGCGATTTTCTATTTTGGCGGTATTGTTCCTTTAATTATTTTCTTTATCACGTTCTTTAAGCTGCCAGAGTCTTTATATTTTTTAAGTGAAAATAGCAAAAATACTCCCAAAATTTTGTTCTGGCTAAAGAAATTTTATCCTGCGTTAACATTCAATTCAGAGATGAAAATCATTAATACTACTGAAGTTCAGGTTAAGAAGTCACCGCTTGAGTTATTTAAAAATAAGCGTGCGTTTTTTACCTATTCCATTTGGATCATCAGTATTTTAAACATGATCAGCCTCTATTTTCTGGCGAACTGGCTACCAACTTTGGCCAAAGAGTCTGGACTCTCATTAAATCAGGCATTGATGATCGGCTCTACCTTACAATTAGGCGGTACGATTGGTAGTGTTGTAATGGGTCTTAAAATCGATAAGACTGGGTTTTATAAAGTATTAATTCCTGTTTTTTTAGTTGCAGTGATGAGTGTTGCTTTAATTGGCTATGCTGTTAGCCATATTGTTTTATTATTTATCATTATTTTCATTGCTGGCTTTGCTATCGTTGGCGGGCAACCTGCCATTAATGCGCTGTCTGCCAGTTATTATCCAGTTTCACTTCGTACCACTGGGGTGGGCTGGAGTATTGGGATTGCCCGTTTGGGTTCGGTCATCGGTCCGTTGTTTGGCGGTTATCTCTCTCAATTTCTGGTCATTACTCATTTATTTGTGATTGCTGCAATACCTTCGTTGTTCGTTATTATCATGCTGATGATTCAGGCCAAGTATCGAACATAATGCTACCTAAAAGTGAATGAGCGTGAGAAGTTGGTTAATTATTTAAGGGTATGAGAGTCTAAAAGACTCTCATATTTAAAACTTGATTGTGCCAAGCTGGTCAATCAAATTACTACAGCTCTAGATATTTTTTCAAATAGTGGCCAGTTAAAGATTTTTCTGCTGTAAGTAAACCACCAACAGTTCCTGAGAACACCAGTTCACCACCTTTATCACCCGCCAATGGACCAATATCAATAATCCAGTCTGCTTGACTCATGATGTCTAAGTTATGTTCAATCACAATAACAGTGTTGCCTTTATCAACTAAGTTATTTAATAAACTAATCAATTTTTCAGTATCAGAAGGGTGTAGGCCCGTACTCGGTTCATCTAATACAAAAATATTATCTGTTTCATTGATTTGTTTTGTGAGTTTTAACCTTTGACGCTCACCACCCGAAAATGTATTTAAGCGTTGGCCGATTGCAATATAGTCTAGCCCCAAGCTGACCAGAGCGTTAAATTGCTGCTGCAAAGTTTGATCTTCAAAAAATTGACTTGCTTCTGCAACCGTCATTTTTAAAATTTCAGCAATATTTTTACCTTTATAAAGATACTTTAATACTTCAGGCGCATATCCTGAGCCATGACAAACATCACATGTCATTTCAACATCATCTAAAAATGCGAGTTCAATTCTTTCGATACCTGCGCCTTTACATTGAGGGCATGCACCTTCGCTATTAAAACTAAACAGCTTGGCGCTTACTTTATTGGCTTTTGCAAATAGATGGCGAATCGGGTCAAGAAGGTCGAGATAGGTCAGTAAATTGGACCGAATGCTGGCAGTAATTGCAGATTGATTAATGACTTTTGTTTCAGGATATTGTTGGGGTAATACTTTACTGATTAATGTGCTTTTTCCTGAACCAGCCACTCCTGTAATCACGGTTAAACAGTTCTTAGGAATATCGACATCAATATTTTTTAAATTGAATAAATGAGCATTTTTAATTGAAATCCATTTTTTGCCTATACGTGGTGTTTTCTTATAGGTATTTGGCCGTCTAAAAAACTCACCTGTTAAACCTGATGAATTTTTTAATTCTTCGAAAGTGCCTTGGTAAATAATTTCACCGCCGTTGGTTCCAGAAAGAGGCCCCATATCAATGACATGATCCGCTGTTCTAATCAGATCAGGGTCATGTTCAACCAGTAAAACGCTATTTCCTTTATCTCTAATTTTTTGAATAATTTTAATAATATTATCTAAGTCTTTTGGGTGAAGACCAATGCTTGGTTCATCAAAAATATAGAGTAAGTCAACCAGACTGTTACCCAAATGTTTAACCATTTTGATTCGTTGTGATTCACCTCCCGACAACGTATTGCTCACACGGTTAAGGTTTAAATAGCTAAGCCCAACGAGTTTTAAATTAGTCAGTTTATTGATGATTTCATGCAAAACGGTTTCAAATTTTTCACTTTTTATCGATTCGATAAACTCTAAAAGCATTGAAACAGATAGGGCCGTACATTCCGCAATATTTTTACCGTTAATCTTACAGGATAAAGATTTTTGATTAAGCCGTTGTCCCTTACATAGGGAGCATTCTTTGGTGGTAATAATTTGCTCAAGTTTATTTCGATAGCGATTTCTTTCCTGCGCTTCGCCTTTTAAAAAATTACGTTCAAAGCGGGTCACTAATCCTTCATATAGTGCCGTTTTTCTCCATTTACTTGTTGGGTTTAAAGGCTTGTGCTGAGGAGCATACAAAAACAATTCCCATTCTTTTTCACTATAATCTTTTAATTTTTTATCTAAATCGAAATAACCTGAATCTGCATATCGTGTCCAACGCCATGCGGTAGGTTGATAAGTCGGGAAGTCTATAGCACCTTCTTCATGTAAGGATTTATCTAAATCTAATATTTTATAGATATCAATTGTTTGCTCTAGTCCAATACCTTCGCATTGCGGGCACATGCCGTTGGGGTGATTAAAAGAAAAAACATTGGAATATCCAACAAAAGGTTCACCCATACGTGAAAATAATAAGCGAAGATTGGCGTAAATATCTGTAATTGTTGCCACTGTTGAGCGGATGTTACCCGTTAATGGCTTTTGATTAATAATGACAGGTACATTTAAATTCTCAATTTTATCAACATCAGCGACTCCAAAATGCTGTAAACGATTACGCACAAAACTGTCTTGAGTTTCGTTGATTTGTCTTTGTGCCTCCGCGCCAATGGTTTCAAAAACTAAAGAAGATTTCCCTGAACCTGAAACTCCGGTAAAGGCGACAATTTGGTGTTTAGGAATTTTTAATGAAATATTTTTAAGATTATTTTGTCTTGCTCCATAAATATTTATTGTTCTTTTAGTCATGTGTAATCACTTGAAGTTAAAGATTTAGGCTAAAGGTAAAACAAAATTTGTGAAAAGGATGTATATGTTTATTAAGTAAATAGTTTAAATATTAAACTTATATGTCTTTTCTTTGCCTAGCCTAAATCTCTGGTGGTGACATGTCGGTATGTACCATATGGGGTAATTCAGTAAAGAGATATAGAAATGTTTCGAGTTTAAAATGGACTACAACCATGTAGTCCATTGATTATTTACCACACTAAAAAATGCTTAGCTCTATGAATCCTTTTTAGCTGCAAGCGCTTTGCGGTCAGTTAAACGATCATAGAATGCCGCTGCCTTGAAACCTGTTTTAAATACGCACCACTGGAGTGGTTCAGGTAGCGTAGAAGGGGTCTTGTGGTATAAGTTTTTCAGAATAGGATTTTCTACTCCTTTAATTTTCTCTGCAAGAAGCTGCCCCATGAGCGACTGAGTCGCAAGCCCATGTCCTGTACAGCCAGCTGCATAGATAATATTTTGATGTGGCCCAGTTGATCCAACCACAGGCAAAAAGTCATAAGCTACGCTAACATATCCACTCCAACAGTGCTTAATACCAAGACCTTTCAAGGTTGGGTGACGTTCACGTAAGGTCTGTGCGAGTGCCGCATAGGCGTCGTGATCTGGTACGTTCGGAGTTTTTGAACCGTAAACATAATTTAACTTCTTAACTGTCAACACCATTGTGTTGTGTGCAGTCAGTCGATGGCTTTCCATCATGAGATGCGGTGTAATAATACCTTCTCGGCCAGGCCAACCCAGAGACTCCAATTGCTTTGGAGTTAATTGTTGGGTTTCAATTGCCGACACCCGTATCGGAGCAACTTTATCACGTAGCAATCCCAACTGAGGTGTGAAAGCATTTGTGGTTAACACCATGATGGGTGCGCTGGCACTACCGCGAGCGGTTTTGCAGGTAATAATTGGTCCTTCGCTATAAGAGAGCAATGGTGTTTTTTCATAAATTTTAACACCTGCCTGAATGGCTGCACGGCGTAAACCACTCACGTATTTACCGGGGTTTAGCGTGCCGCCGCGCTGTTCGCTACCAAACAGAAAAGCTGGTGGAATTCCACGAGCACGCATTTCGGCTTGATCTACAAAGCGAGTATGGGATCCTAGTTCCTCACCAACTCTCATACTGCGGCGTAGCCATTTTTCCTGCGAAGGATCTATAACAGCGCGTATAATCCCAGAAGGGTTGTAATCACAATCGATGCCTAACTCGGCCAGACGTTTTTCAACATAGGTCACGCCCTCATCGTAGAAATTGATAAACTGTTTTGCACGTTCAACGCCGAGGCGCTTGGCGAACACTTCGAATTCAATTCCCATACTACCAAGCAGATAACCCGCATTACGGCCGCTGGCACCAAAACCACCGAACTCTTGCTCAAGTACGATGACCTTAGCACCTCGTGCAGTGAGTTCAAGAGCTGTAGACAACCCGGCAAAACCAGCACCAACGACAATGACATCTGCGCTGACCGAACCCACCAACTCAGGTTGAAGGTCGCTAGGCTGTTCTATCCAGCCACCTAAAAGACGAAATGGCACGGATTCAGGGTTGTCACTCATCACTTGTTCATTTGAATAATTCATTCGCTATCCTTCTGTATTATTTTACAGTTCTAGACATCGTCTTTAATCTTTTTTAAAAACAATGCCCCTAGTGCGTTTTACTGTCGGGCTGGAATAAAAGATCCAATAGAAACTTTCTGTGCGCGTTCTAGGGCTTCATAGGCGTAATACAACTGAATGATGGCATAGCCCCACGTCACGAAAGCCCAAGTCATGAAAATCATATGAGTATCGTCGCCAGGGATCGGGAAAAAGTCATATACGATGGCTACTGCCAAACTCACTACAGCGGTTATTGTGGTGGCCAATGCATGAAAAGCCTCTCCAGCGCGTACCAAGCAAATAATGAAATAGAACAGATACATCACAAGAATGCTCCAAGTGATGACGTAAAAATACGGACGTATTTCTTGAAAAAAATCTGCTAGAAAAACCACGAAAGTGCCGGCGAATGCCAATACGAACAGCATGACTTCCTTAAAAGCGGATGGTTTGTAATTATGGGTTAGTGCCATCAAACCAATTACGGCAATAACCGGCATGCCGAAACTACGCGAGAATGAATCGAGAAACATGGTAATTGAAAAATTAACATTTGAAGCTGTCAGCATGTAAGAGACAAAATTCGTCGCCGAGAATGCAACAATCCACCACTCTAAACCAAGTAGATAATTCTTTTTCTTAAGAAATTTTGCACCATAAATCCAGCCAGCAAGCGCTAGAATGATACAAGCGACCAACCCAAAGATATTTATAAGTTCCAAAATGGCAGCATGTGTCATTTCACTGTTCGTTAAGATTTTTGAGGTAGTAGCTTCCGTTTGGCTACCCGCATCAAGGCCAAGAATTTTCATAATATGACTTCCTTGTAATTAATTGACTGTCATGCCAGTAAAATAATATGCTATGATGAATTAGTAAACAATTTTTTATTTATGACGATGATGGAAAACAAAATAGGGCGCCCAAGTAAAGCTCAAGAAAGGTCTTATGAAATTCTTCAAGCTGCTGTTTCAGTTGTGGCGAAAGAAGGGTTAGAAGGAATTACTTTTGCCAAAGTAGCGGAAGCTTCAGGCATGCAACGTACTCTCGTACATCATTATTTTTCGTCACGTTCAGATTTAATGAACGCTTTCATTGAACATTACATTTCAAAAATGGGCACTGAGATTATTCATCGTTTTAGTGGGAAACCATTGAGCGAGCGAATCATCATGATGTTCACACCTGAAGTGTATCGGACTCAAGATGATTTAATAGTTTGGTTCGAGTTGGTGGCTCAAAGTGCGAGAAATCCATTTATCCAGCAAATGCTCCATACACTTTGGACAAAACACTGGCTTCCGGATTTTGAAAATCAATTGGCACAAGAATATCCAAAAGCGACCCCAGAGGCGATTAGCTCAGCGACCTATGTCATTGTTTGTTTATTTGAAGCTTATTGGGCGTTTAGTATTCAAGGCGTCACTGATCAACAGAGACAAAAGCAAATGGAGCAAACGGTATTAATGATTTTAAATGGGCTAAGCTAAATTTAAATAATTTAATACTTAATAAAAAGGTGTATATAGGGGGTGTTAAAGTTCTCTAGAAGTGACTACATCTTCTAAGGAGTGGTTGCGTAGTGAACACAATAGGTAAGATGAAAGAATAGAGATTTTATAAAGTACGGTATCTATGAAGAAAAATTTAAAACTTGATCAAGATACACTTTTTATTAAATTACTATTTAAGTCATCTGCCAAAGTGACAGAGGATGAAGTTGAGTACTACCGAAAATATCCTGACCAAATTGACCAAGTCACAGCACCTATTAATATCCATAAAATATTCTTATGGACTGGAGCATTATTAGGAATCGTAATTGTAGCAATTGCTAAACTCCTTAAGTTTTCAGGAAGCTTAGATTTTCTGTCAGAAGGCATTTTAGAATTTGTTATTGATATTATTTATGAAAGTGGAATTGCTTTAATTGGTGCAGCAGTGACCGCTTATATGCTCGGTGTTCTGCTGAATAAACAACAAGAAAACGCCGTAAAATGGCGAGAAGAAATTCGTAAACGTATAGAAGAAACTGAGCAATAGATAGCAAAAAGCTAAAGGATTTCACTTTAGCTTTTTTATTTTTAGTTCTTTAAGTTATATAAACCATGATCGATTAAATGTTGACTTAAGATCCGACGGAGTTCTAAAACTGATTCGGGCTTTAGTTGAATTGAATGTCCACCTTTAATGACTTTTTCTGAAATGGCACCATCCAAATGAGCACTTTTATAGGGAACAATACCGTCTGTAATGGTGTTTGGATCATCACTTTTTGTGATATTGCCCATAATAGAGTGGAAAACTAATCCTTTTTTAGGCGTTATGCCTGAGGTGAGCTCCATAAACTCAGATTTATTACTCAGATCACTCGGTCCATTTTGGAGTTGATTGTTAATTGTTCTTACAAAGTCTTTAAGGTCGTCATCATAACTCGTCAATGTATCGGTTAATGTTTTTAAATAAGTCGAAGGTAATCGAATAATTTTTCGTGCTGTTACAGTAAACCAGCGATCTGCATAACTTGTTCCACGATGAGGGGCAGCAAGGAAAATGACGCGATCAAAGTTTGGAATGGCCTGCATTCTTAAACGTTCACCAATGACTGGATGTTTTCTCATACGTGCTTGTGCATATTGGCTCATCATAGGCAAAGCTTCTTTTGAAATGTCGGCATTACTCACTAATAGTCGGCTAATAATTCCTCCCATGCTGTGACCAATTAAAACGGCATTAGTGGCAGCGGGGTCTTCTGGATTAAGAGATCCAAATGCTTGCTTGAGTAATGCGTAAATTTGAAAACGACTTTCTAAAATAGGCATATTGGTTGAGTAAAATATTTGCCAAACTTGATAATGCTCACGTAAGGTTTTATCTCCCATAATTTCGTTGGTTACCGCAATCCATGCCTCAGGACTACTGGCAAGTCCGTGAACTAACACAATTACTTTTTTATTGGGATTATAGGGTTCAAGCATATATAAATGCGGCATGTTTAAACGTTGATTACGGTCAATCAGGGTTAAATATGCGGCTGCACCAAGATTATTTTCGGCTAGCCATAAACCATAAGGTGCAGAGAAATTTGCTGCCAGTGAGTATTCTTTACCTGCAACATTAATTTTTTCAACATTGTAAGGGTCATAGATTTTTATTTTGAAATCTGGACTATTTAATATGTCGCTTTGGGACGCAACCTCATTTTTTGGTTGGGCCACCAGTGTAGAAGCAAGGTAATGGGCTTTATGAATATTCGGATTGATGCCATTTGGATAATTGTAAGCTAGAGGATCAAGAATATATGGGTTTTCTTTTTGGTTCGGGTCTTCATTAGAGTGTAAAACCGCAACAAAATCTGAGCCAAAACCATCACGACGGTTAATGCTTCTTAAACCGGAAAAATTCATGTTGTAACTTGAGGTGAATTTCTCAAGTTTTTTGTCTTGTAATTTTTGATAGGCTTCAATATCAATCGTATATGTACTTTTACCAATTTTTATCTCGGAGGGAATTGTTGCAGAAGCTTTTTTTTCACTATAGGCATTCACTAATTGGTTAAGTGCTTGATTATAAAAATCTCGAATTTGTACCTGTCGGTTATCAAAAATACGATCTTGAGGTTCGCGAGACGACTTAAATAAATAAGCATAGCTATAGCGAATACTTTTATCTAAAGCTTGAAGTTCTTGTTCCAAACAATTGCCCTTGTTTGCTTCTTCAGTTTTAGTATTTACATTATTGTTGGTTTTGCAATCATAAGACTCCGAAAGAGCCAAAGCTTTTGAGAGGTAGAGTTCACTGGCGGTAGATAATAATTGCTCTCCCTGTATTTGAGGAATCTTCTCTAAATCAGAAATACATGTTTCTGGAGTTTGCATGCAAATTTTTGCATCCATACCAGACATATATAAAACATTTAAACTGGCTTCACTTAATTTTTTTTGGGTAAGAATACTATTACGTTCGTTAGAAATAGTGGTGTGAAGTGTTTGTTTCTTCAAACTCACTAACTGACAGCCACTTGTAATTAAAATGCTAAATAGGCTGAGGATACACAGGGATTGGCGTGGTGGAAATACTAGCATGTTCATAAATAGACCTCGTAAGCAAGGCAGCGCAAAATTCAAATCAACTGAATTAAAGATGCGAAATAACGAATTTCTAATCGTCCTTTTTTAGAAAAAACATGAAATTTAAAGGCTAATGACGGGTGCAAATTAGCCTTTAAAAGATTTATGAAAAATGGGTTATTTATTTAACCCTCCACCCAAGGCTTTATAGAGTTCAATTTGATTATTTAATTTGGTTTGTTCGAGAACCAGTAGACCTTGTTGAGCTGAATATGCAGAACGCTGGGCATCCAAAACAGTCAAATAACTATCAATTCCGGCTCTAAAGCGGGCTGTAGAGAGTTTATAAGTGGTATCGGTTGCAGACACTAAACGGCGCTGGGCATTTAAACGTTCTTCAATATGAGCATGGGCCGCCAAGGCATCGTTGACTTCACGGAAAGAAGACTGAATCGCTTTTTCGTATTCAGAAAGCGCAATTTTTTGGTCAATTTCTGAAACCTTAATATTGGCTTTACGCGTTCCCCAATCAAAAATAGGCAGGTCTATGCTAGGGCCAACTGACCATGCAAAACCGCCAGATTTAAATAAATCTTTGAGTTCCGTCGATGCATATCCAGCTGAACCCGTAAGTGTGATGGTCGGAAACATGCGGGCTTTTGCCGCACCAATGTTGGCACCAGCTGCACGAAGTTGATATTCAGCGACTTTCAGGTCTGGACGGTTTTGTAGTAAATCGCTACTTAAACCCGTTGAAAAATTCTTCTCTTGAGTAATTGTTTTAACCGACTGAGTTGGAAGCAGGTTTGATGGAACCGCTTGTCCAGCCAAAAGATTTAATAAGTTCTGTGCTTGTGAAACTTGAGTTCTGTAGTTTGCGACGTCATTACGTGCTGTTTCGACCGAAATCTGGGCTTGGCGTAAAGGTATTTCACTATCAATCCCGATATTAAAACGCTTTTGATTCAGATTGTACGAATCAAGTTGAGCTTTTAAAGTTTGCTCTGCAAGATTTAAGTTTGCTGTAGCAAAAGAATAATTTAACCACGCTTGTGCAACTTGGCTCACCAAACTAATTTGAGTTGAGTCTTTAGCACTTTGTGTTGCTAAGTAATTATTCAATGCTGCATCTTTGAGACTTTGAACGCGTCCCCAAAAATCCAGTTCATACGCCGTTACGCCTAAACCCACCTGAAATGTAGAGTAAGGGTTGTTAGGGTTTACCGAAGGGTTAACTTGCCTAATGGCATTTGCTGTCGCACCAATCGTCGGAAGTTGGTCGTATTTGGTAATTTGGTATTGCTGCTGGGCACGCTCAATATTTAACGCTGCTATACGTAAGTCGCGATTATTATTCAAACTTATTTCAATGACTTCTAATAAACGAGGATCGGAAAAAAAGGCTTTATATCCTTGTTCAGCAATTGAAGGACCTGCATAAGTTTCGGTGAAATTTTGTGGAATATTAGACTTAGCAGTGGGTTGAGGTGATTGCATGCTTATACATGCAGTTAAAGTAATCGAGAGGGTGGAAATCATAAATCCACGAGATAAAACAGCCGACTTAGACATGCTTTTCTCCAAATAATAAAATAAATTTAGGCATAAGAGGAGCAAGGGAAACAGGTTAATTTCCCTTGCTTTATTTCATTTAAGATTTAACTTTCTGTTTGGAAGAAAACAGTTTTTCGGCTGCACCTAGTACAAAGATGAAGAATACCGGTACAAAGAAAATTGCTAGGATGGTTGCTGAAATCATGCCGCCAAACACACCAGTTCCGAGCGCATGTTGTGTTTCAGAACTAGCCCCTGATGCAATGACTAAAGGCACCACACCACAAGTAAAGGCAAGAGAAGTCATCAGAATAGGACGTAAGCGGAGTTTGGCTGCGGCAACAGTAGCTTCAACTAAACTCATTCCTTCTTCTTTGAGCATCTTGGCGAATTCAACAATCAAAATCGCATTCTTGGCGGAAAGACCGATAATCGTAATTAGGCCAATTTTGAAAAACACATCGTTCATCAGCCCTTTGGTCATAATGGCAATGATCGCTCCAAAAATACCTAATGGCACAACCAGCATAACCGATAGCGGAATTGACCAGCTTTCGTAAAGGGCTGCAAGTACAAGGAACACAACGAGCATCGACAAACCAAGCAAGAATGCCATTTGTGATTCTGATTGTTTCTCTTGAAGAGAAATACCAGTCCATTCATAGCCAATTCCTTTTGGTAATTTTGCGATGAGTTGTTCCATTTCACGCATTGCATCACCAGATGAAGTATCGAAGTTAGGAATACCCGCAATACTCAAAGATGGACGTCCGTTGTAGCGGTTGTATTGTTGTGGTGCTTTGTTCCATTGAGGTGTCACAACTTCCGATAAAGAAACCAACTGACCACTTGCACCCATCACTTTAAGGTTCAAAATATCTTGCAATTTCATACGTGATTTTGCTTCAACTTGCACAATCACTTGCTGCATACGACCTTGGTTTGGAAAGTCATTGATATACATTGAACCCATTGACGTTGAGATGATGTCTGACACGTCGGCAAATTTAACGCCGAGTGCATTTAATTTATCTCGGTCAATTTTTAAAGAAATATTGTCTCCTTGAGGTAAACCCTCATTCCAAACCATATAAAACTTCTTGTTTTTGGCTGCCATTGCCATTAATTGATCTTGGGCAGCAAGTAATGCAGGCATACCTAAGTTCGCCCGATCTTGTAGTCGAAGACTAAAGCCAGAGAACGTGCCTAACTCATCAATGGCTGGAGGTAGAACGGCCATAGATGAACCTTCTTTACTATGAGCCATTGTTTCATTAATTGAATTGGTCATCTCAGATGCTGATGATTTTCTTTCTTTGAAATCTTTGAGTGTTGTAAAGGCAACGGCAACATTCTGACCTGAACCACCGAAACCCCAACCTAAAATTGACGTATTACTTTTAACATCTGGGTTGTCTTGTATGCTTGCTTCAAACTCTTTCACGACACTTTTAGTTCGTTCAGTAGAAGCATCAGATGGAAGTTGGAAGGTTGTTAAAAACCAACCTTGATCTTCTTCGGGCATAAATGCGGTTGGCCAAAATTTCATTCCGGCAAAAGTCGCAACTGTAATAATGATAAACAGCACCATCATTGGAATGGTATGTTTGATGACCTTAAAGAGAATGATTTCATACTTTTTAGTAAGGTTATCAAAGGTACGGTCAAACCATGCAAAGAACCCTTTTTTCTGATGGTGTTCATCAATTGGCTTAAGAATTGTCGCGCAGAGTGCAGGGGTTAAAATCAATGCCAATAATGCCGAGAACAGAATAGACACTGACATGGTGAGCGTAAATTGCTTATAAATGATTCCGACTGAGCCACTGGCAAACGCCATTGGTAAAAATACGGCTGCAAGTACCAAGGTAATACCAATAATTGGACTGGTGATTTCCTTCATTGCTTTAGAAGTCGCTTCTTTAGGTGGTAAGCCTTCAGTCGCCATAATCCGTTCGACATTCTCTACGACCACAATCGCATCGTCGACGATAATACCGATCGCGAGCACCATACCAAACATGGTGAGCACGTTAATTGAGAACCCTGCAAGCAACATCACTGAGAATGTTCCTAACAATGCAATAGGGGCAACGATTGCTGGAATGAGCGTATAACGGACATTATGAAGAAACAGATACATCACAATGAAAACCAAAATCATGGCTTCAATTAACGTATGAATTACTTTTTCAATAGAAATTTTAACAAATGGAGCAGTATCGTAAGGAATACTAAATTGCATACCTTCCGGTAAATTGACTTTTAACTCTTCAATTTTAGCTCTGACACCTTCAGCCGTTTTTACAGCATTTGCGCCAGGGCTAAGCTGGATTGCTGCCGCCGTTGCCGGTTTACCATTTTCTAAAATAGCGAAGTTATATGCTTGTGAACCAATTTCAACATTAGCGACATCAGAAAGTCTAATGACACTACCGTTGATCTTACTTTTTAAGCTGATATTTCTGAATTGTTCAACGTCATTTAATTGTCCTTGCGCAGACAAAGGAACTGTAATGAGCTGTCCTTTCTCAGCAGGTAAGTCACCTAAACGGCCGGGAGCGATTTCGACATTATTTTCACGAATTGCCGCATTTACGTCACTGATTGAAAGACCATATGAAACTAACTTATTTGGATCTACCCAAATACGCATGGCCTTTTCGGCGCCAAATGATTGGACTTTACCTACGCCTTCAACACGTTTTAGTTCTTCGACGACGTTACGGACTAAATAATCGCTCAGGTCAACTTCAGAATATTGATTGTTAGGTGAATTAATACCCACCAACATCAAGAAACCTGAAGACGAAGCCTCAACTTGTAAACCTTGCTGACGAACAATTTGAGGAAGACGGGCTTCAACGGCTTTAATTTTATTTTGCACATCAACTTGAGCCATATCGACATCTGTACCTGGTTTAAAGGTCGCCGATATTTGAGCCATACCCGAGGTGTCTGTCGTTGCGCTGTAATAAAGTAAATTTTTAACGCCGGATAGCTCTCTTTCAATCAGAGTAACGACACTATCGTTGATGGTTTTTGGGGTTGCACCTGGATAGACAGCACTAATGGTGACTTGTGGAGGCGCAACACTAGGGAAGCGTGCTATAGGAAGTTTGGGAATACTGAGTAATCCAAACAAAATAATGAAAATCGCAATCACCCATGCAAATACGGGGCGACGAATGAAAAATTGTGACATCATCATTGAGCTCCTTGAGTAATGGGTGCTTTCCACTTACTTATTTCAAGCTTTTGATTCGGTTGAATACGATCAATTCCTTCAATGATGACTTTGTCACCTACTTTGAGTCCTTTATTCACTAAGTAGAACTGTTCATATTGTTGTCCAAGCTCGATCGGACGAACCTCTGCCAAACTTTTAGCATTAATGACATAAACCTGTGGGTCACCATTGTTATTACGCTGGATTGCTTGGGCAGGTACAAGGAGAGCTTGAGGTACGGATGCTCGGTCAATATTGACACGTACATACATTCCAGGAAGCAATTTACGTTCAGGGTTGTTCACTACGATACGAATGGTGACATCACCTGTTTCCGGATCTACATTAATATCTTCAAACAGCATTTTTGCGCTGACGTTGTAGAACTGACCATGGCTATTAGAAATACGAACAGTTTTATCGCTATTAGCAGATAATTCGCCGTTTTGTAATGCCGTTTGTAAGCGCTCGTATTCACCAATAGATTGCTTTACATCAACATACACTTTGTCAATCTGTTGTATGGTTGCCAAAGTATTGGTATCACCTTGGCTGACTAAAGCACCTTCGGTCACAAATGATTGCCCAATACGACCAGAGATTGGCGCGCGTACTGTTGCGTATTGCAGATTCAGGTTTTGACGGGTGAGTAGAGCTTTCATTTGTGCGACATCAGCTAAAGCTTGGCGATATTCAGCCTGAGCATTACTGACTTCCTGTTTACTAATCGCATTACTTGGTAAAAGTTGTTCATAGCGTTCCAACTGGACCTTTAAACGTGCGACTTCAGCTTCAGCTTTATTGAGAGAAGCTTTGTTGCTGTTCACATCAGCCTGAAAAGTTTCAGCATTAATTTTGTATAAGGCTTGCCCAGCTTTAACTTCACTACCTTGAGTAAATAATACCTTTTCGATAATACCGCCGACTTGCGGACGAATTTCAGCAGTACGGAAGGCTTGAACGCGAGCTGGAAGGTTCTCGCTAAAATTAACGGATTGTGGCTGGAGACTTAATACACTGACTTTCGCCGGTGGGACTTCTGGTTGTTTAGCCTCTTCGGAACTACAACCTTGGATGATTAGCCCAATAGATAAAAATAATGGAAGTAAAAGATGCTTTTGCATGCTGTCTAAACCTTGGGAGTTTTTGATGCTGCTATTATTTTTGTGCTCTGTGTAACGACCATCACTGAAGTGTGGAAAAAGTGTGGAGATCTGCAGATAAATTAGCGTATCATTTAAAATGATTGTAATTATTCGATGATTAATTCATGTTCGAAGCTTCATTTTCTTTTGATTGCCGTGATAAACAAATTCTTGTTGTAGAAGATGAATACGATATTGGGGACATTATTGAACAATATTTAAAACGTGAAGGCATGCGAGTTATTCGGGCAATGAATGGTAAGCAGGCAATCGAAATTCATGCATCACAACCCATTGATTTAATTTTACTTGATATTAAATTACCTGAACTCAATGGTTGGGAAGTGCTCAGTAAAATTCGACAAAAAGCACAAACGCCTGTCATTATGCTGACTGCATTAGATCAAGATATTGATAAGGTGATGGCGTTACGAATCGGTGCAGATGATTTTGTAGTCAAGCCTTTTAACCCGAATGAAGTGGTTGCGCGTGTTCAGGCTGTTTTAAGAAGAACCCATCAAAACAAACAGACGGCGAACAAAAATCTGCATTATAAAAATATTGAAATCAATACCGAGATTCATAGTGTCTATATCAATCAGATAGACAGGAAAATCTTACTCAACCTGACGTTAACTGAATATAAAATATTACTCCTCATGATTAATCAGCCGCACAGAGTATTTACTCGAGGTGAGTTAATGAATCAATGCTTGCCCGATAGTGATGCTTTAGAAAGAACGGTTGATAGCCATGTCAGTAAGTTAAGAAAAAAACTAGAAGAGTACGGGCTTGAACACATGCTTATTAATGTCCGCGGTGTCGGATATAGATTAGATCATCCCCAACAATAATAGGATTAGATAGAAGAAATCCAACATGCTACAAGTTGAGAAAAGACAATGAAAAATAAATTAGGGATTAATAAGCAATTTTTTATTGCTTTTAGTATGGTGAATTTAAGTATCACTTTATTGTCTGTATTTGTAGGCTATGTTGTTTATAACTATGCAATTGATCATGGATGGCTTTCATTAAGTTCCTTGCAAGGAGACTTTACAGATTTTCATCTTGTTGACTGGATTTGGCTAGGTATAGTCATTTTATGTGGTTCAATTATTTCTTTAATTATTGGAATGCAGTTAGCAAAAAGATTTATTGTGCCCATTAATTCATTGGCAGATGCCGCGAATAAAATTAGTGAGGGTGATTTATCTGCTCGAGCAAATGATCAAAAAGTTCACTCCACAGAGATTTATACATTAATTTTAAATTTTAATGATATGGCTCAAAAGCTTGAAAGTTCTGTACAAAATGCACAAGTATGGAATGCTGCTATTGCTCATGAATTGAGAACACCCATCACAATTTTACAAGGTAGATTACAAGGCATCGTAGATGGAGTTTTTAAAGCTGACCCCGAGCTAATTCGAAGTTTGTTGAACCAAGTAGAGGGGCTGTCACATTTAGTAGAAGACTTGAGGACATTAAGTTTATTTGAAAATAAACAGCTTAAGTTAAATATTGAGTCAGTTGATTTTTTGAGATGTGTTGAAAAAGTAATACGGATGTTTGATGAAAAACTTAGACAATCAAATTTCACTATAAATTACGACATTTCTAATGATCTTGTATCTTGTGATGCAAGACGTATGGAGCAAGTCTTAATCGCGTTGATTGATAATGCAATTAGATACTCTAATCCTGGAATTTTAAAAATTAAGTCTTCAGTTGAACAAGGACAATGGATATTAGAAATAGTCGATGAAGGGCCGGGAATTCCCGTTGAATATCAAAAAGAATTATTTAATCCTTTTTATAGAGTGGAGCAGTCCAGAAATAAAGCTTTAGGGGGGACAGGGTTAGGTTTGGCAGTTGTGCAAGCCATTGTTTTAGCTCACTCGGGCACCATTCGATATGAAAATCGCAGTCCAAATAGTGCTTTTATTATTCAAATAAAAACAATTACTTAATCTAAAGTATTTATCACTTTTAATAAAAAAGAGAAATCTCAATTTATGCAGATTTCTCTTTTTTGATATTTAGCGTGGTAAGAATCACATGATTCCAGACGTTTTAAAGTTTTGAACATTTAACATATCTATTGGATTCATCATTTTACCGTCGTGTTCAACAAATCCAACAAATGTCGTGCTCATATTCCAGCCTAGCAAGCCTTTTAGCTCATCTGGAAAGTTTTTAACTGTTTCAGATGATAGAGATAAATAATGGTTTTCTTCTTGACGAAGGAAACCGAGATCATAAGACATTGTTAAACCGATACGCGGTTCTTGACTTACATTTGCTCCACCGCCGTGGTAGGTGGAACCAATCCATATTAAAGCATCTCCAGCCTTCATTTCGGCTGCTATCGTTTCATCTTCTTTAGGTACTCTTTGATCATCCCATAAATGACTTGCAGGGATAACACGTGTAGCACCATTTTCTTCAGTAAAATCAGTCACGGCAAACATGATTTGTACTCTAGCTTCACGTCCATAAACCGGATGTCGCCACATCCATACAGTATCGTCACGATGTAAAGGTTGAGCTTTTTGACCGGGCCAAATTTGAATTGCTTGTGTCACACCCACTTGAATGTCTGGACATAATTCAATTTTATTTTCACCACTCCAAGCATGTAGTGGCGTTTGAAGAATCGCTTTTGCAGTGTCTAAAAATACTGGGTTCATGGCAACTAACGGCATTTGCGGCAAGCGGGCAAATAAACGACTCATTCGGCGGGTCTTAGTACCTGCAAAATAATCATCCTCTCCGTCAGGAATTAATTCTAATTGCTTTGAGAGTGCCTCATAAATATCTTTGGTAATTTCATCATTTAAAAAGTTTTCAATGATGACCCCACCATCTCTTTTAATAATCGAAACGATCTCATCGATTTGTGTATCTTTGCTTAATTTAACGAGTGACATAAGATTTCCTTATCCTTTCTGATTAAGAATATTTCAAATAAATTTATTAGCTTTTAGGCCTATTTGTTTTAGGGGCAAATAACTGCTTTAAAAATTCAATTTGGTCATTTAGTATCTTGCCGTGCCAAGATTCTGTATAGAAATCAAAATGATCAATAGGGTATTCCAATAGTTTAGAAGGCCCTTGAATTAGGCTTGCCGTTTTTCGAGCTGGGTTAGGTGGTGCAATTTGGTCATTAGAGCCGACTTGTACCAAAGTAGGACACTTAACATTTTTTGCAAAAGTAACTGGTCGGTTGTATGAGACTTCCAGAGCTGCACGAGCACAGACTTCATTACGCCAAGTTGGACCTGCCATTGCGGTATAACTTTCTTCAGCACCCGGTGTACTAATCATGGCAGCAGTACCAGGTTGCCCAACAATTGGAATGAGATGTGGAGGACGTTGAGCTATGGCATGAATCAAATCTTTGATGCCATGACCTATAGCCGTCGTGATCTGTTTTATTCCACCATATTGGAAAACTTGTTTTAACGCTGCTAAACCATCTGTAGCAGGGTTCATGGAGACAACCGCTGATATTTTTGGATCTTGTGCAGAAACGACAACGACATGACCACCAGAGTAAGAGGTACCCCATAGTACAATGCGGTTTCGATCAACAAGTGGCAAACTTCGTGCAGCTGCTATCGCTGCATGATAGTCCTCGCGTTGGTTAATATAGGATACATGTTGTCTAGGTAATCCTGCTGACTCACCAAATCCACGATAGTCAAATATAAAAGTATCAAAGCCTGCTTGGCTAAATGGCTCAGCAAAATCTAATAATCCTGTGTCTTTTGTACCACCAAAGCCTGTTGCCATAACAATGCAAGGTCGTCCTCGAGATGTCATAAACTCTTCTGAAGTTGAAGGGATATACCATGCAGAACAGGTAACTCCTTTACTTGTAAATTTAATATTTTCCATCTTATTTTCCCTAATTGATTTTTTTCTCTTACTCGTACTTTAGATAAGAGGTGAAAATGCAAATCGCCGTGTTAAGCCTGAACTTTGATTTGTGCTGTCAGGGGTTCTGCTGTAATGAGAGTAATTTTTTTCTGGGTTTTTGGACTCGAAAACTGTAACTCTTGATCAAATACAGAGCCTTTATGAAGTCGCTCTAAATCGAATTTATAGTCGTGCTTTAATATCCATGGGCCTTCTGTTCCAGCCATTGGAAATTGGGTAATACTTCGTTGAATATATCCTGAGTTCAAGTCAACAAAAGGAACACGCTTCATATCTTTGTTGCCAATCACTGGCTTAAAAGTTTTAAAGTTATTGTCGTCCATATAATCAAGAAGGCGACAGAAGTGCTTCCATACAAGATCAACTTTTAAAGTCCATGCGAGATTGGTATAACCAAATGCGAAGGCAAAGTTGGGAACATCAGAGAGCATCATTGACTTAAAGATTGTGGTATCGGGGTAATTAATTTTTTCTCCATCCACAATTAATTGGGTTTTGCTAAATGCGACAGCATTTAAACCAGTGGCTGTAATAATGATATCTGCTTTCAGTACTTTTCCTGATTTAAGTAAAATTCCATCTTTAGTAAAACGTTCAATATGATCAGTTACCACTGAAGCTTTTCCAGAAGAAATTGCTTTAAACATATCTCCATCTGGCACAACACATAAGCGCTCATCCCACGGATTATATTTAGGTGAAAAATGGGTTTCGATATCGAAATCTTTCGGTAAATTACGTCGTACATCAGAAATTAAAAAACGGCGCATTAGCTTTGGAAAACGGCGACTTAAATTGTAGACCCCACGAGTTAGGAGAATGTTTTTACGACGAACAATATTGAAAGCAAGCTGAGGAGGGAGAAAGCGATTTAGAGTATTTGCAATGGCATCTGTACTTGGTGCAGCCATCACATAACTTGGCGATCTTTGAAGCATCGTGATGTGTTCAACGTCCTGAGCCATCGCAGGAATTAAGGTGACCGCTGTAGCTCCACTACCAATGACTACTACTTTTTTTCCTGAATAATTAAGATTTTCTGGCCAATGTTGAGGATGAATGATTTGACCTTGAAACTCTTCAGTTCCTTTGAACTCAGGGGTATAACCAGCATTATAGTCATAATAACCAGTACCCATGAGTAAAAAGCGGGAGCGGAAAGTGGTTAAACTTTTTTGATCTTTACGTTTTACTTTAACTGTCCAAATGCCTTCATCAGATGAGAACTCGGCACTTGTCATGTAGTAACCAAAATGAATATGCGATTCGATTTCGTTTTCAGTAATGGTTTCTTGTAAATAATCACAAATCATTTGTGCACTGCCAAAAACCCTTTTATTTGTCCAAGGTTTAAAGCCAAATGCAAAAGATTGCATATCTGAATCTGAACGGATACCTGGGTAGCGAAATAGGCTCCAAGTTCCTCCAATTTTGTCACGTCCTTCCAATACAGCGAATGTTGTATCGGGTCTATATTGCTTTAAATGATAGGCTGCGCTGATACCTGCGATCCCTGCACCGATAATTAAAACATCAGTAATAGTATTTTGATCTGATGAATTCATATCTTTTTCCTCTTCACACAATTTGAGTAAATTGAGCACCAGTTAGAATCTCTAAGATGATGATTTTTTAATCCTCATTTTTTCCTGATGGACAAAGCCTTAATCCAATTTTTAGGCATATCAATATTATTAAATTAATAATTACATTGTGTCAATGACTGTATGTAATTATGGTGAGTGTCCTTCTTTGTGAAGTGAAAGTAAGAATTAAATGAGGATTTTATAAATTTAATATACTGAATTTTATGGGGATATTGAGTTTTTAAAAGGTTGGGGTTTTCTGATTTTTAAACTATTACCGAGTGGTGTCAGAGTTATAAACACTTGTCGAAAGATTTGTTAATACCTACAATGAGGCCGAAGCCAATAGGGAAATAAGATAGTATGACTACTTCTCGCCGTAGACCGAAACATGATCCAAAAGAATCTGAGCGAGAAATATTAGAAGCTGCTGAACAGTTTTTAAGTGAACATCATTTTCGTGATCTCAATATTGATGAGGTTATGCGACGTACAGGTTTAAAACGTCCAGCTTTTTATGTTCATTTTCGTGATAAAAATGATCTTACTTTGCGACTTGTTCAGAATATTAGTAAAGAACTATTTGATATCGCGGACCGTTGGTTAGCTGGCACTAATCATCAGGAAGATTTGCGTCGGGCTTTGGTCGATTCAGTAAATGTTTATGTAGAGCATGGCCGTCTGTTAAGAGCTTTCGTTGAAGCTGCGAGTGGGGATGAGCGTGTTGATCGAGTTTATCGTGGTTTAATACAAGACTTTATTACTGCAGCTGCTCAGCATATAAAAGCAGAGCAGTTAGCCGGAAAAATTAAAAAAGATGTAGAAGTAGAAGAAACAGCAAAAGCTTTGATTTGGCTTGAAGAGCGATATCTTTCAGAAACTTTTGGACATGCCTCACAAGTTCAACCTGAAATTGTAATTCAGGTATTACAAAATATTTGGATTTCAACATTATATGGCACAAATTAAGAAGGATTGTGCCATTAAAAATTCTTTTATTTCTATCTGTAAAACTATTTTTAAATAGTATTCCGTTTTTCATCCATGAAAATATAGTTCAATATTTCTATAGTTTTATTTTTAATGACACGTTGTCATTGACATTGTGTCAATAATTTTATAGCTTGTATTTTGTTCATTATGATTACTGCACATAACTTTAGTGAACAAATAAATTGCTAGGTACTTAGCGATTTAACAAAAATTATAATTTAAGGATGAATAATGGAAAAATCTCTAAGCAAGGATTGTGCTGACTTAAGATCACACTTAAAAAGAGTGAAAGATACTTTTGTAACTCATCCAAAGAAATATTTCTTAAGCAGCAGACTTCAGTTGAAATCTGGCCCAATTATATTGAGCGTAATTGGTGTCGTTTTTAGTAGTTATAGTCAGGCTTCTGCACTTGAACAGTCGGGCCAATCGATATTACCTTTTTTAGAAACTGGTAATTATGCAGAAGCAAATGCCTTCGCTGTTGATCCTTCTGTTTCTGGCGTAGTTCATGATCGTCCAGATCTTGGTAAACCTAATCAAAGCCGAGATACAGGAAATATTGGGCAAGATAATCAATTTTATACTGCAGCCCTAAAGCTACAACTCACAGACCAATTCAGCTTTGGGTTACTTTACGATCAGCCTTTTGCTGCAAAAACAGCTTATCCACTTCTTCCTAATAATAGTTATTCTGATGATGCCAGCCAGGAAGGTACATCTGTAAATGTAAAAAGCCAAAATTTAAGTTTTATTTTAGGTTATTCACCTATTAAAAACTTTCAAGTGTATGGTGGACCTGTCTATCAAACTGTAGAAGGTGATGTCTCTTTCAGAGGAATGGCATATACCGAAGCTTTTAATGGATACAATGCTAAATTCAAAGAAAAGGGAGAGCTAGGTTGGCTATTAGGAGGAAGTTATCAAATTCCGGAAATTGCGCTTAAAGCCGCTATAACTTACCGTTCAAAAATTAAATATGATTTTCAGGTAGATGAAAATATATTTGGTGAACCACTACAATACACTGCGCCTGCAAAGACAAAAGTCGAAACACCTCAATCAGTAAATATAGATTTTCAAACAGGTATTGCTGAAAAGACGCTTGCTTATATGAGCCTTAGATGGGTGAATTGGAAAAAATTTAATATTCGTCCGGCGCAATACGATGCTCTTACAGCAATGTATATGGATACATTAACGGAAGGGGCATATAAACAAGGTATTGATTTGGATTCTTATCAAAAAGATCAATATAGTGTAACGCTTGGGTTGGGACAACAGTTAACTGACCGTTGGAGTATTGCATCTGATATTGGCTGGGATTCAGGCTCGGGTAGTCCTGCTTCAACGCTTGGACCAGTGAAAGGATACTGGTCTTTTGGACTTGGTGCTCAATTTAATCCAGCGCCTAATTATTTTATTGCTGCTGGCGTAAAATATTTCTGGTTAGGAGATACTAAAGCTGAAGGTGGTGGCTACTATTTACCAATCGAAGGTATTAAAGAATTTTCAGAGCAGGCTGAGTTTAAAAATAATCGTGCAATTGCATATGCGTTAAAGTTTGGATATCGCTTTTAGAAGAGCTATGAATAACTATTTAGTACAATAGAGTTTTATAAATTTCTTTTTATTTAGCATTTCAAATATGAAATTGATTTCATATTTGAAATGTTTTTTGTTTTTTAAGTGTTTGAATTTTATTATAAAAATAGTGGCATGCAATTTGCTCCAATGCATATAGTTACAAGGAGTGAATAATGAATGCTAACCATATACTGCAATTGAGCGGCCTGTTGCAGGAAAATTTGGGGTTAATTCCTCATGAGATTCAGTTAAAAAAGATGAGTGGTGGGGCTATTCAAGAAAATTGGCTCGTTCAAACTCAAGATTTTGCTTTAGTTCTGCGAAAAAATGCTGAGTCGAGCGTAGAAGCCAGTTCAGATCGGGAACAAGAGTATTTACTTTTAGATCGCCTATACCATTTTGGAATTAAAGTGCCACAGCCGCTTTATTTTGAAAAATCACCTAACTTTTTAAATAGTGATTTCTTCATTATGAAAAAAATTGATGGTGTAACAGAAGGCCATAAATTAGTTCGAATTGCTGAAGAAGAAAAACGAAAAAAAATTACTCAAGAAATTGGTAAACAACTTGCTTTAATACATGCCATTCAATCAGATGAAATATTAGAAAAATTACTTCCTAAACCGAATAAAGATCAATATCTAGAGAAAAAACTTGAAAGTTTTATAGAGCAGCTAGATAGCTTAAAAAGACATCGTCCAATTCTTGAGTACGCCATTCAATGGATGTTCAACAATATTCCAAAAGTTGATGATCTGGTGTTAGTCCATGGTGATTACCGTATAGGCAACATCATGATTAATGATGATCAGATTTCTGGAATTTTAGATTGGGAATTTACCCAGTGGGGCGACCGTAGAGAAGATATAGGTTGGTTTACTTCTAAATGCTGGCGTTTTGGTCAAGATGAAAATATAGCAGGGGGAATAGGTTCATATAAGGACTTTGCCAAAGCCTATGCGGAAATTTCCGATATTTATATTCCTGAATTTGAAATGAAGTTCTGGCATGTGCTGTCTCATGTTCGATGGGCAATTATTGCCATGCAACAGTCTGACCGAAACAATGAAATGACTACTCCATCACTTGAACTAGCCCTAACGGAATTTTTAGTTCCCCGCCTTGAAAAGAATATCTTGGAAATATTGGGAGAAAAAGAATGAAAGAGCAAAAAATGATTGACCTGATCAAAGCGAGTCAAGCCGTGATCAAGAATGAGCTTTTACCGCAATCAGGCAGTCAGAAATATAACTTATTAATGCTGATGCGAAGCTTTGAAATTTTGCAGGCTTATATTTTGCAAAAGGAAACTTGTTCATTACATAGCTCAGGAATTTTGCAAGATTATTTTTCTTTCCCAATCAAAGATGTTGATGATGCTATTCAATTGTTTATTGCCGATATACGTGAGGGTAAACAATCTGAGCATACATTTGAAATATTAAAAGCTCTTAATTCTGAAGAGCTAAAAATTACTGAACCCAAGGTGGCTCATCATGGATAAGTATCGGCTACGTATTTATTTGGTTCGGCATGGGCATGTTTCATACTTTGATGCAGATAATAATCCAATTAATCCTAAATTTGCACAGTTATCCGAACGTGGAATAGAACAAATACAAGGTTTAGCGCATCAATTACGCGATATTAATTTTGAAAAAATTTATTCGTCTACTATGCCTCGTTCGATTCAGACAGCCGAAATTTTGAAGCGCTATCAAAACGAGCCTAAAGACATTATGTCATTTGATGATATTCGAGAAATTAAAGCAGGGCGTTTAAGGGAAATTTCTTCTGATCGCGCTGAGCTGGAAATCAAAAAGGCCTATCAATTCTATAAAAACAATCTTGAATTGTTTGTACAAGGTGAAAGCTGGTCTCTCTTTATTAATCGTGTATTGGCATGGTTTGAAAAGATAATTTTAACGGCGAGCAAAGACCAGAATATTCTGATTTCTTCGCACGATATTGTGAACAGAATACTCATTAATTGGGTATATGGGCATGACTGCAAAGATGTCTATTCGCAGGAGCAGGATTATGGCTGTTTAAATATTCTTGATTTAAAGATTGAAAATCAAATTGTCATAAGTAAACGAATCAAACTCCAGAACTTCACTGCATATAATCTGATTAAAAATGAGCTATTTAATAGCGCTATGGATGATGTGTATGAAACTTATATCGCGACCCAAGGTTTTAAATTAAAGGAGCTCAGCTCATGATTACGCTATCTAATGAATTATTAGAATTACAAAAGAAAGTAAGAGAATTTATCCAACAAGAGGTGATCCCATTAGAAAATGATCCTCGTCAAGATAGCCATGGGCCTAGTGAAGCTTTGCGCCAAGAATTAGTGAGTCGTGCACGCCGTTGGGGACTACTTACCCCTCATGCAAGTCAGGAAATGGGCGGACTTGGATGGTCGCACTTACAAAAGGCTGTGGCTTTCGAAGAAGCGGGTTATTCTGCTTTAGGTCCTATTGCTTTAAATATTCATGCGCCTGATGAAGGAAATATTCATCTATTAGATGCTGTTGCAAATGATGCACAAAAAGAAAGATGGTTAAGAAAACTGGTAGCTGGAGAAATTAGATCTTGCTTTGCTATGACGGAACCTGCACCGGGTGCTGGCTCAGATCCATCTATGCTTCAAACAACCGCAATTGCTGATGGCGATGATTACGTTATTAATGGGCGTAAATGGTTAATTACAGGAGCAGAAGGAGCAAGTGTCGCTATTATTATGGCAAAGATGGAAGATGGCTCCGCTTCTATGTTTTTAACAGATACGGATGTTGAGGGATTTATATTAGAAAAAAATATGAATGCTATGGACTCATGCTTTTCAGGCGGGCACGGTATTTTACGCTTTGAGAACTTACGAATACCTAAAGAAAATGTCTTGGGTGAAATTGGTAAAGGTTTTAAATATGCTCAAGTTCGCCTAGCCCCAGCTCGTTTAACCCATTGCATGAGATGGTTAGGACAAGCCAAGAGAGCACATGATATCGCTACTCAATATGCACGTGAGCGTCAATCTTTTGGTAAGAGATTAGGAGACCACCAAGGCGTTGGTTTTATGCTTGCTGACAATGAAATGGATATTTTAACGACTCGATTAGCCGTTCATTATTGCGCGCAAGTTTTAGATTTGGGCGAGAAAGGAAATTACGAGTCCAGTTTAGTTAAAGTGATCAGCTCTGAAGGTATATGGCGTGTGGTAGATCGGTCAGTTCAGATTTTAGGTGGACAGGCCATGACGGATGAATCAGTAGTCTGCAAGATTTTTAAAGATGCACGCGGTTTCAGAATCTATGATGGAGCAAATGAAGTTCATCGCATGAGCATTGCTAAAAAGTTATTAGGGAAACAGGCATAATAAAGGGAGGTATAAAAGAATGAATATTTTTGACGTAAAAGATAAATATATTTTAATTACGGGTGCTTCAAGTGGTTTGGGTCATCATATGGCTGAATTGTTTGCTAAGGAAGGCGCTCATATTGTCATTTGTGCCAGACGGCTAGAACGATTGAAAGAGTTAGAGAGCTATATCAAAAATGAGTTTGGAGTAAAAGTTCATACTTTTTCATTAGATATAAATGACCGTTTAGCTGTAAAAGATATGCTTAATAATCTAGAAGCAGAAGGAATCACAATAGATGTGTTAATTAATAATGCTGGTGTGAGTGATACCAAGCGTTTCTTAGATTATAACGATGAAGACTGGGATAAGATTGTAGATACTAACCTCAAAGCCCCTTGGCAATGTACACAAGAAGTTGTGCAGCATATGATTAAGGTTGGACAACAAGGATCAATCATCAACATTACGTCAATTTTATCTCAGTCTACAAACCTTGGTGTTAGCCCGTACTGTGCGTCAAAAGCTGGATTACGCCATTTAACAGAAGTAATGGCAGTAGAGTTAGCTAGGTTTGGTATAAATGTAAATGCCATCGCTCCAGGTTATATGATTACTGAAATTAATGAAGAATATTTAACGAGTGAGACAGGGCAACAGCTTTTAAAAAAGATTCCTACAAGGAAGTTTGTAGAATTTGATGATTTAAATGGGCCTTTACTATTACTTGCTTCGCAAGCTGGTCAAGGCATCACAGGCATCGAAATTAAAGTCGACGGCGGTCATAGTTCTGCCCCTATATAAAACGTTTTTTAATGGAGTAAAAAATGCTAAACCGAAAACCAATTAATATTTTGGTCACCTATATTAAAAAACCTAATATTAATGGTTTTCGTTCTTTGGTTGAGCAAGCTATAAAAGAAGTAGATTCTGATGAAATTGATTTGGTTGAATGCCATATTTCTGATGTGCAAGATGTTGCTCAAACCTTAGTTGAAAATGGCTGTCAGATTCTTCTTTGTACGGGAGCCACAGCAAGTTTTCTACAAAAGAAATTAAACATTGATATACAGGTTATTCGTACAGGAACTTTTGATGTTATTCAGGCCATATCAAATTTAAAACAATATAAGCGCATTGCTTTGGTTGGGAATACGTCTACTGTCGATCTTGAAAATTATTCGGATATTTTTGCTTTAGACATACAACAATTTAACTATGACTCATATTTAGATGCCAAGAAAACCATTCATTTAATTAAGAAGCAAGGCTTTGACGCTATTATTGGCTCGCCTGTTGCAGTAGAGCTGGCACTGAATGAAAATCTAGTCGGGCATTTAGCCATTAGTGTGCCATCTTTAAAAGACTTGCTGCAAAATGCTTTGCGTACCCTTGAAAAGATCCGTAGGGAGCAGTACTCGACTTTACGTTTGACCGAGATCTTTAATCATTTAAATGAAGGCATTTGTTTTATCACAAAACAAAAAAAGATTTCTTTAATTAATAATTCCATGAGTGCTTTACTCGAAAAAGATCCTTCAGATGTATTAAACAAACCAGCATTAGAGATTTTTGAAGGGCTCAACTTTGATATCGATCAAGAAAATAGTCATCAACTCGTTCAATTTAAAAATCTAAAGCTTGCTGTATATATTTCCAAGCTAAAAAATGACTATATAGATGGCTATATCTTAAGAGTGCAGGAGTTAAATGCCTTAGAGCAATCTAATAGCCAATTTAGAAAGGTTTCGTCTAAAAACTTTAATACCAGATATACCTTTGACCAGATTTTGACGCAAAATCCCAATTTCCAGCAGATTATCAAGTTATCAAAAGCATATGCAAAAACCGATAGTACGATTCTCATTACGGGTGAGAGTGGTACGGGTAAGGAAGTGCTGGCACAAAGTATTCATAATCATAGCCGTCGTTATAAAGCGCCGTTTGTCGCAATCAACTGTGCTTCTTTTCCGGAAAGTTTATTAGAAAGTGAGCTTTTTGGTTATGAAGAAGGAGCTTTTACAGGAGCGAAAAAAAATGGGCGTATTGGTTTAATTGAAGCGGCGCATACTGGCACACTTTTTTTAGATGAAATTGGAGATATGCCATTACATCTCCAAACGAGATTTTTAAGAGTATTGCAAGAGAGACAGATTAATCGTTTAGGTTCAGTGGTAAGTCATCATTTAGATATACGTGTAATTGCTGCAACTCACGCGAACTTAGAAGAGCTAGTACAAAATGGTACGTTTAGAGCAGATCTTTACTATCGTTTAAACATTTTAAGAGTGTATACGCCGTCTTTAAAAGAACGAAAAGAAGATGTCTTGTATTTAGCGAATCTGTTTTTAGAAAAATATAAAAAAACGCTGGATGATTTACCGAATATTTTACAGAAGACTTTCTATCATTATTCTTGGCCGGGTAATATCCGCGAACTTGAAAACATTGTTGAACGAATTAATGTGTTATTGGAGCTTGATCAGGAAATTTTAACTCCAGAATTTTTAAAGCAACAATTACCAGAGCTATTTCAGCCGCCAATGAATCAAACTGCACAACCTTTATTAAAAGAAGTAAAGGTAAATCAGGAATTGAGTCTAATTGAACAAATACTTGCCGAAGTAGATGGCGATTTAGATCTTGCTGCACAAAAACTTGGAATTAGCCGGACTACATTGTGGCGTAGAATGAAGTTAATAAATAATTAATTTCAAAATTGAAATTTTTTCAAAAAAGAAAAATAATAATTTAAAGTAAGTTTTTGAAAATAATAATAAAAATATTTGGCACCATAGTTGCATTGACTCATATAAGCATCTGAATCAGTTGCTAAATTGTGTGAGGAAATAAGAATGACGAATGGATTAATGATGCATTGTAATTTAAATATTACTTCAATAATGCAGCATGCTTTGACAGTTTATGCAGATCAAGAAATTGTATCCTTAAAGGCAGATGGGGTCACTAAGCATCGATATACATATAAAGATGCTTTCGGGCGAGTTGCTCAGTTTGCCAATGTATTAGATCGATTAGGTGTAAGTCCTGATGCTAAAGTCGGAACAATGGCGTGGAACTCATATCAGCACTTTGAATTACATTATGCCATCCCATGTACGGGAAGAATTTATCATACAATTAATCCTAAATTGGCAGCTGAACAATTAATTCAAATTATCAATTCTGCTCAAGATGAAGTAATTATTATTGAGCCTGATTGTTTAGCATTGCTTGATTCTATTTATGAAAATATAAAGCCAGTCATAAAGCATTTTATCGTGCTAGGCGATCCTAATAGAGATCTACAAGCAAAATTTGATTTTATGTTTTATGAAGAGATCATTGCTTCAGAACAGCCTGAATATGATTGGCCAGATATCCCGGAACAACGTGCAAGTGGACTTTGCTATACATCCGGTACAACAGGTGATCCCAAGGGTGTTCTTTATTCACATCGTAGTACGGTATTACATGCGTTAATACTCAGCATGCCAAATGCGATTGGCTTAACGCATGACAGCTGTATTATGCCATTGGTGCCTCTTTATCATATTAGCGCATGGGGAATGCCATTTAACGCCGTTTTATCGGGTGCAAAAATTGTTTGGTCTCACTCATTTGCCGGTCAGACTGAGAAAATTTTCAATTTGATCCAATCAGAGCACGTCGATATTTCTATGGCTGTTCCGACCATCTGGAATTCTTTTAAAAATTATCTTGAAGACCACCATATTTCATCAGTCAGTTTAAAACGGGCAATATCTGGTGGTTCAGCTGCGCCGTATTCGCTTATTGAATCTTTGAGCCATTATGGGGTTTCTGTTGAAAATGCTTGGGGAATGACTGAAACCAGTTCAATGGCAGTCTGTAATCGAGTAGATCAAATCAAAAATAATGTCGAAACCCAATCAATTAAATGCGGCAAACCTATCTTCGGTATCCAAATGAGATTGCGTGATGAAAATCATCAATTGCTTCCTCACGATGGTGTGCATGAAGGCATTTTAGAAGTACGCGGCCATACAATTGCCAAGCAATATATCAATCAAACAAAAGCAGTAGAAGAAGAGGATAAATGGTTTGATACAGGAGATATCGCGTGCATAGATGAATATGGATATATGCATATTACAGACCGCGCTAAAGATATGATCAAGTCGGGAGGAGAGTGGGTCAGTAGTGTTGAAGTTGAAAATGCAGCGATGGGATATGAAAAAGTTGCAGAAGCCGCCGTTATTGCCGCCAATCATCCGAAATGGGGAGAACGCCCACTTTTAATATTGGTGCCAAAGTTTCCACAAGAAAAAATTGAACATTCTGAAATAGTACTTTTTCTATCATCCAAATTACATAAATGGGCCATTCCTTCAGCAACCATATTGGTTGAAGAAATACCGCATACACCCACTGGAAAAATCAGTAAAAAAATATTGAGAGAACGTTATCACGACTATTTCACCAATAGTTCTTTTGCTGAATGTAAATAATGATCAACATAAAAAAGGACTTTTTATATGAACTATCCTCAGGAAGCAAATATCGTTTTAGATATGAAATTTAAAAAAATGGTAAAGCAGAGAAATAGATTCGCCGTTTTTTTAAGTTTAATTGTACTCAGCATTTACTTTATTTTTATAGGAACCGCTACCTTTCACCCTGAATTGCTTGCAATGCCTTTAGAAGCAAGCAAGGTCACAGTTGGTTTGCCTATCGCTGCAATTGTTATTGTATCAAGCTGGCTAATAACCGGCTTATATATCTTCATTACAAATCAATATTTTGACAAACAAAAAGAAAAATTAAGAAAGGAATACCGTTATGAATAAATATATAGCTTTTACCATGCTCGCTTTACTTAGCTCGGGTGCTTGGGCGGCTCCAAGTGAGCCAAGAAACTGGACTGCAATCATCATGTTTGGATGCGTAGTTGGTATTTCATTGCTTATTACCTTTAAAGCTGCCAAGAAAACTGTATCAAAAGAAGATTTTTATACAGCTGGCAATGCAATTTCTGCTAAACAAAATGGTCTGGCAATTGCTGGAGACTACATGTCAGCATCAACCTTACTTGGTATTTCAAGTATGGTTTTCTTCAAAGGTTATGATGGCTTTATCTATGTGACTGGCTTTTTTGTTTGCTGGCCCATTTTAACTTTCTTGATGGCTGAGAGACTGAGAAACCTTGGAAAATATACTTTTGCCGATATTGTCTCGTACAGACTAGATCCGCAAAGAACGCGTATTTTAGCAACTTGTGGCTCGCTCATCGTGGTGTGTTGCTACTTAATTTTGCAAATGGTAGGAGCAGGCCAGCTTATTAAATTACTGTTTGGATTAGATTATAAAATTGCTGTCATTCTTGTTGGCTGTTTAATGCTGGTATATGTCATTTTTGGAGGAATGCTTGCTACAACGTGGATACAGATTGTTAAAGCAATTCTTTTACTCTTTGGTGGAACAGTTTTAGTATTTCTGGCATTTAAAGCATTTGGTTTCAGTCTAAATAATATGGCTACGGCAGCCGTTAATGCACATAAACTTGGACAAAAAGTCTTAGAACCAGGACCAATGCTATCAAACCCAATTAATACGTTATCTATGTCTATCGGTTTAATTTTTGGTTTAGCAGGTTTACCACATATTCTTATGCGCTTTTTTACAGTACCAAATGCTGCTGAAGCACGCCGTTCAGTATTTTACGCTTCTGGCTATATTGGATATTTCTTTATTGTAGTCTGTATTTTAGGTTTGGCTTCAATCGCTATAGTAGGCACTAATCCACACTATTTTGTAGATGGACAATTAGGTGGTGACCTCATTGGTGGTAGTAATATGGTTGCGATGCATCTAGCAAAGGCGCTTGGTGGAAATTTATTACTTGGCTTTTTATCTGCTGTAGCATTTGCAACAATCTTGGCGGTTGTTGCTGGTTTGGCATTGGCTGGAGCTTCAGCAATTTCTCATGATTTATTTCAAAAAGTCATTAAGAAAGGCAAAGCAACTGAAAAACAAGAAATGATTGTATCTCGTCTTTCTGTCGTAGTTTTAGGTGTGATCGCAATAGCATGTGGAATCTTATTTGAAAAAATGAATATTGCTTTCTTAATGGGTCTCACGTTCGGTATTGCTGCTTCAGCTAACTTTCCTGTACTTATTCTTTCTATGTATTGGAAAGATTTGACCACTCGAGGAGCTATATATGGTGGTTTTACAGGGATTATTTCTGCAATTATTTTCGTAGTTTTATCTCCGACAGTTTGGGTTGGAGTATTAGGGCATGAAAAAGCCATATTTCCATTTGATAATCCTGCATTATTTTCAATGCCATTAGCATTTTTGGTCAGTATATTCTTTTCATTAACCGATAAAAGCGCTAGAGCTGTGCTGGATAGACAAGGATTTGAATTACAGGTTGTACGTTCTGAGCTAGGAGCGCAGCAAAGTATAGTAGATAAAATTCCTTTACATTAAACAGAAAAGCCCACGAAAGTGGGTTTTTTATGGCAACTCATAAAGATAGTGAGTAGCATAGCTCACTAGGGTAAATTAAGAATTAATGACAATTTTAGAGAAAGCTTCCTAGAGAATTATTCTGGCTAAGATTAGAAATAGGGTTAACCCAATTTAAATGGTTAACAGTGTCACAGCTTGGTAAGTTGCTTGAGCAACAGATACAGTTGTGAGTAAGCTCAGAATTCAGTGCAGTAAAGAATAAAACAGCGTAGCAGCAGCATAGAGAGTGAAGCCTTATATATGGTAGGTTTCCAAATATCTTACTGCGCTTATGTTTACCTAGAACTAGGTTCATAATTTAATTATTTTAAAAATTAAAATATTTCAATTGGATATGTTGTTTTTTTATAAGATTTAAAATATTTGGTTCATGAACCAAATAAAAAAGACTAAAACAAAGCAGTGGATTTACCAATATGATGTTCCTTTAATTCACAATGCGTTTGAATGAGCTTCACCGTTAAATAATAAAAAATATGCAAAAATTCTAGTCAGGCAAATCACTAATTCGAATCAAATTAGTAATAGGACTGCCATTTATTTTTTAATTTAAAGGATTGAAGTAGCCATGACTAGCTTTTCAAATATTGAGTCTCAGTCACAGCAAGTTGTGCATAAAGACATAAAAAAATCCTTAATTGCAAGTGGCATAGGCAATTTATTGGAATGGTATGATTGGACAATTTATGCAGTGGCTTCAGTATATATTGCTTCCGCATTATTTGATAAAACTGACCCGACATCAGCATTGTTAAATACATTAGCTGTCTTTGCTGTTGGATTCGTTTCTAGGCCAATAGGCGGGTTTGTATTTGGTCCGCTTGCAAATAAATTTGGCCGGAAAAATATTATGCTGGTCACCATGGTAATGATGGCATTAGCAAGTTTAATGATCGCTTTTATTCCATCTTATGAAGAGATTGGAGCATGGGCATCAGGTCTATTACTCATTGCTAGATTGGTTCAAGGTTTTGCTCATGGTGGAGAAACCGCAACCTCGTATGCATATATTGCAGAGATAGCTCCACCAAAAAGACGTGGCCTATGGTCTAGCATGTCATTTTTCGCAGTGGGTGCTGGGTCATTATTAGCAACGCTTTTTTTAGCATTACTCAATGTGACATATACAGATCAACAAATGCATGATTGGGTATGGCGAGTTCCTTTTGCAATTGGAGGTGGGCTTGCATTCTTTGCTATTTATCTTCGTAGAAACATGATTGAAACACATATTGAAAAAAATAATGATCAAATTTCGGAAGAAGTAAATTGGCCTTTTTCTAAAATTATGAAAGTTGGTATTAAACTTTTCTTTTATGAAGCAGGTTCAACTTTAACATTTTATACATGGGTAACTTGTGCTGCTATTTATGCAATCGGCATTCAAAAAATGCCTGCAAAAGATGCTTTTATGATGAGCTGTATTGCGCAAGTAATTTATCTGATCTGTCTACCATTTCAAGGGCGTTTATCTGATTACATTGGAAGAAACAATAACTCCTTAATCACTTATATTGGTTCATCTTTATTGCTGTTCCCATTGTGGTCATTAATTAGTAATGAGCCTTGGACTTTATTAGTGGCTCAGAGTATTGGTTTATTTACCATGGGTTTCTTGATGTCTTGTAAACCAGCAGCAATGTCAGAACAAATTCCAACAAAATATCGAACTAATTTTCTAGGCTTTTTCATGTCTTTGGCAGTAACCATTTTTGGTGGTACTGCTTCCTATGTGAATACTTGGCTTTACTCAATTGATAAAGGTTGGATTTTTAATGTTTATCTAATCGTGGTATCCGTAATCGCTTCGGTTGCAGTATTAAGTTGGAAGAATAATAAAGGCATTGATTTAGATCAGGTTAAGTAAAGACTTAAAAGCAAAGACCGAAATATAGGTCTTTGCTTTTTTATGGAAATTTAAAAATATTTAACGGAGTTATAATGCAAAAATTATTTAAGGATAGAAAAGTTTTAATTACGGGTGCTGGTAACGGTATTGGTGCCGCAATTGCAGAACATCTTGCCCAGCTAGGTGCGACAGTTGCTCTAATAGATTTTAATTGTGATCTATTGGTCGCTAAGCATCAGGAGTTAGCAGATAAAGGCTATCACGTCAGTTCATTTTGTGCTGATATTGCTAATTATGAAGCTTGTCAGGCTGCCTATGAATATTTTTATAACGAAATAGGCTTTATTGATACTTTAGTAAACAATGCTGGGATTTCACCAAAGCATCAAGGACATGCCCATAAAATCTGGCAATTATCTCCCGAAGAATGGCAACGGGTAGTAGATGTTAATTTAAATGGATCTTTTAATTTGATTCGGATTTTAGTTCCCCAGATGATTAAACATAAATTTGGAAAAATTATTAATACATCGTCAGTTGCTGCAAATGCATATCTTCCTGTGGTTGCTTGCCACTACAGTGCAACAAAAGCTGCAATTATTGGCTTAACTCGACACTTAGCTGGAGAATTGGGTGTTCACAACATTCATGTAAATGCAATTGCACCCGGACGTATAGAAACGCCTATGGTTTTAGAAGTGGGCAACCAAGTAAACCAACATGTGATTGATGATACGCCTTTAGGCCGATTAGGCACCTCGACAGAAGTCGCAAAAGTCGTAGAGTTTTTGGCTTCAAATGACAGTAGTTTTGTCACTGGACAAGTAATTGATATTGCTGGTGGTTGGCTCATGCGATAAAAAAAGGGAGAAGTCTCCCTTTTTTCTTTAGCAATAATGATTGGTTTTTATTATTGCCTGTTTCAGGTTTTCTTTATTCAGAGGCGGCTCAAAATTTTTACTATATTCATTTTGAAGTGTATGCATAATGATCGTTTCTAACATGGAATCATTGATCTCTTGATGATATCCCAGTTCAGCAATTGTGGTCGGTAAATCAACAGATTTAAGAAAATTAATCAGCTCAATAATAAAAATATGCTCTCTATTTTCTAATACAGCTTGGACAACGGTACCATAAGCTACTAACTCTCCATGTAAATTGGTGGCTAGCTCTGGAATGGCTGTTAAACCCCTTATAAGAGCATGCGCCAAAGATAAGCCACCACTTTCAAAGCCTAAGCCACTTAAAAGTACTGTCGACTCAACGACTCGTTCAACTGACGGAGTAATATGGTGCTGTTTAACATCGTCATAAGCCATTTTTCCGTATGTGATGAGATTACTATAAGTATTATTTGCTAATAATAATGCTGTTTCTAATGGTGGTGTCGAAAATGAATTCAATCCATTTGCATTTTTACATTGGTTTACTTCAAACATTTTACTAATAGCATCACCAATACCAGCAGCAAAAAAACGAGCAGGTGCTTTTACAATTGTATCTAGATCGACTAATACAATATCTGGATTTCGCTTTGTTTTTTCTACACCTTGGACTTTATGATTCTCATCGTAAACAATTATAAGTCTGCTTGTAGGAGCATCGCTAGATGCGACTGTAGGGCAAATAATAATGGGTATATTTAATTTTTTTGAAATAGCTTTAGTGGTATCCATTGCTTTACCGCCACCTAGTGCAATGATGGAATCGATATCGCGTTGTTCCATAATATGACTAAGTTGCTCAATAGTTTTATAGGTACATTCACCAGGGAATTTATAGCTAATAAAATCTAAATTTGACTGCTTAAGTGAAATAGTGACTTTATCTAAGATAGACCCCTCAATAGCTGAATCATAAATAATTCCCATTCTTTTTAACTGGTGTCTTGTTGCAATAACACCAATATTTCTTAGAGCATGTTCACCTTGAATATATTCACCTGGAAATCCCATTATTCTTAACATATCTAATCCTTTAATAATCTTGGTTAATTTGGGGTAATAGAAAAGACAAAATGCCAATCATTTAAGAATTGGCATTTTTCTAAAAAAGATAGAATTTACTATCTAATGATCTTTTCTAATTCACTTTCAGGAATACCAATATTTTTGTAATGTTCTCGCGTGGCTTCTAACTTGGTAAATACATCTTCATAACCTACAGCTTTTCCAAATGGGTCTACATATGTATAGCCACCATGCACGATAAACAGTGTAATCATTTCAGTAACATCTTCAGGTACGAAAAGGGTATGGGTTTCACCAGGCGGTTCGTAAGCAAATGATTTTTCTTCTGCAACCCAATCATGCTCAAGATAATACCAACGACCTTTAAGTACGAATGCATGTACTGCTCCAGTATGACGATGTCTAGATAACACACCACTTTTTCGAACACGTAATAAGTTTACATAGTAGCCAGAGCTAGTATTTAAAAGCAGAGGTTTAAAACTTACAGAGTCAGATGTAGGTACCCATAAATTATCGTCTTTCAAGGCCTCATCTAAAACGCCGGGAATTACAAGGTCAGGCGACATATAGGGAACTTGCGGCAACTGAAAAGGCATAAGTTCTTCATTGGCTGAATAATCCGGATTTCTTTGCTGTAGCATCACTTTCTCCTTGAAATAAAGCATTCCGATTGAGTTAGATACTAACAAAAGCAATTTGATCGTAGATTGAGTCAAATTCAAACTACATGTGAACATCAGGCAAAGTTTATGTAAATTAAAAGCTGCTATATTCAAATTTACTCTAATGATGTTTGAGAAAAATATTATGGACAATTATCGACAATTGATGGCCTTTATTTGGGCATACGAGCATGGAAGTTTTTCAGCAGCAGCAAGAGCAAATGATTTAACACCATCTGCCATTAGCAAATTAATTAATCGTCTAGAAAATCGTTTAGGTGTACGACTTATCCAAAGAGGAGCCAGACAACTCACACTGACTGAAGAGGGCGTTGCATATTTAAAGAGTGCACGAAATGTAGTAGCAGCAATGAATGAGGCTGACTCTTTAGCTGAAGCATTTCCAACTCGAGTAAGTGGTGTTTTAAAAATTAGAACGATGCCAACGTTTGCACAACACCAAATTTTACCTTGGTTGCCTGAGTTTCTTGATAATTACCCATCTTTGAGTGTGGATTTTGAATTGAATGCTGTGTATCAGGATGATTTTGATCGTGGCGTTGATATTGCAATCTATGGGGGAATACTTCCATCTTCATCTAGAATTGCAACTCGAATTGGAGATAGTGAATGGATAACTTGTGCTTCACCTCAATATCTTGAAAAATATGGAATACCTAAACATCCTCAAGAGTTATTACAGCATCGTTGTTTTCATTTCAATTTTTCAAGTAGTTGGAATAATTGGGATTTCGTAGAAAATAATGAAAGTTTTATTGTTCCTATCAAGCCGATAGCCTCTTTTTCTCAAGGGACTTTTTTAAGAGATCTTGCCTTAAGAGGAGAAGGGATAGTTAGACTCGCGGATTACCATATTGGTGAAGATATTAAACTTGGAAGACTAACTCCTATTCTAGGAAATTTTCGTTCTGGTATAACTGAACCTCAGTATATTATTTATGCAAATCGGAAGCTCCAAAGCCCAAGGATTAAATGCTTTATTCAATTTCTACAGCAAAAAACCAAGAATAAGCCATGGCGAATAATTTTTTAAAATTTTAATCTTTTATTCTAAATTAGATAGGATCTAACCCTTAAAATCGCGCTTTAACCCCACATATATCAATAGTTAAAGTCTATTTGGATGGATTTCAAAAGGTTGAGTTTTATCAAGGTGTGTCAAGGTAAACTCGTGTAATTAGAATAACCTAGTTTAAGATTTAATTATTTCAGCAGTAATAGAGCTTTTACTTGTACAGTAATATTTGGGGGAAATAACTTCTATGCTAGGCAGTCCAATGGTTTCGGCTCTTTTATAATTTTCATTTCGTAAAGCTACGTAAAACAAAAAAAGCCACTATTTAGAAATGACTTAATTTAAAATTTTAGAATACTAGGATTAGCTTTCTAGCTTTTTTATAAGGGTATTTAAAGAAGGGTTTCAAATTAATGATCCCAAAAGCCTAAAAGAATCCTATTTATAATTATTAATAACTGATCTAATTACTTCCTGTACATCCAGAATTGCTTTGTCTTTTAGCGATGTTTTTCTACATGAAAGAACCATCGGGTAGGTCGGTATCGAAATTGGACATTTTGTATAAATTAGTGAGGGTACAATTTCAGAAATTTTTCTTGCAGCATGGGTTGGAAGCGTACAAACGGTCCCTTTCCTTTTTAATAACCAAGGAATGGCTGCAAAATGAGAGGTGGATGCAAATATGTGCCTGGTTTTATTTAATTTTGTTAAATGTTCGTCAACTATTCCGATCTGTGCTGTATTAGAAATTAATAGATGTTCAAAACCTAAAAATTTTTCCAAGGTCAGATCAACAGCATCTTCAGGGTGAGTGACTAAACAAGAATAATCACCTAAAACCATTAATTCTCGGTACAAAGAGTGATAGTAAATACCACCAGAAGTCACTCCAATATCAACATTATGTTTTACTAACATTTCAGCAATAATATGCATGTATGTCTGTTTTATCACGATTCTATAATGCGGAAATTTTAATCTAACTTGCTCGATAATCTCTTGTGCAAATGCAATTTCAAAATCATCTGACATACCAAGAGTGATAATTCGTTGCTGTAATGTATTGGTATTATCTGGTAGAGATATTAGTGTTTCTCTAAAAATATTTAAGGCATTGCTGACCAATGGTTTTAAAGCATGGGCTTTAGTGGTGGGTGCTAGACCCCTACCAGTCCGTTGGAAAAGTGGATCTTGGTAAATATCCCTAAGGCGTCTTAAAGATGCACTGACCGCAGACTGAGTAATTCCTAAACGTTCCGCTGCACGCGAAGCATTCTGCTCTTCATATAGGATTTCAAAGCACTTCAAAAGATTTAAGTCGATTTGTTCGATATTAATTTCATTCATATCTGATAGTGCCTAAATCCTATTCCATAAAGATGGTGATTATATAACAATGAATTCAGACGTAATGAACGGAACTTGTATGGAAAGTAATAGATAAGGTTCTTATTTACGTGACGCTTTATAAAATGCTATCAATTTTTTGGTCAAAAGGTATTGATATCATTGTTGATTTTTAACCTGGTCTAGCAAATAGGATTGATCAGGTTTATTTGGAAAAATATGATTAAGGACTGATTCTATGACAGATTATCTTTTAAATCTAGCTTTTCGATGAGTTAATCACTCTAGACAATTGAACCCCCCGTTAAATTTTAATCTAAACACATATGAATGTTGTTTATAGGGGATTCGTTTGCCAAAAAATGCAGGGATGTGTTCAAGCACAAGCATTTTAAAGTTTCGATATAGGAATTCGACATGTTAAAAAAACTACATGTGCAGGTAATTATTGCAATTATTGCTGCCATTATTTTGGGTTTAGTCTCCCCTGAATGGGCAAAGGCAATGAAGCCATTAGGTCAAGCATTTATTGCTTTACTAAAAATGCTTTTAGCTCCTTTGATTTTTCTTACTTTGGTTCATGGTTTAACTCATATTAAAGATATGAAAAAACTAGGCCGTTTGGGTGTTAAGTCACTTATTTATTTTGAAGTACTAACAACTGTAGCAATGCTGATAGGCTTTGTTTTTGTCAATGTGTTGCAACCTGGTTTAGGGCTTCATGCAACGGACTTAGCCGAACCTGATGCAGCAAAGGGCTCAGCCACGCTTTCAGCGGTTGATTTCTTCTTAAATATGATTCCCCATACCATCGTAGATGCTTTTGCGACTGGAAACGTATTACAAGTATTGGTTGTTTCAATTTTAGCGGGTATGGCTATCAATTTATGTTGTGGTCCAGACTCTGTCATTGTTAAAGGAATTGATGAAGCACAAACCATCTTGTTCAAGATGCTCGGCTTTATCATGAAGCTTGCTCCACTCGGTGCTTTTGGTGCGATGTCGGCTGCAATTGGTAGTTACGGCGGTGAAACACTTATTTATTTAATGAAATTAATTGGTGTTTTCTATGCAGCGTGCTTCTTCTTTATCGTATTTGCCCTTGGTGCAGTTACGTGGATTATTGGACTACCTTTCCTCACCATTTTAAAAGTGATTCGTGACGAAATACTTTTGGTATTCGGTACAGCATCTGGTGAAGTTGCCTTTCCTAAACTGATTGAAAAACTCAAGAAAACTGGTTGTGATGAAGCCGTTGTCGGGTTCGTATTACCTACAGGTTATAGCTTTAACTTAGATGGCACAGCTTTATATATGGCAATTGCTGTGGGCTTTATCGCACAAGCGACTGACACGCCTTTGAGCTTAATCGACCAACTGGTTCTATTAGCAATTTTAAGCTTTACCTCGAAAGGTGGAACTACTGTTGCTGGCGGTGCCTTTATTAAGTTGGCGGCGACTTTACAGTCTGTAAAAACTTTACCGTTAGGTGGTTTGGGACTGTTATTTGGTGTTGACCGAATTATGGCAACCATCATGGCAATTACCAACATTATTGGAAACACGCTTGCAGTCTATGCAGTCGCTCGTTGGGAAAATGCTTTCGATGCTGACGCCTTTGAAAAACAAACAGGGAAGAGACCTAAACGTAGTTTGCTACGGGCAAAAGATTCTTTGGTAGAGACACCATTAGCTTCTGATTCAAATCAATCAAGTTAAGTTTTAGATAAATCCCATTAATTATCACAACTTCTTATATCGAGAATAAACATGCGTTTAAAAGCTATCGACCCAGAACATTTAACTGCTGAACAACAGGTTGTATTCGATGCAATTGCAAGTGGTCCACGTAAAGGTGTACGAGGTCCTTTAGCGATTTGGTTGCATCATCCCAAGTTAGCAAATTTAGCCCAAAGTCTTGGTCAATATTGCCGATACGATAGCTGTTTAGAGCCGCGTTTGAGTGAATTAGCCATCTTACTAATGGGTAGACACTGGCTCGCTGAATATGAATGGGCTGCCCATAAACCTTATGCAATTGAGGCTGGCCTAAGTACAGACGTCATTGAAGCAATTCGTTTAGGTGAGAAACCTGCGTTTATTCATAAAGATGAACAATTAATTTATCAGTTCATTTGTGAGCTTCATGAAACTAAAAGGGTGTCTGAAAAGATCTATAGAGAAATAGAGCAACTACTTGGAACAGATACCTTAATTGATTTGGTCGCGATAGCAGGTTATTACACCCTGATTTCTATGACGATTAATGTTTTCGAAGTTCCACCCCCAGCAGGTGTAACTCCTGAATTACCAACCCCAGAAGTAGGAATTTAATATGTTTGATGAAATTAATCCTCAAGGACGTTTGAAAGATAAAGTTGCAATCATTACAGGTGCCGGTTGTGTTGGTCCAGGTTGGGGAAATGGTCGTGCAGCGGCAGTACTTTTTGCAAAAGCAGGGGCAAAAATTTTTGCTGTAGATCGTTCGATTGATGCAATGCAAGAGACTTTAAATCGTATTCAAAACTTCGATGGTGAAGTGACACCTTTTGCATGTGATGTGACTGACAGTGAATCAGTTCAAACCATGGTTGAAGCTTGTGTAGAGAAATATGGTCGTGTCGATATTTTAGTGAATAACGTGGGTGGTTCTGCTGCTGGCGGAGCTGTCGCGTTATCAGAAGAGGCATGGAATAAACAGCTCGACTTAAATTTAAAAAGTGTCTTTTTAACTTGTAAACACACCATTCCATATATGGAGCAACAAGGTGGTGGTTCGATTGTAAATACGGCTTCAACTTCTGGAATCCGTTTTACAGGCGCTCCACAAGTTGCCTATGCCGCAAGTAAAGCCGCGATTATTCAATTATCAAAAGTGACTGCTGTCGAATATGCCCCTAAAGGAATACGTGTAAACACTGTCTTGCCGGGTCAATTACATACCCCGATGGTTGAGGTCCGTTTAGCAGGGCAACGTACAGGCGGTGATGTCGATCAATTGCTTGAAAGCCGTTTAAAGCGAATTCCTGCGGGTTTTATGGGAGATGGTCGTGATACAGCTTTTGCTGCTCTGTTTCTTGCAAGTGATGAAGCGCGTTTTGTTACCGGAACTGAAATTGTAGTCGATGGCGGAATGACTGCACGTTGTGATTAAGGTGAATTCTGAGTAACTCCAAATATGTGAGGTACATGGAATATTTGTTGAACCTAATAAGATTTGTTTAGGAAGTACTATGTCATTTAATTTGCCAAAAGGTTCATGGGATTGCCATTTTCATATATACGGGCCTTTTGATCGCTTTCCGTTACCTGAAGATGCTGCATATCATCCTGAACCAGCAACATTTAAGCAGTTGCTTGAATTACACAAAAGTTTAGGAATTGAACACGGTGTTTTTGTTCAAGCTGTTGCCTATGGTTCAGATAACTTCATCATTTTAGATGCGATTGAACAAAGTAACTTTAATTATCGAGGAGTTGCTTTAGTAGATCACGATATTACAGATGAACAACTTGTTGAATTAAAGCATGGGGGAATTTGTGGTATTCGCTTTAACATGATGGGGCATTTGCCTGGAAATCATGACCCACAAGCATTACGTGGTTTGGTTGAACGAGTTGCAAAGCTCGGATTGCATATTCAGATACACGGAAAAATTGAGGATATCTTCCCAGCGATTGAAGCTTGGCAAGACATAGATGTCGATATTGTGATTGATCATATGGCACGACCTAATTTGCTTGATTCACAAGATGCAGAAAATACTTTTATCAAGTTGCAACAAGTCATGATGAATCCGAAGCGTTGGCTAAAAATTTCCGGAATTGATCGTGCAATGAATGGACAACCTGCCAGCACTTGGGATGCTTCACTGAATTGGGTTCAGAAGTTAATCAAACTTGCACCAAACCGCGTGGTATGGGGAACAGATTGGCCTCATCCAAATGTAAAAGGTGAGGTTCCTAAAGATGATGAGCTTTTAAATTTTGCATTGAAAGTACTCGATACGCCCGAATTAAAACAAGCCGTATTTGTCGATAATCCACGAAATTTATATTTCAGAGAAAATTAATGCTTTAAAACCAATGAAGTATTCATTGACTGAATACTTCTTCACTTAAAAGGAAGTAAAAATGAATTTAAAAAAACTAGTCTCAGGAATGGGTTTATCAATTGCTATGATCGTGCCAGCACATGCAGCGCAATTAAATGTTATCGCCTCTGGTTCTTTTCATGGTGCGATGGATACTCTTATTCCAATGTATGAAAAATTAACTGGAAATACGGTTCATATCGAATGGGGACCTTCTGCCGGAAAGTCTCCTGAATCATTACCAATGCGAATTAAAAACAATGAAAAGATGGACTTGGCTATTATTTTGGATGATGCACTTAAATCTAATGAATTAAGTCAAAATTTTGACTTATCTAGTCGTACTGAATTGGCAAATTCAAAAATTGGTTTGGCTGTGAGTAAAGGTACTAAAGTACCACCATTAAAAAATGAAGCAGACTTAAAGGCAGCCTTATTGTCAGCCCAAAAAGTTGCCTACTCTCAAGGCTCAAGTGGTGTCTATATTCGTTCAACACTATTTAAAAAATTGAATATTGAACAGGAAATGCAAGCAAAGGGGCTTGAGGTTCCGGGTAAAAAGCTGGTCGGAGAAGTGTTAGCAGAACATCAGGCTGATGTCGGAATGCAACAGATTAGTGAGCTTAAGCATACTAAAGGGATTACCTTTGTTGCACCTTTACCTGAAAGTTTGCAATACGTTAGTAAGTTTTCATCAGTGATTTCTAAAAAAGCTGAACATCCTGAAATCGCAGCTCAATTTGTACAATTTTTAAAATCTAATCAAGCAGCAAGTATTTTGACCAGTAGTGGTTTGGAACCAATTGGTAAGTGAGGAATCACCATGAAGAAATACTTAACTGCAATTTTATCGACATCATTGAGCCTCATGGGATGCTCAAGTCTTGATAAGGTTGAATCTAATATGGATCAAGCAAATTTAATTTCAAATTTCTCTGTTCATAAAAAGCAGATACAACAAGGTGATGTCTCAATTGAGTTCTATGTACAAGGGAAGGGTCCCGTAATTGTATTACTGCCTTCGTTAAGTCGTGGCGCTAGAGATTTTGATGTTGTTGCAGATTATCTTGCAAAATCAGGCTTTAAAGTAATACGTCCTGAACCTAGAGGCATCAATGGCAGTACAGGGCCTTTAGAGAATTTAACTCTCCACGATTTTGCTGCTGACGTTGCTTTAGTTTTAGATGCTGAAAAAACTGGACCAGTGGTAGTCGTTGGACATGCATGGGGAAGTCAGCCTGCACGTATGCTTGCTGCTGATCGACCAGATCTGGTTCGCGGTATTGTCATGGCCGCTGCTTCAGCAGGTAAGTTACCTAAAGATTCAACTGAAAAACCGTATGGGCGTTTACGAGATGCAATTGATAACGCAGGGAATTATAAGCTTCCTCAAGAACAACGTATCACATATCTAAAACAAGCTTTCTTCGCACCTATGAATGATCCACATGTGTGGTTAAACGGTTGGTATGAAAAAAACCATGCTGCTGAAGCTCATGCACGAATTGTAACGCCAATTGATGAGTATTTTTCAGGTGGGAAAACGGTTCCAATCCTTGATTTACAAGGAGAGTACGATGCCGTTGTCGTCAAAAATGTAATGAAAGAGTATTTGCCTGAACGAGTTGTTGAACAGGTCATCAAAAACGCAGGTCATGCGATGGTACCAGAACAACCAGAAGCGATGGCAAATGCGATAGCCAAATTTTCCAAACAAGTTTATTGAGCCAATTAGTTGACTTAAATCTGCTTATTTAATTTTTAAACCACAATCATCTAAAACATGGAGTTGATTAGGATGAACAAAACCTTAGCTATTTTATCTACAGCAATATTATTAGCCACAGCAACGGTTACGGAAGCAAAGCAAACAAACGTTACACCAGCAACGCATACAGCAGCTGCCTCTAAGGTAAGCAATGTGCCTTATGAGATGGTGAAGTATGGTGATGTCTCTATTCAAGCTTATGTACAAGGTAAGGGTCCAACCATTGTGATTATGTCGTCACTAGGGCGTTCTGTACGTGACTATGACGTAGTTGCACAAGATTTAGTCAAACAAGGCTTTAGAGTGATTCGACCGGAAGTTCGTGGAATTGGTTTAAGCCGCGGTCCAATGGAAAAATTGCATATTCAAGACTATGGAAATGACGTTGCAGCAGTGATCGAACATTTTAAAGCTGGACCTGCAATTGTAGTTGGCCATGCATGGGGCAATTTCCCAACCCGTATGGTCGCAACGCAACGTCCAGATTTGGTTAAAGGGGTGGTGTTAGCTGGCGCTTCCGCAGGTAAAGTGCCAGAGGGATATAAAGGTAAACCAATTGGTCCTGAAATTCGTGAGGCGATTGATAATGCTGGAAATGAAGAGCTTCCAGAAGCTAAGCGTATTGAATATTTAAAACGTGCATTCTTTGCACCAATGAATGATCCGCGCGTATGGCTAACTGGTTGGCACCACGAAGCACACGATGCTCAAGGTTATGCGCGTAATAACACTCCTGTAGATGACTATTTTGCTGCTGGCAAAGCACCAATTTTAGATATTCAACCAGAATACGACACAGTTGCGCCTAAACCTTTAAGAGGTGTTTTAAAAGGTGCTTTAGGTGATCGAGTGACGATAGTCGAAATTAAAAATGCAGGTCATGCCTTAGTTCCAGAGCAACCGAAAGCTTTAGCGGATGCCATTGGTAAATTTGCTAAACAACAATTCGCGAAAAAATCATAGTTGTTCCTTAAAGAAACGGACGTTCAGGAACGTTCGTTTCTAATCGATTTTGTGTATTACGGCTTTAAGAGACTTTTCCATATGATTGACAAAAGTAAGTCCTCACTTAGCGAGGTACTATCGCAGATTAAAGATGGCGCGACCATTCTGATTGGTGGTTTTGGTACCGCAGGACAACCCGCTGAACTCATTGACGGACTAATTGAACTGGGTATTAAAGATTTAACGATTGTTAGTAACAATGCCGGTAATGGCGATTATGGTCTGGCTAAACTGCTTAAAGCCGGTTCGGTTAAAAAAGTGATTTGTTCTTTCCCACGTCAGGCAGACTCTTATGTGTTTGATGAGTTGTACCGTGCCGGAAAAGTCGAGCTTGAGGTGGTGCCGCAAGGTAATCTGGCTTGTCGTATTCAGGCAGCAGGTATGGGACTTGGAGCTGTATTTACCCCAACAGGCTTTGGAACACTTTTAGCTGAAGGCAAAGAAACCCGTGAGATTGATGGTAAAGACTATGTACTTGAATATCCGATCAAGGCTGACTTTGCCTTGATTAAAGCCTACAAGGGCGATCGCTGGGGCAATCTGGTTTACCGTAAATCTGCACGTAACTTTGGCCCGATCATGGCGATGGCTGCTGATGTCACTATTGCTCAGGTGTCTGAGGTGGTTGAGCTAGGTGGATTAGACCCGGAACACATCATCACCCCAGGTATCTTTGTACAGCACGTT
>NZ_JAQNDD010000012.1:0-118964 GCF_028367635.1 Acinetobacter sp. P1(2023)
GCGGTAGTTCAGTTGGTTAGAATACCGGCCTGTCACGCCGGGGGTCGCGGGTTCGAGCCCCGTCCGCTGCGCCATTCTCTTGATTCCCTTGTCTAGAGAATGTAGAGTATAGAGATACATTCGTTATCTTTTCTCATTAAGGGCGCTTAGCTCAGTTGGTAGAGCGTCTGCCTTACAAGCAGAATGTCGGCGGTTCGATCCCGTCAGCGCCCACCATTATTTCTTTCAGAAAATTTAATTTCCTAAATTAATTCTTTCATAAATATCTTATCCTTGCATGTAAATTTACTTACTATGTGACTAAGTATCGATTCAACTTTTCTATTTTAAAATTAAAGTCTTTATTTCATTGTTAAGTTATTCTTTTAATGATCGTTAGTTTTTAAGGTTTCACTTACTACCTCTATATATACTCATACGTTTACGGGGGTGCTTTATTCTCATTAAATTACGCTATGTGTGATTAAAAATAAGAACCTAATCGGTAATTTATTAGCGTCAACGTATCTCAATTTTATATTTGTACTGATCACTAATTTTTCAAAATAAAAAAACTGCTACTTTTGAATAGCAGTTTTTTTATTACATTATTTTTTAATATTCGTTTAGAAGCCATCCACTCGCGTATGCAAAGTATTCACGTAACCATGCATTGTAGCGAGTAGCCAATGGTGTCTCGGCAGCGACTCCATAAACTTGGGTATAGCCCTGTTTTTTTGCGATTGCTACTGCTCGAGGTATATGAAAATCACTTGTCACGATAGCGATTGGCTGGTCTAAGGTAATCTGATGTTGTTCTAATAAGGGTTTACTATTTTTTAAATTAAGCTCAGTACTAGTACTCTTATCTTCAAGGATCATTTGATCTTTTGCGATATGATATTTTTGTTCAAGATAACGAGACATAACCAATGCTTCGCTTTCTTTTTCTGAAAAATCTAGACCACCTGTTAAAACAACCTGTGCTTGCTGCTGTTTTAGGGCTAAAGGGGCGGCCGTATCTAAACGTTTTGCAAGAATTGTAGATGGTTTACCATTTTCGACACCACTTCCTAAAACTATAATTGCTTTTACTAGAGGTATATTATCTGAAGTATCTTTATTTTCTTTAATAAAGCTAAAGAAATAGCCTAAGCCAATCAGCCATATCCAGAAGCATAACCATCCAAAACGCCAAAGTGTGTGTAAGCGATAGTGATAAAAGAAAAAGCGTTCTAAGTGATAATAAAATAAAGAATAAAGGCAGAAAAAAGTACCTAAAATTAAAGGAATAATTGTGCCTACATTAATTTTATTGAGACAAATTAGAACTAATCCATCTAGAAATAAAATCGAACCAATGATTGCTAGGAAAATACGGATCCACTTACTGACTTGCATTGTGCTTAGAGTTGCAATTTAAATTGCAGACAGTGTATGCAAAATCAATCTGAATGCAATAAAAAACCGAGTAAAGCATTTAAGCTATTACTCGGTTTTTGTTTTTATTGACCTTTAATACACATCACGACGGTAACGGCCTTGTTGTCTTAACTCATCGACCTGTTCTTCACCTAGAATTTCAATAAGGGCTTGATCGACTCCACTTGCCATACCATCAATACTACCGCATACATAAAGAACAGCACCGCGTTCTACCCAGCTTACTAATTCTGCTGCATTCTGACGAATTACATCTTGAACATACACGCGTTGTTCTTGGTCTCTTGAAAATGCTAAATCAAGGCGTTTTAACATTCCTGTGGTTTGCCATGCTTCAATAGTTGATGCATAGAAGAAATCACATGCTCTTTGACGTTCACCGAAAATTAACCAGTTTTCAGTATAATCATGACGCGTACGGGTGTGTAATAAGCTCATTAAGCCAGCAATACCTGTTCCGTTACCAATACAAATAATAGGGCGGTTGTCATCAATTAGATGGAATGATTCATTGGTACGAATACGTAAAGCAATTTCATTATTAACTTGCGTATGTTGAGTGAGCCAACCCGAACCTAAACCTAAATTACCAGACGCATCATATTGTTGACGAACAACTAAACGAAGGACTTGTTGAGAAGGAATACTCGCAATTGAATACTCCGTGTTGGTAAGTTAGGAAGCTGTTCTAATAAGTGGTCCAGATTAGCAAATGGTTCAATTTCTCCTGTTAAATCTTTATTCCAAAGGGCTTTTTCGATTGAAATCTGTAATGAATCAACTTTTGAATTTTTAACAATATGGTGGTGCTGCAAAAACTCATTAATACGTTCAGCACTATTACCCGGTTGTATTTCCGCAATATCACCTGCTTGCCAAATGGCCTCATGACTTGCTTTAAGTTCAATATTATAAGCAGGTTGACCTAAGCTATTTGGATTGAGTAAGTCACGTTGCTGCAATGTCCATGTATCAAAGACTTTTTCTAAATTTACAGCATGCAAATCTAATTTAGTTGCTTTCGCGAGAGATTGATTCCAGTTTTGGATATCCGATAAGTTTGCATTATCAACTTCAATTGTATTGAAGAGGGCATGAGCACCATTTGCTTTGAGCCAAGCGTCCACCGCATGACCAAAACTACAATAAGTGTCTGGATATTCTTTAGAACCTAACGCCAAAACAGCATAGTTGATGTGCTTAAGATCTAAATTCGATTTTAAAAGTTTCTTAGCAAAGCTTGTGGCGAGATCAGGAGCATCACCAGTACCATAAGTACTGATTACAAATAGAATTTGCTCATGCTGCTCTAAATCAGCTGGTGTTAGCTGCTGTACAGGTTTTACCTGAACAGGTTGATGAGCCTCCTGTAAACTTGTTGCCGTACTCCAAGCGAGTTGTTCGGCTACACCAGTCTGAGTTGCATAGGTAATAAGCCAAGATTTTGCATTTGGATCAATGTATTGTCCCGCTAAAGACTGGCGAGCTGCCTGTGTTAATTTTTTCTGTTTACGGCGTTTAAGATAAAGCATCCACCCTGTAACCAAGAACAAAGGCATAGCTAATGAGGCAAGCATCGCAACAAATTGATAAATTGGTCCAAAGAAGCTACCGCGGTGTACAGGTAACATACTGCTCATAATCTTCTGATTAAGCTTTTTATCTTCGTAAAGCTCCATCTTTTCGATGTTGCTAGTTTGATAATTATAGGTGGCTTGGTTACGTGCACGTTCATGTTGTGGGGTAGCATCAACAAAGCTTAACTCAATTTTTCCATCATCTTTTTTCGGTAAGTTCAATGTTAGTGTCGAATAATCACGTCCGACCTGACTATTGAAACCGCTCCACGTTTGATTGAGTGCTGTAATAAGCTGAGTATTATCTAATTGTGGTTGATCATTATTACGGCCAGTTTGTTTGCCTTGTTGCATTCCACGCTTTTGAGGAGTAGCGCCATGACCTTGTGACTTAGGTTGTTCAACGCCCATCACTTTGAACATGCCACTACGCCACCAGTCATAAGACCAATATAGACCTGTACACGCAAAAAGAAGATAAAAAACAATGACCCATGTGCCGACAACAGCATGTAGATCCCAAATAAAATTTCGGCCTTTAAGTTTCGGTTTTACCGCAAGCCATTGACGAGCAGAATGCTTTTTGGGCCAACGTAAATATAATCCACTGAGTACAAAGTAAATTAACATGAGTGCACAAGCAGCAGTAATTTGTTTACCAACTTCACCAGCGGTTAAATTACGATGAATTTGTTGTATGAGTAATAATAACTTTCGGCCTTTAACATCTGGCAGAACCTGAGCATTATAAGGGTTCACCATCATATTGTAGCCACGGCGTTCACCTTCTTTTTCAATATTTACAATAGAAGAAGAGGTGGGGTCCTTGGCAATTGTAATGCTATTAATTTTGATTTCAGGCTGAGTTGTATTGAAATGCTGATAAAGCTGAGCAGGGGTTAGTTTTGGACTATTTTCAGCTTGAACAACATAACTATCAGAATTCACCCATTTTAAAATTTGTTGGTCATAAGAATAAATTGCCCCTGTAACACCCATAATGGATAAGATGAGGCCAGCAGTAATACCCAGAAACCAATGAATTTGAAATAAAATTTTTTTAAACATGGTCGAAAATGTAAATATGATGGAGATCTTGTAACGAAGTATAGCCGAAGATTGGGGAGATAATATGGATTTTGGAGATAATATTAATTTTCATTATCATTTATTTTTAGCTTATTAAAAAACCTCCCTGAGGAGGCTTTTTTTTGAATAGAGAATTACAAGGTTTTTGGCTCGCCAACAGATTCTTTTAAGTGCGTGCGAATGGTATTGAACGAGAAGTTCTTAGAATCCATGCGCTTAGGTAGAATATAAGCACCTTGTTGTTCTTGGCCTTTTGGATCTTTTACTTTGAAATTGACCAAAATAAAATCAGGTGTATTGTACCATTCGTAGATATTTTTCCATCCAATAGTACCAACGCCTTCTTGTAGACCCATTTGTTGACGCATCACAATACCATGAGGCTGCACACCTAAACGAATCCCTTTGATTTCCTGTACCGGAAATTCATTCATTTTGCGTTTAACGTACCATTCTAATCCGTATTTACGACCTAGGTAATAAAGTACTACAGCGACAATAGCAACCCAGCAAAAAACAGTAGAGTAGTTCTTAATAAAAATAAGACCTAATATAGCTAGGGCTAAAACGACACCCATAATTGCCCAAATTTTTGTGCTGATTTTATTGGTGCTGCGCCAGATAAGAAGCTGTGCATTACGTTGTTCAGCTTCTGACACATCATATGGTACAGGCTGAAGCGTATAAGCGTATAAAGTTTTCGCGGTCATAGTGCAAATAACAAATTGTAAACTGTTTTAAGTTTAGCACTAATTGGCATAAGTCAGGAAAGGATATTATGCCAATTTCATACTAATTTCCGACTCAAATTTATAACGATGCGAGCTCACTGGCATCATTATCAAGATCATGACTTAGCCGTTGTTTTAACATACTAAATCGGTTCAATACTCCAAGCATGAGCGAGAGCTGCTGTAAAATAATGAGTGATTTTTGGTCTTCCTCATTATTTTGACTTAAACGTTGGCGTATCGTTTGGAGCATATTTTGTGCTGTAAGATCAGGCATCTCATCTCTTAATAAAGCACCTTCAATGTCATCTAGTGCTTGGTCTAAAAGTTTAAGAACAGCTTGATCTTGAATATTTTCTCGATGTGCCCCAAGTGCTGCGATATAACTTAAAAATGTATGGTTTAAACATAAAAATTCAAAGATATCGGATTTACGGGTAGGGTCAAAGTCTGGCTCGGTCGCTAAAGTTGAAATAAGCGAAGCAACCTCGGCATCAGTATTATGAGCAGCACGTCTTACAATACGGTAATTCAGCGCATGATTACGGCCTTCATGATATTGTTTAACGACTTCAGCTAAATAATTGCATTGAGCTTGTAATGAACGTCTGATGTTGCGAGGTAAGCGTCTGAATTTCCAATCCGGCCAAATAAATGTCACTCCAAACCAAGCTAGGGCACATCCAATTAAAGTATCTACAAATCGCGGAATAGCAGCGGCCATCGCTGAACCATCTAGATTAAAGTTAATTAATGCAAGAATAGTGATAAAGGCTGTTGCCTGTGCATATTGCTTACTACGTAACTCAAAAAATAGGACTCCACTTAATATCAACATGAATAGTTGTCCTTCGGTCGAAGGAATTAAGAAGATAATTGCAAGTCCAACAACAATACCAATTAAGGTTCCGACAATTCGTAAGCGTAAGCGACGTTTGGTTGCGTTGAAGTTGGGTTGGCTTACAAACAGAGCCGTAAGCATAATCCAATAGCCATACTCAATACGGGTCATTTGGATAAAGACATAGCCAATAAAAAGTACAATCGAAACACGAATTGCATGGCGGAAGAGTACAGATTCGGGAGTTAAATTCTGTTTTATTCGGATGATAATATCATTCCATCCTTGTAAATCATCATCTTTCAGCTGATTTTCGGCTTGTTTTACTTTATCAGATTGAATGTGTTGTTCAGTTTCCAAGTTGAGCAACTGAGAGTCGATAGACTTTAAATTTTGATATAAAGCGAAAAGAGCATTTACCCATAAAAGGTCATAATGCTGATCACGTCTTAGCTTCTCTAAAGACAATCTTAGATTTTCAAAACTCTGTTTAAAGCGTTTATTATGATTGTAAGGTTTACGTTGTAAAATACATTCATTTAGCTCTTGGCAAGCTTTACCTTGAACTGCCAAAATTCGTTGAAATCTAAATAAAATATCGCTGTGCTGAAAAATTTTGGCTAGTTTTTGATAGTCGATATGGGCTGAGTCAGCACGCTCATGAATATCTTGAGCAACAAAATAATAATGTAGGCTTCGGCGTGTATCTTTTTGTCCACGGTCACCTTTTAAACGAGTCAATAACGCTGTTTTTAAATCATTAAAAATCGTAATTAATTTACCATTTTCTAATGACAGCTCAATCATACTTTGCTGATAGCTGGCAGGCGTCATATCAACATCAAACAAATTCGACTTTGCGAATAAAAAGTCGCCTAGAGATGCATAAGACGCTGCGAGTTTGTCTTGCAGTTGGCGAACCGGAAACAATAAAAAGCTAATAGTGGCAATCAGGCCATACCACGCAGCACCTGCGACTAAAAGGGCTGGTTGAATATACCAATGATCGAAAAGATGAACACCCAACATGGTATAGACCGAAACAACCAAACAGCCATAAGAAATGGTGGCATAACGACGTCCTAACGAACCTAATAAAATCCAGCCAATACATGAAGCAATCAACCCTAAGGCAAAAGCCATTGGGTAGGGGAAAAGTAGTTGTACGGATGCTGCGGTAACGAAGAAACCAATATAAGTATAAATCAGGTTCATGATTCGCACGGAAAAGCGATCATCAATATCACTTAAACCTGCTGCGACCACACCTAAAGTAAGGGGAATGGTTGCTAATTGATAGCCCAAAAAATAAGGCACGAAAGCAGTTCCTGAAAAGGCTATCAGCATTCGCACGTTATACATAAATGTTGTGTTATAAGTCGCTCTTTTTAGGCGTTTTAACCAAGATTTCAAAGGAAGTCCTTGCTGATCAACCTGAGTGATAAAGGATTTGCGTATTTCTACACCAATGTTGCACAAATCATACGATAGACAGTGTAAGCTTGTCTGTATGCAAATGATTGAAAAATGAAATATCGTTATGTCTGAACAAACAGCCCAGCGTCAATACTCTATTGGCTGGATTATGTTGCTCGCTTTGCTCACGGCGTTAGGGCCGTTATCCATTGATATGTACTTACCTGCATTGCCACAAATGGCTCATGATTTTGGGGTAAGTACGCAAATGGTGGCAAATACACTACCAGCTTATTTTTTTGGTTTAGCCATTGGACAACTGGTTTATGGCCCTCTAAGCGATCGTATTGGTAGAAAAAAACCACTTTACTTTGGCCTCGCACTTTATGCAGTCGCAAGCTTATTTTGTGTAATGGCTACTAATGAATGGAGCTTGATTGCCGCTCGTATTTTGCAAGCATTAGGCGGTTGTGTGGGTGTAGTCATGGCTCGTGCGGCAATACGCGATAAATTGGATGTTCAAGGCTCGGCACAAGCTTTCTCAAGCATGATGATTGTCATGGGACTTGCACCAATTTTGGCCCCAATGATCGGAGCATGGATTTTAATTTGGTTTCCTTGGCAGGCTATCTTTATCGCGCTTTCAATTGTGGGCGCAATCTGTTGGTTATGCGTACATTTCTTTTTTAAAGAAACTTTGGTAAATGATAAAAGGCTTAAGCTATCGCTCTATCAAGTGGTGACCTTATATGGAGCTATTTTTAAAGATGCAAGTTTCCGCCTACCTATGTTTGCAGGATGTTTAACAGGTGCAGCACTATTTTGTTATATCAGCTCAGCGCCTGCGGTTTTTATGGATCAGTACGGACTTAATCAGCAAGAGTTTGCTTATGTATTTGGACTAAATGCTTTTGGCATTATGTTAATGTCATCTTTAAATAAGCACCTAACAACACGTGTTGAGATCACTAAACGTTTAAAAGCAGGTTCATTTGTACAAGTGACTGGAGCCATCATTGTCTTTATTGCTGGTTTAGTTTCTGCGGCACCTTTATGGCTGGTTATGTTAGGGTTATTTTTAGCTATTTCAGGCATTGGTTTAACAGGACCAAATGCGATGGCGCTGGCAATGTCCAAACAAGGAGCACGAGCAGGGACAGCGAGTGCAATTATGGGAAGTATGCAATTCGCTTGTGGCCTTTTAGGTGGTGTACTTCTTAACTTTTTGATTTGGTCTGCATCACTCAATATGGGCGTGATGATGGTGTTATTTACACTGAGCGGTTTTATTGTCGTATTAAAAGCGACAAAACAGGTAAAAACCAAGCCATTCTCATAAATTTTTAGAGAATGGCCACTTATATATTATTCGTCTAGAAAAACTGCGAAATTTTCAACAGGCTCTCGAGGTGTAATAAAGGTATTTACAATATGCTGAGGGTCAGCATGACCTAACGCAATTGCACATACGAGCTCTTCTTCATCTGATGCACCCAAGATATCTAAAACAATAGGATGAAAATGGTTCCAAGCTGCTTGTGGGCATGTATCTAAACCACGAGCCTTAGCAGCGACCATCACGTTCTGGATCATCATCGCAATATCCATTTTAGACCCGATTCCCATGGTTTTATTTACGGTAAAGAAAAGACCGACTGGCGCATCAAACAGTTTAAAATTACGTAACTGCTGTTCAGCCATTTTTTCTTTTTCACCCTTTTGGATTTTGAGTAAACCATAAAGCCCCCAACCATTCTCGCGGCGGCGATCAATAAAAGGGGATATCCATTTTTCAGGATAATAGGCAAAAGTTTCTTTATATTGTTCTGCAAGTTGCGGGTTTTTTGAAACTTCAATTTGTGCAGCACAGACACGCTCAACAATTTCATCACGTTTTTTGCCTGTTACCACATAGACTTTCCACGGTTGAGTATTGGTTCCAGAAGGTGCCCGACTTGCGACTTTTAATATATCTTTAATCATTTCTGGTTCAATGGGTGTATTTAAAAATGCGCGGACAGAATGTCGAGAAGTGATAGCCTCATCAACGAGATGAACTTGTTCCAAATTCATGAGTACTCCTAGATCTTTTCTTAAATACTTCATGCTTTTTGAAGCCTAATCTAATGCTTTGAAAGTACTTCATTTATAAGAAAAAAGTATTAGAAAGAGATATCCTTACAGATGTGATAATTTAATTGGTTTGGACATAATGTCTGATTAATTATAATGCGGAAATGCCACTTTAGATTTAAATTAGACAAAAAAGCATCGCCTTATTGGCTATAAAAAGTAAATGCATAATACCAACTGGATTAAAAAATATTCAATTGAAAAAAAGGTATAATATGTTTAAAAACAGAGCGGAATAGATTTTTTTGAATAAAAAACAACCAGAAATTACATAAAATTTTAATGAAAAACATACACAAAATTTTAAATTTCTGCATAATACCGACTTTTTTACGCAGGTATGATTTCTCCATACTCAGGTTAGGAAAGAAATGGCTGCATACGAAATCCCTTTACAAAAAGGATTTTGGTGTAGAAATGGAGAAATACACGAGGAATAAGGAGCTTTAAATGAGTCTACCACTCATCAACAAGCAGTTCATGAAACAAGGATTGGCGATTACCATTGCAACCATGAAAATGAACATGACTCACGCAACTACTGGGCTACAAGAAAAACAACAGCTTGGTACAGATCTAAACGCACTCTTCTTCAATCAAGGGGAAAGGGGCGCAGATGGTCACATTATGGCGATGGCTTGTTACAGTCTTTGAAATTTATATCCAGTTTAGACATTCGCTCTCAAGTATATGTAAATATGCTTATTGGCTTAAATCCAGATTTTGTATAACTCGATTAATTGATGGGAATCATTAGACGAGATTATTTAGCGGTGGTCATTTGTTAGTTTCCAAGTTTGTAGCTGAGTCGATCCATACTACTTTTCCGAAAAGGGAAATGTTCAGTAGTGCGATGATATTATTTTTTTTGAAGGTCGCTTTCTCTCATGCAACTTTCAAAGGCTTAGTGTTGGGCATGATGTTGCTTAAACTTGTGACGATAATTGCTATTCAATTGACATTAAAAGTTTTTTCTTAAATGTACTGAAGGAGTCCCAATTTTTAGGGGCTTTTTTGTTTATTGCAGTATTTTGGCTTGTGCTAATAGCACATTAGCAAGAACGTAAGCGGACCGAGTATGAATGAACAACTCAATGCCACACTGATGTCGTGGGTACAATTTTTTAATGATCCTTTATGGGATTTTCTGGTTATTTTCTTGCTGGCTGTCGGTATTTTTTATACGGTCTTAACAGGGGCAGTGCAAATTCGCATGTTCTTGCAAAGTATTCGTGTTATGAAAAGCAGTCGTACAGAAGGCGCAGATGAGCATGGCCTTACACCTTTCCAGGCATTTGTAACTGGCCTTGCGAGCCGTGTTGGGGTAGGTAACATTGCCGGTGTGGCAATCGCGATTGCAATTGGTGGTCCTGGTGCGGTGTTCTGGATGTGGGTAACTGCTGTACTCGGTATGAGTTCTGCTTTTATTGAGTCTACACTTGCTCAGCTCTTTAAAGTTAGAGATAGCAAGACTAAGCAATTTCGCGGTGGACCAGCTTACTATATTACTCAAGGTTTACGCAGTAAAACCTTTGGTGTGGTTTTCGCACTAGCACTCATCTTTACTTATGGTTTCGTATTCAACTCGGTACAAATTAATGCGATTGCTAATGCTTCTTCACATGCTTGGGGTTGGGACAAAGCCAATCTTATTGCACATTTAGGTAGCGTTGACTTTGAAATCTCTTGGGTTGGTCTTGCTCTTGTAGTTATGGTTGCATTGGCAATTTTTGGTGGTATTAAACGTATTGCTAAATTTGCAGAGATGTTTGTACCTTTAAAAGCAGGTCTTTACCTAGCCGTTGCTCTCTATATCGCATTAAGCAACTATGCAATTTTGCCTGATATTTTAAAGCTAATTGTGACTGAAGCTTTCCATTTCAATGCTGCGGCAGGTGGTTTCTTTGGTGCTGCTGTATCAATGGCAATGATGCAAGGGATTAAGCGTGGCTTATTCTCTAACGAAGCTGGTATGGGTTCAGCACCAAACGCAGCTGCTGCGTCTGATGTAAAGCATCCTGTAAACCAAGGTTTGGTTCAAATGCTTGGTGTGTTTGTAGATACGTTCATTGTGTGTACAAGTACCGCAATCATCATTTTAGTTTCTGGCGTTTACCAAGATGCAGGTTTTGTTGGTGTTGAATTAACTCAACGTGCATTAGAAACTCAAGTTGGACACTGGGGTTCAGACTTCCTTGCTGTTCTATTATTCTTGTTCTGTTATTCAGCTGTACTAGGTAACTATGCCTATGCTGAAAGTAACGTACAGTTTATTAATAACAACCCGAAAGTCATGTTCATCTTCCGTATTTTCGTATTGGTGATGGTGTACTTCGGTGCAATCGGTAGTGTTCCACTTGTTTGGTCAATGGCTGATTTGTTTATGGGTATCATGGCAACCATTAACTTGATTGCAATTTTACTATTAACGCCAATGGCACGTACTTTGTTAAAAGATTACCGCGAGCAATTGAAACGAGGCATTAAAGAGCCAGAGTTTAAAATTGATAAATATCCAGAATTGAAGAAAAAAGTGATTCAGATATCTGGTAAGTTTCAAAAGGCCTCTTATACATAAGAGGCCTTTTTCATATAGAGGGTAAATAAAATACTTGAGTCTAAATTTTAAACATGACAAATTAAATAAATTCACTACAGCTTTTCACGAAAGTAGTCACTAAAATTGCAATCCGAACTTAAACCTTAGTGCGAAGATGGGCCATGAAACAGCTTAAATTGTGGGTTCTAGGACTCTCTTTGGTGTTGGCGGGATGCCAGACCACCACACACTTGTCTGCTGCTTTAAAACCACAAACGACAGAAGCTTATGCTCGTTCTGTCGATCAGCCATTTGCACGAATTAAAAAAATGCAAAAACGCCCTGTTGTCGCGCTTGTATTGGGGAGCGGTGGAGCACGTGGTTACGCTCATATCGGAGTTATTGAAGTTTTAGAACAACACGGTATTCGACCAGATTTTATTGTAGGTACCAGTGCGGGAAGTATCGTTGGAGCAATTTATGCAAGTGGTAAAACACCTGCTGAACTGCGTGATACTGCTTTAAAAATGAAAGCTGGTGATGTCCGTGACATTAGTATTGGTCTAAAAGGTTTTTTTGATGGTAAAAAAGTAGAGAACTACGTTAACGAGCAGGTAAACAATATGCCACTCGAAAAAATGAAAATCCCTATGTATGTGGTTGCAACCGAATTAAAGCATGGTACCAAAACCGTATTTAACTATGGCAATACTGGGCAAGCCGTAAGAGCCTCTGCTTCTATTCCGAGTATGTTTGTGCCGACTAAAATTGGTAAATCTGAATATGTCGATGGTGGGTTAGTGAGTCCTGTGCCGGTTGAAGTCGCACGAGATTTAGGTGCGGATGTTATTATTGCCGTTGATATTCTAGCTCAACCCATTTACACAGAAACATCGAATGTCTGGGGGCTGTTCAACCAGAATATTAATATTATGCAAGGACGTCTGGCGGCGGAAGAGTTGCAATATGCGGACGTAGTTATTCAGCCAGATTTAAGAGAAAAAGCGCATATTTTTGATGTCAAAGGCCGTGAAGCCACGATGAAATCTGGTATAGACGCAGCCAATGCCAAGCTTTCCGATATTCATTTTGCTATTGATGAAAAAATAGCTGAACAAAATATGTCTACGGAAGGACTGAGTGCCCAAACCCAATAAATAAACGTTAATATTCTGAAAATTAAATAAAAGCCTAAAAAGGGCTTTTTTTTTATGGAAGTTTAAAACTTCAATTTTTGAAATAAAATTTTTTGTATATTAGAGACATGTTGGATATGCTGAAAATTCTAATGGCCGATATCAAATATTGTTGCCATTTTTCAAAAATAATTGATTTGTAGTGTATTGAGGCTGACTGGATAAATGATACAGCAACAGGTTAAAAATGGGTTTCCAACATTAGATGATGTTCATGCTGCCGCAGAGCGTTTGGAAGGTTTAGTTGTAAAAACTCCCTTTGTTTTCTCAGAGACCATTTCTAAAACCTTAGGGGCTGAGATGTGGCTGAAATTTGAAAACTTACAATTTACAGCCTCGTTTAAAGAGCGTGGTGCTCTCAACAAACTATTATGTTTATCTGAACAAGAAAAGCAGCATGGTGTCATTGCTGCTTCGGCAGGTAACCATGCACAAGGTGTTGCATATCATGCTCAGCGTACAGGGGTGACTGCGACTATTGTAATGCCGAAATCTACGCCTAATGTAAAAGTACAGCGAGTGCGTGAATATGGCGCACGAGTTATTTTGCATGGTCAAGATTTTTCAGAGGCAGCGGCTGAAATGCATCGTGTTGCACAAGAAGAATCTTTAACAATTATCCACCCATTTGATGATGCTGAAATTATTGCCGGTCAAGGAACCATTGCGCTTGAAATGCTTGCCGCTGTACCTGATCTGGACATTTTAGTTGTGCCAATTGGTGGCGGTGGTTTAATTTCTGGTATTGCAATTGCTGCTAAAGCGATCAACCCGAAAATTAAAATTATTGGGGTACAATCAGTCGTATACCCAAGTATGGCAAAACTACTGTGCAATTATCAGCATGCAGTTTCAATGGGTTCGACAGTTGCTGAAGGTATTGCGGTAAAAACGCCGGGTGAGCTTACGACTCAAGTCGCTAAAGAATATGTTGATGACATTGTCGTTGTCACTGAAGATATGATTGAAGAAGCGATTGCGCTATTACTCAATATTGAAAAAACCGTGTGTGAAGGGGCAGGCGCGACAGGTATTGCTGCAATTATGTCTCGTCCTGATCTGTTTTTAGGTCATAAATTGGGGGTGGTGCTGTCTGGTGGCAATATTGATACACGCGTTATGGTCTCTGTGTTACAACGTCATTTAACTCGTACAGGGCGTATGGTTCGCATACGTGTTGAATTACCGGACAATCCGGGTGCATTAGCGCGTCTAACGGCTATTATTGCTGAGCAGGGCGGTAATATTTATGAGCTGCGTCATGAACGCTTTGCGGCAACAAGTCGTGCCAAAGAAAGTGCCGTGAGCGTCGATGTCGAATTAAAAAGTGCCTCTGACCTAGATTTGCTCATTCAAGCAATGCAATTGGAAGGCTATATTGTTCGTAAAGAAGAGATTTAATCTCTGATATCACTATGTTATAAAAGCTGTATATGGCTCTATCGAGAGTCATATACAAGGTAATTTAAATGGATTAAATTGCCAAAAAAGGGATTAATTTACAAAAAAACGATCAAATCCTTCAATGAAACAGGAAAAACTGACAATTCTCTAAACTTTACCCTTCACAATTTTAAGGTTTAGGTTTTAGTATTTCTTTCATTGTAAATTTGAAGAAATATAGGGATATCCACGCTCAATGTTCAAATCATTTTTTCCATCACCACGGTATTTTTTCATATCTGCGGTTGTTTGGATCGCGCTCAATATGGTGCTTTGGTACTCAGGTGGAAACACGTGGGGAACTTTTGTCGGGTTTGCTCAAGGCTACCATAATACTCAATTACCAGTGGGTGTGAGCCGTTTTTGGTCTCCAACTTTTTTATGGTTTTATATCTGGTTTTTAGTCTCCACTGCGCTCTTTGCTGGATTTTGGAAAATTGTTTCTAATAATCCATGGCAGGGTTGGTCCATCTGGGGTTCGGCTTTTATTTTATTCAATATTTGGTTTGGTGTTCAGGTCAGTGTTGCGATTAATGCATGGTATGTACCTTTTTGGGATTTAATCCAAAAAATGCTTTCAGATGGTGGTGGAGACCTCTCGGCACTATATAGCGAGACAATGGTCTTTCTTTATATTGCTATGGTCGCTGTAACTCTTGCTGTGATTAATGCCTTTTTTACAAGCCATTATGTATTCCGCTGGCGTACGGCGATGAATGAATACTACACAGAGCATTGGGATAAGTTACGACATGTTGAAGGTGCTTCACAGCGTGTGCAAGAAGACACTATGCGCTTTGCAACCATTATGGAAGACTTGGGTGTTGAACTGGTAAAAGCCGTGATGATTTTAATTGCCTTTCTACCTATTTTATTTCAACTGTCTAAACATGTTCCTGTTTTACCAATTGTTGGTGAACTAGAACATTCGTTAGTATGGGCAGCAATTGTATGGGCTGCTTTTGGTACCGTTCTTTTAATGGTTGTCGGTATTAAATTGCCTGGACTGCAATTTAATAATCAAAAAGTAGAAGCAGCTTATCGTAAAGAATTAGTTTACGGTGAAGATCATGCAGAGCGTGCAAGACCAGCTACTTTAAAAGAGCTATTTAGCAGAGTTCGTAAAAATTACTTTCGACTCTATTTCCATTATGCTTACTTTAACTTAGTCGCAACTTGGTATAAGCAGTTAGACATTTTATATAGTCTAGTTGTTTTATTTCCTGCAATTGCAAGTGGAAAGATGACATTAGGCTTGATTAATCAAATTGGTGGTGTATTCGATAAGGTTCGTGAATCTTTTCAATATTTAATTAGTTCATGGAAAACAATTATTGAACTACTTTCAATTTATAAGCGTTTAAAAGCCTTTGAATCGATACTACACAAATAAAAGAAAACCCGCGAAAGCGGGTTTTTTTATAAGCATTGGATTAATGGGTTGTATTATAAAAATTAAGGATAGGTCCTACCAAAGACTGCTGCGATTTATCTAAGGTGACTTGAATTTCTTTATAGTTAAAAGTGTCTTCATCATCATATTTTGCAATGCCGTGGGTTTGATTGTTCACTTGTGGAATTTGATAACTAAAAAAAGCCACTTTCTTAGAAGGATGAACAATGTTAATTAGTTTTTTAGGGTCTTTATAACCACCGAATTCATTTTCAAGACTTTCTTTTAACAGCTCAGGAAAATAAAGAGTTGCATTTGGTAGTCCACAGCCAACACAAAATGAAGAATCATAAAGTTCTATTGCTTGTTTTTGATCTGTACTCATTATTAGAGCAAAACCAGTCCCGTTAGCACCCGCATTTGCTTGCACATCTTGCCAGTTTCTTGGAACGAGCACTAAACCTGTTTCAGGTAATACAAGAAGCTTGAGCTGCTTAGCATGTTGAGCATCGAGTTGAAAATTAAAACGGCAGCTTTTAGGCGTGCATTTTTCAAAATCTTTAAGTAAACCATCCTCCATTGGGTTCTGTGCAGTAACACCATAAAACGGAACTGTAACGCCGTTTAAAAATTTTGCCTCTCCTAGAGTGTAGAACTGATTGTCTGCTTTGCGGGTTGCAGCAGAGCTATAAAATTTGGGGAAATGGGGAGTAAAGCTTTTTACTTCTGCATAAGCAGATGAGGTTAGACAGGTAAATGCAGTAAATAATAAAAAATTCAGTTTTTTCATTTTTAGAAAGTAATCAATTTAAATTTTATATAAATCTAGCATATTCTTTTAAACTAGACGGTAACTCAAAATTTAACACTATTGTTAACTTCATAATAAAACAGACTTATAGAGATATGAAATAATGAAAAATATGCTTTCAATTTGCTGTTTGGCAGTAATGAGTTCTTATAGTTTTGCTCAAGAAATCAAAGGTATTTCATTTTCATACCAAGAGTGGGAAATCTCGTGTAGCAATACGGGTACATGTAAAGCCGCAGGCTATCAAAGTGAAGAAAATGGTGATAATCCAGCATCACTTTTATTGGTGCGTAAAGCAGGGCCAAAACAACCTGTGCAAGCTGAATTTGCTTTATCAGACTATGAGCAAAGTTTGCCAGCCAACCAGCTTAAAAATATTCATTTTTATATAAATGGTAAAGATTTAGGCGCTGTGGCTGTAGATGGTGTTGAGTTGCCACTTATGGGTAAATTGAATAGCTCACAAGTCAACACTCTACTACAGCAGTCTAAACAGAAAACTGAAATTGTATTTAAAAATGCTCAGCATGAATGGAAAGTTTCTGATGCTGGAATGACTGCTGTGTTATTAAAAATGGATGATTTTCAGAAGCGTATCGGAACTGTTGGTGCTTTGGTTAAAAAGGGCAGCACCAATGAAACCAAAGTGCTTATGCCTAAACCAAAACTACTTGTTAAACGTATTAAGACTTCAAACAAACCTTATTTAACTTTACAGCCTAAAAATAAACAGTACCAGGCAATACACCGTAGTTTGATGACTGCTAAACCCAATCCGAAAGAAGATGGCTTTTGTGAAGGCGTTTATGGCGGTAATAGCGATGGAGCTGAACCACAGAAAATTGAGCTATATAAACTAACCAATAAGAAAGTTCTGGCGACTACGTTGTGCTGGAGAGGTGCCTATAACGAAGGATATGGTGCTTGGGTGTTAGATGAGTCTTTAAATGGTAAGGCAACATTTGTGACTGAGTCCGCTTCAGATTTTGATAGCGGTATTATCAGTAGTGCTCAAAAGGGAAGAGGCATTGGAGACTGCTGGGCAAGTGAAGAATGGGTGTGGGATGGTAAGAGTTTTGTACATACTAAGGATATGTGGACGGGTATGTGTAAAGGCTTGGCAGCAGGTGGGGTGTGGGAACTTGATCGAATAGAGTCTGTGGTGAAATAAGTATTTTGCGGTTACAGAGTCATAACAGGTAACTTTAGTGACTCTGTGATAAAAAGAACAGATTGTTTATTGGAGCCAGACCTATGTCACATCATCTTTACGCTATTGTTCGCCGTAAGTTTTCACACCTGAGCCGTTCAATATGTGTGGCTGCTGCTGTGTTGGGGACTACTCAAATTGCGATGGCTGGACCAACGGTTGATCAGCTCAGTGATTGTTTAGTTAAGGCTACAACGGCTTCAGACAAAACTACTGTACTTCAATGGACATTTACAGCTTTAGCAGCTCATCCAGATTTAAAAGCATTTAGTAATGTAACGCCTGAGCAAAAAGATCAGTTAGACCAAAAACTGGCTCAGGTTTTACAACGTGTGATTGTGGAGCAATGTTCTGCTCAGACCAAAGCTGTAATTCAGGCTGAAGGTGTGAAGGCGGTTGGAGAGGCTTTTCAACAGTTAGGTCAAAGTGCGGGTGAAGATATTGTTAAAGACCCGGCCGTTAAACAGCAGTTACAAGGTACATTGCGTTATATCGATTTAAATAAATTAGTGACGACGTTTTTAACACCAGAAATTTGGAATAAATTAGGGATTACGAGATAAAAATCTAGTTTTCTATTTTAGTAATAAAGCCTGCTATCTAACAGCAGGCTTTATTGTATTTGGGATAAAGAGATCTCTTTAGATCGTAATTTTAGCCCCTAAAACTTTCACAAATTGAGCTAACCAAGCTGGATGTGCAGGCCAAGCAGGTGCAGTCACCAAATGCCCATCTGTAACTGCTTCAGTCACAGCAATATCTGCGTATTGTCCACCTGCCAATTTTACTTCGGCAGCACATGCTGGATAAGCTGAGCAGAGGCGGCCTTGTAATATATCTGCCGCTGCGAGTAATTGAGCGCCATGGCATACGGCTGCTATTGGTTTTTTCACTCGATCAAACTCACGCACAATTTCGATAACACGATCATTCATGCGCAAATACTCTGGTGCACGACCACCCGGAATAACTAGACCTACATAGTCTTCGGTATTAACGGCATCAAAATCATAGTTAATCGCAAAGTTGTGGCCACGTTTTTCGCTATAAGTTTGTTCGCCTTCAAAATCATGAATAGCTGTCGCAATATGGTCACCATTCTTTTTATTTGGGCAAACCGCATGCACTGTATAACCTAAACCTGTTAAGAACTGAAATGGAACCATAGTTTCATAGTCTTCTGCATAGTCACCGACCAACATTAGAATCTTTTTAGACATGATTTATCTCTCTTATTTAAAATATATGTGATTTCAATTTTTAATTTAAATTAGCACAATGAAAGTATGATTTTTAGCAAAAAGCACATTCTTTAGTCGAAGGATGTTTCATAAGGATGTAAAAAAGCCCCGATAAATCGAGGCTTTTTTTGAGTTAGCTAATGAAATTAACCAATCAATTTTTTCATTAATTCATTTACTTGAGCAGGGTTGGCTTTACCCTTAGAAGCTTTCATGACTTGACCAACAAGACCGTTAAAGGCTTTTTCTTTACCAGACTTGTACTCTTCAACCATTTTTTCATTGGCTGCAAGTACTTCTTTAATGATCGCTTCAATTGCACCAGTGTCAGTTTCTTGCTTTAAGCCTTTTTCCGCAATAATGTCATCGGCAGATTTACCTTCCGATTCCCACATAAAGCCAAAGACTTGTTTAGCAATCTTACCGCTAATGGTGTTGTCAATAATGCGTGCAATCATGCCGCCAAGTTGTTCAGCAGAAACAGGAGAGTCTGCTAAGTCTAGGCCAGCTTTGTTTAACGCACCTGAGAATTCACCCATTACCCAGTTTGCTGATACTTTACCTTGCTTCGCACCGCCAGCAGCAGCCACAACAGCTTCATAGAAGTCTGCCATTTCGCGTGAGAGCGTAAGTACATGTGCATCGTACTCAGTTACACCAAAGTCTGCGATAAAGCGCGCACGGCGAGCAGCAGGGAGCTCTGGAAGTGCAGCGCGAGCAGCTTCGATTTGCTCATCTGCAATAATCACAGGTAACAAATCTGGATCGGGGAAGTAGCGGTAGTCATTCGCTTCTTCTTTAGAACGCATAGAGCGCGTTTCCATTTTGTTTGGATCGAACAAACGAGTTTCTTGGTCGATACTTCCGCCGTATTCCAAAATTTCCATTTGGCGTTCAATTTCAACATTGATCGCTTGCTCAATGAAACGGAATGAATTGAGGTTTTTAAGTTCACAGCGCGTACCAAAAGGTTGGCCCGGACGACGTAAAGATACGTTACAGTCGGCACGGAATGAACCTTCTGCCATGTTACCGTCAGAAATACCTAACCAACGTACTAATGTGTGAATCGCTTTAATGTAAGCAACAGCTTCTTCAACTGAACGCATGTCTGGTTCAGAAACGATTTCAAGTAAAGGTGTACCAGCACGGTTTAAGTCAATGCCAGACATACCTTCAAATTGGTCGTGTACGGATTTACCAGCATCTTCTTCAAGGTGAGCACGAGTTACGCCAATGCGTTTAGTCGTACCATCTTCAAGCTGAATGTCGATGTGGCCCAAACCCACAATTGGGTTATCCATTTGGCTAATTTGGTAGCCTTTTGGCGAGTCAGGGTAGAAGTAGTTTTTACGTGCAAATACTGATGCTTGGTCGATGTAAGCATCAATTCCAAGACCGAAGCGAATTGCAAGATCAACCACTTTTTCATTCAAAACTGGAAGTACACCCGGCATAGCCAAGTCCACAAGGCTCGCTTGCGTGTTTGGGTCTTGACCAAATTCAGTCGATGAACCAGAGAAAATTTTAGAATTGGTTGCAAGCTGAGTGTGAATCTCGATACCAATAACGACTTCCCAACCGTCAATCAATTTCAACTTTTGAGCTTCAGCCATTATGCGTTCTCCTCAGCAATTGCCGCACGTTGAGTATGGAAATCGGTGTTTTGTTGGTATTGATGAATAATCGATAACAATTGCGATTCTGACCAATAGTTACCAATCAACTGTAAGCCGACAGGCAAGCTGTCTTTATCAAAACCAACAGGAGCATTAATTGCTGGTAAGCCTGCTAAGTTCACTGCAAGTGTATAGATATCGCCTAAATACATTTCAGTTGGACTTAAGTTTGCACCAATCTTATATGCAGTTGTTGGTGCAGAAGGAGCAGCGATTACATCTACATTTTCAAATGCTTTTAAGAAGTCTTGTTGAATTAGACGACGTACTTTTTGTGCTTTTACATAGTAAGCATCGTAATAACCCGCAGAAAGTGCGTATGTACCAATAAGGATACGGCGTTGAACTTCTGGACCAAAACCTTCTGAGCGAGAGCGTTTATAAAGATCCATCAAGTCAGCTGGGTTTTCACAGCGGTAGCCGTAACGAACACCATCATAACGTGACAAGTTAGAAGATGCTTCAGCTGGTGCAATGAGATAATACGTTGGCACATAAGCTTCAGTCATGCTGAGGTCAATCTCAACAAGAGTCGCACCCATTTCTTCAAGCTCTTTCAAAGACTCTTCAACACGTGCTTTAACATCTGCATCTAAACCTGCAACGTTAAAGTATTGTTTAGGAATACCAATGCGTAGACCTTTTACAGATGTGTTGTTTAAGTTTGCAACGTAGTCATCAACTTCTTTTTTAACCGAAGTCGAGTCTTTTGCATCGTGACCTGCAATTACATTCATGAGGTAAGCACAGTCTTCAGCAGAGCGTGCCATTGGACCTGCTTGGTCTAAAGATGATGCATAAGCAATGATCCCGAAACGAGATACACGACCGTAGGTTGGTTTTAGGCCTGTTAAACCACAGAAAGAAGCTGGTTGACGAATTGAACCACCTGTATCAGTACCTGTAGCAAATGGTGCTAAATCAGCCGCTACAGCCGCAGCAGAACCACCTGACGAACCACCCGGAACATGGTCAAGTGCCCATGGGTTACTCGTTGCGCCAACATATGAGCTTTCAGATGTTGAGCCCATCGCAAACTCATCCATGTTCACTTTACCTAAAGTGACAAGACCGGCTGCTTTTGTTTTTTCAACAACAGTTGCATCGTAAGGAGAAATGAAGTTGTCTAATATTTTTGAACCAGCAGTCGTTTTAATACCTTTGGTACAAAAGATATCTTTATGCGCAAGAGGAATACCCGTTAAAGCTGTTGCATTACCTGCTTTTAATGCTGCATCGGCAGCGTCGGCTTCAGCAAGCGCTTGTTCAGGCGTAACCGTCACGTAGCTTTTTACCAGTGGGTCAATTTTAGCAATACGTTGCAAATAATGTTCAGTCAGTTCGCGAGATGAAAACTTCGCTTGGCTTAAGCCCTCAGCAAGTTCACGAATTGATAAGCGATGTAAATCAGTCATGAGTAAAATTTCTTTACATTCAAAATAGGGAAGATGGTTAATTGAGTAAAAGTTATTCAATCACGCGAGGAACAAGATACAAACCATCTTCAGTTGCAGGCGCAACCGCTTGGTATTCATCTCGATGATTGCTTTCAGTTACCACATCAGCACGTAAAGGTTGAGGATTGTCAAAAGGACTTTTCAAAGGTTCTACGCCTTCCGTATCAATGCCTTTTAAGGTTTCCATCATGCCTAAAATTTTATTTAGACTTTGAGCATATTCAGCAGATTGCGTATCATTGAGCGACAATCGAGCAAGATTGGCGATTGCTGAAACTGTTTGTGCATTTAAATCTGCTGAATGCTGTGCATCCGATGTAGACATAACATCACCTAATCAGTATTAAAAATTTTCAAAATATCGTGCGTTATAATAAGCGATTGACTTGTTCAAATCATCACATTTAGTTTAAAGTTGCCACCTTGCATCCACATGAAAGTTTAACTGAGAACGAACCGTGATTCTAAAACGACTAATTGGCTTGTTTTCGCCGGATCTAGCCATTGATTTAGGTACAGCAAATACACTTATTTATGCACCAGGCCGCGGCATTATATTAAATGAACCAACAGTTGTGGCAATTCGTCACAGTGGTTCACAAAAAATTGTTGCTGCTGTAGGTCTAGATGCTAAGCAAATGCTGGGCCGTACGCCTGCGAATATTTCTGCAATTCGTCCAATGAAAGACGGTGTAATTGCGGATTTTGAAGTGACTGAAACCATGTTGAATCAGTTTATTGGTAAAGTTCACGAAAAACGTTTGTTCCCACCTGCACCTCGTGTAGTTGTATGTGTACCATGTAAATCAACTTTGGTCGAGCGTCGTGCGATTCGCGAAGCAGTATTTAATGCGGGTGCCCGTGATGTTCGTTTGATTGAAGAGCCTATGGCTGCTGCAATTGGCGCAGGTATGCCAGTTGAACAAGCATGTGGTTCTATGGTTGTGGATGTTGGTGGTGGTACAACTGAAATTGCAATTATTTCATTGCAAGGTTGTGTCTATGCTGACTCTTTACGCATCGGCGGTGATGTTTTTGATGAGCAAATCATCAATTATGTTCGTAAAGCTCACGGTTGTGTAATTGGTGAAACCACTGCTGAAATTATTAAAAAAGAAGTCGGTATGGCTGTTTCTGATGGTACGACATTAGAAATCGAAGTTCGTGGTCGTAACCTTGCAGAAGGTGTACCTCGTGCAATTACTGTAACTTCTGACGAAATTACTCAAGCAATCTCTGATCCATTACAAAGTATTGTAAGCGCTGTTAAATCGGCACTTGAGCAAACTCCTCCTGAACTTTCTTCTGATATTGCTGAGCGCGGTATTGTATTGACAGGTGGTGGTGCGTTACTTCGTAACCTTGATAAATTATTAGCTCAAGAAACTGGTTTACCGGTTGTTGTTGCTGAAGATCCTCTTACTTGTGTAACCCGTGGTGGTGGTAAAGTATTGGAATTCTTCGACAATCCGAACCATGACATGCTTTTCGTCGGTTAAGTTTAAGGATTAGGCGGTGCAACCGAATATTTTTTCAAGACAGCCGCCATCTTTCCGCTCGTTCATTATTGCGGTCATTACATGCTTGGTTGTGCTGTTCTTTGATTGGCGCATGCCTTATGTAATTCAGCCAGCAAGGGATGTCTTGTACGCTGCATATAACCCAATTTATGCATTGGCCAGTTATCCAGTACTGTCGAGAGAATGGCTGAATCAACAAACAAAATCTGAAGCACAACTGCGTCGTGAAAATACCGCGATGCAGGCTGAGCTTTTACAAGCTCAAGTCCGCTTACAGAAGCTTTCTGAATTATCTGCTGAAAATACCCGTTTACGAGGACTTCTTGATACACCGTTAATTATTGATGGCCGTATGGAAATTGCCGAAGTGATTGGGACTGATGCAGATCCATTGCGTCATATCATCATTATTAACCGAGGCTCTATGGACCATATCAAGGTCGGACAAACGGTTTTGGATAATAAGGGGATTATGGGGCAGATCATCAATGTGTATCCTCATAGCTCACGTGTAATGTTGTTATCTGATAAAGAGCATTCACTGTCGGTACGACTTGAGCGTACAGGAATGCGAGCGATTGTTTCTGGTACAGGTGATTTAGGCCGTTTAAAAATGGAATATGTTCCGACCAGCGCTAATATTCTGGTGGGTGATAAAGTGTTTAGCTCAGGCTTGGGTGAACATTTCCCGGCAGGTTACGCTGTGGGTACAGTTGCCAAAATAAGACGTCATAATTCAGGTGAGTTTGCTGAAATTGATGTCACACCAGCAGCGCAATTAGCCACAGGGCACCATGTAGTTGTACTTTTCTCTGAGTCCTTAGCGAAGGAGCAGCCTTATGCCGATCGCTAAACTCAAACGAGAAAAGCGTAAAGACCCATTATGGGGAATTATTCTCTCCGTTATTGTGGGCTCTGTACTCATGGTTTACCCGCTATCCTATGATATTTCAGGCTGGCGACCATTATTCATGTTAATGATTATGCTATTTTGGGTAGTATGTCAGCCAACATGGTGTGGGGTCTGGTTTGCATTCGGGATGGGGATTTTTACAGACTTATTGCTTGATGCACCTTTAGGTCTCAATGCCTTAAGCTTTGTAATTGTGACTTTTCTTACCCGTTTTTTAATTCGGGAACGCCGTATTTTAACTTTTGTTAATTTATGGACGATAGCAACGCTGGTCATTATTACCCACTTAGCTTTTATGTGGGTAACACAGACCATGGGCGGAATTCATTTTTCGATTGCTAGACATTGGCAACCTTTGATGACGAGTATCATCACGTGGCCAGTCGTCTATTATTGTTTGGCAAAATGGCGCATATAGTTTTAGCATCTAGCTCTCCTCGTCGGAAGGAGCTGTTACAACAACTTGGCTTGGATTTTGAAATCTATAGTCCTGATATTGATGAGTCGGTACATGAAAATGAACTGGTTCATCATTATGTTGAACGTTTAGCTAGAGAAAAGGCACAAATCGTATTGAAGCTTTTTCCAGATGCAATTGTTATTGCTGCTGATACAAGTCTAGGACTTGATGGTCAAATTATTGGTAAGCCTGAATCGAAAAAGCATGCCTTTGAAATTTGGAAAAAATTGTCTGGACGTTGGCACGATGTTTTTTCTGGACTATGCGTTGCGACTCAACAACAAATGTTAAGTCAGGTAGTGCAAACACAAGTTGAGTTCCAGCACCTGACTACACAAGATATGGAAGATTATTGGACCACAGGTGAGCCTGTTGGAAAGGCGGGTGGGTACGCAATTCAAGGAATTGCCTCGCAATATATTCCCCAAATTCAAGGAAGTTATAGTAATGTGGTAGGACTTCCTTTATACGAATTTGCACAGTTATTAAAAAGAGTAAAGACATAAGGGGTTGTTATCATTCTTAATTGAATAGCATTGTCGACGAACACTAGACAAAGTTAAAGTTAACAGCTTCTCTGACTCTTTAATAAAAATTTTATAATGCTTTGAGTTTATGTATGTCAGAAGAACTACTTATTAATGTCACGCCTATGGAGTGTCGGGTGGCATTAATCGAAAATGGAACTGTTAATGAGCTGTATGTCGAGCGTACAGTCAAGCGCGGTCTAGTCGGCAATATTTACAAAGGTAAAGTAGTACGAGTGCTTCCGGGCATGCAAGCTGCTTTTGTGGATATTGGTCTGTCTCGAACAGCCTTTTTACATATCAATGATATGGTTTGGCCTCGTTCGCAGCCTACCCCAAATGTCTTTGAATTATTACATCCTGGACAAACCCTTACTGTCCAAGTTATGAAAGATATGTTGGGTACAAAAGGTGCACGTCTAAGTACAGATCTTTCAATTCCTTCTCGTTATCTGGTTCTCATGCCATATGGAAATCATATTGGTGTTTCGCAGCGTATTGAATCAGAAGAAGAGCGAGAGCGACTACGTAATATTATTGAAAGTATTCAAGCAGAACATAATTTACCCGGTAGTGTGATTGTCCGTACAGCTGCCGAAGGTGTAGATGAGGCAGAAATCGCACAAGACATGTGCTATCTGAGTAAATTATGGGAATACATTCAGCGTAAGCAGACTGATGTTGCTGTCCCTTCTTTAATTTTTGAAGAACTTCCATTACCTCAACGTATTATTCGTGATTTGGCGAGCGAAGAAACGGCAAAGATTTATGTCGATTCGCGAGAGATTCATGCAAAGTTGCTTGAATTTGTAGAAGAGTTTGTTCCAAATATGAAGAATCGTCTCATCCATTATCCGGGTGAGCGACCGCTATTTGATCTTTACAATGTTGAAGAAGATATTCAAAAAGCTTTGCAAACCCGCGTAGCTTTGAAGTCGGGTGGCTATCTGATGATTGACCAGACTGAGGCCATGACAACGATTGACGTTAACACGGGTTCATATGTCGGTGGTCGTAGTCTTGAAGACACGGTTTTTAAAACCAATATGGAAGCGACTCAAGTTATCGCGCGTCAACTTAGACTGCGTAATTTGGGGGGTATTCTGATTATTGATTTTATTGACATGCAAGAAGCAACTCACCGTGAAGAGGTGATGCGTCAGTTTGAAAAAATGCTTGAGCGAGATCACGCTAAGACCAAAATTACTCAAGTGTCAGAACTTGGACTGGTCGAAATGACTCGTAAACGAACTCGTGAATCGTTAGAACATTTATTATGTGAATCATGTCCAACGTGTCAGGGGCGTGGTTTTGTCAAAACAGCAGAGACAGTGTGTTACGAAATATTTCGTGAGATATTACGTTATACCCGCGCATTCGAGTCAACGAGTGGCTTTACTGTTGTTGCGCATCCTTCTGTGATTGACCGATTATTAACAGCAGAAGCACCAGCAGTAGCCGATTTAGAGCATTTTATTAACCGTGTTATTAAATTTCAGGTCGAAAATTTATATACGCAAGAGCAATACGATATCATTTTAAGTTAAAGTTGTAACAAGATATCGCTTAATCCTTGTTACAACTGAAATTTTACTTTCATTCATGAATTTTAAATACTACTTACATACAGTAGCCGTAGACGTTCTCCCTATTAAACGTCTTAGCAAACAATAAGAGGTATAACCCATGAATGTAAGTGAAAACTTAATTAGCAACGGTCTTAAACATGTTTTAGAAAGCACGCCAGTAAATAGCTGCTATATGTTGAATGACCAAGGTAAAGAAGTACCGATTACAACTGCAATGATTCGTTCAGTATGTCATCAGTTACTTAACCAGTGCCGCACAATCAAAAAATAAGGGGCCAATTTAAAGCCCCTTAATTTTTTCTAACTTGCTGAATGATGTTTCAGTTGTTTCTCTGCAATAATTTCTTCAAAACGTTGAATCTCATCTTCTAAATGAGTCAAAAGGTTTTGCATTTTCGGTAAAGCATTTCGACAAGCTGTTAATCCAACTTCAAGCTTATCTAAATAACTGGTCATGGTAATGTTTAGAGCTTGTCCATCCATAACAATCGAAGCAGGATAGAGAGCGTCTAGTTTCGCGCCATTCCAATAAAGCGGCTCACGTGGTCCTGGTACATTGGAAATCACTAAATTGAACGCCTGACGCTTAGGAAGCATTCCTGACATGATGTTTAATCCTGCCGGTCCATAAACAACAGCGCTATAGTTTAAAATTTCATTCGCAGTCATTCGACTAAAGCGCTGCTTCGAGTTTTGCATGCTACGGCGAATGATTTCTAGACGTTCTAACGGTTGATCTTTATGGGTCCCTAAATTTGCCAAAATCATGGTAATTCGGTTGCTCACGTCAGAATCATCTGTACGTAATGAAGCGGGAACCATGGCAATCAGTGGCTTTTTAGGTAAGCTGTTTTGACTAATCAAATATTCACGTAAAGCACCTGAACATACAGCCAGCACAACATCATTAATCGTCACGCCTAATGCTTTTGAAATTTTTCTAAGGCGGCTCAGTTCAAATGATTGGGCCGCAAAACGACGTGAAGCACTGACTCTTTGGTTTAAAATAGAAACTGGTGCCTGAAAGGTAGAAACATAATCAGGATTTTTGCCCATTTCTTTGAAGATAGTCTGAGATAGCTCTTGCATGACTTTTGGAGCGATATCGAGTTGGGACTTAATTCCACCTAAAATACTTTTAATTTTACTTGTACTTGGCGTCGGTACTTTTAGGCGTTTAGTTCTTTTGCTCTCAACACACCATAAAGGAACAACATGTTTTTCTTCTGGTGTTTTTGATAGAGATTTCTCAATCAAACGCATACCAGCAACACCGTCGACCATTGCATGATGGATTTTAAAATACATGGCAAAGCGATTGCCTTCGATTCCTTCAATAATGTCACAAGTCCAAAGAGGCTTGGCACGGTCAATTAGTGAGCTATGCTGCTGTGAAATATAAACCAGAAGTTCGCGAATACGGCCAGGATGAGGCAGAGCAATGTGGCGAAAGTGATGATCGATATCGAACTCTTCATCTTCATCCCAAAATAGGCCATTTAAACGGTTATTGAAGGGAGGAATAGGAATACTTTTTGAGCGTCTGATATCTTCTACTAAATCATGTACAAAGGTTTCTGGTGCATTTTCAGGAATTTCAAATAAAAATAATCCACCGACATGCATGGGTTGCTGTCTTTTTTCGAGCGACAGAAAAATGAAATCAATTGGGTGTAATGGACGCATAAATCATTGTGCCTCATGCATTTTTCTAAGAAGCCCTTATATGAGCTCTTATTAGAATTATAGAACCGTAAAATTAAGTATATAGCGTTTAGAGTAGAGAAAATATGACTTTGTGTACGCAACATGACACAAAAAAAACCACTGATTTACCAGTGGTTTTTTGATAATAAATTACTTTTTCATATTACCTGCATGTAATCCACATTCTTTTTGAGTGGCTTCTTCCCACCACCAGCGACCTTCACGCTCATGTTGGTTTGGTAATACAGGTCGAGTACATGGTTCACATCCAATAGAAACAAAACCGCGCTCATGAAGAGGGTTATATGGAATTTCCATCATACGGATGTAGCTCCATACCTCAGCACTTGTCCAATTTGCTAGAGGATTATATTTAATGAGTTGCTTACCTGGACCAGAGAAGCCCGCATCAGCTTGTACTACTGGAATTTCAGTACGTGTACCAGGGCTTTGATCTTTACGTTGACCGGTAATCCAGCCATCTAAAGTCGCAAGTTTTTTACGTAAAGGCTGAACTTTTCGGATACCGCAACATTCTTGGTGCCCATCTGTAAAAAAGCTAAATAAACCTTTTTCGTTGACCATGTTTTGGACAGCTTCAGATTCAGGGAAACAAATTTCGATATTGATATTGTAGTGTTTACGGACAGTTTCAATAAATTGATAGGTTTCAGCGTGGAGTCGGCCAGTATCGAGACTAAACACACGGAACGGCTTACCTAAACGTGAAGCAATATCAATTAAAACAACATCTTCTGCTCCCGAAAACGAAATCGCAATTTCACCTTGTTGGCTTAAGGCAAGTTCTAAAATTTCTCGAGGGCTTTTGGTTGCATACTCAGCAGCAAGAGCATCTACGATATCAATAGTCGGAATAACGGTCATGTGTGTTCCTGGCAAAAGGCTTGGGCGCATTGATTTATGAAAAATATTCTAAAGGATAGTTAATAAAGTGCTTAGCACTTTAATTTCGAACCTTATGAATAAAATTGATTTGATCAATAACAACGCAAAACTGAAAATCTTAATGGTATGATACAGCAATTTTTAACCAACGTTGGAAGCATTCATGGAAATCGTATGCCTAGATCTGGAAGGGGTTTTAGTTCCTGAAATCTGGATCAATTTCGCAAAAAAAACAGGGATTAAAGAACTCGAAGCAACAACTCGTGATATTCCGGATTATGATGTTTTAATGACTCAGCGCTTGAATATCTTAAAACAACACGGTTTAGGCTTAAATGACATTCAAGAAGTCATTGCCGAGATGGGGCCATTACCAGGTGCAAAAGAGTTTGTTGAATGGGTGAGCACTCATTTCCAACTCGTGATCTTGTCAGATACTTTCTATGAGTTTGCTCATCCTTTGATGAAGCAATTGGGTTGGCCAACCATTTTCTGTCATAAATTAGAGACAGATGAAGAAGGAATGATTACAGCTTATAAATTACGTCAACCAGATCAAAAACGCGAATCGGTTAAAGCACTACATGGTTTAAATTTCCGAGTAATCGCAGCTGGCGATTCGTATAACGATACAACCATGCTTGGTGAAGCGGACCATGGTTTCTTATTTGATGCGCCAGAAAACGTGATTGCTGAGTTTCCACAGTTTCCTGCTATCCGCGGATATGATGCATTAAAAGAAGCAATCCGTTCGGTTTCACAGCGTACAATCCCAGCTTAAGAATAAATCATAAAAAAGGCGCTTAAAGCGCCTTTTTTTATATGAATGAGTTTTGAAACTTAGAATTTATAACCAAGTTTTAAACCATAAGCGATTGCGTTGTTGTCAGAGAACTCTGCAACATATTCATCACTACCTGCTTGCGCACCTGTTTGAGCTTTGGCATCACCCAACCAGAAATATTTTACACCACCAGCAATAAATGTTTGTGGAGTAGGGCTATATTGTAGACCTAGACCTACGTTCCAGTAACCTTCAGTTGGACCTAAAGTTGTGATTGGGTCACCAGCACCCGAGTCCCAACCCACAGACACGTTACCTGCCCATTTGTCATTGAGTTTACGACCAACACCTGTGGTTACTGTCCATTGGTCATCTGTATAGCTAACCAAATCGAAACCATTTGGGCGGTTGACAATAGGCCCTACAACTTTTGATAGTTGGCCAAATTTGTATGGTTGAACAGAGAAATCTTTCCAGTTCACCCAACGAATGTTTGCAAACGCAACGGTGTCAGCCATGATGCCTGTTTGGAAATCAAAGTTAACTGATTGAGGTGTTGTAATTGTAGTATCTGCTGAGCTATTTTTAATTGCATCAGCCGCAGCAGCTTGCCCTAATAATGAAAGAGCAGGAAGTGTAGGCAAATTTTCACGAATATTGACGTCATGGTCAACTTCAGAACGATAAGTTAAAGAAGCTTTAAGAGCAATTTCAGGAATTTGATAAGCAAAACCTGCTAACCAACCCACACCGCCAGTTTCTTTGATGTCTGCATCATAGCCATTGTAGATACTATAAGCTTGTCCACGGAGGCTAATATTTCCTTTAATTGTTTGATATACACCACCTGCATAGAGGTTCCAGTTTTTATTTGGTTGAAAACCAAAAACCATAGCAAGGTTTTGAGTATCAACTTCAACTTTGGTGCCACCTTTGCCAAGTAAACCATTAATTTCATTTATACCAGCATCTACTCTTGCTGCAACGCCTTGTTTTACGCCCGCATCGATAGCAGCTTTCGTAGCTGCATCATTATTATAAGCATTTAAAGTAGCAGCAAATTTTGCTTTCCCGGCATCAGAGCTTAAATCAACTCCTTGGGCTTGTAGAGCAGCACCAACACGCTGATCGCTAGTTAATCCATTAAAAGTTGTATCAATAGTATTGGCACGAATTACATCTAATCTGTCTTGGGCTAAAATTGTATTAGAAGAGTCTGATACAAATACATTTTTCCCAGAATATTCTGCATCTGCACCAAAAGGTTGATCGTAAATTAAACCAAATGAGAATTTATCGTTAAGTTGTAGTTTTAAAGCTGCATTTGGGAAAAAATAATCCTCCCCCATATCGCTAATATTACGGCGAGTTGCGCTTGATCCTGCTTCTTTACCTGATACATCTGGGTCTAAAACAGAAATACCCGCTTCAAAGTAGTTACCAGGCTGCAAAAATGCAGACATTGATTGTCCAGAGCGATCCAATGCTGCTGCAAAAACCCCAGTTGCAGGCAGCGTTGCTAAAATCATTGCAGTGCTCAGATGTTTTAATTTCATTTTAATCTTTCCTTGAACTTCAAGACATTTTTTTAAAAGTAACAGAGTTAAACCGTTTAAACTGTGTTGCCTTCAAAGCTCCTAATTACAAGTAATAGAAGCTTTGATAACTCCATGTAACAAAAATAGCATAATTACAATAAGAGTAAATCTGTTATATGAACTGAGGAGTACTCACTTTTTATACAAATAGTGCCGATAATGAATGAAATATGAAGGAATATTTTCATTATTAAATTAATTTAATTAATTGATATTTATATTTTTTATCTATTAGTGATGAGCTTTGTTTTTATGACATTTTTGTCACAAATCTAAGAAAAATGGTCAAAGATTTTTTTGTAAAAATATGAATTAAATGATTATGAAATGAGTATTAGTCATCATTTTTAGTTGATAAGTCTAGTTTCTCTACATCTGTATATTATTGATTCACTTTTATATTCTTAATTTTATAAAAAAGTTTAGCTTAATTTTTTTACCATTTGATCTATTTTTTGAGCGAAATTGGAGTCTCTATTTAAAAGCGATCATTAGAAAATAATCATCTAGATTCGGCTATTTAATTTTTAGAGCTCAAACACAGTATTAAAGTGGATATAGTTTTTCATCAAATTGTTCTAGCTTAGGAAATTTTAGTGGTTCAAGCTGGTCCAAGTGAGAGAGATAATTCACATAGTCTTGAAGAAGGCTTTCTCGTGCTTCTTGGCTAATGTACGGTACGTGGTAAGCAATGAATGGAGGTAGGACTTCAAAACCAGCATATGCCAAAGTACCACGCTGAATTGGCGATAGATAATTTTCGATTGAACCATGAATAGAGTTCTCTCCAAACATGTGTGTTCTACCGCCGAGCGTTAAACACAACATCGCTTTTTTACCTGCCATGCCGCCGTGGTTATAAAACCGCTTACCACCATAAAACAAGCCAGAGACGAAAACACGATCAATCCAGCCCTTTAAAATTGCTGGAACAGATGTCCAATAAAGTGGGAAATTAAAAATAACTAAATCAGCTTTTTTTACTTTTTCAATTTCTGCTTGAATATCTGGAGCTAGAAGTTGATTTTTGCTGGCATTCCTTTGCTCTAGAGCATAGTTAAAATAATCAGGTTGATTGAGCTCTAGAAAATCCTCTTTGGACGCAACGGGGTTAAATTTCATCGCATATAAATCTGAAACCTTTACTGTGTGCCCCAATTTTTCTAAGGTTTGCTTGGCTGTACTTTTTAAAGCAGTGGTAAAAGACTGTGGTTCTGGATGAGCATGGACAATCAGAATATTCATAAGGTGACCTGTATTCTTTTTCAGGAACTGTGCTGTCTAATGCAATTCGACGGATTTTGTTTTGATTAACTATGCATCAATTTAAAAGCATGGCATAGTTCATGAACTGACAGTTTTTACCATTTCACGCCATTTTATTTTGCTCAATGGGTTGCTCATGAATCCAGAATTACCCGGAACTTATATTAATTTAATTGTAGAAACTATTAAGCGGTGGGATGTCTCTGGTGATCAGCTTTTAGAGGAAAGTGGAATAACTTTAGGCCAATTAGAAAAGCCTTACTGGTATGTTGAGTTCAACATCTTAAATCAACTTATTGAACGGGCCATTGAGTTATGCAAAGAGCCAGCACTGGCAGGATATTTAGCTTTAAACATGACAGCTTCATGTTATGGTTCAGTCGGAATGGCTGCTATCGTTTCTTCAAATTTAGGAGAAGCGCTGAAAATTCTTGAACATTTCATTGGTTCACGTTGCAAGGTCTTTAAACCAGAATTAAAACAAGAAAATAATGATGCATATTGGTCAATTCATCAGCCAGTCGATGCATTTCAGTTGAGTTCAAATGCCAACATTTTTTTGTTAGTCGGTTTTGTTCAAATCGCGAGAAAACTAACAGGGCTTTCTCATTTGGGAAAAGTTGAATTACAAATGCCAGAACCTATAGGTTTTGCCGAAATAAGTCATCAACTGGCTGTGACTTGTTTATTTAACCAAAAGCGTAATTGTTGGATATTTCCAAAAGAGTATTTAGCACAACCTGTATTAACGGCAGACCCAATGCTAGCGCCATTGTTAAATGCGCAATGTAAGCGGGATATAGAGAAGTTAAAGTTAAAAAGTGGTTGGAAAGGGCGCGTTAAACAAGTTGCTGAAAAATTGCTTTTGGATGGGGAGGGGGAGACATTAAAAGTTGGGCAAGTGGCTCAAATCATGAATATGTCAGAGCGAACCTTACAACGCTATTTAGCCCTTGATCATACTAGTTTTACAATCTTGGTAGACTCTCTCAAAAAGGAACATGCCCAGAAACTTTTAGCTCAAAATAACATGTCGATTGAAAAAGTGGCTTTAATGCTGGGTTATGCCGAAACTTCTCACTTCACTCGTGCGTTTAAGCGTTGGATGGGGATTACTCCTAAATATTTTCAAACCCAGCATAAAATGGATGATTTAAGTTAAAAGGCTATAAATTTAATTTCATGGCCTTTCATTGATCATTTCAATTATTAAGTAGATTATTCTGGCTTAGATAAGAGTGATTCAATCACTTCCAAATAACTAGGTGGTGCCGGAACATGACCGCGGTCTCTTAATAGTCGATGCATGCGCGGCAGTTTGAAGTAGGGCACCGAAGCCATTAGGTGGTGTTCCATATGATAATTGACATGAATAGGTGCCACAAAGCTTCTAGCAATCCAACCTGCGCGTGTCGTGCGTGTATTGGTTAAGGCTGTATTACTCGTTTGCATGCCTGCATGTTCGGCCATTGAGCGGATTCTTAAAAATAATGGAAATGGTGTTAAATACGCTAAAGGCCATAACCAAAAAAAACGTTGCTGCCCAAACGCCTTTAAAACACCGTAAAGAGCCACATTTGTTGCAATGGCACCGCTACTGTTTTTGATAAGACTTTTGGCATAATCAACGAAATCTTTATTGCTTCGATCTAACCAGACTTGATCATTTGCAACGGTCCATTTCATTAAATCGAGATCCATTAACACTCGACCAAAGCTAAACTTTAATCCTGTCATACCCGTTAAGTCGCGTAAGAATTTACGAGTAAGAGATTTTTTACTTACTGGAAAACCAGAAACTAAAGAAAGATCAGGGTCATCTGGAGTAGAGGTTTTTGCATGATGACGGACATGGTGTACGCGGTATTTTTGTAGATCATTCCAGATTGGACGGGCGCATAGCCATTCACCTACGAAGTCATTTATTTTCTTATTTTTAAATAGGCTTTTATGCGATGCCTCATGCATCAAAATTGCTAGACATAACTGGCGACCCGCCAATATGGCCAAAGCTAGCATACAAGCAAGTAATTTGCCCCAGCTAGGTAAGTAATCCCACATCATGATTAAACTTGCAAATGTTCCGCCAATAACGGCCCATGTGCTTGCAACAGCCCAAGCGCCGTATGCATCTGAGGGTTGTGTGAGCTCCTGTATTTCTTCTCTGCTAAATAGATCGGTCACACTCACTTGTGCATTCATTTTTATTCTCCCAAATCAGATTTTGGCATTCATATTTTATATTACAAATATAATCATAAAATTTTAAAAAGTGAAATATTTGTTTGTAAAAAAATAAATCGCCTTTTAATGGGCTAATTCATTTTCATAAAGTTTTTGCCATAGCTTTTGTCCAATCGAATCGAGCTGCTGTACATTTTGAGCAAACTGATTACGGGCATGTTCATCAACAAATGGAGAGGGCAGTAGAGGATCATTCATAAGTAAGGTAATTGTTTCACGTCCTAATAACAAAGCTTGAGTAGCAGCCTCATTTAAAGATAAATTTTTATAGTTCAAAAGCCAATCTTGTATATCTTGACTATACATTTCATAGTTTTTTTCAAGCTGTTTGGTATCCCATAAAGAAGGAATTAACGAAACTGTTTCTGAGTCAAATTTTTGAATAATAGAAACTTTAGCTTCATTTTCAAGACCTGCTAAAACGAGTTCTTCACATGTTTTTTCAAAGCTATACGCTAAATTGTCTGGACGTATATAAATACCAGTTTCGAGCTCTCTAAAACCAAATTGATGTAAAGCGCGTTCTCTCTTTTTTAAAGCAGTCCGATCAATACGACCTAAAGTTCCAGTAAATACGGCAAGATACTGCTGTTGCCATTGTTTAGTCTGCTTAATGCCATTTTTACGATTCAAAATGACTTTTGCCCATTCTTTAGTTGATGGCGACAGTTGATAAATACCGCGCTCTACACTTTCTATCATGCCTTCATTTAATAGCCGAGTCGTAGCCACACGAATACCGTTGTCACTCATATTAAAAAGTTTAGCAGCAATCAATATTTGTTTAATGGTGAGTTGAGGGTAAGCCGAAGAAAGAAATAAATCGATAATAAGATGGCGTGCATTAATTTTGGTATTTTTCATTCAGATAGAATTTTTGATATGAGTTGCATTTGAACAGAATAATATCATGTTTCTTTAAGGACATTTTAAGATCATTTTGTAGAGTAAGTAAGGGCAAAAAGCTTTATCTATAACAAGAAAAATTTTGGGAGTTCTTTACCAAGTTTTATCTTTTTACGATAGTTAACCCAAGTTTGTCATCATGTTGTGATACATTATCGCACTTTAAATAAACTGCCTTTAACTAGGGGCAATAACCACAAACGTTAGAAATGGTCTGATATTGAACATGTGTTAAGTCTAATTTGGGACTTACCAATTGCGATAAAACTAATTTTAGATCGTTCTAATGATTAACTTTCTTTGAGCAAGTTATGGAAAATTTTGAAGTTATAAAAGCACTGTTTTTAGGCTTTGTCGAAGGCTTAACTGAATTTTTACCTATCTCGAGTACAGGCCATTTAATTTTATTTGGTCATATTATCGATTTCCATTCAGACGGTGGTCGTGTATTTGAGGTCGTAATCCAGTTAGGTGCTATTTTGGCAGTGTGCTGGTTATACCGACAAAAAATTATTAACTTGATTAAGGGATTCTTTAGTGGCGATGTAGAATCACGTCATTTTGCGATTAGCGTGCTTATTGCATTCTTCCCAGCAGTCATTATTGGTGTTTTAGCTGTCGATTTCATTAAGAGTGTTTTATTCAGCCCAATCGTCGTTGCGATTGCTTTGATTGTCGGTGCTCTTATCATTTTCTGGGTTGAATCTAGACAGTTTGAGCATAAGACACTGGATGCAACTAAAATTACTTTTAAACAAGCGCTTTTAGTAGGCCTTGCTCAGTGTGTGGCCATGATTCCGGGAACTTCACGTTCAGGCGCAACAATTGTGGGTGGAATGTTTGCGGGCTTATCACGTAAAGCTGCTACAGAATTCTCTTTCTTCCTTGCAATGCCAACCATGTTGGGTGCTGCAACTTTTGACTTGATTAAAAATGCTGACGTACTCACCTCAGACAATATGATTAATATTGGGGTAGGCTTTGTTGCTGCTTTTATTGCTGCGCTGTTTGTTGTAAAGGCATTGGTATTATTTGTAGAACGTCATACATTACGTGTATTTGCTTGGTACCGAATTGTACTTGGTGTAATTATTTTAATTGCAGCCATGTTCTTTAATTTATCAGCTTAAATCATCTGATAAAGTGAAAAAACCTAGAATGCTCTAGGTTTTTTTATGCCTAAAAATTGATTTGAATTGCCTATTTATACAAAGTAAACGCAAGACAGATGTTTTCATTTTAAGTTCATTGTTATATTGATTATTAGATTACTTCTCACAATAAAACTATGCCGCGAAATCATCTTACAGAACATTTGGTCGATGCTTTTTTGCACTTGGCTCCAGTAGAAGGTCTCTATCCTACTTTTATTTCTAATATCACTTTAATGCGGGTAGACCATTCCACGAAACCTATTGCAGTGCTACAAGAGCCTTCAATTGTTTTAGTGATACAGGGATTAAAGCGAGGGTATATTGGTAAAGAAATCTTTCAGTTTCAACAAGGCCAGTGCTTATTCATCTCAATTGCAATACCGTTTGATTGCGATACTATTGTCGAAAATAATGAACCGATGTTGGCGATTGCAATAAAGTTTGAACCACAAATGATGGCTGATCTCATTACTAAAATGGATAAACAGCAACAAGTGGTTACTGAAGATGCTCATTCAGAAGATTTAAAATTAAGCTGTGGGCTTAGAGTGATTGACATGAATGCCACTATTTCAGAGGTTGCTCTCAGATTGCTCAATTTACTTCGCTCTAAACAAGATACTTTTATATTGGGTGAACAAGTTAAAAGAGAATTGGTTTATCGTGTGGTACAAGCTTCAGGTGGCAATCTAGTCGAGAGCTTATCGGCTATGGCAAGTCGAAATGGTGTGATTTATACCATTTGTGAAATTATTCAGCGTGATTATTATCATAACTTAACGGTTCAAGAATTGGCGAAACAAGCGGGCATGAGCATATCGCTTTTTCATCAAACTTTTAAAAAGGTGACGAATTATTCGCCCTTACAGTACATCAAAATTACTCGGTTACATAAGGCACGTGAGTTAATCATGAATAATAAAATGGGAGTCGCAGAAGCCGCCTATGAAGTTGGATATGTTAGTGCTTCACAATTTAGCCGAGAATTTAAACGACTGTTTGGCATTCCACCCAAGTCCTCAATTATTTAAAGTAAATTAAGTATTTTGAAATATAAGTCAAACATGGAGCATTTTATGACCCTTCCAACAACCATGAAAATTATTGAAATTACGGCTCCGGGTGGACCTGAGGTTCTAAAAGTTCAAGATGCTAATATTCCAGAACCTCAAGCAGATGAAGTCTTAATTGAGGTAAAGGCTGCTGGAATTAACCGCCCTGATGTATTGCAGCGTATGGGTTTATATCCAATGCCTAAAGGTGTTACTCAAATACCGGGACTTGAAGTCGCTGGTGTCGTGGTTGCTGTAGGTGAGCAAGTAGATCAATTCAAGGTTGGTGATAAAGTTTGTGCTCTAACAAATGGCGGTGGTTATGCTGAGTACTGTGCGGTAACTGCAACCCAAGTATTGCCAATACCTGAAAATTTATCTTTTACGCAAGCTGCTGCGATTCCGGAAACATTTTTTACGGTTTGGGCAAACCTCTTTGATATTGGCCGTTTAAAGAAAGATGAAACCGCACTGATTCATGGTGGGGCAAGTGGTATAGGAACCACAGCTTTAGCGATTTGCCAAGCTTTAGGAATTAAAACTTTTGCTACGGTTGGTAGTGAAGATAAAGTTGATGCACTTTCAAATTTCACCACAGCAATTAACTATAAAACCCAAGATTTTGAGCAAGAAGTTTTGAAACATACTCAAGACCAAGGTGTTGATGTTATTTTGGATATTGTGGGTGGTTCTTATTTTCAGAAAAACTTAAATCTATTAAAACGTGATGGCCGACTGGTCATTATTGGTTTTATGGGTGGACGAATCGCAAAAGAATTTGATTTACAGAAACTGATTTTAAAACGTGCCACAATTACGGGTTCAACGATGCGTGCACGTAATAGCCAAGAAAAAGCAGAGATTGCCCAATCTTTGCATGAGCATGTATGGCCGCTTTTGGCTCAAGGTAAATGTTTACCGCAAATCTATAAAACGTATGCTTTTTCAGATGTGCAAAGTGCCCATGCATGTATGGAGCAAGGTGATCACATTGGAAAGATCGTTTTAGAAATGAATGCGTAACGCTGTAATCATTGAAGTTTGGGCGAACGACAGGTTCGCCTAAACTATACTTTTTAATTCTAGGTTCTGCCTATTTCTCTATAAAAATTGCCAAATTCTATTGGCAGATTGCACCAGTTCCATAACTTCACCTATAAATTGATTAAGAAATAACAATTGGTTCTTACCTTATTATTTCTTTCCATACTGATGAAAAGGATAGTAACAATGAATACCGCAAATATTGATGATAAAAATCCTACTCCAGATTTGGCTGAAGATAATGCCTTTTTCCCATCACCATACTCACTGAGCCAATATACTGCTCCTAAAACCGATTACGATGGCACGACTTATTCAACGCCGTATACGGGCAATAAAAAAGTTTTAATGATTGCGACTGATGAACGTTACATCCAGATGCAAAACGGTAAGTTCTTTTCAACAGGTAACCATCCTGTAGAAATGCTTTTACCGATGTTTCATTTAGATAATGCGGGTTTTGAAATTGATATTGCAACACTTTCAGGAAATCCAGCCAAACTTGAAATGTGGGCAATGCCGAAGCAAGAACAAGTGGTATTAGATACTTTTCAAAAATACGCAGATAAATTAAAAAATCCTTTAAAGCTAACTGATATTTTAGAAACAGTAGTGGGGGAAAACTCACCTTATGCGGCTGTATTTATTCCGGGTGGGCATGGTGTTTTAGCTAAAATTCCACATAGCCTTGAAGTGAAAAAAGTCCTTAAATGGGCAGTTGAACAAGATAAATTTATTATTACGTTATGTCATGGTCCAGCTTCATTGCTGGCTGCGGCAGTAGATGAACAGCCAGAAAACTATATTTTTAAAGGCTATCAAATTTGTGTATTCCCTGATTCATTAGATAAAGGAGCAAATATTGATATTGGTTATATGCCGGGGGCTTTACCTTGGCTAGTAGGTGAAAACCTTGAAAAACTCGGTGTCGAAATTTTAAATAAAGGCATTACAGGTCAATGTCATAGAGACCGTAAATTGTTAACTGGTGATAGTCCGCTTGCTTCTAATAATTTAGGAAAACTTGCAGCTGAAACGTTGTTGGCTGAAGTGAAGGATTAACGTGTTAAGTATGTACGCCCTGCGGGACTCGAACCCACGTCGGTCGCTTAGGAGGCAACTGCTCTATCCAGTTAAGCTAAGGGCGCATAATTTTCTGATTATAAACAAAAAAGCCATTGTCTAGACAATGGCTTTTTAGATTTATTTATTCTTCCGGATTTTCAATGGAATCTAGTTTTTTAGGATTTAAATAGTCAAAAAGTACGAGCATTGCCGTAATCCAAATAGGGATCATCATTACTGACTCTTTGAAGCCTTGAGTCCACATAATATAGAGAACCACAGCAATAAACGCTAAAACTAAATAATTACTAAAAGGTGACCATAACGCTGGAAAAGATGTCTTAATATTCGCGTGCTTAACAAAGCGTCTATACTTCAAATGTGTAATTGATATCATTGCCCAGTTTAGAACAAGTGCACCAACCACAACGTACATAAGATGTCCAAGGGCATCTTCAGGTACAAAGTAGTTTAAAAGAACACAACCAAAGATTAATAAAGCAGAAAGCAAAACAGCGGGAATAGGAACCCCCTGTTTATTAGTTTTTGCAAAAACTTTTGGTGCATTCCCTTGTTGAGCGAGACTGTAGAGCATACGGCTATTTGCAAACATCCCACTGTTATAAACAGAGAGGGCAGCAGTTAAGATAATAAAGTTCAGTAAGTGTGCAGCCCAACCAATTCCCATTTGGCTAAAAATCATAACAAATGGACTTTTGTCGAGACCGCCAAGATCTAACTGGTTCCATGGCACTAATGAAAGTAAGATCGCTAGTGAACCGATATAGAAAATCAAGATACGGAAAACGACTTGGTTAATTGCTTTTGGAATGGTTTTTTTCGGATCTTTTGCTTCCGCTGCGGCCATACCAATCAGTTCAATACCACCAAAGGCGAACATCAAGAAAGCCAACATATAGAACAGGCCGCTAAAGCCATTTGGAAAAAATCCACCATGAGACCAAAGGTTACTAAATGAAATACTTGAACCTACATCTGCTGTAAATAGCAAATAAAGCCCAAACACAATCATAGAAATAACCGCAGCAACTTTAATAATAGCGAGCCAGAATTCGGACTCCCCATAAAATTTGACGTTGGTTAAGTTAATTGCCGTAATCACGACAAAGAAAAATAAGACAGAAGTCCACGCTGGAATATGAGGCCACCAATAATTAATATATTTGGCTACCGCGGTGAGCTCACTCATCGCCACCAGAACGTAGAGTATCCAATAGTTCCATCCGGTTAAAAATCCGGGAAATTTCCCCCAATATTTATACGCAAAATGGCTGAACGATCCTGCAACAGGTTCTTCAACAATCATTTCTCCCAAGTGACGCATAATCAAAAACGCGATTAAGCCGCCAATGGCATATCCTAAAATAATGGATGGTCCCGCAGATTGAATCACTTGCGCCGAGCCTAAAAATAATCCGGTACCAATTGCTCCACCCATAGCAATTAATTGGATGTGTCGATTTTTTAGTCCTCGTTGCAGTGTAGAAGATTCGTTGGTCAAAGGTCTTCACTCACAATGAATAAGTAAATTATTCTAATAGATGGAGTTATTTTAGCCTAGACTACAAATTAATAAGCTGTGACTGAAAAGTAATTATAAAAAATATTTAAAATCAATGGTTTACTTTTAATATTTCAATATAAAGTAAAAAGTCCTCTAAAAAATATAATTTCATATAGACTTTTTTTCTTAGATTTTGCTTAGATTAAGTCATTGCCAGCATATTGCTTAATTCTCAAAATATGCTCGCGTCAATACGATTGATGTATAAAGCAGATCGCTATCTCTTGGCCTTAAAACAATTTAAGATGAAGAGAAGGGTAAACAAGAATGCTTGTTTTGATATAGAAGAACATAATAGTAAGGATAACAGTTGATATGAGCTCAGTACCGCAAATTAAAATTCCAGCAACCTATATGCGTGGTGGAACCAGTAAAGGTGTCTTTTTTAAGCTTGATGATTTGCCGGAAAAAGCCCAAGTTGCAGGACAAGCCAGAGATCAGCTCTTACTACGTGTAATTGGTAGCCCAGACCCATATGGAAAACAAATTGATGGGATGGGCGGTGCCACTTCGAGTACCAGCAAAACAGTTATTCTCGCTAAAAGTACTCAGCCAGATCATGATGTCGATTATTTATTTGGTCAGGTTTCAATAGATCAACCTTTCGTAGATTGGAGCGGTAACTGCGGTAATTTGACTGCTGCTGTTGGTTCTTTTGCGATTTCAAATGGTTTAGTTGATGCAGATCGTATTCCAGAAAATGGCCTATGCACGGTTCGAATCTGGCAAAAAAATATTCAAAAAACCATTATTGCGCATGTGCCTATTACCAATGGTCAAGTTCAAGAAACAGGTGATTTTGAGTTGGATGGAGTAACTTTCCCTGCAGCTGAAGTTCAAATTGAGTTTTTAGACCCAGCCGATGACGGTGAAGAAGGCGGTGATATGTTCCCGACGGGAAATATCGTTGACGAATTAGAAGTCCCTGACGTTGGTCGTTTCCAAGCGACATTTATTAATGCAGGTATTCCAACCATTTTTCTAAATGCAGAAGATTTGGGTTACCAAGGTACAGAGCTACAAGATCATATTAATAGTGATGCAACGGCATTAGCACGTTTTGAGAAAATTCGTGCGTATGGTGCGGTACAGATGGGTTTAATTAAAGATATTTCAGAAGCGGCTGCACGTCAGCACACACCAAAAATTGCTTTTGTTTCTAAACCGAAAAACTACATCGCTTCAAGTGGTAAACAAGTTCCAGATAGTGATGTCGATTTATTGGTTCGTGCTTTGTCGATGGGTAAATTACACCATGCGATGATGGGAACAGCAGCAGTGGCGATTGGCACGGCAGCCGCTATTCCAGGTACTTTAGTAAATTTAGCTGCGGGCGGTGGTGAGCGTGAAGCGGTACGTTTCGGTCATCCATCTGGAACATTACGTGTTGGCGCTCAAGCCGAACTTGTTAATGATCAATGGGTCGTTAAAAAGGCGATTATGAGCCGGAGTGCACGTGTGTTAATGGAAGGTTGGGTACGTGTTCCGGGTGATAGTTTCTAAAACACTTAAGAATGAAAAAGCCTCTCAATTTTGTAGAGGCTTTTTTACATATGCCTTCGAAAACTCATCACGCACTTTTCACAGTGAATCGTGTATGATGTAGCGCATGAATGCTTCATGACATTCAATAAAATTTCTCTACTGATTTTATCGAGGCGACTGTGTCATCACTCTCTCAAGTTAATGCGGATGTTTTAAAACAAGCTCAACAACGTATTCAACAAGATTTATTGACGACACTGGCCGCATTCTCAATTCCAGAGCCTTTAAAAGGCGCAGTACATCATGCAGTTATGCTTGGTGGAAAGCGTGTGCGTCCGGCTTTATGTTATGCCACTGCCTCTTTACAGCCAAATCCAAATTTTGCTGCCGCTCGCCGTGCTGCGGTCGCAGTTGAACTTATTCATTGTTACTCACTAGTGCACGATGATTTGCCTTGTATGGACAATGATTTGCTTCGTCGTGGTCAACCGACTTGTCATGTTGCTTTTGGTGAAGATACTGCTTTGCTTGCAGGTGACATATTACAATCAATGGCTTTTGAGGTTTTAGGTAGCCGTTTGTTTGATGAACAAGGGCAGGGTACTGATGCCGCGATTGTATTAAAACAAATGCAGATTTTAGCAACTGCCAGCTCTAAAATGGTTTCTGGACAGGTTTTAGATTTACAATCTGAAGGCAAGCGAATTACTCAAGACGAACTTGAAAATATCCATCGCAATAAAACTGGTGCGCTCATTCAAGCGGCTATTATGATGGGTGCAGTGACCATTTTCTCTGGAACAGATCAAGCTATTCCAAAGTTACGTCAATATGGCCAGACAATTGGACTGGCTTTTCAGGTTTTAGACGATGTTCTTGATATTACTTCGAGTACTGAAACCTTGGGTAAAACTGCGGGTAAGGATGAGCAAGTACAAAAATCGACGTACCCAGCCTTAATGGGACTTGAGCAAGCAAAAAACTATGCTAAAGAATTACATGATCAAGCTTTTGAAGCTTTAGGTCATTTTGGTGACGATGCAAAAGAATTAGTCGATATCTCACAATTCCTTTTAGCTCGTACCAATTAATAAGATTAAATCAATATTCATGCTTCTATTCATATTCAATGAATAAAGGAGAAAAGAATGAATGGTGCTCAGCTTCATCAAAATGCAATTGAAATTGCACGAAATCTTCCTTTTAGTGTGCAAACTCATCCATTTGGGCCTGAATATGAAGTTTTTAAAATATTAGAAAAAATATTCATGCTGACTACAGAAGTCGCGGGTGTCAAAATGATTAATGTCAAATGTGATCCGTATAAAAGTCAGGAATATCAAGAACTCTATTCATTTATTATTCCGGGCTATCATATGAATAAAAAGCACTGGATTTCGATTACACCGCATAAGAACTTAACAAGTGATTTACTTCAAGATTTGATTCATGATTCTTATGATTTAGTCGTGAAAAAACTTCCTTTGAAGGATCAGAAAAAATTAAAAAACCAATAATATAAAATATAAAAACGGTGGCATGATGGCCACCGTTTTGCTTTCAATAACTTATTTAAAGTAACTGAATTAATTATGTTTTCCCATAATGCCGCGAATTGTATTTAAAACATCGGCAGGTAAAACCACAGTTTTAGCATTGCTTGATTTCGCCATATCTTGCATTGCTTTGACATACTGCTCACCTAACAGGTAAGCAACAGGTGTTTCTTTATCACCCACTGCACTTGTGACCATCTCAATCGCTTTTTGTGAAGCTTCAGCCAAAACAACTTGTGCTTCTGCATCACGGCGAGAGGCTTCTAAGCGACCGTCAGCCTCTAAAATAGCAGCTTGTTTTTCACCATCAGCTCTCGTTACTGTCGCACGGCGTTGACGTTCTGCCGCAGCTTGAGCTTCCATGGCAGCTTGCATGGTTGAAGAGGGTTGAATATCTTGAATTTCAACAGTTTTTAAAGTAATACCCCAATCTGAAATATCATCAGAAATAGCTGCTTTTAACTTAGCTTTAATATGGTCTCGTGAAGACAAGGCATCATCTAGATCCATTTCACCGACAATAGAACGTAATGAAGTTTGTACAAGGTTTTGAATTGCCCATGTATAGTTTTCAATACCATAAACTGCTTTTTCTGGTGTGGTTAAATTAATATATGCCACAGCATTCATGAGCAATACCGCATTGTCACGTGTAATCACTTCTTGAGAAGGGATATCTAACACAATATCTTTAGTGGTAACTTTATAAGCCACATCATCGACATAGGGAATCACAAAATTAAGCCCTGGATTTAGGGTAGAGTGATATTTACCTAAACGTTGAACAATCCACTTATAACCCTGAGGAACAATGCGAACCCCTTTAAAAATAGTGATAGCCACAAAAGCCAAAAAGGCTAAAACAATAATAGTACCAACTGGCATGAAAATACCCTCTCTTTATCTTTAATGTTTATGAAGTACCGTGGGACTGGACAATTAAGTCATTACCCGAAATATCAATAACTCTAACGCGGTCACCGACTTTGACTGGAGTAGTACTTCGACAGTTCCATTCATCGGCTCCTAAAATAGGCATTGGAAAGCGAACAATAATTTGATCATGATCAAGACCGGTTTGAATCACCATCCCAATTTGACCAATAGTCGCTTCACGGGGTAATCCCGCTTTAGTTTTATCAATTGATAATGGTTTAATAAATTTGAACCAAAGAATGGTGCATAGCACTGAAAGAACTATCCACAATACAATTTGCGTTGTGAGGCTAATATCTGGAAATAACCAGTAGAGAAAGCACACCATAATGGCGGCAATACCAAACCAAAGCGCGGCAAAGGCGGGTAGAATCAGTTCAGAAAGAATAAGTAAGATACCCAATACAAACCAGTGCCAAGGTTGTATAACAAACTCCATAGATCTGCTCTTTTATATATCTTTATGATGGGTAAAAGTGACTCAATATCACTTTTACCACTGTAGCAGATGATGGGGAGTGTGGATAGAAAAAAACCACCTCAATTAAAATTTAGGGCGTGGTGCGGGTTTAAATGCAGCTGGAGATTTTTTGAAGTTTGCAATTGCGGTTTCGACTTGGCGTATTTGCGCTTGAGCAGCTTTTTCACCTTCCAAAATTGCTTGATTACTTGACTTGAGATCAAGCGTACCTAAGTGGCCCACTTTAGGTTGAATCACTACATTGGCTTGCTTGAGTTCTTCATTAATACTTTGTTGACCCATAATATTAATGGTTTGATCCAGTAATCCCCACATATTGGCTGGGCGGTTCCCTGCTGGACGCGCAGAAATATCAACCGCAATCACAATATCAGCACCCATATCACGAGCGGTTTTAACAGGAATTGGGCTAACCAATCCACCATCTACATATTTCTGCTTGCCAATTGTTGCCGGTACAAACACATTTGGAATACTACAAGATGCACGTACGGCTTGGCCTGCATTACCTTTAATAAAGTCAGCTTTTTGACCATTATCAAGGCGCGTTGCGACCGCTGCAAAACGAATTGGAAATTTCTCAATTGGTTTGTTGCCTACGTTACGGTTAACGTAGTCCTGTAACTTTTGTCCAAGAATAATACCCTGACGGTTGAGTGTTAAATCGCGGATATCCGATTCTTGTAACTTCAGCGCTAAACTTTGCAATTGATAAGGCGTTTGTCCACTTGCGTAGATACTTCCCACAAAGCTACCAGCACTCGTACCTGTCACAATTTTAGGTTTAATTCCGTGAGACTCTAAAACCTTGATTACACCAATATGTGAAAATCCTTTTGCTCCACCGCCACCTAAAGCAAGTGCAATCACAGGTTCACGGGCTTTCATTGAGGTTGTCGGTGTTGGTGTTTTGCTAAATTTATCACAGCCAAAGAGTGCTAGAGAGATAAATCCAATACTGGCAAATTGAGCAATTTTCATCTTTAAAAATAATCTACGTCGAGATAAATTAAGAAGGGCCATAAGACCAGATTTGCTCAATTTTTGCTAGGTTTTTTTCACTAGATTTTGTAAAGGTTCAGCGAGCCAATTGCGATTTTTGGGTGATATTTTTCCTTCATAACGCTCAAAAATCTTAGCGAGATCTTCATCATAGTTACCACTAGGATTTAAGTGCCCTAAGCAGTGAATCATCTTGCGGTCATAATCGAAAGAAAACATCACAATGGGAATATTGGCTTTTGCAGCAATATGGTAAAAACCACTTTTCATTTTTTTTGCTTTTTTACGTGTGCCTTCGGGTGCCATTCCAATCCAGATCTTGTCATGTTTTTGTATGGTGGCAACGACTTGTTCTGTCAGTCCATTGGCCGTGTCACGTTTAACAGGAATGACTCCAGCCCAATCTAAAGCTCGTTTAAAAGGTGGTTTAAAAAGAGCGTCTTTACCTAATACTGTAATTTGGATACCTAATCCGAAAATCGCAAGAAAGCCATACCACCCATCAATATTGGAGGTATGGGGAGAAATAATCGCGACTGCTTTTGGAAAATTGGGAACTTCGCCTTCAATTGTCCAACCTTGTGCTAAAAAAAGTTTCTTGAATAGCGCCCGGCTTAAAGCAGTGCCACGTTGAGGTACCAAATCAGGTAAATTAGGGAAATGTTGATCCATATTTTTTTAAATTTTAACTTGTCCTCGTTTTATCTTAATCTTTTGAAATATATGCTTCATTGGCAAAATGTAAGAACAACATGACATTTGATGTTATTCCTCATTAAACAAATAAAAAGTAGGTTTCTATGGTGCGGCAGCAAAATCTTTATCTTCTGCTATTTTCTTTATATTGGGCACAAGGACTGCCTGTTGGGTTTATGACGCACGCTTTACCCGTGATCTTAAGAGCAGAAGGAGTTTCACTCGCCCATATTGGTGGTTTTGGCTTATTAATGCTGCCTTGGTCAATCAAGATTTTTTGGGCGCCATGGGTTGATCGATACGCACTTTCCCGTTTAGGACACTATCGTAGTTGGATATTACCTACGCAGTTTTTGACGGTAGGTGTGCTGTGTATTTTGTCTTTTTTCCCCGTTCAAGCTTTAGATCAGCCCATTTATTTATTCGCCTTTTTCATTTCACTTCTTTTTATGAATTTAACAGGAGCAACCCAAGATATTGCGACCGATGCTTTAGCAGTCAATTTATTGAAACATGATCAACAACATTGGGGGAATACATTTCAGGTCATTGGTTCGCGGTTAGGTTTTATTGTCGGTGGAGGCGCCGTACTTTGGTGTTTAGACTGGCTGACATGGCAACCTACTTTTTTGCTATTAGCAACCATAGTATTTTTAAATACTTTACCCGTTTTATTATTTAAAGAGCCTCAACACACTTCTCATTTAAATGAAGAACCCAAACTTGGCCAACAAAATTTAATTCTAAAAATTAAAGCCTATTTGGGATATTTCTCCCAAAGTAAAGAGCTCCGTTCTTGGTTAATAGTACTCATCACTTTTAAAGTAGCGGACGGTTTAGCGGGACCATTACTCAAACCATTAATGGTGGATATGGGGTTAAGTTTTACACAAATTGGTGTTTATATCACGATGCTCGGTGCAGTAGCGGCGCTGATAGGGGCCGCAGTAGCAGGATGGGGGCTTAAATACTTTTCAAGGTCAACAGCTTTAATTGTTTTTTCAGTCTTTAAAATTATAAGTTTAGGAGCCTATGCTTACTTAGCCTATACCTATGAACAAAAAATTCAGCTCAATGTCTGGGCTATCTATATAGTAAATGCTTTAGAAGACGCCTTCTCGGCAATGTTGTTGGTGGTTATGTTGACTCTAGTCATGCATTACAGTCGTAAAGAATATGCGGGAACAGATTTTACCTTTCAAGTATCAGTCATGGCGACTGTGAGTGGTCTCCTTTATAGTTGTAGTGGGGTGATTGGTGATGTACTTGGTTATTTCCATTATTTGATAGCTATTGTCACTATTGGACTAATCACTTTACTGCCTATTTATCTCTGGAAACATGAAAAACTACAGGAAAATTAATGTTAACTAAATGAAATAAAGAAACTTAATATTGCTTAAGCCATGATCAAGCCTAGATCTACTACCTTGGTCTATGTTTTTAAAAATGTATATTTTTAGCTATTTAAATGCGCTATTAATTGTGCCATCTTGTGTGGGTAGCAAATGGAAGCTAACTGGAGAAAAAATGGACTTCGATAACAAGAAAAATCATGTGAATCAATCAAAATCGGCAGAAAAATGTTCAATTAGATTGGATATTAGCCTAAAGTCTAAAAAAGAATAATGAAATAACGATTTAATCATTCTATAAGATAAGAGAGTTGTGTAGGATTCGTTACAACATGAAGTTAAGGTAAAAATCTGTAAAACAAAGTATGTCTTTGGTTATAGGCTTTAGTCTTGCACAGCGTTGAAATTGGTTTTGGTTGCGGTAATAAAATTAATGTAACCAAAGTGGAGGAGAGTTGATTTTTTAGCCCCTTAATTTAATGGCGTAAATCAACTTGGCATGGATAGGCAACATAAAATATATTTTTAGGAGTTCTTGATGGATCTATTCCTTAATCGTAAATCTTTCGTTATTAAAAGTTTAGCTCTTACAGTAACAGCTTTAATGATGAGTGGGGCACATGCTGCAACTTCCGACAAAGCGGAAATTCAACAGCTTCGTAAAGAAGTAGAAGCACTTAAAGCTTTAATTCAACAACAACAGCAAGTACAGCAACAACAACAGCAAGTACAGCAACAACAGCAAGTACAACTCGCTGAGGTTAAAGCACAACCTGTTGCTGCGCCAGTTTCACCTTTAGCAGGATTTAAATCTAAAGCTGGCGCTGATGTGAATCTATATGGTTTTGTTCGTGGCGACGCTAATTATATTATTGAAGGTGCTGATAACGACTTTGGTAAAGTAGCTGAATCAAAAGGCGAAGCAAAAGACAAAATTCGTGCAACTGCTAAAACAACTCGTCTAGGCTTAGATTTCACAGCTCCAGTAAATGATGCCAAAGTCGGTGGTAAACTCGAAGTTGACTTTGCTGGTTCAACAACAGATTCAAATGGCTCATTGCGTGTTCGTCATGCTTATGTAACATATAATAACTGGTTATTTGGTCAAACAACTTCAAACTTCTTAGCTAATCATGCACCAGAAATGATCGACTTCTCGACAAACATTGGTGGTGGTACTACTCGTGTTCCACAAGTACGCTATAACTACAAACTAGGACCAGCAACACAATTGTTTGTAGCGGCTGAAAAAGGTGATAGCACTGGTCTTACTGGTACAAAAGATACAGATGGTAGCTGGGTAAATGACAGTATTAAATATAGTTTGCCAGTATTAACTGCTAAAATCACTCAAGGCTATGCAGATGGTAAAGGTTCTGCTTCAGCTCGTGCATTAGTTGAAAACTATAAATCAAAAGCTGGCGGTGATAACCAAACTGGTTGGGGTGTAGCTGTTGGTACAGACTTTAAAGTATCTGATCCTTTAAAACTATTTGCTGATGCATCTTATGTTGTAGGTAACAGCAACTACTTATATGGTAGTAATAAGGCCTATACAATCGTAAATGGTGATATTGAGCAAAATGAATTTGTAGCCGTACAAGTGGGTGGAACTTATAAGATTTTACCTAACTTACGTTCGACTTTAGCTTACGGCGCTCAATTCTCTGATGACGGCACTGATTATGCTAAAGCATATGCAGCTGGTAATGAAAAAGTTCAACAAGCATGGATTAACTTCATTTATACACCAGTTAAACCAATTGATTTAGGTGTTGAATACGTTAACGGTAAGCGTGATACATTTGATGGTAAGTCTTACAAAGATAACCGTGTTGGTTTAATGGCTAAATATAGTTTCTAAGAACAATATTTAGTTAAAAATTAAAAAAGGCGAGGTTAATGAATCTCGCCTTTTTGTTATTTAAAATTTAAAAATAAAGATGCCGTAAGGCCTTTGGATTAGATCATTTTTTATTTAAGTCATTTTTAAGTTTCAATTTCTACATTAGAGCATCATAAAAAGATTGTAGTCGTCCGAGATGCTGAATTTCTTTTCTACATTAAAAAATAAACAGGTTTCACTGTTTATGTTTAATTTAATTTTAGCTATTTGGTTAGGGGCCATTCTCAATATTGGTTTCTTCCATAGCATTGATATTTTAACTCCATATTTTGGAGTAAAGGCTATTCTATTTTTAGCTGCTACAGTAGTTATTGTGGTCGCTGCTTACTATGCGCTTTTACAAATTTTAAACTGGAAATGGACGGCTAAACTTTTTGCAATTTTGCTGGTCGTGATTGGTGGTTTTAGCTCTTATTTTGTAAATACGTTAGGTGTAATCATCTCGCCAGATCAGATTCAAAATATGATACAAACTGATGTATCTGAAGTTTCTGATTTAATTTCATTACGTTTTGGGCTTTGGACAATTTTCTTTGTGGTTTTACCTATTATTTTAATTACGCAGGTAAAACTTAAAAAGGAAAAAGTATCTTATTTATTGATGAAAAAGCTTGGTTCGATTGTTGGTTCATGTGCAATCGTTGGTGTTTTATTATTTGTTTATTATGTTGATTTCGCATCTATTTTTCGTGAACATCGTGATTTGAAAGGTATGATCTCACCACAAAATAGTATTTCATCTTTAATGTCTTATTATCACAAAATGGCACCTAAAAAGAACCTGCCACTCATACATTATGGTGAGGATGCTCATCAAGTTCAGCAAGTACAAAACAACTTGCCTAAATTAATGGTTTTGGTGGTAGGCGAGACTGCCCGTGCGGAAAGTTTTGCATTAAATGGTTATGCTAAAAATACGAATCCAGAGCTTTCTAAACAAGATATTTTGAATTTTTCACAAGTCAGCTCATGCGGTACAGCAACTGCTGTGTCAGTTCCATGCATGTTCTCTGGTATGCCACGCGTTGACTATGATGAACAACTTGCAAGTCATCGTGAAGGTCTATTGGACATTGCCAAACGAGCGGGTTACCAAGTGACTTGGATTGATAATAATTCTGGTTGTAAGGGCGCGTGTGATCGTGTTGAGCAGTACCCGATATCAGAAAAGTTAAAGCAAAAATGGTGTAAAGACGGCGAATGCTATGATGATATTTTAATTGATAGCTTAAATGAGTATTTAGCAACTATTCCTAAAGAAGATACCCGTCCACGGCTCATTGTTTTACATCAAGTTGGAAGTCATGGCCCAGCCTATTACAAACGTGCGCCTGCTCAATATCAACCGTTTAAACCGACTTGTGATACTAATGCGATACAGGGCTGTTCTCAAACAGAGTTATTGAATAGTTATGATGATACGATTGTGTATACAGATCATGTGTTAAGTCAGTTGATTGATAATTTAAAAGAAATATCGAAATATCAAACAGGTTTATGGTATTTATCTGATCATGGTGAATCAACTGGTGAACATGGTTTATATTTACATGGTTCACCGTATGCAATTGCACCGAGTCAACAAACACATGTACCAATGATTATGTGGTTCTCTGATAAATGGAAACAACACAATTTTGCACAAGTAAGTTGTTTAAGCCAACAAACAAAAGAAACGTTAAGTCAGGATAATTTATTCCCAAGCTTATTAAGCTTGTTAGGCGTAAAAACTCAGGTCATCAACCCTCAACTGGATATGCTGCACTCGTGTGCCCATGTGAATTAAAGCGAGCTTAAAACATGACAAAAATCTTGATGATTGAAGATGATTTTATGATTGCAGAATCAACAATAACGTTGCTGCAATATCATCAATTTGAGGTGGAATGGGTCAATAATGGCTTAGATGGTCTGGCTCAGTTAGCTAAAAATAAATTCGATTTAATTCTTTTAGACTTAGGGCTACCGATGATGGATGGCATGCAAGTCTTAAAGCAAATTCGCCAAAGAGCAGCGACACCAGTTTTAATTATTTCAGCACGAGATCAGTTACAAAACCGCGTGGATGGCTTAAACCATGGCGCAGATGATTACCTGATCAAACCCTATGAGTTTGATGAGTTACTTGCTCGTATTCACGCGCTATTACGCCGTAGTGGGGTAGAGGCTCAGCTTGCCAATCATGAGCAGCTATTACAAAGTGGTGATCTGGTTTTAAATGTTGAACAGCACATTGCTACTTTTAAAGGTCAACGTATTGATTTGTCCAATCGTGAATGGGCGATTCTTATTCCTTTGATGAGCCACCCAAATAAAATCTTTTCTAAAGCAAATCTTGAAGATAAGTTATATGATTTCGATAGCGATGTAACCAGTAATACGATTGAAGTATATGTGCATCACTTGAGAGCTAAACTCGGGAAAGACTTTATTCGAACGATTCGAGGGCTGGGTTACCGTTTAGGGCAATCGTAACTTAAATTTTGGAACTTCTTAACAGTGCATTATTCATTAAAAAAACGACTGATTTGGGGCACCTCAATTTTCAGTGTCATCTTAGGTTGTATATTAATTTTTAGTGCTTATAAGGTTGCACTTCAAGAAGTCGATGAAATTTTAGATACGCAAATGCGATATTTAGCTGAAAGAACAGCTGAATATCCATTGAAAACGGTAAGCAGTGAGTTTGATTTTCATAAAACTTATCATGAAGAAGATCTATTTGTAGATATTTGGGCTTATAAAGACCAAGCCCATTTATCTCATCACCTTCACTTATTGGTTCCACCCGTTACACAAGCAGGCTTTTATTCGCATAAAACTAGTCAAGGTTTAATCCGTACTTATGTTTTGCCATTAAAGGATTATCAAATCCAGATTAGCCAACAAGAAAAAGTCCGTGAAGCTTTTGCTTGGGAGCTTGCGGGCAGTATGTTTATTCCATATTTGATTATTTTACCTTTTGCGATTTTTGCTTTAGCTGCAATTATTCGTCGAGGTTTAAAGCCGATCGATGACTTTAAAAATGAACTGTCTCACCGTGACTCAGAAGAGCTGACACCTATTGAAGTTGTGGATTATCCTCAAGAACTGTTACCCACAATTGATGAAATGAACCGTCTTTTTGAGCGTATTTCTAAAGCACAAAATGAACAGAAACAGTTTATTGCAGATGCTGCTCATGAACTTCGAACTCCTGTGACTGCTTTAAATTTACAGACCAAGATTTTAATTAGTCAGTTTCCTGAGCATGAATCACTGCAAAATTTGAGTAAAGGATTAGCACGTATTCAGCATTTAGTGACGCAGCTTTTAGCTCTGGCTAAGCAGGATGTCTCTTTAAGTGTGATTGAACCGACGAAGGCTTTTCAACTCAATGATGTGGCTTTAAACTGCGTTGAGCAGCTTGTTAATCTGGCTATGCAAAAAGAAATTGACTTAGGGTTTGTTCGTAACGAACCAATTGAAATGCATAGTGTCGAGCCAACAGTTCATTCAATTATTTTTAACTTAATTGATAACGCTATCAAATATACGCCTCATGAAGGGATGATCAATATTTCTGTTTTCACTGCTACAGATGGAGATGCATGTATACAAATTGAAGATAGCGGGGCGGGGATTGACCCAGAGCATTATGATAAAGTACTAAAACGTTTTTATCGTGTACATCACCACCTTGAGGTTGGCAGTGGTTTGGGGCTATCGATTGTAGATCGAGCGACTCAGCGCTTAGGTGGGACTCTGACATTAGACAGAAGCTTAGAGCTTGGTGGACTTTCTGTTTTGGTCAAACTTCCTAAAGTTCTCCATATTCACGAAACAAGAACTTGAGATTAGGTAAGTTCTTGTTTGATTCGTTTCTCAAATTTAAAGCGGTGAATACAAATTGCATAGAATAAGATATTCACTGCCCAAACCACCCAACCTGTCCATAAATTATGACTCAGGAAATGTGCTCCACGCATCATTTGTCCCCAACCCATCATAAAGCCCAAAATAATGCCCGCAATGAGATAAAAATAGGCACGTTTAGGTTGTTCAAGGCGATAAACAAAATAACCTGTCATTAAAATAAAACCAGCGCTTGCATGGCCGCCTGGAAAGCAATGCCCATGCTTAGCAGTGAAGTCCCATACATAACTTAAAGCAGTAGGATGAACCATATTCCAAGGGCACGCATGAGCCGATTGTGATTTTAAGAGGCCAACTATACCGCTACCAATCATACTCACAAAAAACATATAACCATATTGCCAGCGATAAAGCTTTAATTTTTCAATTTTAAATGATGCAAGCCATAGACCGAAAAAGATGACGTAAATGGTAGTAATGATTTGTTTAACAATTTCATGATTCAGTCTTTCAAGATACCAATTGTCCCGATTGAAAAAATGACCTGTTGAATCAATCCAAGGGTGGATGAAATACATGTCAATTTTTCCACCCACAGGAAAAACGATCAAAAGCAGGAAAAAACTGAAAAAAAGAAGAATGATATTAAGCTGAAAAAATTGTTTTTGTTGATTCATGCCATGCAACATCAATTAAATTGTGAGTAAAGGCATTACATAAAATTAAGCTTAAATTGCTCTTAAACTATACGAAGAAAGAAGTTCAATTTTCTTTAAAAAATAAAAAAAGCGACGAGAAGTATCGTCGCTTAGAGCACTTTAACAAGTATTAAAACATACCTTCTTCAGAGTTTGCTGAAATCTTATGAATAGATAAATCTGCACCACGGAACTCGTCTTCTTGAGATAAACGAATGCCGATAGTTGCTTTAAGCAAGCCGTAAACAATAAAGCCGCCAGCAAGTGCAATGGCTATCGCGAGCGCTGTCCCGATGAGTTGAGAGATGAATGAGACACCGCCTAAACCACCAAGCCATTGCTGACCAAATAGACCTACTGCAATACCACCAAATGCACCGCATACACCATGTAAAGGCCATACACCGAGTACATCGTCCACTTTAAGTTTGTTTTGAGTATAGGTGAATAGATATACAAACATTGCACCAGCTGCACCACCAATAATAAGCGCACTAATTGGGTGAACAATGTCAGAGCCTGCACAGATCGCAACTAAGCCTGCAAGTGGGCCGTTGTGTAAGAAACCAGGGTCATTTTTCCCAATTGCATTTGCTGTAATTGTTCCGCCGACCATTGCCATGAGCGAGTTAATGGCAACCAGACCAGAAATCGCATCAACACGCTGAGCACTCATCACGTTAAAGCCAAACCAGCCAACAATTAAAATCCATGAACCAAGCGCCAAAAAGGGAATAGAAGATGGCGGATGAGCACTTACACGGCCATCCTTCTTATAACGACCAGAACGTGCACCCAATAAAATCACGGCAGCAAGTGCAATCCAACCACCCATAGCATGCACCACGACTGAACCTGCAAAGTCATGAAAAGCTGCCCCAAAAGTTACTTCTAACCATTTTTGCAGACCGTAGTTACCATTCCAGACCATACCTTCGAAAAATGGATAAACCAGCGCAACTAAAGCGAGTGTCGCAATTGCTTGTGAACGCATTTTCGCGCGTTCAGCAATACCACCTGAAATAATGGCAGGAATTGCCGCAGCAAAAGTGAGTAAAAAGAAGCAACGCATCAGGTTGTAGCCATGATCACTTGATAAAACCGTTCCATCATGGAAGAAGTGCTGACCATACGAAATGTAATAGCCAACAAAAAAATATGCGATTGCAGAGAGAGCAAAGTCAGTCAGAATTTTACTCAGTGCGTTCACCTGATTTTTATGGCGAACCGTACCAAGTTCCAAGAATGCAAAACCTGCGTGCATGGCAAGAACCAAAACTGCACCAAGTAATAAGAAAAATAGATCTACATTTTGCATAGCATGCTCGAAAAAAGTGCTAAATTCCATTTTGGAACAAATCTGGGTCTGTAAATTGCACCAAAATAGATTTAAGGAATCTAAAAACCTAAGTTTGTCGAAACAAACTCAATTGCATAAAAGTGAATATGCAATAAGTGCACCAATTTGAATTAGAAAAGTGGTTTTTGGCGATAAATGGTGCGTCTATTTGGTTAAGATAGGGCAGTTATGGCGCTTTTTACGTTACAAGTCATCTAATGTGCTGATAAATTGACCTGAAAGAGTTCGTTATTAAAGTTTAAAAAGAATCGTTCATATTCTTAATGATCTGACCAAACTGATTGTGCGACTTCAATAAATGCTTTCACAGCAGGACTGATATGTTTTTTGTTTTTCACCGCGAGTCCAATAGAACGTTTAAGGTTCGGTTTAAAAGGGCGCTTAACCACATTTGGATAAAGTGAGAGGAACTCTTTGGTGATGACCATATCAGAGACAATGGACACCCCTAACTGGTTGTGAACCATGCTGACGATACTTAAAATTTGTGAAACATAAAATTTGATGTCTGGTTTCACATTAAAGTTTTTTAAAATTAATTCGACCTGATGTCGACTACCCGCCATTGTCATAATGAAAGGGCAGTTTTCTAGCTGTGCTGGATCAATGTAGAGCTGCTCTGCGAGTGGGTAACCATTTGGAATTAGGGCAACAAAACGGTCTTCAATTAAGGGAAATGTATCGAAGCGCTCATCGGGCATAATTAAAAAACCAACCTCGATGCGCCGTTCTAATAACCACTGAGCAACTTCTTTATCTTCACCTTCATCAATATAAATTTCGATTTTTGGGTAGCGTTGCCGAAAGGCTTCTAAAATTTCAGGCAATAAATAAATAGAGGATGAAGCCCCAAAAGACCCTATACGTAAAGTTCCTTCATTTAAACCGTGGATGGCAGCCACTTCTTTTTCTAAGGTATCAGAAATACTCAATAACTCTTTTACATGTGTAAGAAGCTGTTGACCTGTCGTGGTGAGCTCAATATCACTCTGGGCTCTTGAAATCAGGTTAATGCCCCATTGTTGTTCTAATGATTTAAGCGCATGGGAAACTGCCGACTGTGAAATGCCCAATTTTTCAGCGGTAGCAGTAAAGCTTTTTAGTTCAGCAATGAGTGCAAAAATTTCAAGCTGGGTAAAGGTCATGTTGTATTTGTTATGAGTAAAAACTCATTTTATCATGAGTTTTCATTATCTTTAATATATGAGTAAACCAAGGTAGTTGCCAAAAATAGCAAGCCCCACCAAACTCGAGTAAAGAAATGAATAGCATTGTTTTATCTCTTTTTCCCTTAGTTGCATTAATTGCATCGGGATACCTGTTTAAAAAATATCGTTTTTTTAGCGATGAGTTTTGGGCTGGGGCAGAGAAGCTGAATTACTATATTTTATTTCCCGCTTTGCTTTTCAGTACGCTATCGACCGCAAAAATTGACTTACAAAGCTTGAGTACAGCCATTATTGCAATGTTGATTGTGGTTTTAACAGTGACCGCCTTTTTATACATAATCCGAATGTTTTGGCACATACCACCCACACGTTTTGGTGTGCATGTACAAAGTATGGTTCGTTTTAATACCTATATTGGTTTGGCTTTAGTGACCTCACTTTTTAAAAGTGAAGGAATGGCAATTCTGGCAATTTTATTGGCGCTTTGCATTCCACTGGTAAACGTTATTTCGGTGCTTGCATTAACCTCTAAAGAACACATGGCAATTAAACCTGTTTTGATTGCACTCCTTAAAAACCCGTTAATTGCATCATGTGTGGTCGGGGCAGCAGTCAATGCACTTCACATCCCGATTTGGGAGGGTTTTGCTCAGTTTATTAAGCTTTTTTCAGTGTCGAGTTTGCCACTAGGTTTGTTATGTGTTGGCGCAGCTTTGCAGTTTATGCAAATTAAAAAAGACATTGTGGTATTAGCAGCAGACACGTTTGCTCGACTTTTAGCAGTGCCTGCCTTGGCTTATATGGTCTGTACGTGGTTTGATTTACCAATTTTTCAAACACAAATTTTAGTCATTTTCTTTGCGCTACCGACTGCTTCTGCTTCATACATTTTAACCAAAGTTTTAGGTGGCGATAGTCAGCTCATGGCAGCCGTGATTAGCTTTCAAACCTTATGTGCTGCGGTGACTTTACCACTGATGATTTGGTGGATTTCTTAAGATATAAATCTTTAGCCTGACTCGTATTTAAAGAATGCTTGGCTACCTTCCTCATCTGATTATTGCTACACTTTTTTCTTTTTCGGGTAGATGAGTATGTCCTTTGATCTCAAAGTCAGCTTGCAGCAAAGGTCGGAACCGTCTGCACAGCAGAAAAAACTGAATCGCCTGATTGATAAAATTGAGCAGCAAAAAATTAGCCTGAGCACATGGCAAAATGCACAAGCTGAGATTCAACAGCATATTCGGCAAAAACTGGTGCCTGTATATAGCGATTTGCATGAAGTGCTATTTCAGCAGTTAGAGCAACTCTGGAATATGTTGCATAGTCATGAGTTTTCCAAAGTAGATATACAACAACTCGATGAAAAAATTGCTCAGCTTGCACAAATGTTGAAGCGTTCCAAAATCTTATCTGCCGAACAGTTAGAGTTGGTGAAGCAAATCGATATCTTTTATCAACAACATGCAGGGGGAGTCGGTAAAAAGAATAAAAAAGCTCATTCAATAAAATTTGAATACGAAGTAAGTGCTGAGCAAAGTGCAGAGTTAGAGGAAGACTTTGAACAGTATGCGGCTGAGCAACAACAAGCGCGGGAACAGGCCAAACAGCAAAGGCAGCAACAGAAACGTGAACAAGCTGAGCAAATGGCAGCGCAGTCACTCAAAACAGTATATTTAAAAATTGCCGCGATGATTCACCCAGACCGTGAGCAAGATGAAACAAAGAAAGAAGAAAAAACTGAGCTGTTCCAACATGCAAGTCAGGCCTATGAAAAGCAGGATTTGTTTTATTTACTCAAACTCCAGTTACAACTTGAACAGAATAAAGGGTTAGGCGCTAAAGAACTATCTGCCGAGCAGTTGCGGTTTTATAAACTTGCTTTGGATGCACAAAGTCAGCAGCTTGAAAGTCAAATAGCTGAGATTTTGGATTCTTTTCAGTTAGCCAAGAATGTGAAAGCTGAGCATGTGCATATTAGTGATGTTTATAAAGCTGTAGATGCCGACTGTGCTGAGTTAAAACAGCAGGTGAAGTGGGAAAAAGAGCGGTTAAAACATATGAAAAAAGTGAGTGGGGTAGAGATGTTGTTGGGGCATGGGGTGATTTGAAACTTCTCTCCATGTTGGGGGATAGAATAATAATAAAAATCCCCTCATTAGAGGGGATTTTTTGAATCAAATGACTGTATTAAAGCGCAGCAATCTGCTCCATGTTCGCTTTAACTTTCTCTAACTGAGCAGCAAACTCAGCAAGCTTCGCTTTTTCACCTTCAACAACAGCTGCTGGTGCTTTAGAAACAAAGCCTTCATTTGCAAGTTTGCCCGCGATTTGGTCGTGTTGCTTTTGGATTTTATCCAAGTCTTTTTGCAAACGAGCAAGCTCAGCTTTAGGATCGATTAAACCTTTCATTGGTACAAATACCGATGCATGGCTAACAACGCTAGAGCAAGACAAAGGTGGCTCTTGGTCTTTATTCAAGAACTCAATGCTTTCAACTTTAGCCAATGCTTTGAACAATGCTTCAATACGAATGATTTGTTCACGTTCAGCATCAGATGTGTTTTGAAGTAATACTGGCAACAAGCGCGCATTACCTAAGCCCAACTCACCACGAATGTTACGTACTGCACCAATCAAACCTTGAAGCCATTGCATATCTGCTTCAGCTTGTTCATTGATTTTTGCTTGCTCAGGAATAGGGTATTGAGCAGTCATAATCGTTGGGCCGCCTTGACCAAGCATTGGTGCAAGAGTCTGCCAGATTTCTTCTGTCAAATACGGCATAAGCGGATGAGCCAAACGTAAAGAAGCTTCCATTACAGCAAGTAATACACGGCGTACTTCAGCTTTACGCTCTTCTGAAACTTCTGCATCGTTCAGAACTGGTTTAGTTAATTCAACGTACCAGTCGCAGTATTCATTCCAGATAAAGTCGTAAATCGCTTGTGCAGCAAGGTCTAAACGATACGTTGCAAACGCTTGATGTACAGCAGCTTCTGCTTTTTGTAGACGGCTAATAATCCATTGTTCTGGAAGTTCCCAAAGATCAGGACGAGCTTGTTGACCAACAGTTTGACCTTCAACATTCATCAGAACGAAACGAGTTGCGTTCCAGATTTTATTACAGAAGTTACGGTAGCCTTCAACACGTTTTAAGTCGAACTTGATGTCACGACCCGTGTTTGCAAGTGCACAGAACGTGAAACGAACTGCATCAGTACCGTAAGCATTAATGCCTTCTGGGAACTCTTTACGCGTTGATTTTTCAATCTTCGCAGCATCTTTCGGGTTCATTAGGCCAGTTGTACGTTTCGCAACTAAGCTTTCTAAATCAATACCGTCAATCAAGTCTAATGGGTCAAGTACGTTACCTTTAGACTTCGACATTTTTTGACCTTCACCATCACGTACCAAGCCGTGAACGTAAACAGTCTTAAATGGAACTTGCGATGAACCATCTTCATTTTTCATGAAGTGTAGGGTCATCATGATCATACGGGCAACCCAGAAGAAAATGATGTCAAAACCAGTCACCAACACATCTGTTGGGTGGAAGGTTTTTAAGAAATCGTTTGCTGCATCTTTTTGTGCGTCGCCAGTCCAACCTAAGGTTGAGAATGTCCAAAGTGCAGATGAGAACCATGTATCAAGAACGTCTTCGTCTTGTTTAAGTTCAACGTCAGCAGCGATGTTGTTTTTCGCACGTACTTCTTCTTCGTTACGGCCAACATAGATATTGCCATTTGCATCGTACCAAGCTGGAATACGATGACCCCACCAAAGCTGACGTGAAATACACCAGTCTTGAATGTCACGCATCCATGCCATGTACATGTTGCTGTACTGCTCTGGAACAAACTTAATACGGCCATCTTGAACTGCTTCAATTGCAGGCTCAGCAAGAGGCGCAATTTTTACGTACCATTGGTCAGTCAGTAATGGCTCAATGATCACGCCTGAACGGTCGCCGCGTGGAGCTTTTAAGTCATACGGTTGGATTTGATCTAACCAGCCTTCCGCTTCAGCTTGAGTAACTAATTTTTTACGTGCTTCAAAACGCTCTAAACCCGCATAGTCCGCAGGTGCAGTAATCGTTTTAGAAATTTGTTCGCCAGCTTTTGCAATATATTCAAACTCACCTAAAACTTCGGCGTTTTTGTTGAAGATATTAATGATTGGCAAGCTATTACGTTTACCTAGGTCATAATCATTGAAGTCATGAGCAGGGGTGATTTTTACACAGCCAGTACCGAAGTCTTTTTCAACGTAGTCGTCAGCAACGATCGGAATTAAACGGCCTGTGATTGGCAATACAATATTTTTACCAACAAGGTGTGCATAACGCTCATCTTCAGGGTGAACAGCAACCGCAGTATCACCAAGTAAAGTTTCAGGACGAGTTGTTGCAACGACTAAATAGTCTTTGCCGTCTTGAGTTTTAACTGATTTGTCTTCAAAGAAATATTTAAAGTGCCAAAGTGAGCCTTTTTCTTCTTTGCTTTCTACTTCAAGGTCAGAAAGAGCTGTTTGAAGTTTAGGATCCCAGTTTACAAGGCGCTTACCACGGTAAATTAAACCGTCTTCGTGCAAACGAACGAATACTTCTTTAACAGCATTTGATAAACCTTCGTCCATCGTGAAGCGTTCACGTGACCAGTCTACCGAAGAACCTAAGCGACGAATTTGTTTAGTGATTGTGCCGCCAGATTGTTCTTTCCATTCCCAAACTTTGTCGATGAACTTATCACGGCCTAAGTCGTGACGAGTTACACCTTGTAAGCCAAGTTGACGCTCAACAACCATTTGAGTTGCAATACCGGCGTGGTCAGTACCTGGTTGCCACAACGTGTTTTTGCCCATCATACGGTTATAACGGGTAAGGGCATCCATAATGGCATTGTTAAAACCATGGCCCATGTGCAAACTACCAGTGACGTTTGGTGGCGGAATCATGATACAGAATGATTCACCGTGACCAGAAGGTTTGAAGTAACCTTGTTCTTCCCACGTTTTGTACCACTTCTTTTCGATCTCGGTTGGATCGTATGTGGTGGCAATATTTTGAGCGGTTTGAGCGTCAGTCATAGTAGCTTAGATCGAATATGCATAAAAAATTGCACCTATTGTAGCAAAAAAATGCCTCGAAATTAATGTGCTGAAAACAGATAAACGGTTTTGTATTTTTTTCAAAAAACGGTAGATTTATGAAAGATGGATCACAATTTAATCGTGTAGCGACACGACACAAAAATTACAAAAGAATTGAAAAAGGATGCTGCTGATGAGTTATGAAGTTTTTTTGAAAATTTCCGATTCGACTTATACCCAATTCGAGGCTATTCGGCAAAAACTGCATGATGGGGTAAGCCAAAGTCAGGCAAAAGTTTTGGGGGATGTATTGTCTGAACTTTCTTGCGAAATTATTGAGCAGGTTTTTTCTGTACTTTTACAGTCAGGGAATACAACTATGTCTCCAAAACAACAAGCTGAGTCTGAAAAAGTTATTCAGCAAGTTTTAGAGACTTTTCGAAAATACATGCCTTGGTCGGTTTCATTTTTTGGAAATGAACGTCTTTTACCTTTAGTTGACTACATGACCTCTCTCATGAAAGAGCAGGGGCAGCAAGTTTATATTACCTATCCGGTCACACTTCAACTTGTACAACAAACCGAAACCCTTACGCAGCAAATTCGTGACGGTAATATGCAAAGTATTACGGCTGCATTTGAGACGCTTATAGAAATTGTGGATTTAGGCGTAACAAGCCTAGTACGTGAACCAAAAAAGCGTTTAAAATTTAATTTAGTTGTCGATAAAACTCTTAACGGAGTCATCAACATGACAACGCATTTGGGCTATAAACGTTTGGAAAAGTTAGGGACACAGGTCGATCAGACCACAGCAACTCATTATATCAACCACTTTTTGGCCTTCATGCATCAAGCAGCATAATTTAAAAAGATAATAGGAATATCACATGGCCAAACTTGATACTTTGCAAAATAAAGTGGTATGGATTACGGGCGCATCTTCTGGTTTGGGTAAGGCCTTAGCAGGAGAGCTCGCTTTACAAGGGGCAAAGTTGATTTTGACCTCGCGCCGTTTTGAAGAGCTAGAAGAGGTTCGGGTTGGTTTATTAAACCCAGATCATCATTTGTCTGTGGTTGCAGATATTACTGATGAAAAGCAGGTTCAAGAAGCTTACAAAGAGATTTTAAAGGCTAAAGGTCGTATTGACTGGCTCATCAATAATGCAGGTTTGAGTCAACGCGCTTTAATTAAAGATACGACCATGGCAACTGAACGCGCCATTATGGAAGTCGATTATTTCTCGCAAGTCGCGTTAACCAAAACTGTGCTGCCGACCATGCTAAAACAAAAGTCTGGTCGAGTTGTATTTGTGTCGAGTGTAGCGGGTTTATTAGGGACTCAGTACCGTGCAAGCTATTCGGCTGCTAAAGCAGCAATTCACATGTGGGCAAATAGTTTGCGTGCTGAGGTCTCAGATCAAGGTGTTGAAGTTTCAGTTATTTTCCCTGGTTTTGTAAAAACTAACGTTTCGTTCAATGCACTTAATGGTGCAGGGGAACCCCAAGGCCACCAAGATGAAGCAATTGAAAATGGTTTAGACGCGGATGTTTTTGCAGAGCAAGCTGTGAAAGCTTTAATGCAGGGTCAAGAATATATCGTTGTGGGGGGGACTAAAGAAAAACTAGGTGTAATGGTTTCTCGGATGTCACCAAAACTTCTTTATAAAATGATTCGGAAAACAAAAGTAAAATAAAAAAGTGATATTGCCGTGCTAAATTGGTGAAAAACCCGTATAGAAGGTTCGCCATGGATCAGGATTATCACCGTATTTTAGAAGTCATCACGCGTTTTCAATTGGTCTTTGACCAGAAAAATTGGGACGCTTTTGATGAGTTGTTGGCAGATCAGCTTGAGGTGGATTATTTTCAGTTTAGGGGCGAGCCTTTATGTGTCGTGTCTTGTCATGAGTATAAAGGTTCTCGGCAGCAAGCTTTATCCCATTTGCGACTACAGCACAATTTGAGTAATCCAATTATTCGTATTGAACAAGACCAAGCATGGCTAGAGTGTAATTATCAGATTTATCGTTTTTCAGAAAATGACTATTTTCATTCTTTTGGTCGTTATTACTTCACTTTGGCTAAACAACAGGACCGTTGGAAAATTACAGGGATTTGCCAACATTTAACTAAAAATATTGGTAATCCACGCATTCACTTTTCTGCTGTAGGGCAGTATTAATCTTTTACTGCTGTACCATATGCAAATACTTCAACCATTCCACCTTGCATACCAAGTTCGGTTGTACTCAGCCGAACTCCCATAATATGGTTAGCTCCTGCGGTATGGGCTTGTTGTTTTAAACGTACAATAGCCTCTCGGCGAGCACGCTCAACAATACTTTCATAACTGGTCAGTCTTCCACCCAAAACATTCTTTATAGATGCCAATACATATTTAAAATAGTCATGAGAAATGACCACATTACTGCTAATAAAATGGCCCAGTTGATCACTTGTTGCAAAACGATTGGTATCAATTCTGATATGGGCAAATTGTTGCTCTTTTTCTAAAAGTTCATTCAAATGTTTTCTTTCAATATGACGTCCAAAAGCCCAGCCAATACTGAAAAGAATGAGAAAAATAACAAGCTGAAAAATAAGATTGTCCATTTTCTACCTATGCATTAAATGGATCGGGTAGATGGGGCGCTTGAGGTTCCACAACTACTGCTGTGCCATATACGAATAACTCAGAAGCACCTTGGGCAATATTTGAAGTTGAAAAGCGTATACCGACAATTGCATTCGCACCAAGCTGCTGGGCTTTTACAATCATACGTTGCATGGCTTCTTGGCGAGATTCTTCTAATAATTCGGTATAACCCGTAAGTTCACCACCTACAATATTTTTTAAACTTGCCATCAAGTCACGGCCAACATGCTTACTACGAACCGTACTTCCATAAACAACATCAAGCTGTTTCAAAATCTGGTGGCCTGGAACACTTTCTAAATTACTCAGTAACATTGTTTTTTATCAATCTAAATTCTTAAGGTTTCAAGATAAAAAATATTCAGTTGAGTTGCAATAAAAAAGCCCACCGAAGTGAGCTTTTATGAATAAGTTATTTAAAACTTATTGCTTTTTAAGTTCAGCACTAGATGGTTGATTAACCACTGTATCGGAAGTATTTGCTTTTAAACCACCACCTAGAGTTTTGTATAACTCGATTTGGTTGTTTAAGTTTGCTTGTTGAAGCAATAACAAACCTTGTTCTGCTGAATAAGATGAACGCTGTGCATCAAGAACCGTTAAGTAACTATCAATACCAGCACGGAAGCGGGCATTTGAAAGTGTGTAGTTGCGGTTAGTTGCTTCTACTAAACGTTGTTGAGCTGTTAAACGCTCACCAATGTTGGCACGAGTTGCAAGTGCGTCATTAACTTCACGGAACGCAGACTGAACTGATTTTTCATAATCAGACAATGCAATTTTCTGATCAGTTTCAGAAATTTTTACATTGGCACGACGAGTGCCCCAGTCAAAGATTGGTAAATCTAAGCTTGGTCCAATTGACCACACAAAACCACCCGACTTAAATAGATCACTTAAGTCAGTTGATGCGTAACCTGCAGAACCCGTTAAGCTAATCGTTGGGAATAAACGTGCTTTTGCAGCACCGATATTCGCACCAGCAGCGCTTAAGTTATATTCGGCAGCTTTTACATCTGGACGGTTGTTAAGCAAGTCACTTGGTAAACCAGCTGTAAACACATTTTGTTGAGTAATGCGTTTTACAGGTTGGGTTGGCAACAAGTTTTGTGGAACTGATTGGCCTACTAACAAGTTCAACAAGTTTTGTGCTTGAGCAATCTGTGTTTTGTAGTTCGCTACATCATTACGCGCAGTTTCTACAGAAATCTGTGCCTGACGTAGTGGAACTTCACTGTCGATACCCACATCAAAACGTTTTTTGTTGAGATTGTAAGAGTCTTGCTGTGCTTTAAGTGTTTGCTCTGCAAGTCTTAAATTCGCTGTTGCGAAAGAATAATTTAACCATGCTTGAGCAACTTGACTGATTAGACTGATTTGAGTCGAATCACGTGCACTTTGTGTTGAAAGGTAACTATCTAACGCAGCATCTTTTAAGCTACGTACACGGCCCCAAAAATCAAGCTCATAGGCAGTTACACCCAAACCTACTTGATAAGTAGAGTAGGGGTTATTCGGATCACGGCTTTGTGAAACCTGACGAATTGCACTACCACTTGCCCCGATTGTTGGAAGCTGGTTATTCTGCGTAATTCGATATTGCTGTTGAGCACGTTCGATATTGAGCGTTGCTGTACGTAAGTCGCGGTTGTTGGCAAGTGCCAAATCAATCACTCCGAGCAAACGAGGGTCAGCAAAGAACTGTTTGTAACCCTGTTCAGCAATAGACGTACCAGAAGCGCTATATGTATAGCTTTGTGGAATATCGGTTTTCACGACTGGTTCTGGGCCGCGCATGCTTTGACAAGCTGACAAAGCAAGCGCAAGTGCAGATACCGCAATGCTACGACCTGAAATAGACCATACGTTTTGCATCACGATTTATGCTCCTGAGTGTTTATGGTTTTTGGTTTGTACTTAAAGATACTACGAATCCACACATAGAATACAGGGATAAAGAAGATACCTAAGAACGTTGCACTGAGTACGCCACCGAGTACACCGTAACCGACAGAGTGCTGACTTCCTGCACCAGCACCAGTTGAAAGGGCAAGCGGAAGTACACCAAAACCGAAGGCAAGGGTAGTCATGATAATTGGACGTAAACGCATTTTTGCGGCATGTAAAGTTGCCTCAATCAGGTCTTCACCTTTTTCCTGCAGCTCTTTTGCGAACTCAACAATCAAGATCGCATTTTTTGCAGAAAGACCGATTACCGCAATCATTGCTACCTGGAAGTAAATGTTATTTGAGAGATTTGGATCTCCTTTAATAATCATGCCCAAGTAAGTTAATACGATTGCACCAATAATACCGAGTGGTACTACAAGTAAAACCGAGAACGGAATCGACCAGCTTTCATACAATGCGGCCAAGCAAAGGAAAACGATTAACAATGAAAGTGCATATAAGAATGGAGCTTGAGCACCAGACTCACGTTCTTCAAGTGATAAACCTGTCCATTCATAGTCGAAACCTTGTAAGCCCATAGATGGTAACTTAGCAATAATTTCTTCCATCGCTTTCATTGAGTCACCAGAGCTTACGCCAGGTGCAGGTGTACCTTGAATGTTAACCGATGACACGCCGTTATAACGTTCAAGACGTGGAGAACCATATGTCCATTCGCCAGTAGCAAATGCAGAGAACGGAACCATCTCGCCTTTGTTATTACGTACATACCACTTGTTTAAGTCTTCAGGCATCATACGGCTACCCGCATCACCTTGAACATAAACTTTTTTCACACGTCCACGGTCAACGAAATCGTTAATGTATGAGCCACCCCATGCAATACGCATCGTATTGTTAATGTCGGCAATACTCACGCCCATAGCACCAGCTTGAGCCTGATCTACATTAATTTGATACTGCGGTGTATCTTCTTGACCATTAGGGCGAACACCCACAAGACGTTTATCTTGTGCAGCCAAACCTAAGATCGTATTACGTGCAGCAATAAGTTTCTCATGGCCTTGACCACTTGAATCTTTAAGTTGCAAGTTGAATCCGGCTGTTACACCTAATTCAGGCATTGCTGGAAGCTGTAATGGCATAACGTAAGATGCGTCTTTAACGATCATGTTTAATGCCATACCACGCTGAATCAATGCGCCAATTTGAGACTCAGGTGAAGTACGTTCACTCCAGTCTTTCAATTTAACGAAGCCAATACCAGCATTTTGACCAACACCTGTGAATGAGAAGCCCGAAACGGTGAAAATAGATTCCACAGTGTCTTTTTCATTCATGAAGAAGTTTGTCATGGTGTCAATCACTTTACCTGTACGGTCAAGCGTTGCATTTGGTGGTAATTGAACAAGTGTCATTACCACACCCTGATCTTCTTCTGGTAAGAATGAAGACGGGAGTTTTTGGAACAAGAACACTAATAAAGCAATAACCACAGCGTAAAGTACGCCAGAGAAGATTTTGCCTTTAAGCATGCGATTAACACCATTTTGGTAGCTATGCGACATGCGGTCAAAACCATTGTTAAAGCCTCTAAAGAAACGAGCAAAAATATTATTACTTGGTTCTTTGTTAGGATCATGCTGTTTTAAAATGGTTGCACAAAGTGCCGGTGTGAATGTTAACGCCACAATTAACGATAAAACCATTGCTGTTACAAGGGTAATCGAGAACTGACGGTAAATTACACCAGTTGTACCACCAAAGAATGCCATTGGTACGAATACAGCTGTTAATACACTCGTAATACCAACTAACGCGCCAGAAATCTGTTGCATTGATCGTGAAGTCGCCGTAACCGGATCGGTATGCTCTTCACTCATAACACGTTCGACGTTCTCGACGACGACGATGGCATCATCGACCAGAAGACCAATTGCCAATACCATGGCGAACATGGTTAAGGTGTTAATTGAGAAGCCAAAGATATTAATAACAGCGAATGTACCTAATACAACAACTGGTACAGCAAGTGTTGGAATAATCGTTGCACGCCAATTCTGTAAGAACAAGAACATGACAATGAATACCAAAATTACCGCTTCAATTAATGTGTGTACAACACTTTCAATTGAAAGACGAATAAATGGAGTTGTGTCATAAGCCAGTTTGTCTTCAAGACCCGCTGGATAGTTCTTACGTAATTCAGATAAACGATGTTCAACTGCTTCGGCAGTATCAAGTGCGTTCGCACCAGTTGCAATCTTAATTGCAAGACCAGCTGCTGGTTTACCGTTAAACTTCGAGTCGAATTGATAGTTATCAGAACCTAATTCTACGCGAGCAACATCTTTTAATCGAACCTCAGCACCAGATGCTGTGTTCTTTAAGAAGATATTTTTAAACTGTTCAGGAGTTTGCAGCAAACTTTGTGCATTTACTGTTGCGTTAAGCACTTGACCTTGTACAGCCGGTGCACCACCTAATTGACCTACAGCTACTTGTGAGTTTTGCGCTTGTAAAGCTGTCGCAATATCACTAGGTGTAAGCTGATAACTGGTTAACTTAGCTGGATCAAGCCAGATACGCATTGCGTATGAACCACCAAAGACCGTTACCTCACCAACACCAGCCACACGGCTAAGCGGTTCTTTAATAGACGAGTTTACATAGTCTTTAATGTCAGAGTCAGACAAGTTGTTATCTGGTGAATAAAATGCAATAACTTGCAAGAAGCTTGCACCAGATTTAGTAACAGTTACACCTTGACGTTGTACATCTTCAGGTAAAAGTGCAGTTGCAGATTGCAGCTTGTTTTGAACCTGAACCTGTGCAATATCTGGATCAATACCTTGTTCAAAGTTTAATTGAATAGAGGCTTGACCGTTACCAGCACTGTTAGATGAAATATAACGTAAACCATCTAGACCATTCATTTGTTGTTCAATGATCTGGGTTACGGTGTTTTCAACAGTCTCAGCCGATGCACCAGGATAAGTTGCAGCAATCGTAACTGTTGGCGGTGCAATCGTCGGATACTGTGCAATAGGCATTTTTGTTAGCGTGAGAATACCCGCCAACATAATGACTAATGCAATCACCCACGCAAAAATGGGGCGATGAATAAAAAATTGTGCCATTCAATCTACCCCTTATGCATTTGAAGATGCTTTCTGTTCTGCTTGAGGTTTACCTGATTGAGCCGGTTTTGTCGCATTTGGAGCTGCGCCTTGTGGATTTGCTGGTTGAGCTTGGTAAGGTTTTGCTGAAACTTCTTGCCCTTCTTTAACCTTGGCAACACCATCAACAATCACTTTATCACCAACTTTAAGACCGTTAGTCACAATCCAGTTTTGTCCTTGAACACCAGAGGTTTCAACAGGACGACTCTCAACAGTACCTTTGGCATTAACAAGCATTGCTACGGCTTGACCTGTAGGTAAACGCGTAATTGCAGCTTGAGGAATCAGGTAAGCATTAGGCACTACACCTTGAACAATCTGTGCAGTGGTATACATGCCTGGAAGTAACAGGTGATTCGGGTTTGAGAATACGGCACGTAAAGTAATCGTTCCTGTATCCTGATTAACCGAAGCATCAGAGAAAGCAAGTTGTCCTTCGATTGGGTAAGTTGAACCATCTTCGAGCTTCAATTTCACTTTCGTGTTGTTACTATTGTTTAAACTGCCTTTGCTGAGTTGTTGACGTAAACGCAATAACTCGGCACTAGACTGGTTAATATCAACGTAGATCGGGTCTAACTGCTGAATCGTCACTAAAGGATCAGTTTGGTTTGCAGTAACTAAAGCACCTGCTGTTACAGAAGAACGTCCAGACTGACCAGAAATTGGTGAACGAATTGTAGAGTAGCCAAGATCAACATTTGCATTCGTTACTTGAGCTTTAGCTGCAGAAACTTGTGCTTCGGCAACATTAACCTGACCAAGTAAGTCGTCATATTCCTGTCTAGATACAGCATTACTTGAAACAAGTTGCTTATAACGGTTTAGCTTGGTACGTAGTGAAGCTAGATTTGCCTGTTGTTGTAAAAGAGCAGCTTTTGCATTCTCAAGCGTTGCACGGTTCGTTCTAGAGTCGAGCTCATAAAGCGCCTGACCTTCACGAACATAGCTTCCTTCAGCAAACAAGCGTTTTAAAATCACACCGCTTGTTTGAGGGCGAACTTCAGAAATTTGATATGCTGAAGTACGGCCAGAAAGCTCAACGCTTTGTTCAACACTTTGTGGTTGAGCAACAATAACACCTACTTCTGCAGGCGGCATTTTCTGAGCAGCAGCAGCTTGCTGTTTCTCATCGGAGCCTTTGCTACAACCAACAAGTGCGATACTTGTTGCTAATGCGCAAGCAGTAAGGGCAGGAGCCCAAAGCTTAGCCGACATCATTGTTCCACCTCGTTTAGATAAAATCTAAAAATATATTTGTTTTCTACTTAACCTACTTTGTGTTTGTAATAACCAGAGCCAAAGCAGTGCAATCCAAATAAAACCTATGCCCCAACCGGCGAGTACATCTGTTGGAAAATGAACTCCAGCATATATTCTTGAAAGCCCCATGCAGATAAACCAAAAACAGGAGATCAAAATGATATAAGGAGAGTTAATGTTGGGCCTATGGCATAACATTAACATTGCCAGACAAGCTAGTGTTGATGCATAAACACTATGTGCACTTGGGAACGATGCACCATAACTTTCGACAATATGATATGCCTGTGAAGGTCTAGGACGGTCAACACACCACTTGAGCAGCCAACCCATGGTGATACTGCCAAGAACCCCCACGCTAATGAAAATAACAGTAATATATTTTTTATACCATGCTTGATATACACATACCAGAAAGGATAAAAAACATACAAAAGGCATACCGCCTATACGTGCTAAAAAGATCGTAATAGAGTTAAGATAATCTGAACGATTTTCACTCAATATTTGAACGGTGAGAAGATCCAAAGATTGAAGTCTCGGTACAAAAAGGCCAAGAACACCTAATCCTAAAAAAATACAACCAATAAAAAGCAATATATAGGGCATGTATATACCTTTGCTTATTCAAGCAGTGTCCACTACTGAAAGCCGTTAAAAGTGTACTTGCCAGTACACTTTTTTTCAAGCCTGATAGATCATCGTAAATTCATTTTGAAATTTTTTTAACATTTGGAAAAACAATCACAACAAAATTGACGAAAGTCACATTCTGTGTACAAAGCAAAACTTTTAGTGTTCTGTTTTTTTTCCGCTATTTGTTGAGGTATTTTCTTCAAGTTCTAATGGTTGTTTTGGTGGCCAGAAAAAATCGCTCGGGCGAGTCAGGAAATGGGTCATGACTAACTTGGCTAAAGGTTTCCATTGTTCAAAGCGGACTCGACGCGCTCTTAATGCCACAATAATAGTAAGGGTGAAACTCACGAATAAGTTAGTCAGACCAATACATAGCACACCGAGAAAGGAGACTATAATCAAGCCAATATCCGGGCTGCCATTAATGGTCATTAAACCTTGAATAAAGTTGGCAGATGCAAAGGCAATATGACGAATATCTAAAGGTAAGCCTAAAATAAAGCCTATGGTCCCCATACTTCCTAACATGATGCCGAATAAGAAGTTACCGGCTAAAGCACCTAAATTACGTTCAATATATTCAGCAAAACGATTAAGTCGATCTTGCCCAAACCAGTTAGCTAAACGACGATGCGCTCTTAAGCGTGGACCAACTTTTCGATAAACAGCCATGTTGTCAAAATATCCAGCAATCAGACCGGACAAAAATAGACATACTCCCGCAATTGCGGCATGAGGCACTGCTAATGACGTAAAGGGGTTTAAGCTGTGTAGTAGATAAGTCGCCTTGGTATGGGTTAATAACGGTTCATCGAGGTAAAACTGCCAAGCAAAAGTAATCAGTGCTGCAGTAGGGATTGCAATTGAAATGTTACCCAAAATAGCAATGAACTGTGTTCGGATAATATTAATAATGAGGGCCGCTAACTCTGCAATCTGAGCTGTTTTAGAGCCTTTACGTTGTTGTACCGTTGCAGCGAGGGCCGCAGCAGTCATAGCGGGTTGTTTGGTTGCAACAGTAAAGTGCAGAACATGAATCAGAATGAAACCCAGAGAATAATTCATACTGAACGTAAAGGCTTGCATGAGCGGAGCCATGGTCATTCTTGATGCAAGAATTTTTAAAGATGCCATAAAGGCAATAATGACACCTGCACCAGCGGCTGCTTTATACATTCCCCAAAAGCCTTTGGTATCTGTACTTACATAATGCTCACCTGTACGGCTGGCATTTTCGGTAACCTGAAAGGCAATGAGTTCACTGGTTGTGCTGAGTAAAGAGCGCACACTTTTTTCGCTGTAGTGTGCCTTGGTTAAATCGGAAATAAGATGTCCTAAGGAAATATATTTTCCATGAGTGTTGTCTACGACCAGATAAAGTAATAGTTCAATACGATCAAGACATTGTTCAAGTAATGACAGTAAATAAGTCAAACTTAAACTAACACCAATTCTTTTCGTAGCACGGCGAATCTTTAATACAACATCCCGACATTGTTCCAACATAACGAATGCTTGTGATGCATCGGGAGGAGCAATAACTGCAATTTCATGATCAGAAAGTTCTTGTTTCTTATATTTTTCTATAAACTCAATAATTTCACGATTTTGAACTAAAAATGGAGATTCATATTCCGTTAATTCTGGTTGAGCATTAATAAATTCGGGATAAAGTCCAATTCCACTAATTCGATAAGATAAGACAGTGATGGCTTTAATCATTTCACTTTGAATGACAAGCTTTTCATCGACATTACTTTGGCTTTGCCCAATAAGACTAAATAAATTTGACCAATCTTCATCAGCAATATTATTGAGCCAGATTTTGTCACTTTCTAAATAGAAAATTTTTCCAATTAAAATTTTGAGTTGGCTTGAGTCTTCGATTAGCGGTAAAAAATGTGCTCCAAGTCTTTGTCCGAGCTGGTTCCAGAAACCATCTAAAGACAAAATCCCGCTGTCCGCATATAAGCTGACTTGCTTATAGCGATTAATCAAACGTAATAAGAAAGTTTGTAATAAAAAGGGTGCTGTAGGTGTGCGTAAAAGACTTTCAATTAAAGCCTGTATTTTGTTCTTAATTTCATCCGTATCCTCTGGGTCGGATGGGCGGACGACATTGACGAGTTCAATCAGTAGATTTTCATCAATGACAGCTTGAGGATCCTCAAGCTGCTTCTCTATTTTTAAAAAATGTTCTGAAAAATTTACATGCATAGGCAAAATAATATCTATTGTATTCGATGTAACGCAAGCTGAGTTAAGTTAATCAATGCCTGACGATACGGTGTATCGGGTAGGTTTGATAAAGCTTGCAGTGCTGCTTCTGTTTCTTCTTGGGCACGTTGGTTGCAATAATCTAAAGCACCAGACTTCTGTACAATTTCGATGACCTGAGGTAATTGGTCTACTCCACCAGTGGCGATACTGCGACGAATAATCGCATGCTCTTCACCTGTTGAGTGCGCTAATGCAGAAATTAACGGTAAAGTTGGCTTACCTTCCATTAAATCATCACCAATATTTTTACCTAATGTTTCAGCATCTGATGTGTAGTCTAAAATATCATCAATGATTTGGAACGCATTACCAAAATGACCAGCAAACATTCTTAATGGTTCACGGTAAGCTTCTTGCCCTGCCAAAATAGCAGCACCTTCTGTAGCCAACTCAAACAGGCGAGACGTTTTACCATGAATAATTTTTAAATAAGTTTCTTCAGTTGTATCTGGTTGATGCTGGGATTGCAGTTGTAATACTTCACCTTCAGCAATTTCACATGTACCTGTTGAAAAGTCTTTCAATAAAGTCATGTTGTTTAAATCAACCAATAAATCGAAAGCACGGGCAATAAGGAAGTCACCGACTAATACGGCTGTTTGATTGTTCCATGTCGCATTTGCTGTAGGACGACCACGACGAAGCCCAGATTCATCTACTACATCATCATGGACTAATGTCGCAGTATGCAACATTTCAATGATTGCAGCTAAACGCTGTGCGTTTACCATGTTATCTAAACCACAAGCACGGGCTGCAAGTAAACACATGATTGGGCGCATACGCTTTCCGCCAGCTTCAACGACATGCTTGCTGACAGACATGACTAAACCGACTTTTGAGCTAATTCCTTCATTAATCAAGTGATCCATCGCAGCAAAGTCTGAGGCAACAGGCGCAAGAATGTCTTGCTTGAAATCGATGACCATATGAAGAAAAACCCCGTATTGGTAGATAAGTGGCGTTAGTGTATCAATTAAAGATGAGTTGCACAGGTTAACAAGTGGCTGATATTAATCATTTCTATTGTCTTTAAGCGTTCTTTGTTCTTTATTTAAGCAAAACATGATGTTTCCGGCAAAACAATAAATTTAATGACATCAGCATTAATACAACTTGTTCTTGACGCAATTTGTGTCTGGAACTGTATTTTAATTTTCATTCAGAATCAATGAAAACTGCTAAATTCCAATCCAAGCTGTTCGATTTTGTAAGAATAGGGGATCATGCTTTACTGATAGATAGAAAATACTTGTCGTTTGATCAAATTTCACTTAAAATCTGTCGCCTTGTATAACCCCAGTGGCGATCGTTTTAAGATCGATATATCCCTTTATCGACACGACGACACGGGCTGATTGGAGTACATTATGTACGCAGTAATCCAAAGCGGTGGTAAACAGCACCGTGTAGTTGAGGGTGAAACCCTTAAAGTTGAATTATTGAAAGCTGAATCTGGTGCGACTATTACATTTGATGATGTATTAATGGTTGTAAACGGTGACAACATTCAAATCGGTGCTCCAGTTGTAGCTGGCGCTAAAGTAACTGCAGAAGTGATTGGTCATGGTCGTCACGACAAAATCCGCATCATCAAAATGCGTCGTCGTAAACACTACCGTAAACAACAAGGTCACCGTCAATGGTTCACTGAGTTGAAAATTACTGGTATTTCAGGCTAATCACGAGGAGTAAGAGACATGGCAACTAAAAAAGCCGGTGGATCGACGAAGAACGGTCGTGATTCAAACCCAAAAATGTTAGGTGTTAAAGTTTACGGCGGTCAAGCTGTAACTGCTGGTAACATCATCGTTCGTCAACGTGGTACAGAGTTCCACGCTGGTGCAAATGTTGGTATGGGCCGTGACCATACTTTATTTGCTACTGCTGACGGCGTAGTAAAATTCGAAGTGAAAGGTCAATTTGGCCGTCGCTACGTAAAAGTTGAAACTGTATAAGTTTTAGCTTCAAAAAAGCCCACATTTTGTGGGCTTTTTTTATGGTTTTAATTTTTATTTATCTTCATCATGATGAATGAAATTCTACAAACAACATGAATAACATAACAAAATATCTTATTTTCTCAATGATTAGCACAGAGTTTGTCGGTTAATATGAGTCTTGAATTAAGAGCTTGCCAAGTTTCATAACTTTGAAAGAAGGCAAGTTGTCTTACAGCAACTAAAAAGGTGATGACATGAATATGCTTCGTAAAACTATGTGTGCTATTACACTTAGCGCGTCAGTGCTTGCTCCTGTAATGAGCACTACAGTGTTTGCTGCGCCTGTAGCAGCACCGGAGCAACAGGCAATTGGGAACCTGGTTAATCAGTTATCAGGTTTACAGCGTTTGACTGCCGACTTTGAACAAACAACAAAAGCCAATACAAAAACTGTGGCACAGAAAAAGAGTTTAAGTGCACAGCATATGAACCAGACATTTAAAGGCTCAATGAAAGTTGAACGTCCTGGGAAATTTTATTGGGAAACAGTAAGTCCTGCTAAACAAACAATTGTAACGAGCGGGAAAACAGTTTGGATCTATGACCCAGATTTACAGCAAGCAGTCCGTCAAAGCTTAGATGAGCAGGTTGCAGATACGCCAGCGTTATTACTCTCTGGTAATACCAACCAAATCATGAAGTCTTATCGTGTAACGCAACCCGATAAATCTAAACTCTATTTCACATTATTCCCTAAAAAAGAAGATGGTGCATTCCAAAGCTTAACCATTAGTTTTGGAGCAAATAAAGCCCCTACACTGATGGTGTTGCAAGATTCATTAGGTCAAACCACCTATGTGCGCTTTAAGAATGTTAAGGTAAATGCCTCAATTCCTGCATCTGTCTTTAACTTTACGCCGCCAAAAGGTACAGATGTTATTGACCAATAATGAATACCTCTCAAAAAAAGCTACCTTCACGGTAGCTTTTTTCTATGCAAGAGAGATAGATACATTTTTTAACCCCGTCTTATTCTTACGCTTTGTATAGTAATAGGGGTAAATTCATGGGGATTATTATGCGACTTTACGATAAAAAAATTATTTGTATTCTTCCATTAATGGCTGCAATGGCAATTGTGAGTGGTTGCCAACCAAAGTCAGCAGCTAAAGAGGAGCAGGCCACTTCAACTGCAAAAGTTAAAGAGACTAAAGAGGCTGATGTTCCTGTGATTCAAGCAAAAGTAATCCCAGTAAAATTGCCAAAATCAAAAGTTTGTTTAGAAGACGGGTGTACGGAGTATGATTTTCAAACCGTACAGACTAGTCAAAAATGGATTAATGATTACTTCACCAATCGTATAAAGAAAGCAGATCCGAATGCTTTTGCAAATTTAGCCGATCAACCTGTCGAAGTACCTGAAGGTGAACCGAGTTCGAGCCAAAGTGCAATTTATGTTCGCTATTTAGGACAAAATTATAATCTTGCGACTTTTGCATTACAGACTTATTCGTACTCAGCTGGTGCGGCTCATGGTATGTCTCATCAAGAGTTTGTAAATTTTGATTTATTAAATAAAAAGCACATTACTGTTGCTGAACTTATTCAACCAGACGTTGAAAAACAGTTGGTTGATGCCCTCTATGATGCAAATACAAATTGGCTTCAAGAGCACAATATCAATCGTGAAAAACTTCAGCTAAGCGATAATTTTTACTATGGAGCGAATGGCATTGTATTTGTATATCCAATCTATGAGTTGGCGTCTTATGCAGAGGGAATGTCTGAATTAACACTGCCGTATTTTGAAGCGAGTAAATTCATTAAACTTGAGTATTTGCCGAGTGTGCCAAACTATAAGTTCTAAAATAGGTGATCTATTCTAAGAATTGTGTGAAAGCTATTCGTTATGAAGATGATCACTATATTTTTTAGTGTTAAGGCCTTACACTATAGCCAGTTTTTTACCCATATTATGATTGATTATGATCGACCCTAAGTTACTCAGAAATAATATTGAAGCCGTTAATGCGGCTTTGGCAAAACGTGGTGTTCAATTAGATGTTCAAGAATGGGCTTCTTTAGAAACTCGCCGTAAAGACTTGCAATCGAAAACTGAAAAATTGCAGGCAGAACGTAATGCCGGTGCAAAACAAGTGGGTCAGATTAAAAAATCCGGTGGCGACGCTTCTGAAATCATGGCGCGTATGCAAGCCATTGGTGATGAAATCAAAGCTGCTGAAGTTGCTTTATCAGAGCTACAAAACGAGATTGAACAAAAAGCGCTGAGTATTCCTAACTTACCAGATGAATCTGTTCCTGCTGGTAAGGATGAAGATGATAACGTTGAAATCTCAAAATGGGGCACGCCTCGTCAGTTTGATTTTGAAATCAAAGATCATACTGATTTAGGTGAGTGGATGGGCGGTCTAGAGTTTGAGACTGCGACTAAATTGACTGGCTCACGTTTTAGCGTATTGAAAGGCCCTTTAGCACGCTTACAACGTGCATTAACACAATTCATGCTCGATACCCATACTTTAAAAAATGGCTATACAGAAGCTTATGTGCCTTATTTGGTAAATGCTGATTCACTGCGCGGTACTGGTCAGTTACCAAAATTTGAAGAAGATTTATTCAAACTTCAAGGCGAAAAAGAATATTACCTCATCCCTACAGCAGAAGTTCCTGTTACTAACTTTGTTCGTGATGAGATTATTGATGCCGAACGTTTACCTTTAAAATATGCAGCGCATACGCCATGTTTCCGTAGCGAAGCAGGCTCTTATGGTCGCGATACACGTGGTTTAATTCGTCAGCATCAGTTTGATAAAGTTGAGATGGTGCAAATCGTTAAACCTGAAACTTCTATGCAGGCACTTGAAGAACTTACTGCTCATGCTGAGGGCATTTTGCAGGCACTTGGCCTGCCATATCGCAAAATTTTGCTCTGTGGTGGGGATATGGGCTTCGGTGCGACTAAAACTTACGACTTAGAAGTTTGGGTGCCAAGCCAAAATACTTATCGTGAAATTTCAAGCTGCTCTAATATGGGTGATTTTCAGGCACGCCGCATGAAAGCACGCTACAGAATGGATCAAAAGAAGACCGAATTGGTGCACACTTTAAATGGTTCAGGTCTTGCAGTTGGACGTACTTTGCTTGCTGTAATGGAAAATTACCAACGTGAAGACGGTTCTATCGAGATTCCAGAAGTATTACGCCCATATATGGGTGGTGTAACGTTTATTGACTAAGCTTTGCATCTAAATTGTGCACGGTTTTTGCTTAACCTAAATCAGATGATTCATGTAGAGGTTTAAGGTGGATATTTTTCCAATCTCTTTAAAGTTGCAAAAGCAACGTTGTCTGATTGTGGGTGGTGGGCATATTGCGCTACGTAAAGCAAACCTTCTAGCCAAAGCAGGAGCGGTAATTGATATTATTGCTCCTGCAATTGAAGAGCAGCTTTTACAATTGGTCAAAACGACTGGTGGAGAGTATTTTGCTGAGTCTTTTGCCGAAAAAGTATTAAATACGTCTTATCGATTAGTCATTGCGGCAACTAATGATGCGCAGGTGAACAAAGCTGTTTTTGAGCAATGTGAAGCGCGTAATTTACTAGTAAATAGTGTCGATGATATTCCGCACTGCCGTTTTATGGTTCCAGCCATTATTGATCGTTCTCCATTGATCATTTCTGTTGCCTCAAATGGTGCATCGCCAGTTTTATCGAGACAACTTCGTACTCAAATCGAAACGATTGTTCCACATGGCATGGGTAAATTGGCTGAGTTTTCTGGTCAATGGCGTAAGCAAGTAAAAGAAAAGATTACTAACCCCGATGAGCGTCGAATCTTTTGGGAAAACCTCTATGCTAGCCCATTAAAAGAACAAGTTTTTAATGACAATTTAGACGTTGCAAATGATTTGATTCAGCAAGCCTTAACAGAATGGACTGCACCTAAAGGTGAGGTTTATTTGGTAGGGGCTGGACCCGGCGATCCAGAGTTGCTGACACTAAAAGCATTACGTCTTATGCAACAAGCAGATGTCGTGATTTATGATCGTCTTGTTTCTGCACCCATTTTAGAACTTTGCCGCCGTGATGCGACTAAAATTTATGTGGGTAAAGCTCGTTCGAATCACTCTGTTCCCCAAGATGGCATCAATGCTTTACTGGTTGAGTATGCTCAAAAAGGAAAGCGTGTTTGTCGTCTAAAAGGTGGTGATCCGTTTATCTTTGGGCGTGGTGGTGAAGAAATTCAAGAGCTGGTTGAAGCGAATGTCACTTTCCAAGTTGTACCGGGTATAACTGCAGCATCAGGCTGTTCAGCTTATGCAGGTATTCCTTTAACACATCGTGATTATGCACAAAGTGTTCGTTTCTTGACTGGGCATTTAAAGGAAGGTTCACCTGAACTTCCTTGGAATGAGCTGGTTTATGAAAATCAAACTTTGGTTTTATATATGGGGCTAGTTGGCTTGGAGCGTATTTGTGAGCAACTTATTGCTCATGGTCAGCGTGCCAATATGCCGGTGGCTTTAATCTCTAAAGGAACCACACCAGAACAGAAAGTTGTTGTTGGAACATTAGCTGATATCGCAACTAAAGTATCTGAACATCATATCGTGGCGCCAACTTTAACTATTATTGGTGAAGTGGTAAGTTTACGTGAACAGTTAAAATGGCAATAAGCTCATTTGAGTTTATTGCTGGTTATTTAAGTCGAGAAAATTTGTGATTCATGTTGTCCTATACGAGCCTGAAATTCCTGCCAATACAGGCAATATCATTCGTTTATGTGCTAATACGGGCGCACAGTTGCATTTAGTCAAACCTCTAGGTTTTGAATTAGATGATAAAAAGCTCAAACGAGCAGGCCTTGATTATCATGAATGGGCACGTATGCAGATTTGGGACAATATAGAGCTTTGCCTTGCAGATTTAAAAGCTAAAGGTGTCGAGCATGTTTTTCCCCTCACAACTAAAGGTTCTGCAACTCCACATACGGTTGATTTGAACCGGCCTGTGGCTTTACTGATGGGGCCAGAAACACGTGGTTTGCCTGAACATGTTCGCTTAATGTTTCCACAAGAACAGTGGATTCGTTTGCCGATGGCTGAAAACTCAAGAAGTTTAAATTTATCTAATGCAACCGCCGTAATTGTTTATGAAGCATGGCGTCAGCAGGGTTTTAAAAACTTAGGATAAGCTATCGGATTTTGAATAAGAATAAGGCCACAATTGTGGCCTTATTTGCTTTAGATGTCTTATTTAGGGAAAACTACACCACTTGCCAAATCATAATTCGTTGGTGAGTTTGTATAGACTGATCCGAGTCGGACCGCAAAGAACCAGCCTAATTTACCTTGGTCTTGAATTCGATTTTCAACAAGATATGGCTCATCTGTTTCGGATGCAGCATCTTCAATAAATACTTTATATTCAATAGGTCCTGTATTTTCGCTATCACGTTCAAATAGATAACCATCAATATTAAAGAAGCCGAGATTATTGTTCGCATCAACCAGTCTATAACCTTCAGCTGCCTGCTCTTTAAGGAGTTTCTCAAGTTTTATTGCATCCTCCTTGTTAAACGGAATATGTTTTGGAACTTCAAAATAACGATAAGCATAGGTTCCGTTATGTGTACTGCTATTTACGCAAGTAGGTACATAGAAGGTTCCATTCGTTGTGCCATTATTGGTGAACTCTGAGTTAGCGTAAATTAGCTTACAACCTTGTGCACCAAGTTCATTGAAGGCATTTAAAATTGTTGTGCGAGAGGTGTTAGTTAAGAATCGATTTGAGTAAGTATAAGTTGCTGGTTTCTTATCATTTTTCACAAATAAATATTTATCTGTATTCGAAGTCACTTCTCCAAATGAGAGTTTATATATATAGCCTAAGCTACCTTGTTTATTTAACTCATTCACCCATAGTAAATAACGGTTTGCTACTGAGTTAGTTTTAACATCAACTGTTTTATAGGTGTATGTGTCAGTGGATTTATTATTTTTGACATATAAATTTTTATACAGAGCAAAGCTACTATCAGGATTATCCAAACTTACAGATGGTGTGAGAAGGGCGTAGCCTTGGCGTCCTTGATCATTAAGTTGAGTTAATAGATCTGCCCAAGATTCTTTATTGTCCGCTAGTCTATAACTTGCTGTTGCCAATACTTGTGTCGGCTTTTGCATGCTTGCTGGTGGAGTTGTTTTTGTGAAGCAAGTATTCATGAGATCAAAGTTTGCTTGCTGCAAATAATTATGTATCGCATTTGGTTCATTCGTAGGAACTAGGCAGAATTGATTTGCATTTTTAAAACCTAAAATAGCAGGTTGTTTTTGCTCCAATTCTCCAGCTACAACAAGCTGCCAATCTACTTTGTTATAGCTTGAGGTTTGTATTGTCTGAGGTGCTCCAATATTTGAAACCAGACTAAAATCTTCAGCTTGGCGGTAACTTGCAACAATGTTACCTGTACAGTTCGATTCATTCTCATAGCGTATAGTTTCACTAGCAAATCGTACGCTGTTATCAGAAACCTTAATAACATTCATTTTTAGAGCAGAACCGTTAATACAACCTCCTTTGCCCGCTAACCAACTTCCAACGAAGCGGTCCGCTACACTTGTTGGTGTTGGTGTTGGTGTTGGTGTCGGTGTCGGTGTCGGTGTCGGTGTCGGTGTCGAATCATTATCGTCAGACCCACAACCACTTAAAGCTATAAAAATTAAAGCAATACTGCTTCCTTTTACTATGTTATTCATCACATGAACCCTTTTTTTATTAAAAATGTGAAAATTTAACATTTTTAAAATAGATCAATTATAATGCAGTTGTAAAGATCAAATTTGAAAAAAGGTTCAACATGACAGCTTATAATCAAATTGAAATATTCGAACAAAGCCAAAAGTGGTTTGACCAGTTGCCATTAGAATGGAAAAATTGGCTTGAAGAAAATTTAGAAAAAGGGTGTGGAATTGAACAATTAGTCGATGTACTAAAAGCAAATGGATTTGAGCCAAAGTTTGAAATGAATGATTTAAAATTTCAGACTTTATGTACTTATGAGCAAGAGTGGATAATTGAACAAGTTTTAAATGAGGTCACGTCTGCGGAGATTATAAAATTATTAATAGAGAAGGGGCATGAGGGTTTAAAAGTAAAAGAATATTTAAATAATTTAGAAAATAATCAACTCTATAAAATTTTGAAGAAAAAGCATCATCAACTTAAAAAATGTCAATGGTTAATAGAAACTGTAGATCAATTGGCACAGCTAAACTCTGGCTATAGTGAAGAAATTCCTTCAATTACTGCTCCACAGTTCTCTGTTTTTATAAAGGATTACTATAGTCAACATCGCCCTGTGATTTTAAAAGAAGGAATAGAACATTGGCCAGCTTTGCACAAATGGACTCCGCAATATTTTGCTTCTAAATTTGGCCATCATTCAGTTGAAGTTCAGATGAATAGAAATTTGGATGAGCAATTTGAAAGACATTCTCCATCACTAAAACAGAAAATGAAGATGTCAGAGTTTGTATCAAAAGTGATGTCAGTTGATGCGAGTAATGATTTTTATATGACTGCGAATAATGCGACCAACAGCCATCAGATGCTTCAAGAATTATTTTTAGATATTGGTGATTTTGCAGAAGGTTATTGTGACTTGGCTTTAAAAGATGAGCGTAGTTTCTTATGGTTTGGACCTAAAGGAACATTTACGCCATTACATCATGATTTAACTAATAATATGTTAGTCCAAATTTATGGACGCAAAAAAGTAACTTTAATTCCTGCCTTGCAAGTTCCACATTTGTATAACGATCATTGGGTGTTTAGTGAATTAAGTAATGCCAATAAAATTGATTTTGAAAAATATCCTTTAGCAAGATCAATTACTCCAGTTGAATGTATTTTGAATGCTGGGGAAGCTTTGTTTATCCCAATTGGTTGGTGGCATAGCGTAGAAAGTCTAGATGTCTCAATCAGTATTTCTTTTACGCATTTTAATGCTCCAAATCATTATGTTGATCGGTTTCCAAAAGAGGTCTAAGAATGAAAATTGCATCTTAAACCGTTCAGTGTGACAATTGCTCGGCCCATACCGTTTTCAAATATGAAGGAAAATTGTTACCCTATGACCACACTCCAAACGAACAATGCAGAACTTAATCAAAAGCAGGTATTAATGTTAATGGAATACCTGACTCAGTGGTTAATTCGTTCGGGAGTTGGATATAACGACTTTGTGACAGCTTTAAAACCAGTTTTCTATCAACAGGCTTTAGCTGAATTAGAGCGTATAGAGCAAAAACCAACTGACTCAGCAGTTAGTTTACTTTCAGGGTTACATCGCAAAGACGTCAATGCATTTAAAAAAGCAATGCAGGCTGGGCAGCCTTTAACAGAGGCAAAAGTAGCAGAGCCAGTAAGTGTGCCTGCTCGGGTGATTGGTTTGTGGCTTGCGGAGGGATTGGCAGAAAAAATTCCATTTGTAAGTAATGATCAGATTAGCTTTGAAAATTTAGTAAAGAAAGTTTCAACTGAAAAACATCCGCGATCTATTTTGAACGAACTCGAACGTCTTAATATTGTGAAAGAAGAAGATGGCCTTGTGATGTTACAGCAGCGTAGTTTTATGCCTGATGTGGAGCAATTCGAAGTTCGAAAATTATTAACGAATAACTTAGAGGCACATTTAGCTGCTGGAGTTCATAATTTATTTCAGCCAGAAAAAGAACCCTATTTAGAACAAGCAATTTTTGCTGATGAACTAACCGATGAATCGATCACTTTACTCAAAGAAGCAAGTTTGCGCTTATGGGAAGATTTATCACTACAAGTACTCAAGTTAGCCATTGAACGTTGTGCACTCGATGAAGGAAAAGAGGGTGCAACCAAAACTTTCCGTTTCGGAGCTTATCAATATGATCAAAACAACTTATAAAAAACTAATAATATCCATGAGTTTCATTTTGATGGGTGGTCTTTTGACTGCTTGCGGAGAGGATTTATTTGCGGGCGGTGCCAGTTTAGGTGGGTCAGGATATCCGACTAAACCTGGTAAACCGGGTGATTATGAAACACCAGCTGATGGAGAGAAAGGTGAATCTAAAGATAATGAAATCTGGTTACCTGCTCCTGTTGAAGATAATTGTGATGGCCTAAAGCGTAAATTACAGTTTCTCAATAATGTAACGCGTGAACCCATAGAAAAAGAAACAGTTTTTAAATATGCGCAGCAGTTAACTTTAAACGGCACAATTGCTTTGCAAATTACTCAAACTAATAAAGGATTAGAGAAAATACAAGAAAAACAACCTGCGTGTTATGTACCTTTAGAACTCTATTTACTTGGAAATACAAAGCGTTCTTATCCAGAAAATGAGTGTAAAGAGACTCAAACCTACGAATACCAGCCTAATGAAACCAAGACTTTTATTGTCAATTATCCTGCATTTGAAATCATGAATGGTACTTGGAAATATGGTTTAGAAAGTAGCTATTTGAAAAATGGTCAGGAGTTAAAACAATGCGAACCTTTAACTATTCAATTTAAAATAAGTACCCCACCTGAACCAATTAAAATTAATTAAGTGAAGCTATCTTTAAGTTAAGAACAACACTTAATCGATAAAGTTCAATGAAATCTTAAAGGAACTATAAGTTAAGCCTGTTCTAGCATTTTTTCATCATATGTAATTTGGGCTGCTAAAACCTGTTCAATATTGGTTTCAGCCCATTCCTTTAATTGGAATGCCATTGCAGCTACATTTTGCCCTAAAGCAGTCAGTGAGTAATCAACACGAATAGGAGAGGTATTCTGGATTTTACGTTCAATAAAACCGTCTCTTTCTAGCATTTTTAGTTTTTGTGATAAGACTTTAGGAGATATGCCTTGTATATTCTTTTTGAGCAAATTGAAGTGCTGAGTTTCCTCTTCAAGCACATTTAAAATCAATAAAACCCACTTATCTGCAATTTTTTCAAAAAATAAACGAGCAGGGCAATGTTGTTGAAAAATATTATATTTTAGACATTCATTCATACTATTCACCTACTAGTTTCTTAAAAAATTACACTAGTTACCAGTTAGTAACTAATTTACACCTAGTTTCTAAAATATATCATAAAGTGGAATTTAATAAAACAAAGGTTTCCTCCCATGTCTAATTCTAATATCGCGGTTGTATATTTCTCTGGTTATGGCCATACCAAAGTAGTGGCTGAAACGTTTGCAAATGAAATTAATGCTCAGCTCATTCAAATTGATCAGGAAGGTAATATTACTGATCAAGATTGGCAGACATTAAATGATGCAAAGGGGATTGTTTTTGGTGCTCCGACTTATATGGGCACAGCGCCATGGCAGTTTAAAAAGTTTGCTGATGCAACTTCGAAAGTGTGGTTTACACGTGGTTGGCAAGATAAAGTCTTTGCAGGTTTTACAAACAGCGCGAGCTTAAATGGGGATAAGCAGGTTACTCTTATTCAATTACAAACTTTAGCTTCGCAGCATGGTGGAATCTGGGTGAGCCTTGGTTTATTACCAGCGAATACAAAAGATGCAACACGTGAAGATGTAAATAACTTAGGCGGTTCAGTTGGGCTTTTAGTTCAATCACCTTCAGATGCAAGTGTAGAGGAAGTTCCTACTGGAGATCTTGAAACAGCGAAGCTTTATGCTCAACGTGTACAAAAGATTGTGAACAAAATTTTTGGTTAATTTGACCATAAAAAAGGCGCTTTAAGCGCCTTTTTTATTATTCATGTTCATTATGCTGCGGAGCATTATATTTGAAGCCTTTGGTTTTGTAGGCCAAATACCCTACGCCAATAACTGCCCAAGCTAAGCCAATTTGTAAGGCAAGCTTATCAATCTCAAGCCACATCATAAATACACTGGCAAAACCAAGTGTTGGTATAACAATATAATTGACGATGTCTTTAAACGTTTTATTCTTGCCATCTCTTAATGCATATCGAGAAATAACAGAGAAGTTAACAAAACTAAAAGCGGTTAAAGCACCAAAACTAATCAAGTTGACAATATGCTCAAGATCTAAGAAACCAGCAGATAAAGCAACTACACCTACAATAAGAATGTTGTAAGTTGGAGTGTGTAGTTTTGGGCTAATATGACCAAATAATTTCTTGTTGATTACGCCGTCGCGTCCCATCACATACATTAAACGAGATACGCCTGCATGAGCAGAAATACCCGATGCCATAACAGCGACTACAGCAAAATATAAAACCAAAGTTTTAAATGCAATACTACCAATCGCAGCGACCATCACTGGCTGTGACTCATCGAGAGGATTAAAGTAAGCATTTGGGTTACTTGGGAAATATAATTGGATGAAGTAGGTACTTACAATAAAAATAATACCTGCAAGTAATGCCGTGGTGAAAATAGCTTTCGGAAGTGTTTTCTCTGCGTCTTTTGTTTCTTCGGCGAGAGAAGATAAAGCATCAAACCCAGTGAAAGAGAAGCAGAGTACAGTAGCACCAGCAATTAAAGCACTTACAGATGTCATGTCGTTCCAAAAAGGAGTCAATGACCACAATGCTGCTTTATCTGGATTTAAAGTTCCATCTGCATATACACCTTGAGTAAGTAAAATATATACCTGATAAACGAAATAAAAAATTACGCCAAGCTGAATAACAACGATCGTACTGTTAAAACGTGCGACAAATCGTGCACCAAATAAGTTAATAACGGTCATTAGGGTGGTTAAACCAATCACCCATAGCCAGTTATTTACCTCTGGAAAAAGAGCTCTTAGATAAATATCTGCCAAAATAATATTAACAAGCGGTGACAGTAAATAGTCTAACCAAGAAGACCAACCCACCATAAAACCAACATTAGGATGAATTGATTTTTGGGCATAAGTATAGGCTGACCCGGAAGAAGGGTAGCGCTTAATCATATGTCCATAACTGATCGATGTTAATAAAATTGCGACTAATGCAAAGATGTAGGAAGTTGGTACATGACCGCCACTTCGCTCTGATACTAAACCAAAAGTATCGAATAACGTTAATGGCTGAATGTAAGCTAAACCAATAATAATAATGTGCCAAAGCACAAGATTTTTTTGAAGTTTAGCTGTTGGTTTAGTCCCAGATAAATTTGTCAACGGCGTTATCCTCATAATCGTTGATCAAGGATCAGCTTGGTGTTAAGGATCGTTTGAGACGAACGATCCCCCCTACAGAAAAAGATAAAGTGCGCCAATCTATCCTAAATTGATGCAAATTGTCAGTACTTTCATCGATTTTTTAGCAAATTTTTTGCCATATTTCCAAATAAAATGATGAACAAAAATTCATGACTATAAAAAAGGTCTGATTTCATTTAAAAATCAGACCTTTAGAATTGAGGTTCAAATTTAATTTATCGAATTACCATGCTTTTTGTAAGATATCTCGAATATCTTTTAAGCTTGCTTCTTTAGGATTGTAAATAATTGAGCCATCATTTAGTGCTTTCTCTGCAACTTCATCGAGCTGTGCTTCAGTTACTTTACCTGTTTCGCGTAAAGTGCGTGGTAACTTGGTTAAAGTAAATAGACGATCACGCATTGCTAAAATCGTAGCAATCGCTCTGTCTGCACGTTGGGTTGCTGGAGTTTGTGCATAGATATCAGCACCAGCTAATGGCAATAGTAATTCACCAATTTTCTGGCCATTTACTTGCTTATTGTATTCAAGTACATAGGGCAAGAATAAATTCATGCATAAACCGTGAGGCAGGTGAGCCACAGCACCTAAAGCATGACCTAAAGAGTGTACAAGGCCTACCATTGAGTTAGAAAATGCAATTCCCGCCATTGTAGAGGCTTGTGCTAGTTCTAAACGACCTTGTGAGTCATTTGGATTTTCTAAGACATTAAATAAGTTTTCGCTGATTTTTTTAATGCCAGCACTTGCATAAGCATCGCTAAGCGGATTAGCAGCCATACATGTGTAAGCTTCAACACAATGTGTTAATGCATCCATACCTGTCATTGCCGTTAAATGAGGAGGCAATGTAAGCGTCATGCGTGGATCTAAAATCGCTGCATGTGGCATTAAGTAATAAGAAGCGAATGCTAACTTAACATTCTTTTGCGTATCTGAAACCACGGCAACCATAGTCACTTCAGATCCCGTACCCGATGTAGTCGGGATTACGAAAAATGGGTTTAATGGTTTTGGTAGGTTGTGTGCACCAGAATATTGAAGTAAGTCATCTCCACCTTCAGATACTAAAATGTTAGTGGCTTTAGAAGTGTCGATAACTGAACCACCACCGACAGCAATAATCGCATCACATTTGTTTGCACGATAAGCTTCTGCCGCAAGACGAACGACTTCTAAACTTGAATCTGGTGGAACATCATCAAAAACGTGACCAATGACAGCATCAGTCGTGCTGAATGCAGCTTCAATCGGGTTGAGTAAGCCATTTGCGCGCACACCTTTATCTGTAATGATGAGCGGGCGTTTTGCGCCTAAAGTCGCAAGTTCAAACGGAATATGTTCTAACGCAGCATTACCAGCAATGACTTTTACAGGACAAAAGAATTCGTAATATGGTTTAGCCATGTTATGCGCTCCGCTTGAAATAGGACTTAGCTACTTTTAAATAAATATTTGCAGCTTCGTTGAATTTTTCTTTTAGGGTGAGTTCGGTTGGGTATTCTTTCACTGCAAGTGACGCAACCAATTTAGGTAAAATAAGAGATTCCATTTTATTTAGGCAGCGTACTAAGCGAATGGCAGCAGATACATCACCATCAGCAATCATTCGGTCATTAGCAAATGCTTGAGCAGTACTTTCTTGAAAAGAAAACACTAAAAAGGCATGAGTTACATGTTTGAATGTAATAGTTAAGTCTGGCTTTCTTTCAGCTCTTTTGAGTAGCTCTAACTGTTTGTCTTCTGTGACTCGAGCAAAAAATGCTGGTCCATTTGGGAAAACATTCATTGAAAGTACAAAGTGAACAGGAAATTTAGCTACTTCCTCTTGTATTTCAGTGTCCACTTGACTCGCCATGACTAAGCCACGACCAACAACATCCATCATGAGCTTAACGTAGGCAAGTTGCAGAGTAGGCTTTACAGCTTTTGTCGAAATCACTCGCGTATCCCTTGTTAAAATTATGCAAAAGCAAATTTAGAGTAATTACTCTAATCCATTTTTATTTCATCGCAAAGCGATTTATTCAGATTTGACTTCTGGGTCATTAAAGTACCCAGTATTCTTAATATACTCAATAAAGTCTTGGCAAAGTTGAGTGAATGATGGATAGGAAGTCACTAAATCTTGTATGCGGACCATTTCTAAACCTGCATAACCGCAAGGATTAATAGTTTGAAACCCATCTAACGCACAGTCCAAGTTTAATGCTAATCCATGATAGCTACGGCCACGACGAATTTTAAAACCTAAAGAACCAATTTTACGACCATCCACATATACCCCAGGAGCATCGGGCTTGGCATATGCTTCAATTCCGTATTTTTTCAAAATATCTATCATGAATTGTTCAGCAAAACTGACCAATGTACGTACGTTCCATTTTAGACGATTAAGATCAAACATGAAGTAGGCAACGAGTTGACCTGGTCCATGCCAAGTTACTTGCCCACCACGGTCAGTTTGTACTACTGGAATATTTGATGAAATTAGGATGTGTTCAGGTTTACCAGCTTGACCTTGGGTTAAGACATTATGATGTTGAAGTAACCATAACTCATCAGGCGTATCTTGATCACGCTCATTTGTTAATAGTTTCATGGTTTCAAACTTGCTTTGATAATCTTGTAAATCGTTCCATTGCCGAATGATCAAGTTGGGTTTATCAAGGCTCATCACAATATCTTCCTATAAGTTAGTTTATGCGGCATCCAGTTAACATCTACTAGATAAAAGCCGAAAACTTTGTAATTTTAAAGGATTTTATAAAAGGAATTCTAAATATTTGTAGGGCTTTTCGTGGCTTGTTAACTTTAAAATTTCCAAAAAAATACCACAGTAAGAATATCTAACTGTGGTATTCATTGAAGAACTTAAAATTAAAGCGCAGTTCTAATCTGCGGGCAAGCAGCCAAGTCGGCATAAAGTGCATGAACTTGTTCTAATTCTTCAAAGCGCAATTGTGCTGTTAAAGAATGATACTTGCCGGTGCGAGATTCTTGAACTTTTAATGTTGAGTCATCAAAGTCTGGGAAATGTTTCACCAAAATATTGACTACTGCAACACGTAATTCTTCACCCGCATCGCCAATAAGTTTAATTGGATAATCCATCGGAAATACCCAAAGATGTTCTTGTAGTTCGCGAGATGGAGTGCGGTCTAACATAAGTTACCTCATGATTTGAAACGCCTGCATTATCGCAGGCGTTTATAGCTCTTTCTATTAAATGGGGCTTGGTTTTGAAATTTCAAGCTTTCAAAACTTAGTCATTTTCCAAGAAAGAACGTAAGTGTTCAGAACGAGAAGGGTGGCGTAATTTACGCAATGCTTTCGCTTCAATCTGACGAATACGTTCACGTGTTACGTCAAATTGTTTACCTACTTCTTCAAGTGTGTGATCGGTTGGCATATCAATACCAAAACGCATCTTCAATACTTTCGCTTCACGTTCAGTTAAGTTTTCTAATACTTCACGAGTTGCTTCTTTTAAGCCTTCTGAAGTCGCAGCATCAATTGGAGAAGTGATGTTTTGATCTTCAATGAAATCACCAAGATGCGAATCTTCATCATCACCAATAGGTGTTTCCATCGAGATCGGTTCTTTCGCAATTTTAAGTACTTTACGAACCTTCACTTCATCCATTTCTAAACGTTCACCTAATTCTTCAGGTGTTGGTTCACGGCCCATTTCTTGTAACAATTGACGAGATACGCGGTTGATCTTGTTAATCGTTTCAATCATGTGTACTGGAATACGAATTGTACGAGCCTGATCGGCGATCGAACGGGTAATTGCCTGACGAATCCACCAAGTTGCATAAGTCGAGAATTTATAACCACGACGGTATTCAAACTTGTCTACAGCTTTCATCAAACCAATGTTCCCTTCTTGAATCAAGTCCAGGAACTGTAAACCACGGTTGGTATATTTCTTCGCAATCGAAATTACCAAACGAAGGTTGGCTTCTACCATTTCTTTCTTGGCACGACGTGCTTTCGCTTCGCCAATTGCCATACGTTTAGAGATATCTTTAATTTCAGCAACGCTTAAACTAAGCTCTTTCTCAATATCTGCAATCTTTTGCTGGAATGCTAAAACATCAGGACGAACTTTTTCTAAATGTGCCTTGATTTCAGCAGGAGCTTTAGCAATTTGTTCGTCTAACCAAGCTGGATTAGATTCTTGTTTAGGGAAAGATGTACGGAATTGAGTACGGTCCATACGGCCACGACGTACTGCATAACGCATGATTTCACGTTCATTGGCACGAATTTGCTCATGTGTGCCACGAATCATTTCAGAAATGATATCGAATAAACGCGGTGTAAATTTAAACATCATGAACACAGTAGCTAAAGCTTCTAAAGCTTCTTCAGCCTCTGGGCTATTACGACCATGTTTTTCAACTGCAGCTTTTGTTTTAGCCCAAGCAGCTTCTAGTTCAGTAAAACGAACTTTCGCTACTTCAGGGTCTGGACCTGAATCACCTTCAGAGTCATCATCGCCTTCAGACTCTTCTTCTTCATCGTCATCATCAAGCTTAACTTCTTTGGTTGATTTTGAAGATGATTCGTCTTCTTCTTCAAGCTCTTCAACTTCTTCTAAAACTTCTGGAATATCTTCATCAGTTTCAGGATCGAGATAACCAGATAAAATATCGGCAAGACGACGTTCGCCAGTTAAGAAATCATTATATTCTTTTAATACAACTTCAACAGCATTTGGCCAGTAAGCGATTGAATTAAGGACATCACGGATACCTTCTTCAATACGTTTGGCAATGCTGATTTCACCTTCACGGGTTAACAGCTCAACTGTACCCATTTCACGCATGTACATACGTACAGGGTCTGTCGTACGTCCAGGCTCATTTTCAACCGATGCAAGTACGGCAGCAGCTTCTTCTTCAGCAACCTCATCGGTTGCTTCAGCCGACTCACCGAACATGGTATCGTCAGATTCAGGTGCACGCTCGTGTACAGGAATACCAACGTCTTGAAGCATTTGAATAATGTCTTCAATCTGTTCGCTTTCAGTAATCGAGTCCGGCAGATGATCGTTAACCTCAGCGTAAGTTAAGTAACCTTGTTCTTTGCCTCGGCTAATCAGAGCCGCTACTTGAGAAGTAGGGGAATGCATATCGCTCATCTTTGCTTACTCTTTGTTGAATCTGTGGCAGTGAAAAACCGTGCATGATAGCACAATTTGCTTGAAATGTTTTGGCTTTGATCAGTAACCGTTAAATAAAAAATATCTTTGAATTCACGTCTGTTTTTTGAATATTGGGCTAAAATCATTTTTTTCAAGCTTAAATCATCGAAAAGATCATAGAATTTTTTTTTGATCAAAAAAATAGTTCAGGTTTATAAATACACAATTTTTTGGGTGAAAAAAAGTACAAATATGCAGTTTAATGAAAAAAATATAAATAAAACTTGACACGGTTAAATAAGCAAGATAAATAGCGGCTAGACCCATTCACATTTTTTCATTAGAGGTAGTTTTAGTGTCTTCTACAGATTTTGAATTAGATGATAACTACGGTGATGATGATGATGTCGGTTTTGATGAGTCATCAGGCAAAATCACTGCGAAAGAATCATTAGAAAAACGTAGATTAATTGATGATCTATTGGCTCAACGTCGTTTAGAGCGTGAGTTAAAAGATTTTGATTACGATTTAGACGATGATGATCTTGATGATGAAGACTAATCAAATCTGAATAGGGCATCGTCAGCTTAGATGCTATGCTATCGTAGATTTCTTTTTTATAGTCAGGTAACACAATGAGTGCGTTAGATTTAGACCAATTAAGTGAATATCTAGATGGAGACCACAATGAGTATGGTCTAGATTTCGCTGCAACTCATGGTTTTCTGTGTGCAATTGCAGTAGGCCCTCAGTTTGATCGTTGGTTGGATGAATTATTTGATAATAACCATAAAAAGGTTCCTGCCGAAATTATTCAGCAGATCAAAGCATGGTTAGAGTCAATTCGACAAGACTTAGCAAATGAAAATGGGATTGAATTTCCGTTTGAAATTGAAGAAGCCGATGTTGAGTCTAGCTTAGGCGACTGGAGTGTTGGATTTGTTGATGCAATGTTCTTAAATGAAGATGCATGGTTTGCACCTGAATACGAAGAACAACTAATTGATTTAACTTTACCAATGATGGTATTTAGTGGAATTGATGAAGAAGATCCTCAGATGGAATCTTTCCGTCGTAATGGACAGTTAATGGATGAACTAGCAGAAGAAATCCCAGATAATTTGAATGAATTATACTTGATGTATCATACGCCAAATTAATTTATTAGAAGAAATAATAAATAACGTCCTTTCTAGGGCGTTTTTTATTATGAAAAATTAAGTGATATAAAATAAAAAAGGACATTTAGAAATCTAAATGCCCTTTGAAAACTATTTTATATTTTTATAGACGTTTACGCTTTGCAGCAGCAATTTGTGACTGGCGCATACGGAAACCAGCTTTTTGCTTTTCAGTGGTCTTGTCGATGCAATAAACGCAAGAAACACCGTGTTCATAACTAGGTAGAGCCGACTCTTCAGGAGTTAAAGGCCAACCACAAGCATGACATTTAATGTTAACGCCTTCTTCGACGCCATGAGTTACAGCAGTACGGCCATCAAATACGAAACATTCACCTTCCCATAAGCTTTCATCTGCAGGGGTTTCTTCTAAATACTTAAGAATACCGCCTTTAAGGTGGTAAACCTCTTTAAATCCTTCTTGAAGAAGTAAAGAAGTTGATTTTTCGCAGCGAATACCGCCAGTACAGAACATCGCAATTTTTTTATCTTTATGTTGCTCTAATTCTTTCTTAACGTATTCTGGGAATTCACGGAATGTTTCTGTTTTAGGGTCAATTGCACCCTTGAACGTACCTGCTTTATATTCATAGTCGTTGCGTGTATCGATTAAAATTACGTCATCACGTGCAATTAAATCATTCCATTCTTTTGGATCAAGGTAGTGACCCACTAAATCACGGGGTTTAACTTCAACACCTAAAGTTACAATTTCTTCTTTAAGTTTAATTTTCATTTTGCGGAAAGGCTTGTCAGAACTATGGGATTCTTTGTATTCCATAGAGGCGAAGCCTTCATTGAGCAAAAATTGATGTAATGTATCAATTGCTACGCGATCACCAGCAACAGTACCATTAATTCCTTCACCTGCTACAATCAGAGTTCCACAGAGGTTAATTGTTTTCACTAAGTCTAATAAGCGTTGTTGAAGATCGGCAGGATCTTGAACTTCTTTAAATTGATATAGTGCGGCAACAACCCAACCTGCGGTCGCTTGCTGTTCTACAGGTGCAAGCTGTTCTACAGTAGCGTTCATGGAAAACTCCAAATGTATTAAGATAGAAATTTAAGGCGCATATTTTAGCGCGAAAATTTGTAATAAGCGAGAAAACCATAAAAAGTATATGGTTTATTTAAGGAGTTTGTTTTGAGTAATGATCATCGAACGCTCTCTCTCACCCCATGTGCAGGGCGTTGTTCAACAGTTTTTGGTGATCAGGTTTGCCGTGGTTGTCGTCGTTTTAACCACGAAGTGATTCAATGGAATACTTATACAGCAGAGCAGCGTTTGGCTGTGTGGAAGCGTTTGGACGATCAGTTGAATCAAATCTTAGTACCGATGCTGCCTCATGCAGACTTACAGCATGTTGAGGGCTTCATTTTAAGTAAGCGTGTTCGGTTAATGGAAGGGGCGAGCCAAGGTCGTAAGCTTTATCACGCTTTAAAAATATGCGAAAAGAATAAACATCTTGCACACGAGAGTGGTTTGGGTATTTCGGAGTCTCAAGTCAAAACCATATGGGTGGAATTTGAAAGACGTGTTTTAGCTCTGGCTAAAGCGAGTTATGAGTTGGCTTGGTTACGTGCTGATGGAATTAGCCATCACTTGTTAAGTATGTTTGAAGAAGAATAAATATCGTGTAAAAAACTCTTAATAAAAAAGCTGCCAGAAGGCAGCTTTTTTTCATTAATTTTCTTTCGAATATTAACGTTTGATATCGCGTTGAGTCGGGCCAGTATAAAGCTGACGAGGACGACCGATTTTGTAAGGTGCACTGTGCATTTCTAACCAGTGGCTGATCCAACCAACTGTACGTGCAAGTGCAAAGATTACCGTAAACATTTCTGTAGGGATACCAATCGCTTTAAGGATGATACCTGAGTAGAAGTCTACGTTAGGGTAAAGTTTACGTTCAACGAAGTACGGGTCGTTCAAAGCAATACGCTCAAGTTCCATAGCAAGCGCTAATTGAGGATCATTGATATTTAATGCTTCAAGAACTTCGTCACAAGTTTGTTTCATGACTTTTGCACGTGGGTCGAAGTTTTTGTACACACGGTGACCGAAGCCCATGAGTTTAACTTCTTTACGTTTTACTTTTTCCATGAACTCGGCGACGTTTTCTACACTACCGATTTCATCAAGCATTTTAAGAACTGCTTCGTTTGCACCACCGTGAGCAGGTCCCCAAAGTGCAGAAATACCTGAAGAGATACATGCGTATGGGTTTGCACCAGTAGAGCCAGCAAGACGTACTGTAGATGTTGAAGCATTTTGTTCGTGATCAGCATGAAGCGTGAAAATACGATCCATTGCGCGAGCAAGAACAGGATTTACTTTGTAGTCACGGTCAGCAGGGGTAGCAAACATCATGTGTAAGAAGTTTTCCGCGTAATTTAAGTCATTACGTGGATAGATGAATGGTTGACCTACTGTGTATTTGTAACTCCAAGCAGCAAGTGTTGGAATTTTTGCAATGAGACGAATCGCAGTGATTTCACGGTGATTGATGTCTTCAATGTCAAGATTGTTGTGATAGAACGCAGATAATGCACCAACAACACCAACCATGATCGCCATTGGGTGAGCATCACGACGGAAACCATTGAAGAAACGGCTAACTTGATCGTGAACCATGGTATGAGCACGAACTTTGGCATCAAACTCTGTTTTTTGTTCAGCAGTTGGGAGCTCGCCATTTAATAATAAATAACAAGTTTCAAGATAGTCTGCTTGAGTTGCTAACTGGTCAATTGGGTAACCGCGGTGTAATAAAATACCTTTGTCACCATCAATGAAAGTAATTTTAGATTCGCATGCGGCTGTCGCCATAAAACCAGGATCGAAAGTAAAATGACCTTCTTTTAGTATGCTGCTGACATCAATTACATCTGGACCTAAAGTGCCACTGTAGATTGGTAAACCAATTTCTTTGCCATCAAGATGTAATACGGCTTTTTTGCCATTTGCTTCAGACATTCAATAGATCTCCTGTCCTGGTGAATGTTGATCTGACTCGAAATCCTAATGTTCTCATGTGCGAATCAGACGGTGTCAAAATTTGCTATAAGATTAGTGAGTACTGAAATTTTGTCAATTATACTTATGGATAAAAAATGACGTTCCCACAGAGAGTTAGTCATCAAGACCCGAGCAAAAAAGTCAGTAAAATCACTGCATCGGGATGGTATAATAAGTCAATTCAACAGGAACGTGCAGAAAAAAAATGAAGGGTGAGTACAATTGTAAGCAAATTTTTAAATTAAAATTCTAAATAATAAGACGGTAGAAAATGCCAATCTAATTAAAAAAATCATAAAACTCATGGTGTAATTTCAAATTGCTAATCAAAAAACAATGTATTTTTATTTAGTTGTAACAAAGAATATTGTTCTTTTTTTAAGTTTAATTGTATAAAAAATAGCTTATCAGACATGATTGAAATGATAAGAAATTTTTAAAATAGATTTAATCTTTTAAAAAAATAGTTCAGATTACTTAATATGTATTTGAATATAAGTAGTTTCACTTATTTGAATTGTGACCTGATTACAAAATATGAGGTATTGCCATCATTTTTCTATTTATATGAGGAATTTATAACTTTATCTTTAGTCTAAAATAGACTTATTTAAAAGAAATTTCAGAAAAAATGAAATTAAATAAAAAGTTATTTTAAACAATGACATGATGTGTAGGAACTTCTTCTTTTTATAGGAGTAGTGAAGGAATATTGTTATGAATGATTCTTATTTAATGATTTTTTGCTGAAAAGGCAAAGTGGATCGTTTGTATTTTGATACTTCGCGTTTTATAATTCAGTGTCGTTTATAGGTTAGGCATGAGCTGTGCTTGCCTAACAATGCCAGCTTTCCTTGGAATTAATTCAACAAACTCCGGTCGGAGTTTCTACCTACAGGATGCCCGCTGTGAAAAGCAACAGACCTGTCAATTTGTCCATGGGTCAGGTGTTAGCGGTAAATTTACGCTCACCCGTGGCTATTGCATCAATTTTACACCGTTTATCAGGTGTCATCGTTTTCTTATTAGTACCAGTTCTCTTATGGATTCTAGATAAATCATTATCTTCACCAGAAGGATTTGACTACGTTAAAAATGTCGTTTTTGGAAATATCCTTGTACGTTTTGTTGTTTGGGTATTTGCAGCCGGCTTGATATTCCACTTTATTGCTGGAGTTAAGCACTTACTTGCAGATTTAGGTTTTGCTGAAGAACTGCAAAGTGGTCGTATTGCAGCGACAATTTCATTGATCTTATCTGTGGTAGCCATTATCGCAGCCTTTGTATGGATTATGTTCTAATGAAAAGTGCTACAGGTTTAACTGGTTCAGGTTCTCGTGATTGGTTTATCCAGCGTGTAAGTGCGGTTGTATTAGCGGCTTATACTGTTGTTCTTTTTGGTTGGATTCTCTGCAAAGGCGGATTTGACTATCAACAGTGGGCTGGCTTCATGATGACATTACCAATGAAGATTTTTTCTTTATTGGCAATTTTATCGCTTATCGCACACGCATGGATTGGTATGTGGCAAGTTTTCACTGACTATGTCACTACACGTCAAATGGGTCCTTCAGCGAAAGGTTTACGCCTTGTACTGACGACGGCTGTCATTATTGCAGTGTTTGTGTACGCAATCTGGGGTATCCAGATTTTCTGGGCGAATTGATAGGAAGATATCATGGGCGCGATAACCCCTAAAGAAGATTATTCAAATATTCAAAACCTCACTTTCGATGCAGTTATCGTTGGTGGTGGTGGTTCTGGTATGCGTGCATCTTACCAACTCGCTCAAGCGGGTTTGAAGGTTGCAGTGCTCACTAAAGTTTTCCCGACACGTTCGCACACAGTAGCCGCTCAAGGTGGTATCGGTGCGTCGTTAGGTAACATGCAAGAAGATAACTGGCATTTCCACTTTTACGATACAGTAAAAGGTTCTGACTGGTTAGGTGACCAAGACGCAATTGAATTTATGTGTCGTGAAGCACCAAAAGTTGTGTATGAACTTGAACACATGGGTATGCCTTTTGACCGTAACGCTGATGGTACAATTTACCAACGTCCGTTCGGTGGTCACTCTGCTAACTATGGTGATAAACCAGTTCCACGTGCTTGTGCTGCAGCAGACCGTACTGGTCATGCGTTATTGCACACGCTTTATCAAAGCAACGTGAAAATGGGTACTCAGTTCTTCGTTGAATGGATCGCTCTTGATTTGATCCGTAACGAAGCAGGTGATGTTCTTGGTGTAACAGCGATTGACCAAGAAACTGGTAACATCGCAGTATTCCAAGCAAAAGCGACATTATTTGCGACTGGTGGTGCTGGTCGTGTTTACCGTGCATCAACAAATGCTTATATCAATACTGGTGACGGTCTTGGTATGGCTGCTCGTGCAGGTATTCCATTACAAGATATGGAATTCTGGCAATTCCACCCAACAGGTGTTGCGGGCGCTGGTGTATTGTTGACTGAAGGTTGTCGTGGCGAAGGTGCGATCCTTCGTAATAAAGACGGCGAACCGTTCATGGAACGTTATGCACCGACTTTAAAAGACTTGGCTCCACGTGACTTTGTATCACGCTCTATGGACCAAGAAATTAAAGAAGGTCGTGGTTGCGGTCCAAAAGGTGATTATATCTTACTTGATATGACTCACTTGGGTGCTGATACAATCATGAAGCGTTTACCATCTGTATTTGAGATTGGTAAAAAATTCGCGAACGTTGACATCACTAAAGAGCCAATTCCTGTAGTACCAACAATCCATTATCAAATGGGTGGTATTCCTACGAATATGCATGGTCAAGTGTGCTTACCTGAAGCAGGTACAGACAATTACACTAAACCTGTAAAAGGTTTCTATGCAATTGGTGAATGTTCTTGTGTATCAGTACATGGTGCAAACCGTTTAGGTACTAACTCACTTCTTGACTTGGTTGTATTTGGTAAAGCTGCTGGTGAGCACATTATCGACTACGTAACTAAGCATCATGGTGATGAATATGCACCGCTTCCAACAAACGTATTAGAGCAAACATTAGATCGCGTACGTAAATTGGATGAGTCAACTTCTGGTGAAAATGCTCAAGAAGTTGCTGATGCAATTCGTGATATCGTTCAAGACCATGCTGGTGTATTCCGTACTCAAGCTTTGCTTGATAAAGGTGTAAAAGAGATCCTTGCTCTTGAGCCACGTGTACGTAATATTCACTTGAAAGATAAATCTAAAGTATTTAACACTGCACGTGTTGAAGCGCTTGAAGTTGAAAACTTATATGAAGTTGCAAAAGCGACATTAATTTCAGCTGCTGCGCGTAAAGAATGTCGTGGTGCGCATACGGTAGTTGATTATGAATTGCCAGCTGATCACCCAACTTATTCATACGGTCGCCGTGATGATGAGTGGATGAAGCATACTTTATGGTATTCATCAGACAACCGTTTGGAATATAAGCCAGTGCGCTTCAAACCGTTGACTGTTGATGCAATTCCACCAGCACCACGTACATTCTAATCGGGAGTATAAAGATGAGTAGAGGTACTCGTACATTCGAAATCTACCGCTATGATCCTGATAAGGATAAAGCGCCGTACATGCAAACTTTCAAGCTTGAATTGACTGATAAGCACCGTATGTTGCTTGATGCATTACTTGCATTGAAAGTTCAAGACGAAACATTAACATTCCGTCGTTCTTGCCGTGAAGGTATTTGTGGTTCGGATGGTGTGAATATTAATGGTAAAAATGGTTTGGCTTGTTTATGGAATTTAAACGACCTACCTGAGAAAATTGTAATTCGTCCATTACCAGGTTTGCCGGTTATTAAAGATTTGGTTGTTGATATGAACCAATTCTATGATCAATATGACAAAATTCAGCCATTCTTGATCAATAACCAGCCAGCTCCACCTAAAGAGCGTTTACAGTCTCCTGAAGAGCGTGAACACTTAAATGGTCTGTATGAGTGTATTCTTTGTGCATGTTGTTCAACTTCATGTCCATCATTCTGGTGGAACCCTGATAAATTCTTGGGTCCTTCAGCATTGTTGAATGCATACCGTTTTATTATCGACTCTCGTGATACTGCTACTGCAGACCGTTTGGCTCGTCTTGACGATCCGTTCAGTTTGTTCCGTTGTAAAGGTATTATGAACTGTGTGTCAGTATGTCCTAAAGGTCTAAATCCTACAAAAGCAATCGGTCACATCCGTAATATGCTATTAGATCAAGCGGGTTAATTCTGCACAAATGGAAAACGCGCATCCTTGATGTGCGTTTTTTTTTAATTTTATAATGTAAACTTTAGACTTTGGTCGAAAAGAGCGAGGTTTTTATATATTGCACCATATATTAAAAGATAAAATCGCTTATGTATTTCGCCAATTTATAGATGGTATGTGTCAAAAAAATCAATCGTTGTTTAAGAACATGATACGATTTGCCACAAAGTTATAGGTGAAAAAAGCGTATACTAGTAGAATTAATTTAAGTAGCACGATCTTAGATCTGTGCTTAATTTTTATGGTTAAAGTCATTTTAGAAAAGTTAATTTTAAAGTTAATTTTTCTAAAAAGATTTGCAAAAAATTGCTCGGTTTTAATCGAGTATAAGGTGAGTGATGATGCCATTGAGGGCGTTGTGATTCATTAATTACCTATGGAGTTTTCTCTCTAGGTAGTATGACGCCCCATGGTCTTAAAGACCTGTTGGGTAAGTAATGCCTTTTTTACCAATTTGGCATTATGCATCATGGGTATGCTTAAAAGGCAGCCTGTAATATTTTTTGCAATAGGAAATGGGTCCACAAATGCAAGAAGTTGCTGACGCATTGCGTCTTGACACTGAACTTTCCGCTGATAGTGCAGCGTATATTGAAGAACTTTACGAGCAGTACCTGACTTCCCCAACCTCTGTAGCTGAGGACTGGCGCCAATATTTCGATAAATATCCAAAGGGTGACCAACCACACAGCGCTGTGCGTGAGCAATTCCTATTACTAGGACGTAATGCTAATCGTGTTCAACCTGTTGTACAAAGTACGGTAAGTACTGAGCATGAGCGTCGTCAAATTGGCGTTTTACAACTTATTGCTGCTTATCGTAATCGCGGACATCAAAAAGCTAAATTAGATCCATTAGGTCTTGCTAAGCGTGAAGAGATTCCAGATTTAGATCTTTCAGCTCACGGTTTAACCAAATCAGATTTAGACACTGTATTCAATACCGGCAATCTTGAAATCGGCAAAAGTGAAGCAACGCTTGCTGAAATGATTGAAGCAATGGAGGCAATCTATTGTGGTTCAATCGGTGTTGAATACATGCATATCGTGGACACAAAAGAAAAGCGTTGGATTCAACAGCGTCTTGAAAGTGCTCGTGGTAAATTCAATTACACAAATGATCAAAAGAAAGGCTTCTTAGAGCGTTTAACTGCTGCAGAAGGTCTTGAAAAATATCTTGGTAATAAATACGTCGGTGCTAAACGCTTTGGTGTTGAAGGCGGCGAATCTTTTATTCCTATGGTAAACGAGATTATCCAGCGTGCTGGTGCTGTAGGTTGTAAAGAAGTTGTTATTGGTATGCCACACCGTGGACGCTTAAACCTTCTTGTGAATATTATGGGTAAAAACCCTGCGGACTTATTTGGTGAGTTCGAAGGTAAATCAATTCATAAAAAAGGTTCTGGCGACGTTAAATACCACCAAGGTTTCTCAAGTAATGTAATGACTCCAGGTGGCGAAGTTCACTTGGCATTGGCATTTAACCCATCTCACTTGGAAATTGTTGGGCCTGTAGTTGAAGGTTCTGTACGTGCACGTCAAGTACGTCGTAGAGACATTGGCGGTGATGACGTTTTACCAGTGATTGTTCATGGTGATGCGGCATTTGCAGGTCAAGGCGTGAACATGGAAACCTTCCAAATGTCACAAACTCGTGGCTATACGGTTGGTGGTACAGTTCATATTATTGTGAACAACCAAGTAGGTTTCACAACTTCTGACCCTCGTGATGCACGTTCTACAGAATACTGTACAGACGTTGCTAAAATGATTCAGGCGCCAATTTTCCATGTAAATGGTGATGATCCTGAAGCTGTTATCTTTGCTACTCAATTAGCACATGATTTCCGTCACGAATTCCGTAAAGATGTTGTTATCGATTTGTTCTGTTATCGCCGTCGTGGCCATAACGAAGCAGATGAGCCATCTGGTACACAACCATTGATGTATCAAGTAATTGCTAAGAAGGCAACTACTCGTACACTTTATGCTGATCAACTTGTTCAACAAAAAGTAATTGATCGTGCTGAAGCAGACCAAATGGTTGAAGATTATCGTTCTGATTTAGAAGCGGGTAATCATGTAGCAAATGCATTAATTCTTGAACCAAATACCAAGATGTTTGTAGATTGGACTCCATATTTGGGCCATGACTACACAGACGATTGGGATACTTCATTTGACTTAAATCGCTTAAAAGAATTAGGCGAGGGCATGAGCAAACTTCCTGAAGGGTTTGTAATGCAGCGTCAGGTTCAAAAAGTAATTGAAGATCGCGTAAAAATGCAAACTGGTGAAACTCCTTTAAACTGGGGTGCAGCAGAAACTTTAGCTTATGCAACTTTACTAGATGAAGACTATCTAGTTCGTATTACTGGTGAAGACGTGGGTCGTGGTACCTTCTCACACCGTCATGCGAAATTGCATAACCAAGCTGACGGTTCAACTTACATTCCTCTTTGTCATGTTAAAGAGAACCAACCACGTTTTGCAATTTACGATTCTTTATTGTCTGAAGAAGCTGTTCTTGCTTTCGAATATGGTTATGCAACTACAATTCCTAAGAGCTTAATTATTTGGGAAGCACAATTTGGTGACTTCGTAAACTGTGCTCAGGTTGTAATTGACCAGTTCATTGCTTCTGGTGAGACTAAGTGGGAGCGTGTTTGTGGTTTAACAATGTTGTTACCACACGGTTTCGAAGGTCAAGGTCCAGAACACTCATCAGCTCGTTTAGAACGTTTCTTACAGTTATGTGCTGAAGATAATATGCAAGTGATCACTCCAACGACACCTGCACAGATTTTCCACGCATTACGTCGTCAAGCTGTACGCCCAATTCGTAAGCCATTGATTGTAATGTCACCAAAATCTTTACTTCGTCATAAACTTGCGACTTCTACTTTAGAAGAGCTTGCAAATGGTTCATTCCAAACTGTAATTGACGAAATCGATCAAATTAATAAGTCAGATGTAACTCGTCTTGTACTTTGTGGCGGTAAAGTTTATTACGACTTACTCGAAAAACGTCGTGAACAAAACTTAACTAATGTCGCAATTGTACGTATTGAACAGTTGTATCCATATCCAGAGCAACGTCTTGCAGAAATCTTGGCTGCATATCCAAACGTGAAAGAACTTGTTTGGGCACAAGAAGAGCCGAAGAACCAAGGCGCATGGTTATTTATTGCACCTCGTTTATATGACGATATCTTAAAGTCTGGCAAACAAATCCGTATCAGTTTTGCAGGTCGTGAAGCTTCTGCTGCACCAGCTTGTGGCTCACCGTACTTGCATGCAAAACAACAAGCTCAGCTAATTAATGATGCATTGGCAATCGAAGCTGAACAATCAGGAGATTCTCAATAATGGCAACCGAAATTAAAGCACCGGTATTCCCAGAGTCTGTTGCAGATGGAACCATCGCAACTTGGCATAAAAAGGTGGGTGAACCTGTATCACGTGACGAAGTGATCTGTGATATTGAAACCGACAAAGTTGTTTTAGAAGTTGTTGCTCCTGCTGATGGTAGCTTAGTTGCGATCATTAAAGATGAAGGCGATACAGTTCTTTCTGACGAAGTGATTGCTCAGTTTGAAGCTGGTGCTGGTGCAGCAGCGGCTGCTCCTGCAGTAGAGCAAGCGGCTGCTCAGACTCAAGCTGGTGCGGCTCCTGTTGTTGAGCGTACAGAAACTGTATCTGACCAAGCTCCTGCAGTTCGTAAAGCGTTAACTGAATCTGGTATTGCTGCTGCTGACGTACAAGGTACTGGCCGTGGTGGTCGTATCACTAAAGAAGATGTGGCAAACCATCAAGCTAAACCAGCTGCTAACGTTACTCCGTTAAGCGTAGCTGTTGGTGAGCGTATCGAAAAACGTGTTCCAATGACTCGTTTACGTAAGCGTGTAGCTGAGCGTCTTCTTGCTGCTACTCAAGAAACAGCAATGTTAACGACATTCAACGAAGTTAACATGAAGCCAATCATGGAATTACGTAAGCAATATAAAGATGCGTTTGAAAAACGCCATGGTGCTCGTTTAGGCTTCATGTCATTCTTTGTTAAAGCTGCTACTGAAGCACTTAAACGCTACCCAGCGGTAAATGCTTCAATTGATGGCGATGATATTGTTTATCACGGTTACTATGACATCGGTGTTGCAGTATCTTCTGATCGTGGTCTTGTTGTTCCAGTATTACGTGATACTGACCGTATGAGCTATGCAGAAGTTGAAGCAGGTATTGCTGCTTATGCTGGTAAAGCACGTGATGGTAAATTATCTATCGAAGAAATGACTGGTGGTACTTTCACAATCACTAACGGTGGTACTTTCGGTTCATTACTTTCAACTCCAATTTTGAATCAGCCACAAACTGGTATCTTGGGTATGCACAAAATCCAAGAGCGTCCTATGGCTGTAAATGGTCAAGTTGAAATCTTGCCAATGATGTATTTAGCGCTTTCTTATGACCATCGTATGATTGATGGTAAAGAAGCTGTAGGTTTCTTGGTAGCAATCAAAGAATTGTTAGAAGAACCAGCTAAACTCATCCTTGATCTTTAATTTCTTCGAATAATATTACCGAGGTAGAGTGATCCTCTATCTCGGACCATGGAGATAAACAATGTCTCAACAATTTGATCTTGTTGTTATTGGCGGTGGTCCTGGTGGTTATGAAGCTGCGATTCGCGCTGCTCAACTAGGTTTTAAAGTCGCTTGTATTGAAAAACGTATTCACAACGGTAAGCCATCTTTAGGTGGTACATGCTTAAACGTGGGTTGTATTCCTTCTAAAGCATTACTTGACTCTTCTCACCGTTATGAAGATACAGTACATCACTTAGCTGATCACGGTATCACTACAGGTGAAGTGAATTTTGATCTTGCTAAGCTTCTTGCTCGTAAAGACAAAATTGTTGACCAATTAACTGGTGGTATCGATCAATTGCTTAAAGGCAATGGTATTGAGTGGTTAAAAGGTACTGGTAAATTACTTGCTGGTAAAAAAGTTGAGTTCGTTTCTCATGAAGGTGAAACTCAAGTTTTAGAGCCTAAATACGTTATTCTTGCGTCTGGTTCTGTACCTGTAAACATTCCAGTAGCTCCTGTAGATCAAGATATTATTGTTGATTCAACTGGTGCATTGAACTTCCCAGAAGTACCTAAGCGTTTAGGTGTTATTGGTGCGGGTGTAATCGGTTTAGAGCTTGGTTCTGTTTGGCGTCGTCTTGGTGCTGAAGTTGTTGTTTTTGAAGCAATGGATGCATTCTTACCAATGGCTGATAAAGCTTTGGCAAAAGACTATCAAAAACTTTTAACTAAGCAAGGCCTTGATATTCGTATTGGTGCTAAAGTTTCTGGTACTGAAATTAATGGTCGTGAAGTGACTGTTAAATACACTCAAGGTGGCGAAGAAAAAACTCAGACTTTTGACAAATTAATCGTTTGTGTAGGCCGTAAAGCTTATGCAGAAGGTTTATTGGCAGATGATTCAGGCATTAAATTGACTGAACGTGGTCTAGTAGAAGTAAACGATCACTGTGCAACTTCTGTAGAAGGTGTATACGCGATTGGTGACTTGGTTCGCGGTCCAATGCTTGCTCATAAAGCAATGGAAGAAGGTGTAATGGCTGTTGAACGTATTCACGGTCATGCAGCTCAAGTGAACTATGACACAATCATTTCTGTTATCTATACACATCCGGAAGCGGCTTGGGTTGGTTTAACTGAAGAACAAGCTAAAGAAAAAGGTCATGAAGTTAAAACTGGTCAATTCGGTTTTGCTGTAAATGGTCGTGCTTTAGCGGCGGGTGAAGGTGCTGGTTTTGTTAAGTTTGTTGCTGATGCAAAAACTGACCGTTTATTAGGTATGCATGTTATTGGACCTGCAGCATCTGATATCGTACACCAAGGTATGATCGCTCTTGAATTTGTATCTTCTGTTGAAGATCTTCAGTTAATGACATTTGGTCACCCAACATTCTCTGAAGTTGTTCATGAAGCTGCACTTGCTGTAGATGGTCGTGCAATTCACGCGATTCAACGTAAGCGTAAATAAAATAAAGAGCGGTTCTCCGCTCTTTTTCACATTCGATGGTGTGATTAAAAAAGCATCAAGGTGAAAGACGTAGACAGCAATTTGCATATGCAACATGAGAATGTTGCGCAAATTGAAGACAACAAACAAAGTTAAGTAGGTAACTAAATGAACTTACATGAGTATCAAGCTAAAGCGTTATTGAAAGAATATGGTATGCCAGTACAAGAAGGTATCTTGGCTACCAATGCAGACGAAGCAGTTGCTGCATTTGAACAGCTTGGTGGTAAATTCGCGGTAATGAAAGCGCAAGTTCATGCTGGTGGTCGTGGTAAGGCTGGTGGCGTTAAAGTTGCAAAATCTAAAGAAGACGTTATCGAATTTGCAAACAATATCATTGGTACTCGTCTTGTAACGTATCAAACAGATGCAAATGGTCAACCAGTAAACAGCATTATTGTTGCTGAAGACGTATACCCAGTTGAGCGTGAGCTTTACTTGGGCGCGGTTGTAGACCGTTCTAGCCGTCGTATTACTTTCATGGCTTCTACAGAAGGTGGTGTAGAAATCGAGAAAGTTGCAGAAGAAACTCCAGAAAAAATTATCAAAGTTGAAGTTGATCCATTAGTTGGTTTACAACCATTCCAAGCGCGTGAAGTTGCGTTTGCGTTAGGTTTGAAAGACAAACAAATCGGTCAATTTGTAAAAATCATGACAGCTGCTTACCAAGCATTTGTTGAAAATGACTTTGCATTATTTGAAATTAACCCACTTTCAGTTCGTGAAAATGGCGAAATTTTATGTGTAGATGCTAAAGTAGGTATCGACTCTAACGCGCTTTACCGTTTACCTAAAGTTGCTGCTTTACGTGACAAATCTCAAGAGAATGAGCGTGAATTAAAAGCATCTGAATTCGACCTTAACTATGTTGCTTTAGAAGGTAACATTGGTTGTATGGTTAACGGTGCTGGTCTTGCAATGGCAACTATGGACATCATTAAACTTTATGGTGGTCAGCCTGCAAACTTCCTTGACGTTGGTGGCGGTGCAACTAAAGAGCGCGTAATCGAAGCGTTCAAAATCATCCTTGCTGATACGTCTGTACAAGGTGTTTTAATCAACATCTTTGGTGGTATCGTACGTTGTGACATGATTGCTGAAGCAATTATTGCAGCGGTTCAAGAAGTAAATGTAACTGTTCCAGTTGTTGTTCGTTTAGAAGGTAACAACGCTGAGTTAGGTGCTAAATTACTTGATGAATCTGGTTTGAAATTAATTTCTGCGAACGGTTTGTCTGATGCCGCAGAAAAAGTTGTAGCTGCAGTTAAAGCGTAAGGGGAGTATCAATCATGAGCGTATTAATTAATAAAGACACTAAAGTATTGGTACAAGGTTTTACTGGTAAAAACGGTACTTTCCACTCTGCACAAGCTTTAGACTACGGTACAAAAGTTGTTGGTGGTGTTACTCCAGGTAAAGGTGGTACTACTCACCTTGACCTACCAGTATTCAACACAATGAAAGAAGCTGTACGTGAAACAAATGCAGATGCATCTGTAATCTATGTACCAGCTCCATTCGTTTTAGACTCAATCGTTGAAGCGGTTGATTCAGGTGTTGGCCTAATCGTTGTGATCACTGAAGGTGTTCCAACAATCGACATGCTTAAAGCAAAACGTTATTTAGAAACTAACGGTAACGGTACTCGTTTAGTTGGTCCTAACTGCCCAGGCGTGATCACTCCAGGTGAATGTAAGATTGGTATTATGCCTGGTCACATTCACCAACCAGGTCGTATTGGTATCATCTCACGTTCAGGTACATTGACTTATGAAGCTGTTGCTCAAACAACTAAGCTTGGTTTAGGTCAGTCTACTTGTATCGGTATCGGTGGTGACCCAATCCCAGGTATGAACCAAATCGAAGCTCTTCAATTGTTCCAAGACGATCCAGATACTGATGCAATCATCATGATCGGTGAGATCGGTGGTACAGCAGAAGAAGAAGCTGCTGAATTCATCAAATCTAACGTGACTAAGCCTGTAGTAGGTTACATTGCTGGTGTAACTGCACCTAAAGGTAAACGTATGGGTCACGCTGGTGCGATCATTTCTGGTGGTCAAGGTACTGCTGAAGAGAAATTCGCTGCATTTGAAAAAGCAGGCATGGCTTACACTCGTAGCCCAGCTGAGCTTGGTTCAACAATGTTGCAAGTTTTAAAAGAGAAAGGCTTAGCTTAATCGCTTTATCCTGAATCTTAAAAAGCACCGCATCTGAAAATGATGCGGTGCTTTTTTATTTATTAAAGATAAATAAGCAAAATTTTATAAGTAAAGTTAAATCAAAATAAAATATTTAGGCAAAAAAATACGCAATGATTGGGGTGATCATTGCGTAGAACAACGAATCTGTAAAAACAGTTTCGGTTTAAGGAGAAATGTCGTGAGTCTCATATGATGTGACCTACACAGTAAATAATAAATACAGTTAAGATTCTCTTCATTGCTATTAGCGTTAATAAGTGTTACTTCACGTTAATAGGGTAAAAGCATGTGAATAGTCGTCAATAGGTTAGTAATTCTAAAAAATGAATATTATAAAAATTAAACAAATACAAAAAAAGCCCCGCAGGGCTTTTAGTTTCAAACAGAATTAAAATCTAAATAAACCTAAACCATCTTTAACTTCGTCTAAAGTCTGCTGAGTAATAAGTCGACACTTATCTGTACCTTGGCGTAAAACATCCATAATGTAGTCAGGATCTTTAGCAAGTTCTTCGCGACGTTCACGAATAGGCGTAATTAACTCTTTTAACACACCTTCAAGACGTTTTTTAACTGTACCATCACCAAGACCACCACGACGATAGTGAGCTTTTAACTCTTCAACTTCTTCTTTATTTGGATCAAATGCATCTAAATAGGTAAATACAATATTGCCTTCAACTTGACCTGGATCTTCGATACGAAGGTGGTTTGGATCTGTATACATTGCATTTACAGCTTTTTTAATGTCTTTATCAGAAGCATTTAAAACGATGGTATTGCCTAATGATTTAGACATTTTCGCTTTACCATCAAAGCCAGGTAAACGTGCCATGTTAGAAAGCAAAGCTTTACATTCAGGCAAAAGATCTTGACCAATTTGACGGTTTACACGGCGTACCACTTCGTTCGTTTGTTCAATCATTGGAATCTGATCTTCACCTACTGGAACGACAGTCGCTTTGAAAGCAGTAATGTCAGCCGCTTGTGCAACAGGGTAGCAGAGGAAACCGGCTGGAATATCACGCTCGAAACCACGCATTTGAATTTCAGATTTAATGGTTGGGTTACGTTCTAAACGTGCAACAGTTACGAAGTTAAGATAGAGCATGGTGAGCTCATTCAGTGCTGGCAAGCAAGATTGAACACAAATGGTAGTTTTTGTTGGATCAATGCCGACAGCTAGATAATCTAGAGCTACTTCCAAAATATTGCGACGGACTTTATCTGGGTTATCTGCATTGTCTGTTAATGCTTGTGCATCTGCTAACAAGAGATGTTGATGATGGCTATCCTGTAAACCTACACGAGAACGCAAAGAACCGACAAAATGCCCAAGATGAAGTTGTCCGGTTGGGCGGTCGCCTGTCAAAATAATTGGACGCTGATCAACATTACTCATTATTTATTCCACTGTCTTATTGGCTTAATCAGAGGGTAGTAAGCCCTGCAATATAAAAGATTGGCATTATTGTACGGGAAATAAAAAAAATTCGTCAGCGATTGGATAAACTTTTCTTAAAATAATATTGTGAATTTATTCAGTAAAATTACAGAAATTCAAAAAAATCATCTTACAATAGCTTAATAAATACAAACTTGGATAAGAAATGGCAAGTGGCTTACTTTTATTACTAGATGATATTGCAACAATTTTAGATGATGTTGCTTTAATGAGTAAAATGGCAGCGAAGAAAACTGCCGGAGTTTTAGGTGATGATTTAGCCCTGAATGCCCAGCAAGTAACAGGTGTTCGTGCAGATCGTGAGCTTCCTATTGTTTGGAAAGTCGCTAAAGGCTCATTTGTTAATAAGCTCATTTTAGTGCCTTTAGCTTTATTAATTAGCGTGATTGCGCCTTGGCTTATTAATCCTTTATTAATGCTCGGAGGTTTATTTTTATGTTATGAGGGAGTGGAGAAAGTTCTCCATACCATTATGCATAAAAAAGCTTCTACACAAGAAGAAGCAAAAGCAGAGCTTGATAGTGAAGAATTAGATTTAGCAAATTTTGAGAAAGAAAAAATAAAAGGAGCAGTAAGGACAGACTTTATTTTATCAGCTGAAATTGTCGTTATTTCTTTAGGTACTGTGGCTACAGCTACTTTAATGACTAAGGTAAGTGTTCTCAGCATTATTGCCGTTGTCATGACAATCGGTGTGTATGGTCTGGTTGGCATGATTGTTAAAATTGATGACTTAGGGTTATATTTAACTAAACAAACTGCCTCTTTTAAACAAACTATAGGTCGAGGTCTATTGGCTTTTGCTCCTATTTTGATGAAATTACTTTCAATCGTGGGCACTATTGCAATGTTTTTAGTGGGTGGCGGGATTATTAATCATACAATTCCGTTACTTCATCATTTAACTGAAGATACAGTGGATCACGTAGAAACAATACCAGCGGTAGGTAATATCATTGGTGCTTTAACACCGACACTGATTAACTTTGGAATAGGACTAGTTGCGGGTGCAATTGTTTTATTAATTGTAAGCTTAATACAAAAAATGTGGCCTAAAAAAGCATCGGGTTCATGATGCCATTCTAAAAAGAAGAGGGAAATTATGCGCTGGAAAGGTCGTCGAATTAGTAGCAATGTGGAAGACCGCCGAGGTGGTGGCGGTGTTAGAGCGGGTGGTATCAGTATTATTGGTTTGGTTGTTGCGTTTGTTGCGTGGAAGTTTTTTGGGGTCGATCCACAACAGGCTTATCAAGCAACGCAGCAGGTTACTGCTTCCCAGCAATCAAATGCAACTGCACCAGAGAGTCTAACAGCCGAACAAAAAGAGGCTTCTGATTTTGTTGGAACAGTTTTGGCTGATACAGAGGATACGTGGGCTCCTATATTTAAACAGCTGGGTAAAACTTATACCCCCCCAAGATTAGTATTGTTTAGTGGAATGATTCAGTCAGGATGTGGCACTGCCCAATCTGCCATGGGGCCATTTTATTGCCCGGCAGACCAAAAGGTTTATATCGATACAGAATTCTTTAAAGATATGCGTCAGCAAATGGGAATTTCTGGTGAACAAAACCAAACTGAACTTTCCAGAGAAGATCAGGCTGGTGATTTTGCACAAGCTTATGTTGTTGCACATGAGGTAGGGCACCATGTTCAAACTCTGCTCGGTATTTCGTCACAAGTCCAGCAAGCCCGTGCACAAGTCAGTCAAAGAGAAGGTAACCAATTATCTGTCCGTCAAGAATTACAAGCTGACTGTTTAGCGGGTATTTGGGCTAACCATAATCAACAGCGAACTCAGTTTTTAGAGCAAGGTGACATTGAAGAAGCAATGGATGCTGCTCAAAAAATTGGAGATGATTATTTACAGAAGCGTTCTACTGGTCAGATCGTTCCTGATAGCTTTACTCATGGTAGCAGTGAACAGCGAATGCATTGGTTCCAAGTCGGTTTAAAAACCGGTGACATTAACCAGTGTGATACCTTCAATAATTCAATCTAAATATAGAAGGATGAGACTTATTAATATTATTTAAGAAGCTCATCCATCTTCCTTTAAATGTTAACTATAAATAATGTTAAGAAATTTAACAGATTGATAGATTGTTCAATCAATTCGTTAAACTTGCATCCGAATTTTCATTTTTTATGATCATGGCATTATTAATGCCTACATTTTGTTTAGTTTGGTCGACCTAGCAAAATTTTCTTATTTGGTCGTTGACCCAGAAGAAGGGTGTTCATGGGTAATTTTTTTCTACTACAAGCATTTACAGTGGTTTTTGCGCTATCAATTGCAACCACGATTTTTAATAAACGTATTTTGGGTTTTCCCCAAGCTATTGGTGTTCCTCTTGTTTCTGCGATTTTTGTCTTTATTCTACAGTGGGGTGCTAGCCTACTAAACGGTAACCAGTTTATCACCATCAATATTCATAATATTGAAGAAGCAGTACGCCATATCGATTTTTATGATTTTTTAATTAATGGTGTTATTTGTTTTATTCTGACTTCTTCGGCACTCAAATTTAAAATTTCAGATCTAAAAAGTTATTGGAAACAAATTAGTATTTTGGCAACGATTGCCTTAGTGCTTTGCGCCGTATTGTTTGGCAGTTTACTGTACGGATTCCAATTACTAGTTGGATATCACGTGCCAATTCTGGTGTTGTTACTTTTAGGTGCAGCTTTAGGAGCAACAGACCCTATTGGTATTAAAGGTGTACTTAGTTCGATTCGTGCACCTCATCATTTAATTGTTAAGCTAGAAGGTGAATCATTATTTAATGATGCAATGTGTATTGCATTGTTTATGACTTTACTCAATGTTTTGCAAGGTGAACATTTCTCATTGGTCGCAACCTTAGAAGCTCTACTCTATGAAATTGTTGTTGCAGTCGGGATTGGCTGGGCATTTGGGGTAGGGGTATTGCGTCTATTACGTGGTAAACACGAAATGGAGTCCCTGATTTTAACAACCGCACTACTCGCGAGTGGAGCATATTTAGTTGCTTTGTTTGCGCATGCATCAGCACCAATTGCTTGTGTAATTGGGGGCTTAATTGTTGGGAACAAATGGAAAGAAATACGAGAAGAGCGTGAGATTCAAGAAGTTAACCATTTCTGGCACACTGTAGAAGGAATTATTAACTCCTTCTTATTCACTTTAATTGGTTTAGAGCTATTTATTCTGGATTTAAACTTCAGCCTGATTTTAGGCGGTATTGTTGCGTTCTTTATCCTACATATTTCTCGTTTTGCAGCTAACTTCATGGCTTTTGCCTTTTTCCCTACAATGCGTAGAACCAAAAGCTACAATGGTAGTTTGACCATTTTATCTTGGGGAGGAGTACGAGGAGGGATTTCACTTGCATTGATTTTGGCTGTTGCCAATATTCCTGCTTTAAGTCCTTATAGTAGTATCTTAATTGGTTATACCTTTATCAGTGTATTGTTATCCGGGATAGTCTGTGGTCTAGGCCTGCCAGCTGTGATGAATGCTTTTTATTACAATCCGAATGAAGAAACTGAAGGCTTAAAAGGTTTCTATCAGAGATTGTGTCATAAGATGAACCGAAGAGGTTTTCAGTATATTGTTGGAGAAGATGCACTGGGCAGAGAGACGATCACTGTTTTTAATCCAGATATTCTTGTTGACCAAAAAACTGAGGATGGAATTGCAACAATGCATGATCCAAATAAGTTACAAGAAGTAAAACGATTTGAGAGTCCTGATAATTTCTAAATTTAAATAGTTTTAATTTTTATAATCCATTTAAAAATTAGGTTTTAGTGTAATAGTAAAATATTATCTAAAGCCTTTTTTTTCTATATATATCATTAATAATATATTTTATTTTATTAAGATATTAATAAGTGTTATATGAATATTTTAATTAAATGATTTTTCAACAAATGGTAAATAATAAAATATTAAATTTGTTTTATATATAAAACATTTAATGCAATATTTCATTAAATTAACACAAGAAAAACCTAATAAAGACTTATATATAATTTGTATTAATTAAAATTTTTTCTTTAGGTACTTTAGTATTTGTTTTTTTTATTTTAAAGTGTTTAATGTAAAAATGATCACATTACTTAATGTTTTTAAGTTGTAGGTCAAAAACTTAGAAACATTAAGTAAAAAGAATTATACATAAAATCATTTAAATCAATAATATAAAAGGAATACAGATATGCCTGAAATACAAATTATTGCTAAGGACAATCATAAAACCTTAGCAACAACAGAGGGAACTTCTGCAAAGCTTTCAGAAGCATCGGTCGTATTGGTAAAAGTAGCTGCCAGTGATGTGTTGGTAGTAAATAGGGAGGGTACCAATGCAGTTATTCGCCTGAAAAATGGCCAAACCATTGTTATTGAAGACTTCTTTAGCGGTACAGCTGAACCTAAAGATAACAGCCTTGTTTTTCAAGATGAAAATGGACAGCTAATTTGGGCAAAATTCAAAGATGCTGAAAATGATGCCGACGCAGATGCTGACGCAGATGCCGATGCTGACAGCGATGTTGAACCACAAGCTCTGGTAGCAGAAGATTTACCAGCTGCTTTACCAGCAGAAGCACCACAAGAGTTGGTGTCTGATGTTATTTATCAACCTATTTCTTCAATTGAGCCATTACTTTATCACGATGCAGGCATAAACCCATGGCTATGGGCTATCCCATTAGTTGCGGGTGGTATTATTGCTGCCGCATCGAACAGTGATAGTGATGATGATTCTTCAACACCTACTGATACAACACCACCAAGTACAGATGGGGTGACCTTCACAGTTGACCCTGTTACTTCTGACAATGTGATTAATGCATCGGAAGCAGCGGGCAATGTCACCATTACAGGTGTATTGAAAAATATTCCAGCAGATGCGGCGAATACGGCCGTTACAGTTGTTATTAATGGGGTAACTTATAATGCAACTGTAGATAAAGCAGCGGGTACATGGACAGTAAGCGTACCAGGTAGTGGTTTAACAGCTGATGCAGATAAAACGATTGATGCTACTGTAACGTTTACAGATGCGGCAGGTAATAGCAGCACTGTTAAAGATACACAAACTTATACGATCGATACCACAGCACCAAATGCCCCAGTAATTGACCCGGTTAACGGAACAGACCCGATTACAGGTACAGCAGAACCTGGTTCAACTGTGATGTGACTTATCCTGACGGTACGACTGCAACAGTTGTGGCAGGTACAGATGGCAGCTGGTCGGTAACGAATCCGGGCTTAAATGATGGTGATGAAGTTAAAGCAGTAGCAACAGACCCTGCAGGCAACCCATCATTACCAGGTACGGCCATTGTTGATGGAATTGGACCAAATACAGATGGCGTTAATTTCGCAGTTGATTCAG
>NZ_JAQNDD010000013.1:0-88224 GCF_028367635.1 Acinetobacter sp. P1(2023)
GCAGTTAAAGTTGTTTTACCATGGTCAACGTGACCGATTGTGCCCACGTTTACGTGTGGCTTATTACGTTCAAACTTAGCCTTAGCCATGTTTATAGTCCTCGTTTACGTCGAACACAATTCTGAGCAAAAACCCAGCATCGACATATCGCCAAAAAAATCAAACACCCAATACTTGAAAAGCAGACTAATAAGCCTGCTTTTTAAATCTTTGTAGAAAATCTACTAAACTGTATCTGGAGCTCTTATCGAGATTTGAACTCGAGACCTCTCCCTTACCAAGGGAGTGCTCTACCACTGAGCTATAAGAGCGATTATCCTTCGATGGAGCGGGAGACGAGGATCGAACTCGCGACATGCAGCTTGGAAGGCTGCCGCTCTACCAACTGAGCTACTCCCGCACTGTGTTGGTATATATACCACTTCAATCGAAGTTAATGGTGGTGAGAGAAGGATTCGAACCTTCGAAACTTTCGTAGCGGAGTTACAGTCCGCCCCCTTTGACCGCTCGGGAATCTCACCATATCACACTTATTTCAGTGTTGTTCTTTACTTCACAACTACACACCTTTAAGATGGTGCCGGCACACGGATTCGAACTGTGGACCTACTGATTACAAGTCAGTTGCTCTACCAACTGAGCTATGCCGGCTCTTCTTAGTGTTTCGTACGTTTCGTATCGGAACGGTGTGCAGTTTAGCAAAACTTCCAAACGATGCAAGCGGTTTTTTTAAAAAAACCGCTAAAAACTCATAAAATCAATCCGTTTGACGATAATTCAACCGCTTTGATCACTGCGCGAGCTTTTATTTGCGTTTCATTCCATTCAGATTCAGGATTTGAGTCCGCAACCAGACCTGCTCCAGCCTGTACATAAACCTTTTTATCTCGAATAACACAAGTACGGATTGCAATGGACATATCCATTTCACCGTGCCATCCTAAATATCCTACCGCCCCACCGAAGACACCTCTTTTTACAGGCTCAACTTCATCAATAATTTCCATTGCACGAATTTTTGGTGCACCTGACAAAGTACCTGCAGGGAAAGTCGCCTTAAATACATCTAGCGCATCAATATCATCACGAACTTCGCCTTGTACATTTGAAACAATGTGCATGACATGCGAATAGCGCTCAATCACCATTTGATCAGTCACTTGGACCTTTCCAATTTTAGAAACTCGCCCGACATCATTTCGACCAAGGTCAATCAGCATTAAATGCTCTGCGATTTCTTTTTCATCAGAAAGTAAATCTTTTTCTAAAGCAATATCTTCTTCTTTAGTTTTTCCACGAGGTCTGGTACCTGCAAGCGGACGTACTGTCGCAATACCATTTTCAAGGCGAGAAAGAATTTCTGGTGATGACCCTACAATATGAAATGGCTTTTTATCTGTAATGGTTTGTCCTTGTACCAAAAATAAATAAGGCGAAGGATTTAAATGACGCAAAGCACGATAGACCTGTAAAGCTTCACCATCAAAATCAGAAACCATACGCTGGCCCGGAACAACCTGCATCACATCCCCCGCACGGATGTATTCTTTAACCTTTTCTATGGTCTCAAGGAATTTTTCTTTGCCGGTAATTGATTCAAAATGTGGAGGTGTATGTGGCTTAGCTTGCAAACTTACTGGTGTAGCCAACAATTGCTCTAACTGATCTAACTTTTCTTGAGCATATTCATAGGCATTTGGCTGGGTAGTGTCGGCATGAACAATTAAGAATAAAGTATCTTTAAGGTTGTCAAAAACAACAACCGTCTTCGATAGCATCAACCATAAATCTGGCAATGTAATTGGATCAGCCGCAGGAACATTTTTTAAACGTGGTTCTATGTAACGAACCGCATCATAGCCCAAATACCCCACTAATCCGCCTGTAAAGCTCGGTAAGTTTGGCAACAGTTCAGCAGAAGGCACTTTAAACTGCTTCTGGAATTCACGAATATATTGAAATGGATCTTGGCAATCTTGTTGTGTGACCGAACCATCAGCGTGCTGTATAGATAGAATACCAGCATTACATGAGAATACCGTCGACTCGCCTAATCCAATCATAGAATAGCGCGCCCAATTTTCACCGCCTTCGACGGACTCAAATAAATAAGCCTGTGTCTGGTCTTTAAAACGAGCAAAAACAGATAAAGGGGTTTCTGTGTCTGCTAAGCGTTGGCGATAGACCGGAATCGTGTTGTAGCCTGAAGCCTTAAGTTGTTCAAATTGCGCTAATGTAGTCATGAATTCTTCTCTAATATGGTTTCGATTTAAAAGGGTGTTTTTCTAGATTCGATTTAGACACGCCATCGAAAAACCATACGCTTATTCATGCTGATCTCCATTTCATTCATTAGATAATTAACTCAGCCAAACTATCAACAACTTGCTGAGGTTGGCAATCATAGATATTTTCTCCATGATTATAGCCATAGCTAACTACAATACAATCAATTCCCGCGCGACGTGCAGCCTCAATATCATTACTTGAATCACCAATCATTAATGATTGTGAAGCCGATATTTTTAAGCTTTGCATACAATGTAATAATGGCAATGGATGGGGCTTTCTCTCAGGTAAGCTATCCCCACCAAGTACGACTTGGAAATATGGAGAGAGCTCCAAAGCATCAAGCAACCCTTGGGCAAGTTGTACAGGCTTATTGGTCACGCATGCCATTTGTATATTTAAAGTTTTACAATGTTTTAAAAACTCGGTTACCCCAGGATAAATTTGAGTATTTACACAAAGCTCTACACTATATATATCAATAAACTTCTGTAATAAAACTTTATGTTGTTCAGGATCTAATTTTCCAAAAATATGAATTAGAACGCTTTCACAGAGTTTTGAAGCTCCTTTGCCTACCCATTCTCGTATTTGGGCTTCTGTTACCTTTGGCCAACTTAGCGCCTCTAAACTTAAATTCATCGCCCGATACAAATCAGCAGCAGAATCAACTAGCGTTCCATCTAGATCAAATAAAATTAAATCGCGCTTACTTAGTTGTGCAACAGACATCTTTTTCTACTCAAAATTAAAAAGGCATGCGTTTAGCATGCCTTGATTGTAAAAGCAGCAATGGATTATTTAAAGAACAACCATGCTAATACAGCTAAAATTACTAAAATAATAATTGTGATTAAACCAACGGATGCATTCTTCTGTTGCTCTTTTTCTTCTGCAACACGAGAAACTGGCTCATCAAAAGCAATAGGCGTTTGCTGTTGTGCATTGATATCCACACCTTCTGGAATAGGTGCAGGCTTTGGAATAGAAATATTCTGCGGCATACCATCGCGACGAACTTCGACTTCTGCAGCGCGCTCTGCAAGGCTTGGCATTCCTTGATCGCTTAAATCTGGAGATGATGTTGTATTTACAGGCTCGGCTTCAATTTCAGGTAATTCCGTGATTGTCTGTGCAGGTGCTAATACAGAAAATTTAAAACTAGCGAACTGAACAATATCACCATCATGTAGCTGCTTTTCTTGCTCAATACGAATATCGTTTACAAATGTGCCATTCGATGAATTAAGGTCTTGCACCCATAGCGCCTGATCTTTTAAAAGCAATGCCGCATGGCGACGTGAAATCTCAGCAGCTTGTAACAACACATCAGCATCTTGATGACGCCCTACCAACATATCACGATCAACACTAATTTCTTGGCCTGTAATTTCACCAGTAATTGCTTGTAGTTTCCAAGTCATACGTATGTCCCATTCATTTTTTATTAATCATAACATGCTACTACTGTGCTGTGCTTGGGCGCAGTGTCGTTGTTGTTACTGTATTTTTAGTACGATTAATTTCAGGGTCAGGCAACTGCAAGGTTTGCTTTTGAACCGCTGGCTCTACTGCCACAGGTGTGGTTACTGTCGAAGTTTTTCCACCCGACGGAACCTGTTGATAGTTTTTCGGTTGAGAAGCAATACTAGGCGGTGTCATTTTTTGATTATAGACATCATCAACCTGTTCAGGCAGTTTTGCAAAATTGCCATTTTTATCCATAGCTAATTGCAAGCTATAAAGTTGACTATAGCGCTGCTGAGACAAGCGGCGCACATCATTTGCATCACCCACAATTGTTGGGTGGATAAAAACAAGAAGGTTACGTTTTACATTGCTTATATTATCTGATCGGAACAATCGCCCCACATAGGGGATACTGCTCAACCCAGGTATGCCTTGTCTTGAAAGTGACGTATCATCTGACACCAAACCACCAAGCACTACTGTCTGGCCATGTTCAGCCAAAACAGCAGTTTTAATAGCACGTTTACTTGTCACCAAGTCAGCTGCTTGTCCACGACTGTCTTGAACAGCAGAGACTTCTTGTTCTACTTCCAGACGAACAGTACCGCCTTCACCGATATGTGGAACAACTTTTAATGTCACACCCACATCTTTTCGCTCAACAGTTGTATAGGGATTAATACCTGTACTATTGGTAGTAACCGATCCCGTTACAAAGGGAACGTTCTGGCCGACAACAATATACGCTTCTTCATTATCCATAGTCACAATGGATGGCGTCGAAAGTAAATTTGATTTGGTATTCGTTTTAAGCGCTTGAATTAATGCACCATAAGCCTTACGGGAATTCTCAAAATTACCCAGCGCCAAAGTTGCCCCATTACCTTTATTAGCACCACCAGCGATAGCAGACGCAGCCCCAGCTGAACCACCCGATAAATAACCAGCAGCAATAGAGGATAAACTAGCACCTACATTACTAAAGCTAAGTAAACCAATCCCGCTAGATAAGTCACCTAGCGCCCATTGAATACCAAGTTGATCTGCATCATCTCCTGATACTTCAATAATCGCAGCTTCAATCAGGACTTGCTGACGGCGAACATCGAGCTGCTGAATAGCAGATTCAATTTCACGCATTAATTGAGGGTCTGCCTTAACCACTAACGAGTTTTGGGCATTATCCGCAATAATGCTCACACCATTTTGGCTAAAGCTAGAGATACTGTTTTGATTACTATTATTTGAATTACCATTTAGATTAATAGATGGCGTAGAAATTGAGCTACCATTTGAACCAGAGGTATTTGAACTGGAATTCTGGTTATTACCCATCAAATTATTGATCGGATTCGATGTATTAGAAGAACTGTTATTACTATTTGATGAAGAAACAGCCTGCCCCGTCACAAGACCTTGTAAAATTTCAGATAAATTTTTTGCACTTGCATATTTCAAGCGAAAAACTTTTAAACCACCTAAACGGTCTGCTGAAGGTACATCCAGCATTTCAATCATATGGCGAATACGCTTACGCGTTTCAGGATCACCCTTAACTAAAATACGATTGGTACGGTTGTCTGCAATAATACGGATACGTGCACCATTAAAATCTTTAGATGCTCCCGTAGCACTCATAGCCTCCAGCTGGGTAATGATTTCTTCAGCTTGGCTCGATTGAAGGCCTATTGCCTCAATATCATTCTGTCCAGTGCCATCCAGATTACGAATAATATTTTCGAGTTGATAAATATTTGCTGCACGGTCCGAAACAATCAGCGCATTAGTCCCTGCAATCGCAGCCATATGCGCAAATTGTGGCATTAAAGGGCGAAGTGCTGGAATTAAGTCGTTCGGATTAGTATTTTCAAGCCAAATAACGCGGGTAACAATCTGATCCCCACGCAATTTATTTCGGGAGTCGTAAGGAATTCCCGAGTTCTTAACATTGCTATCAGGTACTAGTTTAATGGTGTTACCTGAAGGAATTGCCACCACTCCATTTACGTTTAAGACCCCAAGAAACAGATCGTAAACTTCATTTTTATTGAGGGGCTTATTCGATATTACTGTGACGTTGCCACGCACTCGTGGATCTACTGCAAAGTTTTTACCCGTGATGTCCGCTACTTCATTAATAAATGCAGTTAAGTCAGCATCACGTAAATTGATCTTCCATGTTTGGGCATAGACACTGCTGCTCACTGTCGCAATCAATGGGGCTGCTGCAAGTAATGCCCAAAGTGGACGTTGATGATTCAATAAAGCCATAACTTGCGATAATTCCTAACTCTTATGGTGACGTGTTATCACTAAAAATTTTGTTGTATGGTCATCACTTGATCACCACGTTTTATTTCTATTTTCACTTGTCCAGCTCGACGAGCCTGCTCAAGTAACTGCACATCCGTTTGTCCTTGCCCAATCGTTTGACCGTTTAAAGAAACAATCCGATCACCCGGCCTTAAACCTAACTTATTTCGAAGCGCAGTGGGTGTACGTTCTGTAACTTCAAAACCTTCACTAGAGTTCCCACTAACACCCATGTCACGCAGATATTGTTCACGGTTGCCTTGCATTTGCTGAATAGCCTGCCCTAATGCCTCTTGAGCCGTATTAACAGGGGTTGAAGACTGGGGCGCAGTAGCAGCAGGTTGTGAAGCATCTGGTGTCATAGGCTGATACAAACCGTTTGGCAAACCTTTAAATTGGAGTTCACGCGTACTTCCATTACCTTGACGCAATATCACGTGATCCCAATAAACTTCTGCCAACTGATAAGATGTAGAGCCTATTGTTTCTCCCACCCGATATCGATCAGCGGTATTATCCAGCTTAATAACAGCCGAGGAAAAACGGTTCGGATAACCGAGCATCACACCTTGTAATTCTAGGTTGACATTTTCCTGAGCTGCATTGGCTGAAGGTTCATTAAAAAGCGAAAAAGTACTAATGTTAGGAATTTGTGGTTGCTGTGACCCCAACTCCACTCTATCAAACTGCATCATTTGAGGAGGTGCAATCACCCACCAAAATAATGAAGCTAATTTCCAACACAACCATAAAATCAAAAAGGCAAATACAACTACACTTAACCGGTCTAATTTTTGCCATTGTAGTTGCTGTAATTTCTCAATCCATACTTTCATTAGCTGCCCCCTTGTATTAAGGGTTGACGAGAACTAATGACAAATGTATCTAAACCAGCCTTTCCATCATAAGATGGGATATTAAGTAATAATCTTTGCGTGAGTTGCACATCAAGCATCATGTTGGCATCTAATAAAAGATTCGCCATTTTTTGACTGCGTTGATCACGTATATCAACTTGCAACTGTCCATTTTGATCCGTTAATTGCCCATTTAAAGAAGGCATATTCATACGGTCCTGACGATCACCAATATTATAAATTAAAGCACCACCACCCCAATGCAATTGGCCATCAACTGCGGCGAAACCCTGCTCTTTTTTATAATTAAACTCAATATCTTTAAGCTGAATACTGTTCGTAGGCCATTGCCAATTTACAATTTGTTTTAATGTTTCAGGCGCAACCTGACCATTCATAGTCTTTACAATTACTTTTTTCCCCACACCATAACCCATTACCCCAGATAATTGGGTATTTCCACTATGGATATCTACGTCAGCAGCGAACCGTAATAAAAATAGGTCTAGAGGTCTAGTTTTCCAATGAATCGAGCCTCTCAACGTACCACGCCGCCAATCTGCTTGGCCTTGCCAGATATTTCCGCTTACATTGTGTAGAGTTTGATTATTCTTTGAAAATTTAGAAATAAGCCACGTCGCTGGGATCTGTAAAATAATAAAAATTAAAAATGCAATGAGGGCAAAAAACCACCACTTCCATTGCTTAGACTTTTTCTTCATTCAGCCTTACCAACATGCAAATTATCGTCCTTATTTTGAGAGTAGCTCCCTAGTCTGACATTATGCATACTTTTTCAACATCGCCAATTCACTTCATATAAAAAAACCAAGCAATCAGGCTTGGCTTCGATATTAAGACTATAAGTTGAACGTATGACAAAATCATGAAAACTTGACACTCAATGAACTAAATGCACATTTGATCTCAACAATTCATTTAAAGAAGAATTTAAGCACTCATTTTAAAATATTATTTACAGCAAAATTTTGAGATATTTTTATAAATAAAAAAGCCAAGCAAATTTGCTTGGCTTTTTAAATCGGCACTACGATTAGATTAAGAAATCTTCTAGTTTTGCGCCTTTTTCAATTTCAGCAACTAACCAGCGTGGTTGTTTACCGCGACCAGTCCAAGTCTCTTCAGCGTTGTTTTTGTTACGGTAACGAGGCTCAACAGATTTACGAGTTGTTTTCTTACGTTTTTGAGCACCAAACTCAAGAAGTTGTTCAACACTGAAACCTACATTTTCAGCAATCTCGATAATTTGATTATAAGCATCTTCGATTGCTTGATCTTTTTTACTTGCAATTAAAGCTTCTGCTTCTTCTTGTAAGCGTTTTAACTCTTCAACAGATAATTCACTGATATCCGGCTTCATTAATAAATACTCCAGTCTTACAGACAATTCAAAATAATACAGACAAAATTTAAAAACATAAAATCAAGACCAATATTATTTATAATCTATTCAATAAGCAATAGTTTGAAAGCCGTGTTCATCAGAATAACTAAAAAAATTACCTTTTAATTACATTATCAATTATAAATGAAATATATTTTATTAATATTTATTTAAGATAAATGTATTAAGTCATGTCCTACTGATTTTTCTAGTTCAATCATTTTTTGTTTTATCTCCTGAGGTATTTCACATTTTCGTTCTGTTAATTTATCCATACATACCAGAACAGCCTCAGCAGTCGCCACGATTTGTTGTTGGGTTTCACTCCACAATATATAAGCCATACGGAATGCGCTATTACGAATCTCTTCCACGCGAACCCCTACTTTCAATACATCGGGATAAAAAACCGGTCTTAAATATTTACACTGACTTGAAGCTACAACTGGATATATTTGAGGGGTTAATATATTTATTGCTTCCATATATAAAATACGTGAGCTTTCAATATATCGATAATATTGTACATTATTGACATGACCAAAAGCGTCCATATCTCCCCATGCGACTTTCTGTTCATATATTATCGGGTAGACAGACAGTTCTTTCATTTTCACCTCATATTTTAAACTTTAAAAAATTTGCATCATTTTCAAAGATTAGATTTAACTGTTTGATTAACACTTCATCTTCTTTAAGCGTAGACTTAATACGTAAATAGCTCATTAAAATATTATTTGGATATAATGATAATAATGTTTCAGCTTCTGCTTGACGTCCAGTTGCCATATAGACATGCCATTTTGCAAAGGTTAAAACAGGCAAATTCATATATTGATTTTCGAACTGAATGATTTTTTCTTCGACATCAGCATAGTCGGGCACCTGTTTAAGCAACTGTTGCTGAAACCATAAATAAAATACTTCTGGATCAAACTGCTCTTTTAACAAGTGAAGGGTTAAATCCGCATGTTGCATGCTCATATCAGGCATACGTGCTAATAGTTTTAGCCATAACAACTTACTGCTATAAGGTCGAGTTTGAATTTCAGACTCTAAATCTAAATAACGTTGCTGTAAGGCATGTAAGTCATCAACAGAAGCTTGATCGAATTGCTGAAGAAGTTGTTGCAGCCATAAATCACGATGCTCTGCATCTAATAAGCCATATTTCATGGATCGTAAATATACCCATGGATGTTGCAGCGCTAATTGCCCCCATAACGCAGTTAATTTTTGCTGGTAGGCAGTTTCTATTTCTTCAAGCCAAGGCGATAATTGATGTTGATATAAGAATTCAAGATGAGTTAATGCGCGGTCGGCTTCATTTTCGGCTAAAAAGATTTCAATCCGCTGTAACTCAGCCAATTCAAATGCCATAGGTGGTGATTGATCAAGAGCAGCCAAGGCTTTTGGATAGTCGCCATTTAAAACCAGAAACTTGGCATCAATGATATTTTTTAAAAGCCCTGATTGAGTAAAAACACGCTCAATGAATACACGTTGATCTTCGGCAGCCTCTAATAACCAGACAATACCTAATTGTTCATAGGGGTGAAGGTTTTTAAACTGAAAGATGTTTTCACGTTTTCTTTGCTCACGAGATGAGTAACGCTTAATCCACAGCCATATAAGTTGAGCAATAAAGCTCATTACCACAAAAGTAAGGGTTAACCCCCAGACATTTGTTTGCAACTGCAATTGTCGCCAGTAAATATAGACGTATCCCATTCCATAGCCGTAACTCAATAAAGCTAAGGCTGCGAAAAGTATTAAGCTGATGACGAAATAAACCCACAGGAGGTGTTTCATATATCCTCCTTATGAGCCAATGAGCCCAAGTGTAGAGAGTTTAGGAACTGGCACAACAGATAAATGCGCCACTTTAGCAATACGTTTTTTTAACTGCTGACTTGCTGCATCAGGCATCTCATCTAACTTTTGCATCACAGATTGCAACTCATTTTGATACTCAGTCATTTTCCCTTGATTAAGTGCCTGTTCGGCAATTAACAATCTTAATTGCACTTCTTTGAGCACGACACTTCGATTCATTAAATTAATAGAAGGGGTTTCTACTTTTTCTATACGGAACCATTTTTTCCACCAAGACACAGTCTCGGATTGATCCATTTCAAGTTTAGGTTGAGCCAAGGCTTGTTGAATATTTTTATCAATATTTTGCAATAAGTCGTCGATTAGTTGATGACGTTGATTTTGAGCCAAAGTGAATTGTTGAACTGCCTGCTTATCCTGCTCAAGTGATTGATTCAAGCTATGTTGTAATGCAGGGGCAATTTCATAGTGCACAAGAGATTGTTGTAACTGATTTAATTGATCAACTGCATAAATCAATTGCTGCTGATCAATTGCAAATTGAATTAAATCCAACTTTTGTTTAATTAAAACTGTAGGTGCAATACCTGTCGGAGAATCATCTGGTTGAGCCACTGAACTGAGTTTATTTCCTGTATTTACAGGCTGGCTCTGCAACTGCCGCTGTAAAGCAACCAATTGATCATTTAAACTGGCATAGTGCTGTTCTGATTGCAGCAGGCTTTGTTTAAGCTCAGGAACAGTACGAGAAATTTGCCACATATCGTAGCTGAGCTTAGCCAACCAAGCTATGCCCAGCAAAATGATGATAGAAACAAGTTTTCTCATATGAATCCTTATAATGCCTGAATGTGATGAATCATCCCCGAAGGCGATAAATTTTCAAGTTGAATAATGTGAAAATGAGCCAGTTGCTGATCACGATACTCTTTAACAATTTGAAAAAGACGAGGTCCTAAAACTAGATATACACAATCAGGTTGTGCATTATTTTTTGAACAAAGTTCTAACCAATATTTCCAGCTCGCTTCACTGGTAATTAAGACGAGCCATTTATTTAAATTATAATTTGAATTCTGTGTCAGATGTTTGAATGTCGAATATGAAGCTTCTGGGCACTGCCGATGATATAAAACAAAATTTAAGATCTGAATTCCTTGTTGTTGCAAGGTCTCCATCATAAATTGGCGTCCGCCCTCTCCCCGCCAGAAAGCCACACTCCCCGTCTGTTGCATATTATGCAGAATAGGCAGATTGAGCATCCCTTCAGAAGTTTCGACATCGGGAATATGTGCTTCTATTCCATATTCATTTAGACGATTGGCTGTTGCCTGTCCTACCGCAATCCACTGAATATGTTTTAAATCACTGAGCTTTAGACCGCTTTTTTCTAAATACTTCATGCCCACCTCAACAGCAGTGGGGCTGACCACGACAATAGCTTGAGCTTTACTTAATTGCTGGTAAAGCTTAAGTAATTGTTCCGAAAAGGGTTTGGCAACGAGTTCTAAAAGAGGTAAAGACTCAACCTGATATCCCTTATTTTGCAAAGCTTCTGTTAATTCAGCTGCACGCGAATCAGGTCGAGTATTAATAAACAACATAGTTTAATAGAGAGCCTTCAATAGCTCGCCAGCGCCTTGATCAAGTAAGTTTCGAGCAAGGTTTTCACCCAATTGCTGAGCGTTATTGGCTTCGTCTGTAAGCTCAGCACGCAATAATGTTTGCCCATCAGCGCTTCCTACACGACCTTCAATATGGATTTGTCCATTTTGTAGTGTGGCATAACCTGCAATTGGGACCTGACAACCGCCTTCAAGGTAAGCATTAAAAGCACGCTCAGCACGTACACAAACATCTGTTTCTTCGTGTAATAGCGGTTGAATTAAAGCTAGTACATCTTGGTCAGCTGCACGGCATTCCAAACCCAATGCACCTTGACCCACCGCAGGCAAACTAATATCTGGTGTTAAACAATGACGGATACGTTCTGACAACCCTAAACGCTTTAAACCGGCACTGGCTAGAATAATCGCATCATATTGACCTTCATCTAATTTTGCTAAACGTGTCCCCACGTTTCCACGTAAGTCAATAATTTGTAGATCTGGGCGTTGTTTTAAAATTTGAGATTTACGACGTAAACTTGAAGTACCAACTTTTGCACCTTGCGGCAAGTCAGCAAATTTTTCAAATTGATTTGAAACGAAAGCATCGAATGGGTCTTCTCGCTCACAAATCACTGCCAAAGTTAAACCTTCCGGCAAAGCCATTGGAACATCTTTCATTGAATGTACAGCTAAATCTGCACGCCCATCTAAAAGTGCTGCTTCTAACTCTTTAACAAACAGCCCTTTGCCCCCAATTTTTGCTAAAGGCGTATCTAGAATTTTATCGCCCTGCGTGACAAATTTAACCAATTCCACTGTTAAATCAGGATGAAGCTCCTGTAAACGGGCACGAATATGTTCTGCCTGCCAAAGAGCAAGTGGGCTTTGTCGTGTAGCAATTTTCAAGGTTTTCATAAATTCAAGCATGGGCTGGTCAAACAATACACCCTAAACTTAACTTGATCCCTTAAAATTGCAAGTAAAATCTCGCAAGTCCAAGATCACTCTTTTAAATTTAGAGCTGATGAATTCGCTCTCTAAGTGTAGACAAATGTCGACGGCTCACTGAAAGTCTTTCATCAAGACCTCGCAGCCTAACTTGATATTGCCCCGAACTAACCAACTCCAGCCCATCTAAATATGCAACTGCCACCAACGCATTTCGATGAATACGAATAAATTGATCTGCAAATTCGGTTTCAAGTTCTTTTAATGTTTCATCTATTAATACACTGCCATTTTTATGACGCACCGTAACGTATTTCTGATCGGCTAGAAAATAATAGATATTTTCAACTGGAATTAGTTCAACGCCACGGTAGGTTTTTGCGGCAATTTGATGACGCTGTGTTTTTAGATCCTGTAAAAATTCATGTTGCGGCAAAGCATTGAGCTGGGCTTGTGTAAGCTGTGTCAATTGACCTAAAGCTTGTTCAAGCTCTACTGGATCAATCGGCTTAAGAAGATATGCCTGAGCTTGAGATTTAAAAGCTTCTAATGCATGTTGATCGTAGGCGGTACAAAACACAATCGCGGGTCGAGGATTGAACTGGCTTAACTGTTCTGCACAGACAAGACCATTCATACCTGGCATTTGAATATCAAGTAAAATTACATCCGGTTGATGAAGCCGTGCCTGTTCCAAGGCCTCTTGTCCATGATGAGCCGTTGATACAACTTCATGTCCCATCTTTGAAACTAAACGTGACAATCGTTCCACTGCAAGTGGTTCGTCATCACAAATTAGCACCTTCATTCATCCTCCTTGTCACCGTTAACTTGATCCATTTTTTTATGGTTAACTCTGACTGACTTATTATTTTGTTTGATATTGATAGCTCATAATAGTGGTATATAAGGCTTCACCTTTATAAACCTGAAATCTAACGGTGTTCCCATAATATGCTTTCAGGCGTTGTTTTACATTTTCAAGGGCGATTCCATGCCCTTTCCGTGAATTTATTGTATCGTCTGTATATGGGTTGGTAATGACTATACTGACTTGATTTTGCAATATTTCAACCAATACCCCTATGGTTGCTTTACCCATCATTGGTTCTACCCCATGAAAAATACTATTCTCTAACAAAGGCTGTAATGTCAATAAAGGAATAGTGATCTGTTTTAATTGCACAGGTGAAAGCTCAATCTTCCAATCTACTTTTAAACGCTCCCCCAAACGCACCTGCTCAATCATTAAATATTGTTTACTGAGCTCAATTTCTTCATGCAGACTCACCAACTTTAATTCTTGGAAACTCGCTCGAAATAAACGCGATAGGCTAATGAGCATACTTTCTGCTTTATCTGGATCTATCGCAATTAAACTCACCACATTATTTAGACTATTAAATAAAAAATGAGGGTGAATTCTCGCTTGCATGGCCTGAATACGAGCATTTAATTCTGCATATTGTTGATGCAGCCACTGCTCCCTGACATATAAATAACGTAAGCAGAAAGCTCCCAACAATATTCCATAGCTTAGATATAGAGGTACATTGGTAAAATAAATGCTCCAGCCCTGTGTTAGATAAGCATGTTTATTGAAAAGACCAAACTGAAAAAAATTACTTATTAAGGTGGTCAAGACAACAATAACTTGCAGCATGACAAAGCCAATAGCTAAGGCAAACTCTTGACGTAAGCTGCTAAAAAAACCTTGAAAGCGTTCAACTAAAGCAAAAAAGGATAAAATTACCCAATTAATAAAAACGATATATTGTAAAAGTCTCCCCCCGCTCAAGGCTTGCCAAGACTGCGCTTCAGCCAATGCCAAGACCAGTGCCAAAACATTACTTGCGATAATTAATTCGAATAAGTGTTGCCAACGCCCATTTTTCGTAAAAAAATAGGAAGAATTTTGATTTCGGTATGCTGTAGGAAACAACTTTGTTTGTTGAGCTTCGGCAAGTGATATACTCTTTTTTATTTTACTGAGCCACCATGACCACATCTTCAAATCCCCCTAATTCAGTAACCCCAGACCAAACCTCAGGTATGTGGGGTGGTCGTTTTTCTGAAGCGACGGACGCTTTTGTAGCCGAATTTACCGCCTCTGTTCAGTTTGACCAACGTTTTTATAAACAAGACATCGCTGGTTCGATTGCGCATGCTACCATGCTTGCGAAAGTTGGCGTACTCACAGAAGCAGAACGCGATGACATTATTGAAGGTTTAAGCACCATTCGCTCAGAAATTGAGGCTGGAAACTTTGAGTGGCGCATCGATCTTGAAGATGTTCACATGAACATTGAATCACGTTTGACTCAACGTATTGGTATTACAGGTAAAAAATTACACACTGGCCGTAGCCGTAACGATCAGGTTGCAACTGATATTCGTCTTTACCTACGCGACGAAATTGATGATATTTTAAAATTATTAGAACGTTTACAAAAAGGCTTGTTAGGCTTGGCTGCCAAAAATGTAAATACAATTATGCCTGGCTTTACACACCTACAAACTGCTCAGCCTGTGACTTTTGGTCATCACTTGTTAGCATGGTTTGAAATGTTAGTGCGTGATACCGAACGTCTTCAAGATTGTCGTAAGCGCGTTAACCGCATGCCACTTGGTTCAGCTGCTCTTGCTGGTACAACTTATCCGATTGACCGTGCTTATACAGCAGAACTTTTAGGTTTTGAAGCTGTATCTGAAAACTCTCTTGATGCTGTATCTGACCGTGACTTTGCCATCGAATTTAATGCTGCTGCAGCACTGATCATGATGCATTTATCACGTATGTCAGAAGAACTGATTCTCTGGACTTCTGCACAGTTCAAATTTGTGAACATTCCTGACCGTTTCTGTACTGGCTCATCAATCATGCCACAGAAGAAAAACCCGGATGTTCCAGAACTTATTCGTGGTAAATCTGGCCGTGTATTTGGTGACTTAATTAGCTTACTTACGCTCATGAAAGGTCAACCATTGGCATATAACAAAGACAACCAAGAAGACAAAGAACCATTATTTGATGCAATCGATACGGTTCGTGGTTCGCTCATGGCTTTTGCAGACATGATTCCTGCATTGGTTCCAAATATTGAAATTATGCGTGAAGCTGCACTTCGTGGTTTCTCGACTGCAACCGATCTTGCTGACTATTTAGTGAAAAAAGGCGTTGCTTTCCGTGATGCACATGAAATTGTAGGTAAAGCAGTCGCATTAGGTGTGGCTGAAGAAAAAGATTTATCTGAGCTCACACTTGAGCAATTACAACAATTCTCTGACTTAATTACAGCAGATGTGTTTGATAAAGCCTTAACACTAGAAGCTTCTGTAAATGCACGTGATCATATTGGTGGAACTTCACCAAAACAGGTTGAAGCTGCGATTGCGCGTGCCCATACACGTTTAGAACAGTTATACGCTTAAGGATAAAACATGAGTCGCCAAGTATTTTGCCGTAAATATCAAAAGGAAATGGAAGGTTTAGACTTCGCTCCTTTCCCGGGTGCTAAAGGCCAAGATTTTTTTGAAAATGTTTCTAAGCAAGCATGGCAAGAATGGTTACAGCATCAAACTACGCTCATTAATGAAAAGCGTTTAAACGTGTTTGAACCAGAAGCGAAAAAGTTTCTTGAAGAACAACGTGAAAAATTCTTCAATAATGATGAAAGTGTAGAAAAAGCTGAGGGCTGGAAACCAGAGTAATCAGTTTCATTTAGCTTTTACATCATTAAAAAGGCGGGTCTATATACATAGATCCGCCTTTTTTTACGTGAAACTTACACAAACATAAAAAGCCTTACATAGAGAGCACAGGACTCTACATGACATCAAAAAGCGAAGAACTTAATATCACTCTATAGCAAGAAGAACACGATCCCTGTCGTGTTTATGCACTTGATTTTCTGTCCTGAACTTCCCCCCAAAGTTCGGGACATTTTTTTATCCATTATTTTTAAAAATAAAAAAGCCTTGTTTCAAACAAGGCCTTTAAATATTTCAGCTCAAGATTATTTTTCGTGAACTTTGGCTTCAATTTCTTCAATTTTGGTATGACGAGCATCAAAGCCTTTCGCCATATAAATGACTTGCTCAGCAATGTTACGAGCATGATCACCAATACGCTCTAATGAACGTAAAACCCACATGACATTAATCACACGAGCAATATGGCGTGGATCTTCAATCATATAAGTCATTAATGTGCGTGTTGCTGACTGATATTCACGGTCGATGTCAGCATCGGCTAAAAGTACACGTAAAGCTTGATCTGCATCTAAACGCGCAAAAGCATCAAGTGCATCATGAATCATGACACGAACTTGGTTACCAATATGACGTGTTTCCATGTAGCCACGAGGTGAACCTCCCTCTTCACAGAGGTTTTGTGCAATACGGGCAATTTTTGCAGCTTCATCACCAATGCGCTCAAGGTCAGTATTGGCTTTGCTCATGGCAATAACCATACGCAAGTCAATCGCTGCTGGATGACGACGCGCCAAAATCAGCGTCAGGCCTTCATCAATATCACGTTCATATTGATTGACTGCATTATCTTTAAATTGAACATCAATCGCTAAATTTGCGTCTGTATCAAGCAAAGAATGAATTGAATTGGCAACCTGTTGTTCGACCAAGCCACCCATGGTCATAAACTTTGTGTTTACATCTTGCAAATCTTCATTAAATTGAGAAGAAATATGATGGCTTAACACCGGATTACTCGGACTCAAGGGAAGCCTCCAACATGATGGCGCAGGAATAAAATGATTGAGTATTAAAACACAGCTATCATTAAGTTTTTATGACAAAATTAAATTTCAGATAAAAGCATTTTATTACTGATACGTTAACCAGCTATTAAGCTCAACCAGATCTTTTTCACCGAGCTGGCCTACCGCAGCTTTTAAACGAAGCACATTCAATAAATAGTCATACTGAGCATTAAGATAATCCTGTTTTGCAGAAAAAGCATTACGCTGCGCTAATAAAACATCAACCATACTTTTTAGGCCTTCGTTATAACTTGCTTTCGAGGCTTGAGAAACCAAAGAAGATGAATCCATTGCGGCCTTTCTTGCTTCAAGTTTGGCTTGATCGGTATCGACCTGCATAAAGGCACTTTTCACATCGACATTGGCACGGCGAATCGCTGCATCAAGTTGCGCCTGCGCTTTACTGGCTTCTACAGTGGCTTTTTTAATTGATGTTCGGGTCCGTCCGCCATTAAATAAATTCCAGTTCATTTCTACCCCAACCTGATCAAATTTTCCGTCAGTCGAAATGAGCGTCTCTGGGGTCTGTTTGGTATAACCATAGCTTGCCACAGCATCTATTTGGGGATAAAGCGCTGCCTCTTCTACACGGCGCTGGTCCTCACTATATTTTTGCTGTAAGCGGGCTTGCTGAATTTTTAAGTTTTTTTGCTGCGCCAAAGAAAGCCAGTCATTAAGCTCTGCCGGATAAGGCTTTTGAAAATTAAAATCACTTCGCAGTACAGCGAGTTTATCTTGATAAGAACCAATATATTCAGAAAGCTGCTCTTGGGACAAAAGTAATTGAACATTGGTTGAAATACGATTGGCTCTCGCATTTTGATATTGGGCATTTGCTTCACTCACATCACTACGCGCCACCAACCCTTCTTTGAGTTTGGCATTCATCATATTAAGCTGTTCAAGCAAAGCCCTTTCTTCTTGTAAGTATGCAACACTCAACGCCTGCTGACGCAACACATTAAAATAGGCTTCTGCCACATTTAAAACATGATCTTGCTTTTGCAGTCTTAAAGTAATTTCACTTAAGGCAACCGAAGTTTTAACTTGCTTATAACCTTCCCAAGCATCCATTCGAAATAATGGCTGACGGGCAGATAAAGTTGCTTGTTTGGTAGTCGATGTATTACTTACCAAAGCATCGGAAAGTCCTTCCTGATCAACACCCGGAAAGTTTGAACGTTTTACAGTTTGTCGATTACGAGTAATGTTTCCAGACAGTGTGACAGTAGGTAATAATGCCCCCGTTGCCAAGCCTAAATTAAGTTGATCTGCTTCATATTGTTGTTGATTGGCTTGCCATGTCGGGTCATTTTGTTTTGCGCGCTCATAAGCTTCAACCAAATCTAGAGCAAAACTCGAAGATGCAAAACTCCAAAGGCCCAGAGCGACCATTAATTTTATTTTCATTGTTCAAATCAACGATAAAACTTGCTCTTAAGACTAAGAAAAATTCTAATCAAACTCAAGCCATTAAAAGTTTTAGTTTTTTAAGAGTCCTTCGTTTTTGACAAAATTAAAATACAAATAAAAATCAAAAACATGCCTACCCAACCTATCCATGAAACATGCTCGCCAACCAAAACAATCGCAAAAATCGCAGCAACTAAAGGTTCGAATAAAGTTAGGGTGGTCGCTTTGCTAGCATTTACTGTTTTTAGACCAAAACCGAAAAGTAAATAACCCAAAAACATAGGAATTAGCATCATATAGCCAGCCACAAGTAGATTGGTTGAGCTTTGCAGTAACCCTCCACCTGTAATCAATAAAGTAGGCAGTAAAATAACTGCTCCACCACCCATAATCATGCCCATTGCAGCTTTAGCAGCAACGCCCCGATCTATTAATCTTTTTGCAGCCCATGAATAAAGCGAATAAGTTGTAGCAGCGACTAGCCCAAGGAAAATACCGAAGAATTTATTCCATTGATTTGTACTCTCTTGAACCGCATGACTTTCGCCCATCGATAACATACCTACACCAAGCACCCCGCACACAAAACTTAGAAACCAGATAGCCGATAAAGCTTTGCGGTCAAAAAATCGTTCTAAAATTGCTGCGATCAATGGAGCAGTACCAATTGAAACCACGGTACCAATCGTAATGCCCGCATAATGCATTGAGGAATAAAAGGCCAAAGGATAAATACCAACAGCCACTACACCTAAAAGCAGCATTGAAAGATTTTCTCTAACAAATTGTCGGTTTTCCCGAATAGCTCGTGAAGCGACCAAAGCTTGTAAAAGACCTCCTCCGCCCATTGCTACAGCGCCAATAGCAAGTGGGCCTAGTGTCGGTGCAAATGCTGCGGCCGTACCAGTTGTTCCCCACAAAACGGAAGCAAATAAAATCGCAATTGTGCCTCCATAGCTACTATTTTTAATGAGGCTAATCATGTGGGCATTCTCTATTTAAAATGTCTTCTGCCATTTGTTTTGCTAACAGGAGTTGACGACTGTTACCTTCCAACCCTGCTCGGGCCATAGAACCTTCTAAAATAAAAGAAAGCTGTGTAGCCACATAGCTAATACGCTGTGAGTCGGGTATTAATTTCTTTAAATGCTCAGCAACAATAGCCTCGACTTCTTCTTTATGCTGTCTTACCGAGCTTCGCCCTGCACTATTTGCCGGAAACTCAGCTGCAGCATTCAATAATCCACAACCACGAAAGCCTTTTTCATAGGCAAATTCTGCATGGTCTTGATAGGCATCAAACACGGCTAAAATGGCTTGTTTCGCTGTTTCTGTTTTTTCTAAACGTGTTTGATAGAGGTCGAGCCACTCTTGATGCCGTGCAGCAATGTAGGCATCAACAAGATCACCTTTTGAAGAAAAATTATTATAAAGCGACATCTTCGCAACATCTGCTTTAGTCGTAACCGAGTTAATGCCTGTTGCAGTAATGCCATCGTTATAAAACAAGGTTGCTGCTGCATCGAGAATTTTCTGTCTTGCTGTTTTATCATTCATAGCTTTAATTTAAATAGACCGACCTACCTAATAGTAAAGATTTCTAACAATGATGCAATCTTTTTAAGCGTTATAATTTGAGCAATATTAATTTTTATAAAAGTACAATGATGAAAAAAGTTCTATTGATGAGTATGTGCAGTGCACTACTTTTAGCTGGATGTAGTAAAACATCAGAGCAAGATCAGGCCGTATCTAAAGAGCAAAAACCAACTGAACAAAAGGCTTCTCAAAAACAAGACAGCGGTTGCTTACAAATTATGGTAGCCATGCACACGATTAATCAGAACAGTAAAATAGAAGATTTAAATCAAATTAATGAAAAGCTTAAAACCTGTATTCCTTCGTTAAAAAATGAGGAACAGCTTAAGCTAATTGATGCATCAACAACTATGTATCAACGTTTTCTTAAACAAGACTACACTGAAAAAACAGGCCGAGCGTTTGAAGCTTTTGGCTACGCTGTTTTAGAACATAAACAACAAGACCTTAAAAAGGTGATTCAAAGTCAGAAAAAGCTCTTCGCCCAACTGAGCCCGCGTGATCAATATTTACTTCAACATGAAGGCCAAGCCTACATTGAACTGCTTTATCAAGGTGAAGGCATGTTTACCTATCGACGTCAGCCAAACTATTTAGTTGATGTTTTTTCTAAAGCCTTACCAGCAGACCAAAAAGAGTTCTTAACTCGTATGGCGAAAGACAATCAAAACATTTTCTATAACGATGGTGCTTTAGCTATTTCTTGGAAAGAGCTCACTGAACGCGCATTGTTTTGGGAAAAATTTATTCAAGAATATCCAAAGAGCCACTTTATTAGTGACGCCAAATTACTCTTTAACGAATATCGCTATTTTATTTTCTTTGGGCTAGATAACACCCCTGTGTCAGATCAATATGCGCCGAACACATGGTTTGATAAAGATGCGCTTCAGCAAATTCGGTTTCTCTCTACACAAAATGAATCGAGTTTAGCCAAACCTGCTCAACTGTTTCTTAAGTTTATTGCCACTCCTGTAGAGGAACGCAATAAGCAATTTAAAATAGATTTAACTGATAAAAATGGCGATAAAAAATCAAATTATCAGATTACGCATGAACAACTTGAGCAGTTATTGAAATTTGATTCGCCATGGAACACTGAAGTCTATCGTGACTGCCATATGGATGCGATTTGTATAGATACAAATTGACAATGCCAGCCAACCTAAAACATGTTAGTCTTTAAATCGCTTGACGGAGCGCGAGTAATAGCTCGCTGAGATTGTGTAAATTCCGTGTTATCGCAACACAAGTTTGATCACAAGTACCGTTGAACCTGATCAGGTTAAGACCTGCGTAGGAATCAAGCCATCTGAAAACTTAAAGCCTTAAATTTATCTCATAAAGATAAATCCGCCATCGTTTTTGGTCGTGCTTGATTCGTTGATGTTATTCATAAGGATCATGTGATGAACCAGTTAACGAATCTCTCTTCTGCTGAAATTTCAGCACAACATGAACAAGATGCTAAAGATTTAACTCGCATCTTACCCGCTTCTAAAAAAGTTTATATTGAAGGCTCTCGTCCTGATATTCAGGTTCCAATGCGAGAAATTTCTTTAACCGACACCCCCACCGGTCTTGGTGGTGAACATAATCCTCCTATTATGGTTTATGACACTTCAGGTGTTTATACCGACCCAAATGTTCAAATTGATTTAGACAAAGGTTTACCTTCAGTTCGCCAAAACTGGATTGAAGAACGTAACGATACCGATGTACTATCTGGCTTGACCTCAAAATTTGGTCAGGAACGTTTAAAAGACATTCGCACCGCTGACATTCGTTTTGCTCATATTCAAAATCCACGCCGTGCTAAAGCAGGCAAAAACGTCACTCAAATGCACTATGCCAAGCAAGGTATTATCACGCCTGAAATGGAATATATTGCAATTCGTGAAAATCAGCGCCAGCGTGAAGGCGTTGATATGCGTCAGCATGCCGGACAGAACTTTGGTGCAAAAAATTTAAAAGAAATTACACCTGAATTTGTTCGCCAAGAAGTGGCTGAAGGTCGTGCGATCATTCCTGCCAATATTAACCATCCAGAACTTGAGCCAATGATTATTGGCCGTAATTTCTTGGTTAAAATTAATGCCAATATTGGTAACTCAGCGCTTGGTTCTTCAATTGACGAAGAAGTTGCCAAAATGACGTGGGCAACCCGTTGGGGTGCCGACACCATTATGGATTTGTCGACAGGTAAGAATATTCATGAAACACGTGAATGGATTATTCGTAACTCACCTGTTCCAATCGGCACTGTACCAATTTATCAAGCACTTGAAAAAGTTGATGGTGTTGCAGAAGACCTAACATGGGAAATCTTCAAAGACACACTGATTGAACAAGCTGAACAAGGCGTTGACTACTTCACAATTCACGCAGGTGTATTGCTTCGTTATGTTCCACTTACAGCAAACCGTTTAACAGGTATTGTGTCTCGTGGTGGTTCCATCATGGCGCAGTGGTGTCTAGCGCATCATGAAGAAAACTTCTTATACACTCATTTCGATGAAATCTGTGAAATCATGAAAGCTTATGATGTTTCATTTAGCTTAGGTGATGGCTTACGTCCGGGTTGTATTCAAGATGCAAATGACGAAGCACAGTTTAGCGAACTTAAAACACTAGGTGAGCTTACTCATCGTGCATGGGAACATGATGTTCAAGTCATGATTGAAGGCCCTGGTCACGTACCAATGCACATGATTAAAGAAAACATGGACCTTCAACTAGAAGTATGTAAAGAAGCACCATTCTATACACTTGGGCCTTTAACGACTGATATCGCTCCGGGTTATGACCACATTACCTCTGCAATTGGTGCAGCCATGATTGGTTGGTACGGCACAGCGATGCTTTGTTATGTGACACCAAAAGAACACTTGGGTTTGCCAAACAAAAAAGATGTTAAAGACGGGATTATTACCTACAAGCTTGCGGCACATGCTGCTGATCTTGCAAAAGGACATCCAGGTGCTCAAGTTCGCGATAATGCCTTGTCAAAAGCACGATTTGAATTCCGTTGGGATGATCAGTTCAACCTAAGTCTGGACCCTGATACAGCACGTAGCATGCATGATGAAACCTTACCAAAAGAGGCGCATAAATCTGCTCACTTCTGTTCAATGTGTGGACCAAAATTCTGTTCGATGAAAATCACTCAGAATGTCCGTGACTATGCCAACAATCTCACCAATAGTGATTCAGAGGTTGAAGAAGGCCTCAAAGCGATGAAAGAGGTTTATCAAGAACAAGGACAAAAACTGTATCATAAAGTGTAAATATTCAAAAAAAACACTTGCCTAGCCATGATTCTCGGTTAGGATGAAATAAATAGATTTCGTCCTGACCGAATCATGAGTATTGTTGAACGTCCAAGTTATACATCTAAAGATGTCGAATTAACATCACGTGAATCTCTATTCCGTGGTTTTATTCAAGTTGAAAAAGTCAGCCTTCGACATCGTCTATTTAATCAAACTAAATATACTCATGTATTGCAGCGTGAACTCGTTCATCGGCCTGAAGCGGCTGGTGTTCTACTGTACAGCGACCAAAAGCAACAGTTTGCATTGATTGAACAGTTTCGTGTTGGGGCTTTAGACGACTCCCAATCTCCATGGCAGCTGGAAATCATTGCAGGCGTATTAGATGGAGACGAATCTCCCGAAACTTGTATTCGACGAGAGAGTCTCGAAGAATCTGGATGTGAAATTCAGGACTTAAAGCATCTATTTAGTTTTTACCCCTCTGCCGGGGCGTGTTCCGAATTTTTTCATTTGTATGCTGCCGAAACTGAATTACCCACTGAAGGTGGTATATTTGGCGTAGATGATGAGGGTGAAAATATTCAACTCCATTTATTTAATTATAGTGACATCCAGCCCCTACTCGACAGCGGACGTTTAAGAAACGCTCCTGTCATTATGGCGTTACAATGGTTATCTCAACACATCACAACGATAATAAAATCCGACGAGGTAGGACGGTGACTTTTCAAGTCTCAACACTTTCACAAAAAGACCATGTCATTATACAAATTACCGATACCCACCTATTGGAGTATCCACATCTAGAATTTGTGGGTATGAATCCTGAAGAAAGTTTTCATGCCATTATTCAGCAAATACGAAATAAACATCCTGAAATTGATGCTATCGTCCATACGGGTGATCTGGCTCAGGCACCAACACCTATTACCTACAAACGCTATATTCAATATATGCAAACGCTTGGTCTGCCTTTTTTTCAGACCTTAGGTAATCATGACAATGTTGACCATTTTCCATTGCATAAAGAGAACCATCAGGAACCGGTGGTGATTGGCTTAGGAAACTGGCGCGTTATTTTATTAAATAGTGCGGTAAAAGGTCATATTGATGGGCATCTATCAGAAGAACAGCTAGAGAACTTAACGGCTTTACTCAAAGAGTTTGCAGACAACCCGATTTTGTTAGCTTGTCATCACCATCCTTTTGCCATGAAATCGAAATGGATTGATCATCACAAACTACAAAATTCTAATGCTTTGCTTACAGCATTAACGCCGTTTAAAAATGTAAAAGCATTAGTCTGTGGCCATGTCCATCAGGACTCCATAAACATTTGGCAAGGGGTAGAATTTTTCTCGACTCCATCGACAAGCGTTCAGTTTAAACCGTTTAGTAATGATTTTGCTTTAGATCAAAATGCTCCCGGCTACCGTTACATTCGTCTAAAAAACGACGGTAGTTTTGAAACAGAAGTCTTCCGTCTTGAAAATTTTCAAGGGCATATAAACACTGATATTTCAGGATATTAGCCCTATTTCTTATATGCTTATATATAATTATGACTGGGGTAAACACGTTTTGAAAATATTTACGGGTCGGAATGACTATCATCTTGCAGGAAAAATCTATATGATGACGACCCGATGGGAAAATCCCATCGATGGTTTTCTATAAAAACACTTGCATATCACCATATTTTTTGCGTATAGATAATACGTGTATGATGAGGAATGCCCTATTATGGCGAATGACAACCACAACCAAGTTTTGGATGAACATACAGAAGTTGTAGTGGAAGGTGACAAAGCTTCTGCAAAACGTGCACGTAAAGTGAAACCTAAAACTTCTGACATAGGCACAACTGCAAGTTTATTTGGTATTGCACCTTATCAACCTAAGAAAAATGAAGAGTACATGTCTGAAGGACAGCTCGAGCATTTCCGACAAATTCTGCAAGCATGGAAAGCTGAATTAATGTCTGAAGTTGATCGTACTTTAAATACGATGCAAGACGAATCAACTGCACTGCCAGATGTAAACGACCGTGCTACCCAAGAAGAAGAATTTGCAATTGAATTACGTACACGTGACCGTGAACGTAAGTTAATTCGTAAAATCGAACAATCTATGGAAGCAATTAAGAATGAAGACTACGGTTTCTGTGAAACTTGTGGTATTGAAATCGGCTTACGTCGTTTAGAAGCGCGTCCAACTGCAACTTTATGTATTGATTGCAAAACTTTGGCAGAAATTAAAGAGAAGCAAAATAACGGTTAATTGTGACTGTTGAGAATTCTCTAGCCGAGCACAGCTCTGCTCTTGCGCAGCAGTTAAATCGCCTGCCAGAAAAGCATAGCTTTTCTCTTGCGCAGCGGCGGAACAATGTTCCGCTTAATTGCTGCTCATACTCAGGCCGGTTTGCGCCCTCGCCAACCGGCCCTTTGCATTTTGGATCACTCATTACTGCGGTTGCCAGCTATTGCGATGCAAAAGCCCATCAAGGCAAATGGTTGGTTCGTGTCGAAGACACAGATATCCCTCGTATTTATCCCGGTAGTGAAGAGCATATTCTCACCTCACTGGAAGCCTTCCAGTTTGAACCCGATGCCGAGATCATCTTTCAAAAAAACCGTTTAGACATTTATGAAAGCGTATTAGACCAACTTAAGACAGAAGGTCTTATTTATGCATGTCAATGTACGCGTAAAATGTTGGGTTCAAATGCAATCTATGCGGGTACTTGCCGTGATCTCAATCTTGATTTTCAAGGTCAAGCGATACGGGTAAAAGTTCAAGATCAGCAGATCTGTTTCGATGACCGGCTTCAAGGACGTCATTGCTCCAATCTACAACACGATCTCGGGGACTTCGTCCTTAAGCGCCGTGACGGGATTATTAACTATCAACTTGCTGTCGTCGTAGATGATTATCTACAGGGTATCACCCATGTCGTTCGAGGCGCAGATCTACTAGATAACACTGAGCGTCAGATCTGGCTGGGACAGCTTCTAGGTTATCCTAAATTGAGCTATATGCACCTTCCCCTTGCCATGAATGACCAAGGACAAAAGCTCTCTAAACAAAATCTTGCTCAAGCACTCGATTTATCAAAAGCTCCAGAATTACTCCAAAAAGCAATCCAAGCATTAGGACAACCTAAGGTTGATCTGGATCAACCTAGAGTGATGCTAAGGCAGGCTGTAGCGCAGTGGAATGTCGATTTAATTCCCCATGGACAAGAGCTCAGCGGAACATATCTCTAAATAATAAAAAAAGCCCGATATCAAATCGGGCTTTTCTAAAGTTCTAAATACTCAATTAGAAGTTTGACTCTTCTCGTTCTGGGTTTACTTCTTGTGTTGAAGCATCAATCTTTAAGATCAAGCTAATCATCGCAGCACACATCATTAAAGATGTACCACCATAACTAATGAATGGCAAAGTCAAACCTTTGGTCGGCATCAAGCCCATATTCATGCCCGCATTTACCAAAATCTGAAGCAAGAAAATAATGCTAATACCATAAGCTAAATAGCCGGCACGTAGGTAATGATGCTTCAAAGCACGGTGACCGATTTTGATACAGCATGCGAGCATCAAGAAAGACAAGCCAATAACAATCGAAATACCCACGAAGCCAAACTCTTCACCTAGCACAGCCAACATAAAGTCAGTATGCGCTTCAGGTAAATAAGACAGTTTTTGTACACTGTGCCCTAAGCCTGTACCAAACCACTCACCACGACCAAAAGCCATTAATGCGTTTGATAACTGATAGCCCACGCCCAACGGGTCTGCCCATGGGTCGGTAAATGAAATCAAACGTTGGAAACGGTAGGGTTCAAATAAGATCAAAAACACAATACCTGTGACAATCGCACCAAGCATGATTAAGAACTGTGTTGGCGGCGCACCAGCCAAAAAGAACACCCCCACCATCATCATGACAATAACGACCGTTGCCCCTAAGTCAGGCTCAGCAATAATCAAACCGACTGTGATTGCCATTACCCCACTTAAACGTAGCAAGCCTTTCCAATGAGTACGAACCTCTTTGGCACGGCGTACAACGTAGTCTGCGGTAAAAATTGCCATCATGACTTTGGCAACTTCGGTTGGCTGCAAGGTAAAGCCACCAATTTTAATCCAACGTGTAGAACCGTTGACTTCCGAACCCACCACCAAAGCAGCAAGCAACAGAACCATGGTTAATAGCCACAGCGGAAAGGTATTTTTAAACCACGTATTAAGTGATATCCGATAGGTCAAATAAGCTACCACACCCGCAGCGACAATCGAAATACCATGACGAATCACATAGTGAAACGGGTTTTCATGCATATATTCAGCATAGGGCATCGAAGCGGATGCAACCATCACTGAACCGATACATAATAATGCAACGACACAGAAAATCAGGATATTACGTGGCGTCACTTCCGCTGGCCATTTAGGCAATATCCGTTCATACCAATGATTGATTTTCTGGATTGTGGTCTGAGCTAAGCCTGCCATACTACATTCCTAATCATGTTTTCTTTAAACCAACGAATTGACGCAGGCAACAAACTGCTGACCACGATCATTATAACTTTTAAACATATCAAAACTTGCACATGCTGGTGATAACAACACCACATCTTCAGCTTGCGTTTCACGTTGACACAGCTCTACAGCTTCTTTAAGCGTTGCTGCATGTAAAATTTTAGTTGCGCCTTGAATAGCCTGTTCGATGACAGGTGCATCCTCACCAATCAATACCACAACTTTGGCATATTTTTCGATAGAAGAACGTAATGGAGCAAAATCTTGACCTTTACCTTGTCCACCTAAAATCAAGGCAACCTTACCCTTTTTAACCTCAATTGCAGCGCCTAAACCATCAATCGCTGCAAGCGTAGCACCCACGTTGGTGCCTTTAGAGTCATTGTAATAGCGTACATCATGCACAGTCTTTACATATTCACAGCGGTGCTCTAATCCTTTAAATTGTTTTAAAGTCTCAAGCATCGATTCCATAGGCAGACCAATTGCTTCACCTAAAGCTAAACAAGCTAAAGCATTGGCTACGTTGTGCATGCCTTGAATATATAAATCCGAGCTTTTAATTAAACGCTGTAAACCACGCGCAAGCCAAAGGGTGCCATCGCCATCTCTTAAAACACCATATTGATTTAAATCTGGTGCATTTAAACCAAAGCTTTGCATTGGTGTCGTATCTGGAACAAGAGGTCGGCTTAAAACATCATCACGGTTAAATACTACTTTTTTAACACCTTGGAAAATACGGTGTTTTGCTTGATGATAACCCAACATATTACCGTGGCGATCTAAATGGTCTTCACTCATATTTAGAACCACAGCAACTTCAGCATTTAAATGAGATGTGGTTTCCAACTGAAAACTTGATAATTCAAGCACAAGCAGTTCAGGTTGATCTTTTAATAAATCTAGAGCCGGGCGCCCAAGATTGCCACCCACAGCAACTTTCTTACCTGCATCTTTAGCCATTAAGCCAATTAAGGTCGTTACTGTACTTTTCGCATTAGAGCCAGTGATCGCAACAATAGGCACATCAGTTGCACGGCGTAATAATTGAATATCCCCTACTACCGATATCCCCTGAGCAATAGCTGCCTGAATTTCTGGTAATTGTGGTGCAAGGCCTGGGCTTAAAATAATTTCTTCTGCTTGTAATAATAATTCTTGATCAAGTTGACCAAAACTTGTCTTTACTCCTGCCGGAATCTGATCATACCCCGGCGGCGTGGGGCGAGAGTCTGTTACTGCAACTTGGTAGCCTTGTTCATGCAAGAAATTTACAGCCGAAACGCCTGAGATTCCCAAGCCTGCGACAACTTTTAACCCACCACGTTGTATTAACATTTTTGCCCCACAATTTATCAATCGACAGAATGGCAAAAATGTTAGCACTTTGCTGTTTTGAATGCTTTTTCAGTTTGAACTTTATTCATCTTTTTTTGTGTCAGTGCGTAAAAAAGCCATCAATATGATGGCTTTTTAAACGAAACAAGAAATAGTGAATTTACTGCCATTTAATCGGCTTAATTTCTTGAACTGTATTGGTAGGTTTATCTTCACTTGAACAGCCACAGCCACCAGCACAACCAAAGGTCATTTTTGGTTTAAGCCATTTTGCCAAAGTTGTCCAACCCTGCTTTTCGCAAAATATAGAGAGTGAAGAAAATACTGAATTTGCTGTTTTTGGAAATACTTTCTTAAAAACAACGACAGCACTCCAAATCACTAATACCGCAATGATCAGATATTGAACCATATACAAGCTCCTTTCTTGCCTTAACCCCAATAATGGGAAGCAATTTGATAGGTAACAAACGATGCCAAATAAGCTAAACCAAACAGATATGCAGTCATAGCTGCAACATGTTTCCATGAACCTGTTTCACGGCGTACCGTTGCTAATGTTGCCAAACAATGTGGAGCATAAATGAACCACACTAAAAGCGATAAACCTGTTGCCAAAGACCAACCTGATCCATCTGCACTAATCAGGTGTGACAAACCTTGTGCCACTGCATCATCACTTGTTGCAGATAACGCATACACCGTACCTAATGCAGCCACCACAACTTCACGGGCTGCCATCGCAGGAATTAACGCAATACAGATTTGCCAGTTAAAACCAATTGGAGCAAATAAAGGCTGGATAAGATGCCCAAGCATACCCGCAAAACTATAATCTATAGCAGGTAATGTCGCCCCTTCCGGTGGTTGTGGGAAAGTACACAAAAACCATAGCAAAATAGAGAGCGCAAAAATAATTCCACCGACACGCTTCAAGAAGATCTTTGCACGATCCAACAAACCGATTCCCACACTTTTTAAATCAGGGAAACGATAACTTGGCAGCTCTAGCAATAAAGCATGTTGAGACTTATCTTTTTGGAAGAATTTCATTAAAAATGAAACACAAAGCGCACTCACAATACCAGCCATATACAGGCCGAAAAGTACCAGACCTTGGAGGTTAAAAATACCCCAGACCATTTTCTCTGGAATAAATGCAGCAATCAGCAAGGCATATACAGGTAAACGTGCTGAACAGGTCATTAACGGCGCAACCATAATGGTCGTAAAGCGATCACGAGGGTCACTAATACTCCGCGTTGCCATAATTCCCGGTACTGCACAGGCGAAGCTTGAAAGTAAAGGAATGAAGGCACGGCCGCTTAAACCAGCTTGAAACATTAATTTATCAAGCAAAAATGCTGCGCGAGGTAAATAACCTGATTCTTCTAATACTAAAATGAAGAAGAATAAGATCAAAATTTGTGGCAAGAACACCACTACACCACCAGCACCCGCGATAATGCCGTCAACCACCAAACTATGCAGTAGCGGCTGGGTAATCACACTTCCTATGACTTCACCAAGCCAACCAAAGAAGCCTTCAATGCCATCCATGAATGGAGCTGCCCAAGCAAAAACTGCTTGGAACACAATAAACATCATGAGGGCAAGACTAAGTAGGCCTAAAACTGGATGTAAGAAAATGCGATCTAGAAAATCAGTACGCTTATCTTCCTGATCAACATAATGAACCACATCTTTAAAAATCATATCGATTTTTTGATGATGCGTCCCAGTTAAACCACTAAGTTCAGTCTGTGGGACACTGTATTTTTCTTGATCAAGGGCATGTAATAAATTTTCAATACCTGCATTACGGACAGCAACTGTTTCGACAACGGGTACGCCCAAACGCTGGGACAGCTTTTGAGTATTAATTTGGATGCCACGACGACGCGCTTCATCCATCATATTCAGTACTAGTAAAATCGGACGACCTAGCTCGATCATTTCGAGCACGAGGCCTAAATGCAATTTTAAGTTAGTGGCATCAACTACACATAAAAAGGCATCTTGCTGACCTTCTTCGGCAATTTTACCCAAGCAAACGTCACGGGTAATGGCTTCATCAGGACTGGTCGCATTAAGACTATAGGTCCCTGGCAAATCGAGTACACGTACTGCTCGACCTGAAGGCAACTGAAAATGACCAACCTTACGCTCGACTGTTACGCCCGCATAGTTCGCAACTTTTTGTCGAGTTCCAGTTAAATGGTTAAAGAGAGAGGTTTTACCACAGTTTGGGTTTCCCACAAGGGCAATACGTAACGCATCACTCATGCGGGTACTCCTTCTTCTACTTGAATTTCAATTTTTTCCGCTTCTGCTTTACGTAAAGCGAAGCGAGTAAAGCCAATTTGGATCAAGATCGGATCACCACCAAAAACACCCTTGGTAATCACTTCCACTCGTGTGCCCGGTACAAAGCCCAGACTTTCCAAACGAATTGCGACCAAATCTTGCTGCTCGGACTCTACTTCTATCCGATTCACTTTGGTGATGGTCGCCGCTTGCTTCACTTTTAAAGCTGATAAACGCACCGCATCCGATCCTAAACCTTTTTTTCTAGTATACATATAAATGAGAATAATTACCAAATAAGGTTAAATTTCACTTCTTATTCAGTTTAATCGACAAACCTTAAAGTTTCTTTTACAGTACAGAGGTTTAGAGGATCTAGTGTATGTTGAATAAAAAACCGCGTATTCCAAGCCCTGTTCAAATTCCTGAACATTTAAGCTTTTTACAAGGTTTTCGCGACTATCTTGTTGCTCAGACGGTAAGTCCACATACACGTAATGCTTATTTATCCGACCTTATCCAATGCAGCGAACTTCATAAAAAAACAGCTCTTCCAGAGTGGACAAGTGATGATATTGCAGATGTTTTGATTGAGTTGACCAAAGTCGGAAGAAGCCCGCGTTCGATTGCCCGCTGCTTATCTGCCTTACGCCAGTTTTACAAATTTTTACGTGAACAGAAATTAAGAAGTGATAATCCTGTAGCAACCCACCATTCTCCAAAAATTGGCAGAGCTTTACCCAAAGACCTATCAGAAGAAGATGTAGAAGCACTCATTCAGGCTCCTGACATAAATACGGCACTCGGTTTACGTGACCGAGCAATGTTTGAAGTACTTTATGCCTGCGGTTTACGTGTTTCTGAACTACTTAACTTACGCCTAGAACTCATTAATTTAAAACAAGGCTACTTACGAATTACCGGTAAAGGCAATAAAGAACGTTTGGTACCGTTAGGACAGTTTGCGTGTGAATGGGTAGAACGTTATTTGCATAATGCTCGGCCTCAACTCTACAAAAGCTCAACGGATTATCTTTTTTTGACTCAACATGGCGGAATTATGAGCCGTCAGAACTTTTGGTACGCCATTAAACGGTACGCTCTACAAGCCAATATTCAAGCTGAACTTTCGCCTCACACCTTACGTCACGCCTTTGCAACGCACTTGCTCAATCACGGTGCGGACCTACGCGTAGTACAAATGTTACTAGGTCATAGCGACTTATCAACGACTCAAATTTATACCCATGTGGCACAAGTAAGAATGCAACAATTGCATGAAAAACATCACCCTAGAGGTTAAAAAATTTAAAACTTATTATTTGAAATACGCCTAACAATCACTTGATTTCGTTCACAAAGGTTAAGAAAGTTTTAACAATACACGCTAGATTTTTTGTTATGCTTAGCAGCTTCTGACTATAAATACTGATGAAATAAGGGTTATCTATGTCTTTTACCCGATCTCAACTTTTTCTTGCCTGTGCGTTGGCTTCTAGCCTGTTATTCAGTGCTTGTTCTAAAGAAAACAAACCACAAAAAGAAGATGCGCTCACTGCGACCGCACCTGCTACAGGGGAAGCTTCAACCATTATTGAACGCAATGCGAAACAGCGTTTAATTGAGACTTTGCAAAAACAATTTAAGAATGCAAACATCAACGTCAAAATTTTAGATATCAAGCCAACTGAAGTTCCTAATCTATATTGGGTAAATCTCGAAGGCATGACATCGGTTTATACAACGAGTGATGGAAAATATTTAGTTCAAGGTGATGTGATTCGTTTAGGCGGTAAAGAACTTCACAATATTGGTGATAGCCTCCAAGCATCGGAAAATAAAAAGCACCTGGCGGCTTTAAAAAATGAAGATTTGATTGTCTACCCTGCAAAAGGTAAGGCGAAACATGTGATTTATGTGTTTACCGATGCAAGTTGCCCTTATTGCCATAAGCTACATGAGCATATACCTGAAATTAATGAGAAAGGCATTGAGGTTCGGTACATTGCTTGGCCACGTGGCGAACAGTTTATGCCGACCATGGAAGCAGTATGGTGTAGTACAGACCGTAAAGCTGCCTTCAACCAAGCCGTACAAGGCATTGCTATTCCGCCTGCACAATGTAAAAACCCTGTTCGAGAACAATATCAACTTGGTTTAAACATGGGTGTAAATGGAACACCAGCAATTTACAATGTGGATGGTGAGTACCTAGGTGGCTACCTAACACCGGATGAATTAATTAAACGTCTGGATAAATAACACCCTTTAAGTTGATGAATGATTAATCATCTACCCCTTAAGAAAAGCGCTGCCATTATTGCAGCGCTTTGTTTTTTAAATAATTAATGTTTAATCGACCTCTGTTTAAAGACTGATCTACTCTTCTTTTCCAAACATCGCAATCTAATTCATTGAACAAGCACTAAAAGCGCTAGAGTCTGGCGTTTTTTTTAGCTATGATCTAGCTTCAACTAAATGATTAAATGATGATATGGAGTGTGACGTGAAACCAGTTCGCCTGGCAATACTCGGTTTAGGAACCGTAGGTGGAGGAGCCCTTAAACTACTACAAGAAAATGCCGCTGAAATTAAACGTCGCACCGGTCGAGAAATTCAAATTACCCACGTTGGAACACGTCGCCCTCGTCCAGATCTCGAACTGGAAGGGATTAAACAAAGCGCAGATTTACTTGATATCGTTCGTCAACCCGATGTAGATGTCGTTGTAGAAGTCATGGGTGGTATCCATCCTGCTTACGAAATTATCATGGAAGCGATCAAACACGGCAAACAAGTCGTGACTGCCAATAAAGCTTTACTCGCTGAACATGGCAATGAATTATTTAAAGCTGCCGAAGACAATGCTGTACAAATTGCTTATGAAGCAGCGGTTGCTGGCGGTATTCCAATTATTAAAGTGATCCGTGAAGGCCTTGCTGCAAACCATATCGAATGGTTGGCTGGCATTATTAATGGTACAGGTAACTTTATTCTGACTGAAATGCGCGAGAAAGGTCGTGCATTTGATGATGTATTAAAAGAAGCTCAAGAACTCGGGTATGCAGAAGCAGACCCAACTTTTGACGTTGAAGGTATTGATGCTGCGCATAAACTTACAATTTTAGCGTCTTGTGCGTTTGGTATTCCTCTTCAGTTTGATAAGGTTTATACCGAAGGTATCAGCAAAATCACTGCACAAGATGTGAAATATGCCGAAGATCTTGGTTTCCGCATTAAACATCTTGGTATTGCACGTCGTGCTGAAAAAGGTATTGAGTTACGTGTTCACCCAACACTTATTCCGGATGAACAACTTATTGCGAATGTAAACGGCGTTAAAAATGCTGTTTTAGTTCAAGCCAATGCCGTAGGTCCAACACTCTATTACGGCGCGGGTGCAGGTGCAGGTCCAACAGCTTCTGCGGTTGTTGCAGACGTTATTGATATTGTTCGTGACATCTCTTATACCGAAGATGGTGCAGGAACAATTCCTCAGTTGGCTTTTGAAGCATTAACAAACGTGCCAATTTTAAGCCGTGAAGAAATGACTACAGGTTATTACATCCGCTTAAATGCAGAAGACCAAACTGGCGTACTTGCAGATGTGACGACCATCTTAAGTCGCGCTGGAATTAGTATTGATGCGATCATGCAACAATCTCGTTTAAAAGACCTTATTCCAATCGTGATTCTGACCGATCCAATCGTTGAATCTAAAATGGATGATGCTCTTGCACAAATCCAAGCATTACCTGCAATTCGTGGCGAAATCGTAAGAATTCGTTTAGAATCGCTCGATAGTTAATCAGGTTGAGGGAAAGATTCCCTCTCCCGCTTCACCTCTAATTGGAACACCATCATGTCTAATGCCAATCGTTATACTGGTCTTGTAGATCGTTATCGTGACCGTTTGCCAGTTTCGGCAACTACTCGTGCTATCTCTTTGGGTGAAGGCAACACCCCACTCATTAAACTTGAGAATATTCCACGTATTATTGGCAAAGATGTTGAAATTTATGTGAAATATGAGGGTTTAAACCCAACTGGTTCATTTAAAGACCGTGGTATGACCATGGCTGTAACCAAAGCGGTTGAAGAAGGCTCTAAAGCGATTATCTGTGCCTCTACTGGTAACACTTCTGCTGCTGCTGCTGCCTATGCTGCACGTGCAGGTATCAAAGCATTTGTTTTGATTCCAGAAGGCAAAATTGCGATGGGTAAAATGGCACAAGCGATGATGTATGGTGCGATCACTATGCAAATTCGTGGCAACTTCGATGATGGTATGCGTCTTGTAAAAGAAGTCGCTGACCAAGCGCCTGTAACGATTGTAAACTCAATCAACCCTTACCGTTTGCAAGGTCAAAAAACCATTGCTTATGAAATCGTTGAAGCTCTAGGCCGTGCACCTGATTATCACTGCTTACCTGTAGGTAACGCAGGCAACATTACAGCTCATTGGATGGGTTATACCGAAGCAGTAGCAAACCAACCTGCTGATCAGTTTGAACAAGTTGTTTACGATGCTTCTACTGATCAATTCACTGGTCCAAAACCTGAAGGTTTACCAACAATGGTAGGTTATCAAGCTTCTGGTGCTGCTCCATTCTTACGTGGTGCTCCAGTTGAAAGCCCTGAAACTGTTGCAACTGCAATCCGTATTGGTAACCCACAAAGCTGGAACCATGCAAAAGCTGTAGTACGTGACTCTAAGGGCTGGTTTGATGAACTTCAAGACAGCGAAATTTTAGAAGCTCAACGCTTACTTTCTATGTATGAAGGCGTATTTGTTGAGCCTGCATCTGCGGCTTCTATTGGTGGTGCGATTCGCGATATTAAAGCGGGTAAGATCGCCGAAGGTTCTGTCATTGTATGTACAGTAACAGGTAATGGCTTAAAAGACCCTGATACTGCAATCAAACAATGTGCTGATGCAGTTATGTTGTCAATTGATGCAACAATGGATCAAGTAAAAGATTCGATTTTATCTAATATGTAAGATCTGATTTTTCAAAAACGGCTGTTCAACACAGCCGTTTTTTTATGTCTTTTTTATAGCCATAAAAAAACGCTTCTTGATAGAAGCGTTTTCTTGAATATTTAAATTAAATACGTTTTGGTAAATTGCTCAACCAGCCAAGCAAGTTAGTTGCATCGTTATTACGTGCCTGTGTACTTGGTTCACCCAGTAATACAATCACTGCCGGACGTGAGTTTACAGTGGTATGCATCACAACACAGCGACCTGCTTCATTAATATAACCAGTTTTAGACAAGTTAATATTCCAACCACCATTACGCACTAGCGCATTAGTATTGTTAGATTTCAACACGCGATAACCTAAGTTAAAGTCATAAGTCGGTGTTGTTGAGAATTGACGGATCAAACCATATTGAGAAGCTGTACTTGCCAAAATCCCTAAGTCACGCGCAGAAGACACATTACGTGGATCTAAACCAGTTGACTCGTAATAGTGAGTTGCATTCATGCCTAAAGCACGTGCTTTAGAGTTCATTGCAGCTACGAATGCTGGACGACCACCCGGATAGGTACGTGCTAAAGCTGCCGCTGCTGGGTTTTCAGATTTCATTAGAGCAAATAGAAGAACTTCTGCACGGTTCATCTTATCGCCAACACGGAGTGTTGAACTTGAATTCTTACCACCTGCACCAGCAAAATCAATTTGCTCAAGTGTAATTTCTTCAGACATGTTTAAACGAGCATCTGCCGTTACAACTGCTGTCATCAATTTAGTAATAGATGCAATTGGCACTGAAGCGTTGGTATTTTTACTGTAGAGCACTTCACCAGTTTGCGCATCCATCACAAGTGCAGCTCGAGCGCTTACACTTGGCTGGGCATTGTAACCAGTCGTATCACGGATTGGAGCAATCTTCGGTGCAGATGCTACAATTTTCGGTGCACTACCACCACGCAATGTTGTGGTTACCGATGTTGAACCTTGCGGAGTAGGTTCATCATCTTCATCATTTAAAAATTGGCTAGCGTCGGCTGAAGACCAATTTAAGCTTGCAGTACCACTACTCCCTGAGGACGGGTTATTGACGAGTTCTGCAAAGCTTGTTGAACTCAAACCAAGCAAAATAGACATGCTTAGCACATGCATTAAAGACTTTTTAGAATTTTTCACGGCACAATACTCGACTCAGGGTGATACACATTTGCGCTTACTATAATTATGCCTTACATTTGAGGTATAAGGTATAACGCTTTTACCGACACAATTGTGCACAACTATTCGCTCACTATATAAGAATAGGATTGCTAATTTTGTCATTCCATTGCAAGCTAATTTTGCTTTATGTAACAAAAAACTTGTTTTTTGAAAGAAAGGAGGTCTTCTTGATTACAGTTTTAGTTGTGGATGACCATGAACTTGTACGTACGGGCATTTGCCGTATGTTAGAAGATCATGCCGATGTAGAGGTCATTGGACAAGCCGAATCGGGTGAAGAAGCAATTGCTATTGTTCGTCAGAAACATCCTCAAGTTGTGCTACTTGATGTCAATATGCCTGGCATCGGGGGCGTAGAAACAACTCGCCGTTTACTGCAAACTGCACCAGATACAAAAGTGATTGCAGTCAGTGGTTTAGCAGAAGAACCTTACCCTTCTCTTTTGCTTAAAGCAGGAGCTAAAGGCTACATCACCAAAGGTGCTCCAATTACAGAAATGGTTCGAGCAATTAATAAAGTGATGCAAGGTGGCAAATACTTCAGTGCCGATATTGCTGAGCAATTAGCGAGCTCATATTTATCCGATACTCAGCAATCACCTTTTGATTCTCTTTCTGAACGTGAAATGCAAGTCGCAATGATGGTTGTAAATTGTATTAGCGCTCAAGAAATTGCTGACAAACTTTTTGTAAGTGTTAAAACAGTAAATACTTACCGTTACCGTATTTTTGAAAAGCTAGCCATTGATAGTGATGTTAAATTAACTCACCTTGCGATTCGTTACGGTCTGATCAAACCTTAATCAGACTTACATGCAATTTCCCATAAACTCATCCTTGTCCCATACGATTTTTCGTTTGGGCACGTGGTATGGTTTATATCGCCTTATTATTGCGGTTAGCCTGAATATTATTTTGGTTTTAACCGATGCTCAAATCGACACTAGTCTACAACAACCCGCTTTATATTCTTACACACTACTCGGCTATTCAATCTTAAGCCTTCTTCAACTTTTATGCTTTAAGTTTGTTGCTACTCAGGCAACACGCCAGCTTGTTTTATTTTTTATAGTTGATGTTATTTGCCTGAGTTTACTTACATTTTCTTTAGGGGAACCAAATCTACAACTCAGCTTGCTCTATGTTATTGCTATATTTACCTCAGCAATTTTACTTAGCGCAAGAATGTCTTTGCTCATTACATTACTTGCGGTTATTGCTGTTATCTACCAACGCTTTGTTGGCAGTTTATTTGACTACAATAATTTAAATACGATTGGTAATAGCGCTTTATTGGCATTCTTATTTTTTGTAGTACACGGCATCGGGCAAATTGCGGTCCAGCGCTTTAAGTTACTTGAGGCGCTGACTTTCCACCAATCAATAGAACTCTATCAACTACAAAATATTAACCGCTATATTTTGGAACAAATTGAAGAAGGTTATTTAGTTCTAGATGAAAACTACGACATTGTTTTAAGTAACCCAGCAGCATGTTCACTTTTAGGGATTCCACCTCAATTTGCCAGTGAAAAATACCCCCTAGCTAAATGGCATGCTGACTTATTTGAAATTCTTAAGTTTGATAACCTAAAAGAAGGTGATCGGTTTATTTTTGAGTCTCGGCTTTCGGCCTACTCTATTAATATTAAAGTGCAGCATCTTTTAGTACCACAACAAGCATTGACACTACTTATCTTACAAGATGCACAGCAGATTAATCAGCAAGCTCAACAACTCAAACTTGCCGCTTTAGGGCAACTCTCAGCAAGTATTGCACATGAAATCCGCAATCCTCTTGCAGCAATTGTGCAAGCAAATGAACTGCTTAAAGATAGTGATATTGAACAGCAAAATACTTTAAGCAATATGATTGGCAAGCAAACCAAACGCATCGATAGTATTGTTCAAGATACATTAGGACTTGCCCGTGGTGAAGGAACCTACCCTATCCAGATTGAATTAAACGACTTCATAAAAACGTTATTAGATGAAGATCTATCTGATGTTAAACATACCATCCAGCTTAAAATTTCTGACTCATCCTTAAAACTCTTATTTGATGAAAAACAGCTCAGACAAGTGCTGATTAATCTTGTTAGGAATGCTTTACGACATAATGCACCCGACTCACCGCATATCTTGATCAATATTCATTCACAAACAAATAAAATTTATATTGATGTGATCGATTACGGTGAAGGGGTTTCAAAACGTGATATATCTCAATTATTTAAACCATTTTTTAGTACCGAAATTAATGGAACTGGTTTAGGATTATATTTGTCTCATAGTTTTTGTGAGGCAAACCATGCAAAGCTCACTTATGTAGAGCAAAAACAAGGGGCATGCTTCCGAATAGCGTGCCCAATAATATATTGATTTTTTTATTAGGTTTTTGGGGAAATGGCAGAACAGCAACCACTCGTTTTGCTTGTAGACGATGAGGAAGATTTGTGCCTTTTAATGCAAATGACTCTTGCACGAATGGGGATTAAGACACATCTTGCTTATCGGGTTGAACAGGCCAAACAACTCTTTACTCAGTTTCATTACGATGCATGCTTGACCGATTTAAATCTACCCGACGGTAGTGGATTAGAATTGGTTAAACATGTTTCTCAAACTTACCCGCACACACCCATCGCAGTTTTAACCGCATACGGCAATATGGATATTGCAATTGCTGCATTAAAAGCGGGAGCTTTTGATTTTGTTAGTAAACCGATTAACCAAATTCATTTAGATCAGCTATTAAAAAAAGCGCTTAACCAGCCAAAACCAGAGCATGAATTTAGTGAAACAACTTTAGAAAATGACCTACTAATCGGGCGTTCACCCCCTATACAAAACTTACGGACAGCTATTAAAAAAATAGCTCGCTCTCAAGCTCCTGTGTTTGTTACAGGTGAGTCCGGTACAGGTAAAGAAGTTGTTGCTAATTTGATTCACCGTTTAAGCAACCGTAGCGAAGGGCCATTTATTGCAATTAACTGCGGAGCAATCCCAACTGAGCTCATGGAAAGTGAACTTTTCGGGCATAAAAAAGGTAGTTTTACTGGTGCGACGCAAGACAAACAAGGACTGATTTTATCGGCACACGGCGGCAGTTTATTTTTAGATGAAATTGCCGAATTGCCGTTAACTATGCAGGTTAAATTGCTGCGGGCTGTGCAAGAGAAAAAGATACGCCCTGTAGGTTCCGATCAGGAAATTGATGTTGATTTTCGAGTAATTAGTGCCAGCCATCAAGACTTGGATTTATTGGTTCAACAAGGTAAATTCCGGCAGGACTTATTCTTCCGTATCCATGTTATGGATATTATGTTGCCACCATTACGTGAACGTGGTGAAGACATTCTGCTCTTGGCCACTCATTTTATTCAAAAGGTTTGTTCGGAATGGGGAATTCCAGGCAAACAATTAACGGCGAGTGCTGAAACCTACTTATTGCAGCAAGACTTCCCGGGTAATGTTCGTGAATTAAGAAATATGATTGAACGAGCTATTACTTTAAGTGATGATGAGTGCATTGATTTGACACACTTAGCACCTCCTCTTAGAGGCAGTAGTGTGAGCCCGCCAATCGTAATGCAACAACTAGATCAAACACCAACTGTTCAGACGACTCATCCAAAATTTCCAATGGAAGGTTTAGAACGTTATTTAGAAAATATCGAAAAAGATATTTTATTGAATGCGCTAAACATGACGCATTGGAATCGGACTTTAGCAGCTAAAAAGTTAGGAATGACATTCCGTTCTTTGCGCTATCGACTCAAAAAGTTTGGCTTAGATACCGAAATGGGAGAGGAAGTATAAAAGTTACTTCCTCTTTAAGAATAAATCTGCAACGCGCTCTAAATATACGTCTTCTTTCATTTCTGCGGGTAATGGATAGGTCTGGTTAGGCTGAATACCCTGCCCTTCAATCATATTGCCATTGGGCGTGTAGTAGTGTGAAACGGTCATCTGTAGAGCTGCTCCACTTGGTAAAGGAAATAGCTTTTGCACTACACCTTTTCCATAACTTTTTTCACCCATCACCCAAGCACGCTGGTGTTCTTTCATGGCCGCAGTAAAAACTTCTGCTGCCGATGCAGAGCGGTGATTAATTAATATACCTAGTTTTATATTCTGAAATTCATTGCCAGGTAGTGCCTGAAATTGCTGGTTACCTTCCGAACGACTTTTGGTTGAAACAATAATTCCGTTATTTAAAAATAAATCTGCCGACTCAACTGCTGCCGATAACAACCCACCCGGATTGTTTCGCAAATCGATTAAAACAGCCTTTAAACGTGGAGAGTTATTTTCTTCAATTAATCTTTTAATTTCATTAGCAGTGTCTTGCTGAAATACTCTAATTTTGAGTACGAGCACCTGATTATGTAACATTACAGGTTCTATATCGGTTTCTATTTTTTTATTACGGACTAAGTTAATGTTTCCATTTAACTCTTCTGCTTGTACTTGAAGTGTACTTCCAATAGAGCCATAAAGTAGACCGAGCACCTGATCTTGGTTTAAATTTTTTAAATCTTGGTTATCAATCTTGAGAATCGTCTGACCATTTCTCAAACCTAATTTATAGGAGTCTGAGCCTGTTTTAAGATCACGAATTATCCATTTACGAACATGAGATTCAGGACTTAATGCAAAATCAACTGACGCAAGATCACCTTCAGTGTATTGAATCAATTGACGATATTCTTCTGCCGACAAATAACGCGAATAACGATCTAACCCACTCACTAACCCTTTTATGGCTTGCTGAAATAAGGCGTCATCGGACTTCACGTCAACATAGTTATCTCGAACAATTCCATAGATTTGCACAAACTGTTGAATCGACTCAATCGGCACCTCTGCATAGCTATGCTCTGGCTCTTCCGAATCAGAGTGCAAAGGTGACAATTTTTCTTTTACAACTGGCGCTGCAAAAGCAAATTGGCTGCAACACAGCAACATACTTACAATAAGTTTTTTATATTTAATGTGTTGCAGCATCCAACCACCTATAACTTATGCAGATAGTGTAATCAGATTACGCCCTTGCATTTCAGCAGGAACAGGAATCTGCATTAAATTGAGAATTGTTGGTGCTACGTCTGCAAGCACACCACCTTCTGCAATTGTTGCTTGTGTTGGGCCAACATAGATAAACGGCACAAGCTCGGTTGTATGTTGAGTATGCACTTGCCCACTTTCGTAATCTTGCATTTGTTCAACGTTACCATGGTCAGCAGTAATGAGCATATGGCCTTTTTTCGCCATAACTGCTTCATAGACACGACCTAAACAAGTATCTACCGCTTCAACTGCTTTAACTGCAGCATCGAACACACCTGTATGACCGACCATGTCACCATTTGCATAGTTCACAACCAATAAGTCGTATTCACCCGAATTAATCGCTTTAACCAACTCATCAGTGACTTCATAAGCACTCATTTCAGGCTTAAGGTCATATGTCGCAACGTTTGGAGATGGAATTAAAATCCGTTTTTCACCCGGATATTCATCTTCACGGCCACCACTAAAGAAGAATGTTACATGCGCATACTTTTCAGTTTCGGCAATACGTAACTGGGTTTTACCTAAAGAAGATAAATACTCACCCAATGAATTTTTGAGGGCTTCTGGCATATATGCAACTGGTGCATCAATGCTTGCCTGATAACGCGTTAACATCACAAATTTAGAAAGGTTTGGTACAACTTTACGTTCAAAACCAGCAAAGTCTTTTTCTACAAATGCGCGAGTAATTTCACGAGCTCGGTCAGCACGGAAATTCATAAATACAACGCTATCACCGTCTTGAACTTTAGCGATATCACCAATACGAGTCGCTTTTACAAACTCATCATTTTCATTGGCTGCATAAGCTAGCTCTAACCCTTCAACTGCGGTTTGTGCAGTACGAAGTGCTTCACCTTCGGTTAATAAGCGATAAGCTTGCTCAACGCGATCCCAACGGTTGTCACGGTCCATTGCAAAGTAGCGACCAATCATAGTTGCAATACGGCCTTGGCCTGAATATTGAGCAAATAACGCATCTAATTTTTCTAAAGATGGTTGAGCACTGCGTGGAGGTGTATCACGACCATCAAGGAAAGCGTGTAAGTAAACTTTTGCACCGCGTTTTAATGCAAGTTCACACATCGCCACAATATGATCTTCATGGGAATGGACGCCACCTTCTGAAAGTAGTCCCATAATATGGACAGCGCCACCAGCAGCTTTGGCTTTTTCAACAGCATCGATCAAAACTTCATGTTTAAAGAAATCACCAGTACGGATATCTTTAGTAATACGGGTAAAGTCTTGATATAACACGCGGCCAGCGCCAAGATTCATATGGCCGACTTCAGAATTCCCCATTTGACCATCAGGTAATCCAACATCTTCACCTGAACCAGAAATTAGACTATTCGGATGCTTGGCTTTCATTGCCGCCAAATTTGGTGTTTTTGCTGCAAGAAAAGCATTATCTTCAATCGCTTCACGGTGTCCAACACCATCCATAATGACCAGAACGTGAGGGATCTTGCCAGCAGTTGCATCCGTCATAATCAATTTCTCTTTTGTCTAGAATTTCGTCACAATATCTTACCGAATTTTCGGTCAAGACTCTATTTATTCCTATGGCTTTCACCAATACCCGTGATTGATGAAAACCATAAATCTCAATTATTACTAGCGAGCGCGGTAAAGCAAATAACTTCCGGCACCAAACATTAATAAGATAGGTACAAGTACGAACCATGCTGGAGATGGAGAATAAACCAAGCTCGCATAGCCCAAGAAGTCCTGCAAATAATAGAAACTCAAACCAATAAACAATGCGATCACCAAACGGAAACCCATCGATTGTTGGCGTAATGGTCCAAAAATAAAAGAACACGCTACGAGTACTAATGCGATGAGTGAAAATGGCGAAGCAACTTTTTGCCAGAAAGCCAATTGATAAGTCTTTGGTACCTGACTATATTCATCCATATAACGCATAAAGCTAATCAGTTGGCTTGGTGATAGATCTTCAGGATCTAAAGTCACCATATGCACATATTTAGGCTGTAATGCTAAAGCAAGCGATTGTTCTTCATGGTCAGTTTTGATGGCATTTCCTGCCGCCAAAATGTCCATTTGTTCAGCTTTTTTCAAAGCCCATTGACCATTTTTAATAAACTGTCCTTGCTGAGCATTAATTAATGATTGCAAGTAATAGTTCTGGTCAAAGTCGACCACTTGAATATCTCTTAAATTACCCTGAGAGTTAGCATAGTCGATATAGATAAATCGCTGCCCTTCACGTGACCAATAACCTTTAACTTCACCTAAAGCAGCTACAGAGCGATGGCTTTTAACACTTTGTGCTTTTTCATTGGTATAAGGAATAACCCATTCACTCAAAGCAAATGACAAAATAATAAGCAGTAAAGCTGAGCGCATCACCCAACCGACAATACGCCACAAACTAATGCCCACTGAACGCATGACGATGAGTTCACTACTCGTTGCTAATGAACCCAGACCAATCACAGCACCAATTAAGGCAGAAATAGGTAAAATTTCATATAGATAACGAGGAGCTCCCCACAAAACATAGACGAGAGCTTGCCATGCGTTATAGCCTGGTTTGAGCTCACCCAGCTCGCCAAGATACGTAAATAAGACCTGTAGAATGGACAAAACAACTGTGGTGCCAAACATCGCAAGCGCAGTGGTTTTCGTCACATATTTGGCGACTATTCGACGTGCTAACATTATAATTTCACTCGCTTGATCTGTTTCTTGATTTTTGGTCCCAACTTCTGCTTACGTGAGAATAAGGCAGCTGCAACGCCGTAAACAACTAACACGGCAGGATAAGCCCAAATATCGAGTTCTTCTTTACTGATACGAGTCTTGATTGCAATCATTAATACGATCAGACTGGAAAAAATAAAAATCGCCGGAATAAGACGGTAATAACGGCCTTGTCGTGGGCTCACCTCAGACAATGCCACTGATAGCATTAACGCAATAACAATGGTGAATGGCCCAAATAAACGCCATCCCAACTCACTTCTAATGACTGGATCATTCGTTTTTGAAAACAGTTTTGTTGTTGATAGTGCTTCTACATCGCCACTCTCAAACTTAACATCTTTGTCATTTTCTAAACGTAGACGATAAGACTGAAACTCTGCTTGTGTATATTTTGGTTGTCCCGGGAATATTTCATAGCGACGACCTTGTACCAGATCGACGACATTGGCAGTGTCATTGGCAACTTCTACACGAGTCGCTTCTTTTGCCAAAATCATGACATCTGGCTTATCTTCTTTAGCAGCGCGCTGATAAAAGAAAATGTCCTTCAAATTCTTTCGATCTTCTGACAATGAACCTGCATAGATCGTATATGGCCCAGAAGAAATAAACTCTCTTGGTCGAACCAAATCGAAACCTGTCCGAACAGCTTGTGTGGTGGTCAGCTTTTCAAACTCACGTAGTCCCCATGGCGTCATCCAGAGCATAAGCACAGACTGAAACACCATATAAACAAGTGTCATTGGAATGAGTAATCGCGCTAATTGATGACGACTTACACCACTACCATTTAATACAGCCATTTCATGGTCAACATATAAACGACCAAACACCAACATTAAACCAATGAAAAAACCCAGTGGTAAAATGAGTGTAAGAAACTCAGGTAATCGATATCCAATGATGCTAAACAAGATACTGGCATCTAAACGCCCCTGCGCCGCCACACCAAAGTATTTGATCAGACGACCACCCATCATGATTAAGGTCAATAAGGAAATGACCACCAATGAGGTAGAGACAACTTGCTTGACGAGATAACGCCGAATAATCAAAGTAATACTTCCAAAAGGCTAATCGGGACGAGTGCTAGTTTACCCGAATGTTAAAAATATAAAACCGCACATTGCAACGCTATGCTTGAAAGTGTTTCAATGTTTTAATCCATCATAACTTTCTATAGGCAATCACGGCAGCCATGAAATTTACAACTTATACAACTTTTCCCGAACAGACATCTAATGAATCTTTGTGGGTTTTAGTTGATTCAGAACAGCTACAAAGCAATATCAACACATATCAAATCAATAACCTAGAAAGCGTTCTTACTGCCACCCAATTTAAAGGCAACTTCAACGAAACTCTGCCTTTATTTGGTCAGATTTCAAATCAACCTCATAGCCAATTACTTGGCTTAGGAAAAACAGCTGAACTTCAGGCCGTTAAGCTTGCTAAACTTGCCCAAACCATTATCAAATCGACACAAAATAAATTTAAGCATATCGCGATTGATATTGCTGCGTTACCTGTCGAATACCATTATTTATTTGCTTTAAGCTTAACTCAAGCAGCTTATGGTTATGATGAGTTTAAATCGAAAAAAAATGAATTTGTGTTACAACAGGTTGATTTAATTAGTTCAACGACTAGCCTTGATGAAAAGCAACTGGCTTTAGTGCATGCGGTACAGTCTGGTCAGTCTTATGCACGTGACCTTGGAAACCGTCCAGGTAACATTTGTTTCCCTGAATATTTGGCAGAACAAGCGTTAGCTTTAGCTGCAGAATTCCCTGATTTACTCAAAGTAACTGTCTTAAATGAGCAACAAATGGCTGATTTAGGCATGTATGCTTTTCTTGCAGTCAGCAAAGGTTCTGAACGTCCGGGCCGTATTGTAACTCTCGAATACCAAGCTGGAATCGACCAAGCTCCTGTTGTACTTGTTGGTAAAGGCGTTACTTTTGATACAGGCGGCATTTCATTAAAACCGGGCCTCGGCATGGATGAAATGAAGTTCGATATGTGTGGTGCAGCCTCTGTACTAGGTACTATTCGTGCCCTATGCGAAGCAAAACTTCCGATTCATGTCGTTGGCGCGATTGCAGCCGCAGAAAACATGCCTTCTGGCAAGGCAACTCGTCCGGGCGATATCGTGACAACCATGAGCGGCCAAACTGTTGAAATCTTAAATACCGATGCCGAAGGCCGTTTGGTACTGTGTGACACATTGACCTATATCAAACGCTTCAATCCAGCAGTGGTGGTCGATATTGCAACCTTAACAGGTGCATGTGTAGTCGCTTTAGGTAAAGTGCTCAGTGGTTTGTTCTCACCAGATGATGCTTTAGCAGATGAACTCCAACAAGCGGGTGAGCAATCATTTGACCGTGTATGGCGTATGCCAGTCATTGAAGATTATCAAGAATTACTTGATTCACCATTTGCGGATATTGCAAACATTGGCGGTCCATACGGCGGTGCGATTACGGCAGCATGTTTCCTTGAACGCTTTACACGTGAGTATCGTTGGGCTCATTTAGATGTAGCAGGAACAGCATGGTTATCTGGCCCAGCTAAGGGCGCAACAGGGCGTCCAGTACCATTACTCATGCAATTTTTAGCGAATCGTGTAAATACGAATGGCTAAAGTTAGTTTTTATCTGTTTGAAACCAGTGAAGAACGGCAAGTCGATAGTGCTTGCCGTTTATGCCGAAAGATTTTACAGAAGCATTCTAAAATCTGGTGGTATTGCCCAGATGTGCAGCTACAACAGACTCTTGATGAAAGATTATGGGATTTCGACCCTGTCAGTTTTATTACGCATGGGGTTGATCAAGCTGAGGCTGCTGTATGTATTTCGGCTAAACAACCACTTGAACAAGGCTGGTTAGTATTTAATTTTAACAATCATGCACTTGAACAAGTTGAGCATTTTAGCCACATTATAGAAATTGTTGAAAATAATGAAACAGCCAAGCAAATTGGGCGAGAAAAATTTAAAATGTATCGTCGTTTAGGTATAGAACCGCGGACCTTTAAATTATAACGCGCTAAAATGTAAATACTGTTGAACAAAGGAGAAGCATGGTGGCATTAAATGTCGGGCAAGATTTTAAAAAAAGATGGTTAAATGCGCCTGAAGCTGTCCGTCATGCCTATCAACAAGATCTGGCACGTATTTGCGACTTATTAGAACCTCAAACTCCGATTCAGCTTTGGGTTTTAAATGACGAAAAAGCGCAGTTAGAATCACAGCAAAAAATTGAAAAAGCTTACGCGGACCTTAAGGCAGAGCTGATTGAGCAAGCACGTATTCGTCGTCAGCTTGCTTTAGAGAAAGCACTTGCTGATAAACGAGCGTTAGAAGCGGCCTATGCGGCTGAATTGCAAGCCGATGAAGTTCGTAAATTTAGTGAACAGACTGAAGCACTTCAAGCCATCCGCAGTCAGTTAGAACAAGAAGTTGCAGAGCAAACTGCTCGTTATCAGAAAAACCCTGAAACGCCAGCAGTCAATTACTCTTCTGGCGTAAAACTTAGTATTACCGATGATCAAATCTTATCTGAGCTTGAAAGTTTACGCATTCGTTTAGAACTTGAAGCTGAGAACTTAATTGAAGAGTCTGTAACGGCTTTCCGAGCAAAACTACATTCGGCAGCTCAAGAAGAAATTGAATATATCTTAAAAAATTCTAAGTTTTCTGATGAAAAAATAGAGAAATAAAGTTTTTAAAACTTCTTCTGTCATAAAACTGACACTTATTTGTCACAAAATAGACACAAATATTATTCTTATAGATCAAATGATTATAAGAATAAAAAGTAGTATTTTAAGATAATTAATGAGGGTAAAAATGGACATTCCGCATCAGATTTCAAAGCAACTTGAGCAGCTTAATCAAGGCGAGCAATGGACATTTTCAGCACAAGAATTTTATATGAGTCATAACGACTTTAATTCTTTATCTATCTTACTTACACGAGAGTCTGAAAAAGGTAAGTTTACGATTACTCGTACCCAACATCATAAAACTTGGGTGGGTACAGATTCGGTCACGCTAACCAAGCATTAATGTTTCAAAAATAAAAAACCGGAACATATGTCCGGTTTTTATTTTAATGAGCTAGCTTTTATTTTAAAAAGCCATTCTCAGCTAAAAAAGCCATACTAATATTTGACTCGGTTTTTTGCTCAGCAGCTTTATCGCCCAGCAATAAACGCTCGATATAACGTGCTAAAACATCAACTTCAAGGTTGACCTTACTGCCCACTTGCCACGTTCCAATATTAGTACGCTCCGCAGTGTGTGGAATTAAATTCAAGCTTAAAATATTTCCACGTAAGTGGTTAATCGTTAGGCTAATTCCGTCAACGGTTACAGAACCTTTTTCCGCTAAATATTTAGCAAGTTCTGTCGGCGCTGTCACTTCATAATAAATGGAACGAGCGTCTTCACGTACTACAATAATTTCACCTACGCCATCAACGTGACCACTTACAATATGTCCGCCAAAGCGCGTTGTCGGTAACATTGCCTTTTCAACATTGACACGTTGCCCAACTTTCCAGTTACCCAAAGTCGTACGGTTTAAACTTTCACGAGAAACATCAGCTGCGTACCAGTTGTCACCCCACTCAATCACTGTGAGACAAATACCGTTGGTTGCAATTGAGTCACCCAAATGTACATCTGACATATCCAGATCAGTCTGAATACGTAAACGTACATCGCCACCTACACTTTGCAGGCTTTCAACTTTTCCTAAACTTTCAATGATGCCTGTAAACATGGCTCAATCTCCAAATCTTTTTACACTGCTTAAGTTGCAGCGCTTACCAAAGTGCGAGCTGTGTACTATTACCTGAGGTATCTACACCACCTAGCTCGGCGAAGTGGTAAAGCTGGCCTAATAACTGACGTAATGGTGGTCCTGACTTGGCATGAGTATCAGTAATCACAATAAACTCAAGCACGCGTGCACGTTCAGACTGTCGTTGTTTACTCACTCGATAACGCGGAACATCTTGTGTTAACAAGGTGACTTTGCCCCGCTCTAGATTAGCCATAAGCAAATCTTTCGGCTCGATATTACCATCAGTTGAATAGCTGGTCAGAATATAGCGCGCATTGATGGTTGAAAGTAATTTCTCATATGCATCTTTTGCATGTTTAGACGAGTTATATGGACTTGGACGCTCTTTACGCCAAGCTCTATCAATACCACTCTTATAACCTTTGGTATCCGGTGAAGGTAAATCGACCTGATCCCATAAAGTTAATGCATTTAAAACGTGATAATTACTACTATATGCATGTTGGTTATAGGGTGGATCAAGATAAGCAACATCGACTTCAAAACCACTCATTTGATTTGCTAGATGTTGTGAATCTACACACCACATTTCAGCAGCCGGACGTTTACGATCACCAATCTCACAAAAACGGCTCGGTGTTAACCAAAGTAATGACTCAATTCGTTCTAGTGCAGTTTGAGTACGTCCGCCCCACCCTTGGTGGAAACTTTTAAATACGCCACTCGTATTACTGACAAAACTGGCTGAATAGAGCAATGGTGCAAGCAAAGCACTCATCTCTACATCATTAATTGCACCTTGTGCCTGCCACGTTGCAATCTGCTGACGAATTGCATCGATACGCATACCATTACGACGTTTAAAGAATAAACGGTCACGAGTTGGATCGTATACATCATCGTTCCGTGGACAAAGGTTATGCGTTACCCAACCTTTAACTTCTGGTAAGCGATTTAAATAGTCGATTGCCTTTTGATAGCCGCCTAACTCTTTAAAAGCAGGCGCATCTACACAGGCTAAAATCGCATGATTTAAAGCATGGCTATAAGGTTCCCAGTCATTCGCAATCACACGGTAACCATTTTGACGGGCTAAACGAGATACAACGCCACTGCCGGCAAAGAAATCGGCAAAAATCGGTGGATTCTTTTTCTTACTATTCAGCGTCCCTGTAATTTCAAGGGCTTCTAAAATTAGATGGAGCAATCGGCGCTTGTTACCCAAGTACGGCACAAGCTGATGGAAAAGATATTCGTCTGTCGTACGGGCTGCATGACGACGTTTGTGATAAACCGAAGGCTCTGAATTCATACTTTCTCTTGCGTAGGGATTAACCTTAAGCGTATATCTTGATCAATTTGTGTCACATCAAGAAGTGTAAAACGAAGTTGCTCTGCCATATATTCAAACTCTGCATTGAACATGGCCCTTGCACTTTTCCCCAATAATGTCGGGGCAATATAACTAATCAATTCGTCCACCAAACCTTCTTGCAAAAAGGCAGTAGACAATGTTGCGCCAGCTTCAACCAACACATCATAAATTTGATGTTGCTTAGATAGGGTCTGTAACAGCATTTTTAAAGGCTGAATTTCTAATTGTATCACGCCTAAATCAGCAAGTTCTTGACGATACGGCCCCATCACCATCACAGTTTCAGGATTCTCTAAGATTTTAGCGTTAAGTGACAAACGTCCTTGGCGATCTAAAACAACACGTTTTGGCTGAGCAACCGTCTCGATATCACAATTACGGAGTGAACGCACGTTAAGCTGACAATCATCTGCAATCACAGTTTCAATACCTGTAATCACTGCTCCAGAAATCGCACGCCAATGTTGTACATCTTGGCGGGCAGCAGTGCCAGTAATCCACTTCGACTCACCTGACGCCATTGCAGTACGGCCATCTAGACTTGAAGCGACTTTTAAACGTACATAAGGCATGCCTGTAGACATTGCTTTTAAAAAGCCTTGATTAAGTTTTGATGCTAAATCTTCACAAATGCCAACTTCAACTTCAATTCCGGCATTTTTTAAAATCTGAACGCCCTTCCCTGCAACCAGTGGATTTGGATCAGGACAAGCGACCACTACTTTTTTAACTTGGGCTTTCACCAATGCTTCGGCACAAGGAGGAGTTCTGCCATAGTGCGCACACGGTTCAAGCGTAACGTAAGCCGTTGCGCCTTGCGCATGTTCACCCGCCTCGCGTAAGGCAAAAACCTCAGCGTGTGGTTGACCTGCTTTAGGATGAAAACCTTCACCAATTAACTGATCATCTTTGACAATGACACACCCAACATTTGGATTAGGCTTGGTCGAATATAGTCCTCGTTTGGCAAGTTCAATGGCTTGCTGCATCCAATACTGATCTTGTTTCAACTCAGACATAAAAATCTCAAATGATTAGTGTTCACGTTGCTGCATTTGCTCTATTTGACGGCGAAATGCTTCAACATCCTGAAAATCTTGATAGACAGAGGCAAATCGGACATAAGCAACATGGTCAAGGGCAAATAAAGATTGCATGACGATTTCGCCAATTGTTCTAGATTTCACATCGCGCTCACCTAAACGACGAATCTGCAACTGAATATCACTTAAAACTGTTTCGATCTGCTCTTGTGTGACTGGACGTTTTTGCAACGCATGCATTAACGAACGACGCAATTTGGCCTCATCGAAAGGTTCATTTTTTCCATTCGATTTGATCACACGGGGCATTACCACTTCATAGCTTTCAAAAGTGGTAAAACGTTCACCGCAACTTACACACTCACGACGTCGACGAATCTGACAGCCTTCGGCGGCTAAACGTGAATCGATGACTTTACTATCTGCGGCGTTGCAAAATGGACAATGCATAGCGGACTTATAGGGTCGATTACTTTGACCTAGTGTAGCAAAATTTCCACACTTACAGAACCAGCATTCTTCGAGACAAAAAAACAGTCCTGAGCAAGATCAAAGCATCACTTTGATCACAGCGCAAGACCGTTCTTTTAAGACAGCAGATTATTAATGATGATTATTCAATACGTTCGCCATGTTGGCTTAAATCCAGACCCATACGCTCATCATCAGCATTCACACGGATACCGATCACAAGATCAATCACTTTAAGAATAATGAAAGTTGCGATCCCGCTGTAAACCATAGTTGCCAATACGCCTTCAACTTGTACCCATAATTGGCCAGCGAATGTTGGCGCTAATGTAACGTTGGCAGCTTTAATAATTTCGTCACTGTAGAATACGCCAGTTAAAATCGCACCGACAATACCACCTACCGCATGCAAACCAAACGCATCTAAAGCATCATCGGCTTTAAGTAAGCGTTTAAGTGCAGTAATACCCCAGAAGCACACGACGCCACCGATAAGGCCCATCACTAAAGCACCGCCTACACCGACAAAACCTGCAGCAGGGGTAATCACTACCAACCCGGCTACCGCACCAGAAGCACCACCTAATACAGATGCTTTACCACGGATCATACGTTCAACAACTAACCAAGAGAATGCAGCAGCGGCAGCAGCAACTTGAGTCACTAAAATTGCCATACTTGCACGAGCACCAGCGCCTAACGCACTACCACCGTTGAAACCAAACCAACCCACCCAAAGTAAACTTGCACCGATAACAGTTAAAGTTAAGTTATGAGGAGCCATAGATTCACGGCCAAGGCCAATACGTTTGCCAAGCATATAAGCAGCAACTAAACCTGCAACCCCTGAGTTGATATGTACAACCGTACCACCAGCAAAATCTAATGCGCCTGCTTTGAATAACCAGCCATCTGCTGCCCAAACCCAGTGAGTAATTGGCGCATAAACAACAAGTACCCAAATTGCAATAAATGCCATGAAAGCTGAATACTTCATACGGTCTGCAATAGAACCGCTAAGAATTGCAACTGTAATAATGGCAAAAGTCATTTGGAAAATAACAAAGAGACTTTCAGGAATTGTCCCACTCAATGCATCAAACGCCACTCCGTTGAGCATCGCTTTAGACAAATCACCAAAAAAAGCACCTGTGCCAGAGAACGCGATTGAATACCCAGCAATCACCCACAGCAAACTTACTAAGATTGCAGCTGAAAGGCTGAACATCATTGTACTTAAGACATTTTTTTTACGTACCATACCGCCGTAGAATAATGCTAATCCCGGAATGGTCATTAATAAAACTAATGCGGTTGAAACTAAAATCCAAGAGGTGTCACCCGTATCAAGAGTGGGTGTCGGTGCTGGAGCTGCCGGAGTTTCAGCAACTGGTGCTTCTGCCGCGGTTGTAGTAGCTTGTGATGTTGATGCCGCCGTAACTTCCGATGTTGGCGTTGTTACAGCTTCTTCTGCCCAAGAGGCAGTACCACCCAAAAGAGCGCCTGATAGACTGAGCGCCATAAGTATTTTTTTCATTCGTGTCCCCCAACCTCATTTGCGAGTTATTTTCTACTCAGCAAGCTTTGTGCCAATTTAGACAGCATCCGGTCCAGTCTCACCCGTACGAATACGAATTACTTGTTCCAGGTTAGTAACAAAAATCTTACCATCGCCGATTTTTCCAGTGCTCGCTACACGAGTAATTGATTCAATTACCGCGTCAACCATTTCATCACTGATCGCAATCTCGATTTTTACTTTAGGTAAGAAATCAACCACATACTCTGCACCACGGTAGAGTTCTGTATGTCCTTTTTGACGACCAAAACCTTTAACTTCAGTTACGGTAATCCCTTGTACACCAATGTCAGAGAGCGCTTCACGCACATCATCTAATTTAAACGGTTTTACAATTGCAGTTACAAGCTTCATGTTTGTTTCCTTCGGCTTCTTTTCACCAGTAAGGTTTTATGTTCAATTTTCATGCCAATATTTCAAAGGTTGAGGGAAATGAATCTATTGCATGAACTTTCTTTATAACCTATTTAGTGATCAAGATGTAGATGAGCTATTAAAAATAAAATGAATTTTCAGTATTGTTGAGTGCTGTTTTAATGTTCTATTTGCACTAAAAGAATTGAAACCTATATCCCGACTTCAAGCAGTGATAAACTGTAAACTATAAGGTAATACAACGCTTTGGATATTTTATGTTAGAAACATTACTACAGGCCATTTTGGAACAAATTGATGAGCCTAAAAAAGATTTGGAAAAAAATTTACGTGCATTATTAAATGAAGCGGTCGAGAAGTTAGACCTTGTTTCTAAACAAGAGATTGACCGTCAAAAGACTGCACTTCAATCGGCTAATCAACGTTTAGAAGAGCTACAAAAACAAGTCAGTCTATTAGAAGAAGCCTTAAAGAATAAAAAATAAGCACCAACGTAGCGCACTTATACTTTACAACGATTAAAAATGAAGCACCATAATGGAACAATAAGATGTCTTTTTCTAAAATTTATACACGGGGACTTTTGGGTTTACATGCACCTCTAATTGAAGTTGAGGTACATGTGAGTCAAGGCTTACCTTCTCTTACTATTGTCGGGCTAGCAGAGGCGGCAGTAAGAGAAAGTAAAGACCGCGTTCGCTCAGCCATTATTAATAGTGGATTCCAATTTCCGACTAAACGACTGACCATTAATCTTGCGCCAGCAGATTTGCCCAAAGATGGTTCACGTCTAGATTTACCAATTGCCGTAGGCATTTTAATTGCGTCTGGTCAGCTCCCAGAAAACTGTGCCGAAGATTTTGAATTAATTGGTGAATTAGCGCTGGATGGTCATGTAAGACCAGTGTCAGGCACGTTAACTTTGGCCATGGCATGCCAACAGGCCAAGCATAAAATGCTTTTACCCCTCGATAATAGTCAGGATATTAATCATTTACCGAACCTTGAATGTTATCCAGTGAGCCACTTAAAAGAAGTTTGTGAACATTTTCTGGGCACAAAATCTCTATCTTCGGTTGAACCTGCAACTGCCTCAAACCAAATGCCTTATAAATTTGATCTGGCAGATGTAAAAGGTCAGTTGCGCCCACGTCGTGCACTAGAAATAGCCGCCGCAGGAGGACATTCGCTGCTCTTTAAAGGACCACCAGGCACTGGTAAGACTTTACTCGCTTCAAGGCTCCCTTCGATTTTGCCACCTCTTTCTAATCAAGAAACACTTGAAGTTGCGAGTATTTATTCTATTTCCAATACACCGCATACGTTTGGCCAACGGCCATTTCGAGCGCCCCATCATACAGCATCAGCGATTGCACTTGTTGGGGGCGGATCTCATCCTAAACCAGGTGAAATTACCTTATCTCACTTAGGAGTTTTGTTTTTAGATGAACTTCCTGAGTTTGACAGAAAAGTGCTAGAAGTCTTACGCCAACCACTTGAGTCAAAAGAAATCATTATTTCACGAGCAGCTCGGCAAATTACCTACCCTGCAAACTTTCAGCTCATTGCAGCGATGAACCCCTGCCCATGTGGTTATGCATTTAATCAAGACAGTCGTTGTCAATGTTCTCCTGAGAGTATTAAACGTTATCAAAACCGTATATCAGGACCATTACTCGACCGTATCGATTTACATATTGATGTACCGCCATTAAAAGCTCAAGAACTGCAAGACCCAACACCTGCTGAAGACTCCAGCAGTGTTCGCCAACGTGTGATTTATGCTTATGAACAACAAATGCAAAGACAGGATTGTTTGAATCAGGCGCTCTCACCAAAACAACTTGAGCAATACGCGACTCTCGATAGTACTTCACAGCGAATGATTGAAATGGCTCAGCAACGTTTAAATCTATCAGCTCGTGCTTATCATCGTGTTTTACGAGTAGCGCGGACCATTGCAGATTTAGCTCAAAGTGAGGTTATTCAAAGTCCGCACCTTACAGAGGCACTCTCTTATAGAGGCAATCATTCTTAAAACGGAACAGCGGATTATAAGTCCGCTGTTCTTTTATTAAGAGCGTCATTTAAGGCCTCGATTAAAGAAGTAATTTCCTGCTCTGATAAAGCTGCAAAACCAAAGCGGATACAACGATTCGAAGACTCGATTTGTTTAAACTTATGCTCTGTATCAATATTGAGTTTTTTTAATTTTATAAGCTGTTCCTGAGTAAATAGCTTCTGGAATTTTACCCATAAAGCCATTCCACCCGCAGGCGGTTGTATCTGAATACTCTCTACAAAAACTCTTTGAAACTCAGCTAAGGCATGGTCACGGCGTAGTTGATATATTTTTTTCATTTTGCGGATGTGTCTTTTAATTTCACCCCGTTGCATTAAATCTGCTAAAGCAAGTTCAGTAATGTTATTACCTTGTCGATCAATCAATAAAATATCTTCAGTAATCGATTGGATTACTGATGACGATGCCACGATGTAACCCAAGCGTATACCAGGTGCGAATACTTTAGACAATGAACCAACATGAATGACTAATTCAGAATGAGGCAAACTCGCTAAGGGTGGCATAGGCCGACTGTGATAGTGGAATTCATGATCATAGTCATCCTCAATAATATAAAAGCCCCATTTTTTTGAAAGCTCTAAGAGTTGAAGACGGCGGTTCATTGTCATGGTAACGGTTGTAGGATATTGATGATGCGGAGTTGTATAAATTGCAGCAACTGAGTGCTCTTGTAAAATCCGTTCCATATCGTCAATGATAATACCCTGTTCATCTAATTTGACAGAAACCACTTGAAAGCCATTTGACTGAAAAGCTTTAAAAGCAGAGGGATAATACAACTCTTCAACAACAATCACGCCTTGCCGATTGGGTAATGCACGTGAGGCTAGAAAAATTCCCATCTGGCTACCACGTACAATACAAATCTCATCATCGGCAACATTCATAAAACGCTCCATCGACAACATTTGTTGTAACGCCAGCCTTAACTCAGCCATACCTCGTGGGTCACCATAGCCCATGTATTGGTTTTGCGTAATTTTAATGAGTGCGTGCCGATAGGCCCTCGAAAATAACTCATAGGGAATAAGCCTCGGATCTGGCACACCATCGTTATGGGGCTGCTGGGCAACTTGTTGAATTATTGGTTTATCACTAACTTTTCGAACAGATCCTGATTTTATTTGAAGCTTTTTTTCCGGTAAAACATCTGCCACAAATGTGCCTTTTCGAGGCCGAGTCACAAGCCAACCTTGTGCTTCCAATTCTTCATAGACTGCTTGTACCGTTTTTCGATTAATTCCCAATTCTTTTGAAAGGCTACGAGACCCCGGCAGCATAGTGCCCTGTACTAAACGGCCACTCAAAATTTCCTGACTAATCAAGTTGGTAAGCTTTAAAAAAACTGTCTTTTCTTCCCTTTCATCAATACGGAAATGTACTTGCCAAGGTCTTAGCATATTTGCCCCATCTGGACCATATAACTTATAAAAACTGGATGTATTGATTCATCCAGTTGTTTTCTATTCTGCCTTCACCTACTTAATTTGGTCAACTGGACTGGAGAAGAGATGAAGACAGCTTCTGTAAACAAACAAGATCTGATGCAATACGCACAACAAGACATGCAAAAGTGGATTAGCGACTCAGATTTAACTGACCGCCAAAAGCTTGCTCTCACTTGTCGTATTTTATTTGATCATGGCCATGATGCTGGTTTAGCAGGCCAAATTACTTGCCGTAGTGAAAATAAAGAATCCTTTATTACCCAACGTTTTGGTTTAGGTTTTGATGAAATTACTGCCTCAAACTTGCTTGAGGTGAATCAAGACTTAGAACCCATCAATCAAGAAGGTATGGCAAACCCAGCCAATCGTTTTCATACATGGATTTATAAAGAACACCCAGAGGTGAACTGCATTATCCATACGCATCCGACTCATATAGCGGCTCTTTCCATGCTTCAGATTCCGCTCATGATTTCCCAAATGGATGTTTGTGCACTCTATGAAGATTGCTCTTTTGTAGGCCATTGGCCAGGTGTTCCTGTAGGTAACGAAGAAGGCATTTTAATTTCTTCTGCTCTAGGTAAAAACCGTGCTGTTTTGTTATCTCACCATGGTCAACTGGTCACAGGAAAAACTATTGAAGAAGCATGCAACTTGGCTCTTTTAATTGAACGCGCAGCTCAACTGCAACTACTAGCCATGTCTGCTGGGCAAATTCAGCCGATCCCACACGATTTAGCAATAGAAGCTCATGACTGGGTATCTACCGATAAACGTAACAAAGTGAACTTTGCTTACTACGCACGTAAAGCTTTGAAAAAACATTCTGACTGTATTTAAAAAGAGACTTCGACCATGAAACTAAACGGCATTATTGGCTACCCGGTTACCCCATTTTCTGATGACAACACCATTAACCTTCCTGTTCTAAAGCAAATGCTGGATTTGCTTATTGAAAACGGTTGCGATGCAATTGCGCCTCTAGGCAGTACTGGCGAAAGCGCTTATCTTGAATGGGATGAATGGTGTTTAGTCGCTAAGACTTCAATTGAAAGCATTAATAAACACCTACCTGTCATTATTGGGATTTCAGAACTCACGACAGATCAAGCCATCAAAAAGGCGCAAATCGCGCAAAGCTATGGTGCAGATGCACTTATGGTGATTCCTGTATCTTATTGGAAGCTAACAGATCAAGAAATTTTTGAATATTACCAAGCGATTGCCCAAGCAACGACTTTACCAATTATGATTTATAACAACCCTGCAACGAGTGGTGTTGATATGTCACCAGAGCTAATTGTGCGTATGTTTAATAACATTGCAAATATTACGATGGTGAAAGAAAGTAGCGGCGATATTCAGCGTATGCATAAAATTTATGAATTATCAAAAGGAGAACTTCCTTTTTATAACGGCTGTAATCCTTTAGCTTTAGAAGCTCTATGTGCTGGGGCAAGTGGTTGGTGTACGGCTGCACCAAACCTGTTAGGTAAACGACCTCAACAGCTTATTGAATATGTAAAAAATGGAGAATTAGAACAAGCCCAGAAGTCATTTTATCAGCAGCTTCCTTTACTACGCTTTATTGTAACTGGTGGTTTACCCAAAACGATTAAAGCAGGTTTACAACTAAAAGGTATCGCTGCGGGGGCACCACGCAAGCCTCTGTCCAAAGCCTCGGATATTGAGCTTAGCCAATTAAAACAGCTAATTTCTGAAATAGAAAACTAATAAAAAAGCGGGTTTATTTACCCGCTTTTTATAACTCAAAACTTAGAATGTTTTAGTCAAACTAAATACTAAACCTGTGTCATAAGGTTTTTTCTGAGCATCAGTCATACCAGAAGTACTAATATCTGTACCAACTACATCTAGCTCAGCAACAATACCCAAAATGTTATAGTTTACGCCCACTTTATAATCGATATAGCTATCGTCTTCACCTGGTCCGCCCGCAACGACAAGTAAAGAGTCTTTGTTTTTGAGTTTGTTATAACCCACTGAAGCAAGTCCAGTAAATCCTGTGTCTGCAATTGGTGCTGAGTACCCAACGTTAAAATACCAGAACTCATCAGAGTGGCCCCAGTAATCGTTAGAATAGTTCACACCGACACTCAGTGCATCACCTTTAAATAAAGAGTCTGCAAACGTTAATTTTCCATAAAACTCGGTAAAGTCAAAACCAGTATCACCATTGTATGGGTTAGTAAATTTTGAGTCAGAGCCAATGTAACCATAACGGATCACACCAACATCATAAGTTGGCGCAAGTGTGTCTGACAATTTTAAGGTGTTGGTATAACCTAAAGAAATATCAGTTTCAGTTGAAACACCCGGTGTATTAAAGTCAACGCTTGAACCCCAAAGCGCAACATAAGCACCTGACTTATGAGAAAAAGTAAAACCACCTTGAATGGCTGGGTTATTTGATGATTGTGTCACACCACGAAAGCGATAGTCTGTGGTTGCTGCCACACTACCCGTTGCCGTGATTCCATAAAAAGATGGTGCATCTTCAGCCATAGCCATGGTTGAACTTGCTGCAAAAATACTAAGACTCACGGCCTTAAGTGCAAATTTCATCATTTTGATCTCCCCCACAATGAATGCACGATTTATATGAATTAACAAATTGTGTTGGTTAAGCTTTAGCAATTGCTGTGCCAATTCCATATTTGCTAACGATGCACTTCATTAATTTTGAGATCAGATTTATTCTACAATTAAATTTCCGCTTATTTTTCATTAAAATATATTAATAAAAAACAATAAATTAAAAATAAAATTCTTGTGGTATTAAAAATAATAAATATAAGAAAACCCCTTATCGGAAACTCATTACCGAGATAAGGAATATTTATTTGATAGATGTAAATTCTCTATTTAAACCTAGAGCCGAGCTATAAAAACTCCGTAAATTTTTAAAGACAGTGCTTATATGGTCTGTGAGTGAGCATTTCTACTCGTTAGATTTTTTTATTTATTTTCTAATTTAAAACAATGAACCATATTGGGTCTTTTTTAAACAATATTTTGAGAAAAAATAATAATGCACAAAATCCAAGCAATCTAGCGCACTAAATATGACCAACCCAACGATATTCTGTCGGCCTACTCTAGTGATCTATTTTCATACACTTTTATTTTTAAATAATGTTATAAAGTAACAATTTAGCTGTGCTTTAAAATAAATTGCTGTAAAAAGCTGCTTAAGAGAAGATTAAAAAGTAAACATATCCAACAAAAAAGCGCAAAAAATGATCACAAAAATCAACTTTTTTTTGGTCTATTAATAAAAAATAAATGGTAAAAATCCACTAAAAAATAAATTACTTTTTTTATTTTAAACAATATATTAAGCATAAAAATCTGGCTATAAAACCACTAGGCAACCCCTAACACATTAATTAAATCCTGCATAGCATATATAAAATAAAATGAACAAAAATATATCTTTTTTATAGATTACTTATACAATTGATGGAAATCCTAGGCCCTGAACAATAACAAGGCACAGGATTTATCGTTTTTATGAGGTTCTTTAAATATGCTAAAAGCACAAAAACTTACATTAGCAGTTCTCATTTCTGCGGCAATAATTTCCTCAGCTCAGGCAAGCGAGCAAAGTGAGGCAAAAGGATTTGTTGAAGATGCGAACGGTTCTATTCTCTTCCGTACAGGTTACATCAGCCGTGACAAAAAAAATGGCGTAGATGACACCAGTTCATTTGCTCAAACAGCAATTGTAAATATTGATTCTGGCTTTACCCCTGGTATTGTTGGTTTCGGTGTTGGTGTTGTTGGTGATGGTTCATTTAAAATCGGCGACAATAATAACGCTGGTAATAACATGATTCCACGCGAAACATTGAACGGTAAAGAAAACTCTGGTGATACTTATGATCACTGGGCTCGTGGTGGTGGTAACGTAAAAGCACGTTTCTCGAATACAACTGTACGTTATGGTACTCAAGTACTCGACCTACCTGTTCTTGCAAGTAATACAGCTCGTTTAGTACCTGAATATTTCACAGGTACATTGTTAACCAGCCATGAAATTAAAGATTTAGAAGTGATTGCTGGTAAATTCACTAAAAACCAATATTCTGATCAAGTGAACACAGATGGCCGTCGTCTTGACCGTGCAATTGTTTGGGGTGCTAAATACAAGTTTGATGATAATTTAAATGCATCTTACTATGGCCTAGATAGTAAAGATAAACTTGAACGTCATTATGTCAATGTGAACTACAAGCAACCTCTTGCTAATGACAGCTCATTAACTTACGATTTCAGTGGTTATCATACTAAGTTCGATGAAGGTGCTTCTACTTATTCACAAACTACTGATGACCTATCTAATCGTAAGAATAATATCTGGGCAATCTCTACAGCCTATAATACTGGTCCACATAACATCATGGTTGCTTACCAACAAAACAGTGGTAATGTCGGTTATGACTATGGGGAAAATGCTGACGGTGGCCAAAGTATTTATTTGCCAAACTCTTACCTGTCTGACTTCATCGGTAACGATGAAAAATCTGCGCAAATTCAGTACAGTCTTGATTTCGGTAAGTTAGGTGTATTGCCAGGTCTAAACTGGACCACTGCATTTGTATATGGTTGGGACATCAAAGTTAAAGGTTTAACGGATGATGCTGAAGAACGTGAATTCTTTAACCAAGTAAAATATACAGTTCAAAGTGGCTTTGCTAAAGATGCAAGCCTTCGTATTCGTAACTCTTACTATCGTGCAAGTGATGCTTATCAAACCAATGCTTACATCGGCGATACGAACGAATGGCGTTTATTCCTTGATATTCCTGTGAAATTATTCTAATTCACACATCTATCAAACATAAAAAAACCTACGTCTGGCAACAGATGTAGGTTTTTTATCAAGCTCAGAATATCAACTGAGAAATTCTGAGCTTATAAATTAAAGCTTATTTAGCAGCTTCAATTGCTTTTAATACTTCTGCTTTAGCAACATCAGCACCTTCCCAACCACTGATTTTTACCCATTTACCAGGCTCTAAATCTTTATAGTGACTGAAGAAATGCTCAACTTGGCTAATCAATAACGGAGGAAGATCTGTATATTCTTTCACGTCTTTGTAAAGTGGAGATAATTTTTCGTGTGGAACAGCGATTAATTTCGCATCAATACCACCGTCATCTTCCATGTTTAATTTACCCACTGGACGGCAACGAATTACAGAACCAGCAGCAACAGGATGTGGAGTTACAACAAGTACGTCTAACGGGTCGCCATCTTCAGACAAAGTATTTGGAACATAACCATAGTTCGCTGGGTAGAACATTGCTGTACCCATAAAACGGTCTACAAACAATGCATCAGAATCTTTGTCGATTTCATATTTAATTGGTGCTGCATTTGCAGGAATTTCAATGATGACATAGATGTCATTTGGTGCATCTTTACCTGCTGGGATATTGCTGTAACTCATATCAATACTCTTTCGTTATGAAGTCAGATGTAAAATCCACTCGATTATAGCGTGGATATCATCAAAATGATGCCGATTATACAATGGGCACACGCGAAAGTTGATATGAATGGTGACAGAATGACACTCAAGTCAGTTTTATCGTGACCACTAATAAGAAGATTGGACACAATATAGATAAGAACCAGACAATCGAACGTAGAGTTGCCCAGTTACTTAAATAGCAGATGCCATAAATAACTCTTAAAATAATATAAGCCCAACCTAATCTTAGAATGAAATATTCCGGAACAACCATATATTCAGCCATTAAAACAGCTGTTAAGAATAACGGCAGGCTTTCAAAACTATTTTGTTGTACGGCATTAGCGCGAGCAGCAAGACCTGTTGTTTTAGCAAGAAAGGCTCTCGGGTTTTGATTGTCACTAGGCTGAAAACCGCCCGTAAATTTTGCAATTACGGTAAATGCGTATGGCAGCAAACATGCCACTAAAATAATATAGATAATGCCGCTGATGCCCTGCATAGTGCCATCCATCACTGAAAATACTGTTGATCATGCTATCATAACATTGCGTTTTTACCTGAAATTTTATGCAATCACTTGTCATCACTGATTAATAGGGCCATATATGCAACAACCTGATCAAAAAGAATTGTTTGAAGTCTTAGATAAGCAAAAACAGAATCAACTTCAGGTGGATCGTGTATTAAAAATCGTACTCCCGATTGTCGCTTTTTTATTGAGTGTGATTTGTGCAAATCTGAATTGGCAATCGACACTAGGCACCTTTGTCATTTTAACAATTACCTTTATTGCGGTCGGTGTTAAAAGGCTTCCTTTACGGCATTGGTTAATTGTGATTGCCCTATATTGCCTTGTTGATAATTATTTAAGTTATGGTCAACTTGATTTAACTCATCTACGCTTACAACTTGGCACAATGCTTGTTTTTGTTGGAATGGTAGGAATTGGCCGTCCCTATATAGACCGCTGGTTTATGAAAAGTCACAAAATATAAAAACAAAAAAAGCGCCCTAAGGCGCTTTTTCATTAACTTTTTAAGCTGGTTTACGTAAGTCTTTACGTAAGATTTTACCTACGTTTGATTTAGGTAACTCATCCATAAACTCAACATAACGAGGGCGTTTATAACCTGTTAAGTTCTCTTTAGCAAAGTTCAAAATTTCTTCAGTCGTTAAGCTTTGATCTTTTTTCACGATAAAGAGTTTTGGCACTTCACCTGATTTTTCATCTGGAACACCAATTGCAGCAACTTCCAATACTTTTGGATGTTTAGCAATCACTTCTTCGATTTCGCTTGGATAAACGTTAAAGCCAGAAACCAAAATCATATCTTTTTTACGGTCTACAATTTTTGTATAACCACGGCTATCCATAACACCGATATCGCCCGTACGGAAGAAGCCATCCGCTGTCATGACCTTAGCTGTCTCATCAGGACGGTTCCAATAGCCTTTCATGACTTGAGGACCGCGAATTGAGATTTCACCTTGCTCACCTAAAGCAACTTCTTTACCGTCATCATCTAAAATAGCAACTTCTGTTAAAGGTAATGGAATACCAATTGTGCCGCTAAATTCAGTAGATGCAGGAGGATTTGCAGTCGCTACCGGAGAAGTCTCAGATAAGCCATAACCTTCAATAATGGTTGTGCCTGTAATTTTCTTCCAAGCTTCTGCTGTAGAAGGTAATACTGCCATACCACCGCCCATCGCCATTTTTAAATTGCTATGATCAAGTTGTTTGAACTCTTCATTATTCACTAACGCATTAAATAATGTATTTACTGCGGGGAAGAATGATGGCTGATATTTACGTAATTCATTAATTACAGCAGGTAAATCACGTGGGTTCGGAATCAAAATATTTGCTTGGCCTTTATACATACCGTACATCGCGCAAACCATGAACGCAAAAATATGATAAAGCGGTAATGCACAAACGATACGGTCGCCTTTAGCCCCATCATTTGCACCAAATTTACTTTGGAAAATACCGTCACACTGTAAAAGGTTGGCAACCAAATTGCGGTGAGTCAGCTCAGCACCTTTTGAAACACCCGTTGTACCACCCGTATATTGAAGTACTGCAGTATCGCTTAAAGTTAAGTTCGGACGCTTATAATTACTCGGACTTTCTTTATTTAATGCTGTATTAAATTTAACGTGCCCAGGAATATTCCAAGCAGGAATTTGCTTACGTACTTTACGTAATACAAAATTTACCAATGTGCCTTTAAGTGTACCAAGCATATCCCCTACTGTCGCAACTACAACATGCTTCACAGGAGTTTTACCTAAAATACTTTGGTAAACACTGGCAAAGTTTTCAATAATCACGAGTACTTCTGCACCCGAGTCATTTAATTGATGCTCAAGCTCACGCGCAGTATAAAGCGGGTTTACATTCACCAACACTAAGCCTGCACGTAACACAGCTAATGCAACTACAGGATATTGCAATACGTTCGGCATCATTACTGCCACACGAGTTCCCTTTGCTAACCCCAAATTTTGCAAATAGGTCGCGAACTTACGGCTTGCAAGTTCTAACTCGTTAAATGACATTGCCTTATCCATGAAGATAAAGGCATCACGAGAACCAAATTTTTGGAAATTACTCTCAAAAATATCAACAAGAGAAGTATTTTCCGCAGGCAATGCTACTGTTTCTGGAATCCCTGTTTTTTGGTATTCTGCAAACCAAATCTTTTCCATAATGCCATTATCTCCGATTCGTAATCCTTAGTAATAACTGTTATTCAATGCCCCAGCTATTCTTTAGCTTCTTGGTGCCAGAACATATTTAAAACTTATTGGCACATTCATGACACTTTCGAACAAGATTATGAGACAGAAGTTTTGACAATTTGACTCTGTCAAATTTTTTGTATGGAGTACAAATTACGTACTCCAAATTGCTGTCCTTTTAATCGTTATCCAATACCAACAAGTTCAGTTCATTGCTTGAACATGTTGCCATATATAGCGTATTTATGTTGCCCGACGCTAGCTTTATCTCTGAATCAACAGTTTATTTGCTTTTTGATATCCACGTGGTAAGAGATGACCTTTTGAAGCTCGTTTACCCATGTATTTTTGTAGATCATCACCTTTTAATTTTAGATGTTGTTGACCTGCAACCACCTGAATTATTTCATCTAAATTCAGGGTTGTCATGGATAAAATCTGCTCTTTCGCTTCAAGTTGTATCAACTTATTACCTTTACCCTTATTTAAATTTGGCAGTTCTGACAAATCAATAATCAGGAGTCGACCTGCTGAGCTGAGTACAGCCAAATGTGTCATATTTTGGGCAGAGATTAATGGTAGAGCTTTTGATTTTTCAGGTACCGATAAGAAACTTTTTCCGGCCTTGGCATTAGTATCTAGCTGTTTAACTTGAGTTTTAAAACCATAGCCTGATGAGCTGGCAGCAATAAGTTCTGAGTCTTCATCATCTAAGTAGACCTGAATAAACGCGACTCCACTTGCAGGTGCCAATTTCGAACTTAGTGGTTCACCTAACCCCCTTGCTGATGGCAAGCTGCTAATAGGTAAGGCATAACTACGCCCCGTCTCATCAAGGAAATAAATTCGTTGGTTGGTTTTACCTACCGCATGACTTAAATATTGGTCGCCAGCGCGATAGTTTAAATTCTCTGCATCAACATCCGCACCTTTTGCAGCACGAATCCATCCCGCCTCAGATAAAACCACTGTTACTGCTTCAGCTGGCATTAAATCCTGTTCTCTAATTTGAACAGCTTCAGCACGCGCGACAATTGGAGAACGGCGTTCATCACCAAACTTTTTCGCGTCTTCTTTTAATTCACCAATAATCAGACTCTTTAAAGATTCTGGATTTTCTAATTGTTCACGGATAATGGCAGCTTTTGCAGCAAGTTCATCTTGCTCATGACGGATTTCCATCTCTTCAAGTTTTGCCAAATGACGCAACTTGAGTTCTAAAATTGCTTCTGCTTGTATCTCATCAATTTTGAAATTTTCCATCAAGACAGGTTTAGGCTGATCTTCTTCACGAATAATACGAATGACTGTATCAATATCAAGATAAGCAATTAAAAGACCTGCCAAGATATGCAGGCGCTTTTCAATTCGGTTTAAATGATATTCTAAGCGGCGAGTTACCGTTTTTTTACGGATCTCAATCCATTCAAGCAAGATACGACGAATCGATTTAACTTGAGGACGGCCATCCTCACCAATCATGTTTAAATTAACACGGTAGCTCGATTCTAAATCGGTAGTCGCAAATAAGTGGCTCATCACCGCTTCTGCATCAATACGGTTAGAACGCAGTACAATCACGAGTCGTGTTGGATTTTCATGATCCGACTCGTCACGAATATCAACGACTAATGGCAGTTTTTTGGCCTGCATTTGGTCGGCAATTTGAGTAATCACCTTAGAACCCGATACTTGATACGGCAATTCGGTAATCACAATTTCATTTTTTTCGATGGTATAAACCGCTCGCATGCGGTAACTACCACGTCCAGTCATCTGGATTTTGAGTAATTCTTCTGGCGGCGTAATAATTTCAGCTTTGGTGGGTAAATCTGGCGCTGGAATATATTCAGCCAATTTTTCATCTGATGTTTGCGGATTACGAATTAAAGCAATTGTTCCTTTAATCACTTCACGCAAATTATGTGGCGGAATATCGGTCGCCATACCAACCGCAATACCGGTTGTACCATTCAGCAGAATATTAGGGACTCGTGCTGGCAACGTAATCGGTTCTTTTAAAGAACCATCAAAGTTATCTTGCCACTCACTCGTGCCTTGTCCTAACTCACTTAGTAATAACTCACTGTAGGCAGAAAGTTTTGCCTCGGTGTAACGCATCGCAGCAAACGATTTAGGGTCATCTGGTGAGCCCCAGTTCCCTTGACCTTCGATTAAAGGATAGCGATAACTAAATGGCTGAGCCATTAACACCATGGCTTCATAACATGCCGAGTCGCCATGTGGATGGTATTTACCGAGTACGTCACCCACAGTACGTGCCGATTTTTTTGGCTTACCACTGCTTTTTAAGCCCAACTCGCTCATGGCATAGACAATACGGCGCTGTACAGGTTTTAAGCCATCACTGATATGTGGCAATGCACGGTCCATGATGACGTACATGGCATAATTCAGGTAAGCCTGTTCAGTAAATTCGGCTACAGAGCGGTTTTCTGTCGCTTGATGCGCAAGGCTGGTCATAGTCAGCTTATCTTCCAAATCAGTCGTTATTTTAAGTGAGTCTTATGCTAAGTGGGCTATGTTACAGACACAAGAGGGACTCTGTCACCTGAGCGTCAAATTATGTCTCATCTCTCTATATTTTTAGTTACTTGCTATAAAGTTAGGCAAAACTAGAGACCGATCGACTCTAGTCTTTTACCTTGAGTTTCTTCACCTAATATTAAAATTACAGCTGCAACCAAGAGTAAAACAATAGTGAACATCATAAAAACATGGCTAAAGCCATTTTTGGAAACCATCATATGAGTGACGACGATCGGCGCCAAAATTCCGCCTAGACGGCCCATTGCAGATGCCCACCCCGAACCAAAAGCCCGAATATTGGCCGGATATTGCTCTGGTGTATAGGTATATAACACACCCCATGCACCCAGATTAAAGAAGGACATGAGACAGCCCCAAAACATAATGCTATTCACACTGTCGGCTTGTCCAAAGAAATATGCAGACAACGCACAAAATCCGATAAATGCAGCAAGTGTAATTTTTCTACCCAATCGCTCTACAAACCATGCCGCTGCTAAGTAGCCGGGTAGCTGTGCCAAAATCATCAACAAAACATATTCAAAAGATTTAACGATGTCATAGCCCTGTTTTACCAATAAACTTGGTAGCCACGTAAAGATGCCATAGTAGGAATACACAATTCCAAACCAGATGAGCCAGAGCATTAAACTACGGCGAGCAAATTGACCACTCCAAAGTTGTTTAAAAGAGACTTTTTGTCGCATGGCAACAGGCACAACTTCAATGTGATGAACAATTTGTACACCTGCTTGAGCTTCTAATTTTTGAACTAATGCGTGTGCTTCTTCAACACGTCCACGGTTAATCAGGTACGGTATCGATTCAGGGAGTTTTTTCCAAATGACTAAAATATAAATCAGTGGAAGGCCACCCATAAGAAAGGCGATATGCCAACCAAATTTAGGAATAATAAAATAAGAAATGAGTGCAGCAACTAACCAGCCTAAACCCCAAAAACTTTCGAGTAGTACAATAAAACGGCCACGAACATGAGCAGGGATATATTCACTCACCAATGTCACTGCAACCGGTAATTGTCCACCAAGTCCAAGACCAACAATAAAACGAAAAATTAATAACCACTTTAGATCTGGAGCAAATGCACATAAGGCCGTTGCTATACTATAGATCGCCATGGTCACTGCAAATATTGTCTTTCGGCCAAAGCGGTCTGCTAAAGCTCCCGAACAAACAGCTCCAATAGCCATTCCTACAAAACCGATACTCACAATCCAACCGCTTTCGGCTGGTGTTAATGCCCAGTCCTTAACAAGCGTTGTCATGATAAAAGCAATGATCCCTGTGTCCATCGCATCAAACATCCAACCTAAACCAACCACCCACAATAGTGTGTAGTGGAATTTGCCAATTGGAAGATTTTGTATACGTGAAACCAGATCCATAGGAAAAACTCTACTGGAAAAAATAAGTGAGCAAGACAATATATTTTATTGTTATAGCATGCTCACATCGAATTCTGCATGATTAATGTTCGTCGGTTGAAGAAGCCGATTCTGCATCATCATCTTTATAAATAAATTTAGGCATTTCTAAACCAAAATAAATCGCAATTAGACGCAAAGTAAAGCCGAAAATTAAGGTTGAAATAACGGTTAACTCTAGGCTGAATCCTAAGTCCTGACAAACCCAGTAACAGATGACTGCCACAAAAGAGATACTCGCATAGAGTTCGCGGCGGAAAACGAATGGGACATCGTTACATAAAATATCACGTAAAATACCGCCAGATACTCCAGTCAACACCCCTGCTACTGCCGACACGACAAAACCATGTCCCATTTGTAGGGCAATCTGGCAACCAATGATCGTAAACCCAATTAGGCCTAAAGCGTCGAGTACCAAAAAGATGTTATGTAAATGACGCATCCATTTAGCAATAATGATTGTGACAAATGCAGCACAGCAGGTCAGAACCAAATATTCAGGATGTTTTACCCAAGTTAAAGGATAGTGACCAAGCAATACATCACGTACCGAACCACCACCTAACGCAGTTACACAGGCAATCAGTACGACACCGAACCAGTCCATACTCCGTCGCCCAGCAGACAATGCGCCTGTCATCGCTTCCGCAGTAATCGCAATAATATAAATAACGGTGAGTAACATCGCCCTTTCCCTCAGGCCAAACAGTGGGCGTATTTTAAGATAAAGTTATAGGTATTGTGCACAGCATTGCTTAAATTTTTTTCCAGAACCGCATATACAAGGTTGCTTCATCGTAACACGCATATCGACCGTTGGATCGAGGAAAAACCATTGTTGTTGATGAAATACAAAATGTGAAACCTCATGGTGAATTTGGGCTTTTTGTCTATCATGATAATGAGCCTTGAACTCAACCTGTGCATGGGTTTTATCTAATTTTTCATTGGCGTTAACCACCTCTAAACCCAACCACTGATTTTGTTTACTCCACTCAGCAATTGCCTCTTTATCAAGAGCTGTTTGCTGACCTAAAGCAGTGGTTTGCACAATATAATCGATTTGCTGTAATGCAAAAGCGCTATAACGTGAACGCATAAGCTGCTCTGCTGTTAGTGCTTTTGCTGCACCTAAATGTAAAGGCTCACAGCATTCTATATAGCTGCCTTTTCCACATGGACAATTTTGTTGGGTCATTTGGTGCTTCTCAAATAAAAAATAGCTCAAAGTTGAGCTATTTTATGATGTTTCTAGACTTAAAACTTTATTTAATCTTTTGGTTCATCTTGCTCAATAGAAACAATATGAACTTTCTCGATTTTATGACCTTCCATCGTAATCACTTCAAAGCGGTAACCGTCCGCCTCAACAGCTTCACCATTTTCTGGTAAACGACCTAAATGGAATAACAAGTAACCCGATAAAGTTGAATACTGCTCGCTTTCATCAACGAGATCACGACCTAATAAAAGTGATACGTGACGAATGTCAGTTGAACCTTCAAGCATTAATGAACCATCTGCCAAACTTTCGGCAGCAGCATCTAATTCATCTTCATCCGGGAATTCACCCGCAATTGCTTCTAAGATATCAATTGGCGTTGCGATACCTTCGATAGAACCATATTCATTTAATACGATGGCCATTTGTAAAGGAGCTTGACGTAATTGTTCCATAACCATAAGTACTTGAGCATTTTCATGCACAATCACAGGTTCACGTAAATGCTTTTGGAAATCAATCACGCCTGTTTCAATAAAGTTATTTAAAACTTTATGCGTAAGCGCAATACCTTCAATATTATCGAGCTCACCACGTGCAACGATCAAACGAGAGTGAGTCATTGACATTAAACGTTCTTTTAAAACTTCAGGTTCATCGTCTAAGTCAATCCACTCTAATTCAGGACGTGGAGTCATAACAGACTTTACTGGGCGCTCTGATAAGCCAAGTACACCTTGTACAAGCACACTGTGATAAGCGCCGTTTTCTTCGTCAAAAACTTCATCTGCAAACGCTTGTGTAGCCAGTACGTCTTCTTTATCAGCTGATTGGGCATCTGAACTAGAACCACTATTTTTACTGCCTAACATACGTAAAACTGCAGAAGCCGTGCGATAACGTAAATCTGTGGTTGTAACCATCTTTTCCTGATTGCGGCGCATGCTTTGATTGATAATTTCTACCAAAACCGAGAAACCAATTGCAGCATATAAGTAGCCCTTCGGAATATGGAAACCAAAACCTTCCACGACCAAAGAAAAACCGATCATCATCAAGAAGCCAAGACACAGAATAACGACTGTTGGATGTTTATTAACAAAGTCCATGAGTGGTTTAGATGCCCACAACATGATTCCGACAGCAATCACAACCGCAACCATCATGATCGACAGCTCTTTCACCATACCTACAGCTGTAATCACACTGTCTAATGAGAATACCGCATCAAGCACGACAATCTGAACAATGACCATCCAGAACGCAGCATGAACAGGATTGTCTTCTTTATGAAGCTGTTTTCCTTCCATTCGTTCATGCAATTCCATGGTGCCCTTAAAGAGTAAGAACACACCACCGAATAACAAAATCAAATCACGACCAGAGAAAGGATGATCAAAAATATGGAAGAGTGGTTCAGTCAGCGTCACGACCCAAGCAATCGAGGCTAAGAGTACAAGGCGCATTCCCAAGGCAAGTATTAAACCAATTATACGTGCTTTAGCTCGTTGCTCTGGCGGCAATTTTTCGGCCAAAATCGCGATAAAAACGAGGTTATCGATCCCCAATACAATTTCAAGAACGATTAAAGTTGCTAAACCCACCCAAGCAGAGGGATCAGACATCCATTCAAAGATCATTGATCCTGCTCCTGTGTCGTTTGAATTTTATCTTTATTTGGCAACACAACAGGCGTGCCTACACAAAGTGCGGAAAATGTTTTTTTAGGACAAGAAATTAAAACGGAGCGACTACAACCACTACCCATATTTGTTCATATGTTGTTAAACGATTTTTTAGTATAGGCAAGATTTAACATAAATTCATCATTTTTATTTGTACATAACTAGCATTCACCAAACCCATACAAAACATGAATCTTTCTTATAAATCTGCTTATAAAGTTGTCATATCTTTTGCTTAGTGTAGACAAGAAATATGAACGTGATAAGGTGAAAATAAAGCAATGAATAGCGTATTAACAATGGCAGTAAATGATTTACCAATAACAGCTGTAAAAACAAAACAACCTCTTATTGCATTATATTGTGGTTCACGTGCAGGAAATAACCCAATCTATCGAGAAAAAGCAATTGAACTTGCTCACGGAATTGCTGAACAAGGCTTTGGTTTAGTCTATGGCGGTGCCAGTATCGGTTTAATGGGACAAGTCGCAGATAGCGTTCTCGCAAACGGCGGAGAGGCTGTCGGTGTGATCCCTGAATTTATGCTTGATTATGAAGTCGCACATGCAGCACTAACTGAATTACATGTCGTAGAAACCATGCATGAACGTAAGGCCATGATGGCAGAGCGTGCAAGTGCATTTATTGCATTACCCGGCGGTTTAGGAACGTTCGAAGAAATATTGGAAATAGCCACGTGGGGCCAACTTAACCAACATCAAAAACCCATGATTTTGTATAACGTAAATGGCTTTTATAATGCATTGATTGCCCAGCTAGACCATGCAGTTCAAGAAGGTTTTCTTCCCCTTCAGCATCGAGCTAAATTAATTGTATGTGATGACGTCGATCAAATTTATAACGTCATTAAAAATTTAAAAATGCCGAAAAGATTTGTTGTCTAGTAGTCTATCTATTTCCATAAAAAAGCGGTTCTGCCGCTTTTTTTGTTTTAACTATTTTCACCGGTGCTTCCAAAAGAGCTTAGATTTAGTAAAGGGGTATTCAACATTGACTTACTTCTTTTAAATTCAATTTGTTTTACACTAGATCAAAACGCTAATTTTTAAATGTTATGAATGCCACGCCGACTCACCAAGCCTTGCAACCCGAATATCGCTTACTCGTTCTTTTGGTTTCTATTGGCTTTTTTATGCAGGCCTTGGACACAACGATTGTAAATACCGCTATTCCTGCAATGGCTCATCATCTCAATGAGGATCCTTTGCGCATGCACAGCGTAGTGGTGGCCTATGTTTTATCAGTAGCCGCCTGCATTCCTTTAAGTGGATGGTTAGCAGACCGCTTTGGTGTTAGAAATATTTTCTTATCGGCAATCGTTATTTTTACTTTAGCCTCTTTAGGTTGTGGTCTTTCTCAGAGCCTCAATGAACTCTTATTTTTCCGAGTCATCCAAGGCGTAGGCGGAGCCTTACTACTTCCTGTTGGCCGACTATCACTTTTAAAGATTATTCCACGCACTCAGTTTTTAGCCGCAATGAGCTTAATGAGTCTTGCAGGTTTACTCGGGCCTTTGGCTGGTCCAACTTTAGGTGGCTGGTTAGTTGAAGTTGCAACTTGGCACTGGATTTTCCTCATCAATATTCCCATGGGTATCTTAGGTATATTAATGACGTTAAAAGTCATGCCAAATGTAAAAGAACCCTCAGTCAAAAACTTTGATTTGGGCGGCTTCATTTTATTAGTAGTGGCCATGATTGGCTGGTCTTTGGGTATCGAACATTTAGCCTCGCCAGAATATTCAAAATGGTTCAGCATTTCGCTATTAGTAGTCGGCATAATCGCAACACTTTGGTATGCCTATCATTCACATACTCATCAAAATGCATTATTTCGTAGCCGACTCTTTAGAAACAAGATTTACGCGATTGGTATTTTAGGGAATTTCTTTGCACGCTTTGGTGGTAATGCCTTACCTTTTGTTTTACCACTCATGTTACAAGTCGCTTTTGGTTTTGAACCCTTTATTGCAGGTTTAATGATGATTCCATTGGTCCTAGGTTCATTATTTTCAAAGCCAATTGTCAGACCTATTATTCAAAAAATTGGCTATCGACGTTTTTTACTCATCAATACAACACTCGTTGGATTATGTATTGCCTCTTTTGCCATCATGACAGTCGATACTCCAACTTGGTTTAGAGCCTTACACTTCTTCTTATTTGGCACATTAAATTCCCTGCAATTTGTTGGCATGAACACATTGACCTTGAAAGATTTGCCTCAACAAGATGCGAGTAGCGGTAATAGTTTCTTATCGATGATTATGATGCTTTCAATGAGTATTGGTGTGGCACTAGCAGGCACCCTTATTAATATCTTTACCCATTATTATGGTGCAGACCATGTGACAACAGCGTTTCATGTCACCCTCATTTGTCTCGGTTGTATCAATGTCATTACTGCATTTATTTTCTGGCAAATTCCAAAGGATACGTCTGTTTAAGCGGTTGCATTTTTAGCGTAGTTTCTCTTTCATAAATCACGCTATGATGTTTACTTCATATTTTTAATGAGTTTTGCATGACCAAACTGGCTAAACCCTTTTTCACAGCACGGCACAATGCCTTAATTGGAATTGGCTTGGCTTGTGTTATGGGAGTCTTAGCTTATTTTGGTTTGTTCTATCAACAAAAAGCCGTTGCACAAGATTATCCAGTTCAGGGCTTTGACGTTTCTCACCATCAGGGTGACATTAACTGGAAAAAGATATCACCTGAAAAATTCCAATTCGTCTATTTAAAAGCAACCGAAGGCGGGGATTATAAAGATCCAAAATTTCAAGAAAACTGGTTAAAAGCACGCGAACATGGGTTCCATGTTGGGGCCTATCATTTTTATCGCCTATGTCGTGATGGTAAAACACAAGCCGAAAATTTTATTGCAACAGTTCCAAATAAAACCGATGCTCTTCCTCCCGTCATTGATCTGGAATATGACGGCAACTGTATTAATGCGCATACAAAAGAACAATTACTTAAAGAAATAGGCATTATGCATGACCGCTTAAAACAGCATTATGGCAAACAGCCTATTTTTTATATTTCTAAAACCTTTTACCACATTGTGCTAATAGGTAATTTTCCCAATACACCGCTTTGGGTTAGAGATTACGAAGGTAAACCTGAGCTGAAAGACAAAAGAAAATGGCTCTTTTGGCAGCATAGTAATCAGGGTAAAATTGAAGGCATGACAAAGCCAGTAGACCTCAATGTTTATGAGGGTTCAGTCAAAGAATGGCACCAATTTTTACAGCAGCAAGGCATCGTGAAAGCACAATAATATGCGCAAAATCATTCATATCGATATGGATGCCTTTTATGCATCGGTCGAATTACGGGAACGCCCTGAATTAAGGCATCTACCCGTTGTTATCTCATCTCATCATCCCCGAGCTGTGATTGCTGCTGCATCCTATCCTGCCCGCGAATTTGGTTTACGTTCAGCCATGTCGATGACTCAGGCAAGGAAACTATGCCCTCAGGTCGTTATTATTGAGCCAAATTTTGAAAAATACCGTACAGTTTCCGCGCAAATTCACTCGATCTTTCAGCAATATACGCTGCTTATTGAACCGTTATCTTTAGATGAGGCCTATCTAGATGTCACTGAAAACCTAAAACAGATGGCAAGTGCAACTGAAGTGGCTATGCACATTCGGGAAGATATTTTTAGATTAACAGGACTTACTGCATCGGCTGGTGTAGCACCAAATAAATTTTTGGCAAAAATTGCTTCCGACTGGAACAAACCGAATGGTTTATGTGTAATTAAACCTTCGCAAGTTGCTACTTTTATTCAAGACCTCCCACTAAAAAAGATTCCTGGGGTGGGTAAAGTCACTCAGGAAAAATTACAACAGCTTCAGTTACATACTTTAGGTGATTTACAGAAAATTGAAGAAGCCGTTTTAGTTCATCATTTTGGCAAATACGGACAACAGCTTTATTTATATGCACAAGGCATTGATCATAGGCCTGTTCAAGCTGAAAGAGCTCGCCAACAAATCTCCAAAGAGACCACCTTCGATAGTGATTTTACTTTGGCTCAATGCCAGCCCTATTGGCAGGGATTAGCTGAAAAAGTCTGGCAAACTCTAGAGAAAAAACAACTCAATGCACGTGGCGTAAATATAAAGCTTAAACTTAAGAATTTTCAGACATTACAACATAGTAAAAGCTTTAAAAGACCGATCCAGTCGCTACAGGACTTAATCCAAGTTTTATTTTTATTATTAAATGAAATGCAAATACCTGAACATTTCCAATTTCGCTTGATTGGTATAGGGGTTTATCAATTACAGACCCAAGCCGATGACTTCCAGCTTAACCTTTGGTAATTGATTAATTTTTACCCGAAAGAGCAACTTTTGAACAAAATAGGCTCCCTTTTACCCAAACTTTAGAGTAACCTAATCCACGCACATTCATTACCCATGTATTTGCAACATGCCAAAGCAACCTTTACTTTCGGCATATCGTCCTGTGATTGGCGTGACGACCAAATCCGAATATTGCAGGGCTCTTCTGATACATGGCTTAACTATCCCCTCATCACAATAATCTACTGAAATTCCTTTTTACTTGCTTGCACCGAGCTAGTAACTCTTCATAAAATCAAAACTATTAATAAAGTCACTCTAGAGCATTTTTTATGACGGTAAAGCGTTTACACGTTACTTCACGCTACTGCGAAGTCGCGATTTCAGGTAATTTGGTCCACTTAGCTGGACAACTCGCAGACGATACAAGCGCAGATGTTACAGGACAAACTCAACAAACTTTAGACAATATTGATCGTCTATTGGCAGAAGCAGGAACTGATAAAACCCATATTCTTTCTGTCATGATTTTTCTAAAAGATATCGAAAAAGACTATGCAGCAATGAATGCCGTTTGGGATGCATGGATTAGTGAAGGACATCCACCCGCACGCACTTGCGTAGAATCAAAGCTCTATGCGCCAGATGTGCTTGTAGAAATGACGGTTGTTGCGGTACTTCCATAGTTTTATACATATAAATCTAAATAAAAATGAGCAATATTTTTTGCGATATTGCTCATTTTTTGAGTGGTTTTAAAATCTTTAATGTCGACATATTATTAAGATCTTCTTTAATGAATTCTCCTATCAATTGCTATAGTGACTCATTTTTAAGACTTCACAAAAGCATTTGACATTCTTTCTAACTGTGGCGTTGCATGCAAAGTTGCCAGTTCTGATTCAGGACTTAATAAATCTCTTCTTAAATCATCATAATCAGGCACACCGCTATAATGCAGCACACGATAACCAGCTAATTGTAATAGACGACGTTCATATTGTTGATGCGCTCGGCGTAAACCATTTTCCCCTAGAACAACGATTACGACTACCTGATAATTTTGGTCAAGTACAACAAAATCAGCTGCCATATTTTGATATTTACGGCGAGTATGCGCATATTTTGTAGTTAAAAGAGCATCAAAAGATACATGTGCCAACACGGTAAATTTAGGAAAAACTGTTTGTAGCCGGGTTAAGGTCATTTGCTCATGACTGGTTAAAACTGCACGGCGCTTTAAAGCACTATCATGTTGACGCCTTCGTGAAAGGCTTTTCACAGCCATCACAACAGCCAGAAATAATAATAAGATCGTGATTAAATAGTACATGGGTCCAATCCTTTAGGTTTTTTATAATGATTTTGCTAGATCACACTTTGTTGTAATTGATAACGACACAGCCGTTTTTAAAAGGTTCACTTAGTAATTTCACTTGTAGTTTTTCAAGCTTGGCTTAAATTTAGCCACCCTCACATTATTTATAATCATAGAGTCTTCAACAATCAAGTGCAGCTCGTCAGATTTTTAGTATTTCTCATTATTATTTACGTTTTTTGTACTTTAAATCTTCAAAAATCTCATTATACGATTTAAATCGTCACATTAAAAACAAAACAGGCTCTGTTTAAGAGCCTGTTTTATCATTATCCACGAGTTTTTGATTTTGGTTTACTTTTACCACCAAATGGTCTCTTCTCGCCTGTTTCACGAGGAGGTAAGCCTGTATGCTGAGTAAGTAGCTGACCTTTTTGTGGACGCTTCTGATTTGAATGATTATTCGTTTGCTGGTTATTTCGTTTAACTGAATCACCTGCAGTAGTCGAATTTTTCTTACGTGCAGATTTGTATTCCCCTTCTGTGCCTTTTGGCTGATAAGTTGGAATTAAATGCTGCTTCGAATTACCAATTAAATCGGCACGACCCATTTCTTTTAAGGCTTCACGAAGTAATGGCCAGTTGTTTGGATCATGGTAGCGTAAGAATGCTTTATGCAGACGACGGCGTTTTTCACCTTTTACAATATCAACTTTTTCAGTATAACGAGCGACTTTAGCAAGCGGGTTTTTGCCCGAATAATACATGGTTGTTGCAGTTGCCATTGGCGATGGATAGAACGTCTGTACCTGATCGGCACGGAAGCCATTCTTTTTCAACCAAATTGCAAGATGCATCATGTCATAATCTGAAGTACCTGGATGTGCAGCAATAAAGTAAGGAATTAAATATTGCTCTTTTCCTGCTTCTTTACTGAAACGATCAAACATTTGTTTGAAACGATCATACGTACCAATACCCGGTTTCATCATCTTAGATAACGGGCCTTGTTCAGTATGCTCTGGAGCAATTTTTAAATAACCGCCAACGTGATGTTGTACCAACTCTTTGACATATTCAGGGTTCAATACAGCAAGGTCATAACGTAAACCCGAACCAATCAGAATCTTCTTCACCCCTTTAATCGCACGTGCTTTACGATAAAGCTGTACTAAAGGTGCATGGTCGGTATGCAAGTTTTGACAAACACCCGGATATACACAAGAAGGTTTACGGCAGTTCTTTTCAATTTCCGGATCCTTACAATGCAAACGGTACATGTTTGCTGTTGGACCACCTAAGTCAGAAATAATACCGGTGAAGTTTGGTGCCGTATCACGGATTTTTTCAATCTCACGTAAGATCGAATCTTCCGAACGGTTTTGAATAATACGCCCTTCATGTTCTGTAATTGAACAGAATGTACAACCACCGAAACAGCCACGCATAATATTGACCGAGAATTTGATCATATCAAATGCAGGGAAACGAGCATCGCCGTAAGTAGGATGTGGTAAACGTGCATAAGGTAAATCAAACACATAGTCCATTTCCTCAGTGGTTAGAGGAATTGGAGGTGGGTTGATCCAGACATCACGCTCACCATGACGTTGAACGAGTGCGCGGGCATTACCCGGGTTGGTTTCAAGGTGCAAAATACGGTTTGCATGCGCGTAAAGCACTTGATCATTCGCTACTTCTTCAAAAGAAGGCAAACGAATTACCGCCAGTTCTCGTGGAGGTAATTTGTGTTTAATCGCTTTTGACGGTGCTGGCTTTAATTGAACAATTTGAGTGTCGTCATCGAGTTTGTCGCCTTCACGCACAATCGGGTTTGCAACAATCTCTTTTTGGAAATTTTGATATTGAGCTAAAGAGTTACCCTTTTCTTTTTCAACCTCACAGCCATCAATATCTTCAGTCATGACATATGGGTTAATAATTGGATCAACACGCCCAACCGTATCTACATCATTACTCGCAACCTCAACAAACTTTGCTTTTGATGCTTTGTTATGTTTATTAATAATAAATGCCGTGCCACGAACATCTGTAATCTCGTGGATTTTTTCACCTTTGGCCAAACGGTGCATCACATCAATAATGGCACGCTCACCATTACCGTACATCAGCAAATCAGCTTTTGAGTCCATCAAAATCGAACGACGAACCTTATCTGACCAATAATCGTAGTGCGCAATACGACGTAAACTACCTTCAATACCACCTAATAATACAGGTACATCAGGGAAAGCTTCACGACAACGTTGGCAATAAACAGTAGCTGCACGGTCAGGACGTTTGTTCGGTTCGTTATTAGGAGAATAAGCATCATCAGAACGGATTTTACGATCTGCCGTATAACGGTTAATCATCGAATCCATATTGCCTGCTGTCACACCCCAAGCAATCGTTGGCTTACCTAAAACGCGGAAGCTTTCAACATTGGTCCAGTCTGGCTGCGCGATAATTCCGACACGGAAACCTTGTGCCTCAAGCACACGTCCAATCACACCCGATACAAACGATGGATGATCAATATAAGCATCGCCACAGACCAAAATAAAGTCACATGCATCCCAGCCGAGTTGGTCCATTTCTTCTCGTGACATCGGCAAAAATGGTGCGGGTTCAAAACACGACGCCCAATATTTGTCGTAATCAAACAGCGCTTTTGGCGCAGTCTGCATGGTGTAGGCAGTAGACATGGCTTGCGAATCTCGGCTAGCAGATGGAGGAGAGACATCTAAAGATGAAAGCCGATCATTTTAACATGAATTTCATTCATTTTCCCTGTTTATAAAACATGCGAAAACAATAATATAGAAATTAATTTGATTAAAGTTTACTCAATATTTTATTATTGGAATAAATACGGCAGAATAAAATCTGCCGCATTTTTAATTTTTTATTTGTAAAGCTTAGAACAAAGCTTTTGGCAAACGAATCTGAATAATCTCATTATCATCAGCCAGTTTTGCGTTACGCCCTGTCGACCCAGGGAAGTTATTATCATTGAAAACGGTAAGTGTTGTGCCATTTTCAATAATCACATCTTCAATCGTCTCAAATGGAAAAGCAAAAACCTGTCCCGTACCAATATCCCCTGCTCTAGCTGTGCTATACAACAAATTCGGGTTAGCGATTTTAATTAAATCGACTAAATCTTCACGGTTTACTAGCTGACCTGACTCATTCAGTTTAATACGAATTAACTTTTTATATCCGCCTAAATTATTCTGAGTCGCATCACGCTCAATAATAATGCCTTCTTTATCATTAAAGAGTTGGAAGTCACCAATATTAGTTGCCTTGCTGTCTAACTGGAACCAATAATATTTTCCTGTATACGCTTTTTTCTTCAGGTCAAATTGCGAAATCAGCAACTGTCTTTCCGTTTCCCGAATTGATTTAATTGGCTTTTCTATAAGAGGATAAAGATACTGTCCATCTGACGAAATCGCCATTCCTTCAAAACCACCACTTTGCTGAACTAGAGGTTCTACCAAATTAATTTGTGCTTTATTAAACTGATTTTGTGGTGAACGTAGCTCTTGAGTCGGGTTTAACGGATTTGGCAAAGCAATCGGTGCATCTAATAACACGCCATCTGCTGAAAAATGAAGTAAATAAGGTCCAAATTCATCGCCAATCCAGTAAGTTCCATCATTAGAACGTTGCATAGATTCTGGATCAAAATCAGCGCCCGTTAATAATCGATCAGCTGTATTACCATTCACGATATTAAACGGAATTAATTTGTTCGGATCACGCAGCTGGATAAAGCTTTGCACAGTCACTTGACCGGTGCCTTTAGCTTTAGTTTTGAAATCAGGCTTCAGTTTATAAATACGAAGTAAAAAGTCTGCTGAATTATCTTGAGTTCCGAAACCGTTATCAGCCATTGCCATATAACTGCCATCTTCATTTTTTAATGCAGCAGAAAACCCCTGTACAGGTTGACCTTTAAATGGAGGATAAATTCCATTTGCACCTTTTACATATGCGCCAGAGTCTGGGCCAGCAGAATAAGTTTCTACAGGTAATTTGGCAAAAGAAATTAAGGTTGGTTCGGTAACTTTTTCAGTAGGCGTAGTTTGTTCTTGATCGTTATCATCATTGCATGCCGTCAATCCTAAACTGGCGCAGCATAATAATGCCGCTAATGTTTTTTTGCTCATAGTTTTATACAGTTGGTAAAAAATTAAGCAAATTTAATCAAGCTTATATGAAGTTTTTACTTCAAAAAGATGAAATCTTTATGGCGAAAATATGACAATCCCAAATGTTCAATACAAACACCCACTAAGTAACTTCATTAAAAAAATTAAAGTTTCGTTGGCTGATATTCTCCAGCAATTGCTGCTTTCAAAAAGTTCTGAAAGGTTGGGCATTCCATATGATTTTCGGCAGGACATACAGCAGCATGTTGTAATCCCTGACTAATAAAATGCAGTCGCTTTGCCATGTGCTCTAACTGTTCAGCTTTATCTTTTAGTTTTTGCCGATCAAGCTCTGGCTTACCATCTTGCCCAAACATTGTGGCAATTTCATTTAAAGAAAATCCTGCAGCACGACCTAAAGCAATGAGTGCCAATTGATCAAGTACTTGTTTGCCATATTGTCTACGTAAGCCTTGCCGTCCTATCGATTTAATTAAGCCTTTCTCTTCATAAAAACGTAGGGTAGCGGTTGTGACTTTTGCTTTTTTAGCGACTTCACCAATATCCATAACAACCTCTTGACTTCAAGTGAACTTGAACTTGCACAATAAATTTATCACGTTTTAGGTGTATAAATGCAAGGTGTAAAAATGAATACCTCCACAATATTCTTTCAAGCTTTATTTCTTGGTATTGGTGCAACTATTTTCATGGATATCTGGCTGTTAATATTAAAGATATTCAAAATTCCGACCTTAAATTTTTCCTTTCTCGGACGCTGGGTCGGCTGGATATTTCAAGGGAAACTCATCCATCAAACTATTGCACAAAGCCCTCAAATTAAAGGTGAATATTTATTGGGCTGGATTGCACACTACAGTGTTGGGATTATCTTCGCATTAAGTTTTGTTTTCATTGCCAGCTCAGATTGGCTTATTCATCCTCAGTTTTACTCAGCTCTACTGTTTGGCTTGGTCACCGTTCTCATTCCTTTTTTTATTATGCAACCTGCCATGGGTAATGGCTTTGCTTCATCAAAAACACCCCATCCTTTTTTGAACTGTCTAAAAAGTTTAATGAACCATAGTGTTTTTGGCTGTGGCTTATATCTCACTGCAAAACTATTTCAAATTTAAATAAAAGAGGAAACTGCCCATGAAAACTGTTGCCATTATTTACCATAGCCGCCAAGGTCATACCCAATTTATTGCTCAGCAAATTCAAATTGGCGTCTTGAGCCATCACAATATTAAAGTAGATTTACTCAATGCTGTGGATCTTATCGAGCGCCCAGGAATTCTTATCCAATATGACGGATTAATTTGGGGATCTCCCACTTATTTAGGGGGTGTATCTTCTAAGTTAAAACAACTCATGGATGCAACAGGCCCTTTATGGAAAAAACAGAGTTTTAAAGGAAAATTAGCAGCTGGGTTTACTGTTTCCTCTCTTCCTGCAGGTGATAAACAATCGACGTTAATTTCGATTTTTACCTTTTGTATGCAGCACGGTATGCTCTGGGTTGGAAACCCAATTCTGCCAGAACAACCTCAAGGTGTTGCTTATGCAAAAGCAGCTAACCGTCTCGGTTCATGGTCAGGCTTAATGGCTCAAGCTGAACATGGCAGTAATGCCGATAGGTTTGATGAAGGAGATATTAAAACTGCTCAACAATTTGGAGAAAATTTTGCATTGACCTTAAATGCTTATCAAGGAAGATAAGACTATGAAAGCACAGAGGCTTTTATTTCTCTTAATTTTATCTGGAATGATGTCTTTTATAATTTCAGGCATTTCAACTTTTAAAGTAGTGGGACTAAATCATCATTTCCTTTCATTGTGGATTTCCGCCTGGATTATTGCATGGATATTGGCTTTTCCAAGTGTATTGATTTGTGCTCCTATAGCTCAGAAACTTGTCGTCATTGTATTTAAGTAAGTTGATCTGTAAGTTAAAACGTACAAAACTTGCGGCGATTTGCGGATATTCATCTTTAGTATTTTTTCATACTATATGAAACATAGAGAGACAGGATGTCTCATTGAAGAAGAATAAGAACGCAGGAAGCGGTAGTTGACAGGAGTTAACTACATAAAGCTGAATACGAAGAAACCTCGACAGGATGTCGGGGTTTTTTCATTTCAATTATACAAAATTCTTACTTTTTAGATGCGCGGAGCAACAGAACTTGTATTGATCTGATAAGTACAGCTGAATACCATCATTTCATTTGAAATTTGATTATTGGTTTTGTATTTTGTTTACCTCATCTTTAGCTCAAGATCATTTTGAACCATCACAATTACAGCGCCTTAGTCTCAAATTTTTTATTATTGCGTTGATGACAATAATGACGGGGTGCACCAGCTTAGGACCTAATAGTGGCTCTTTTTCTTGGCGCTCTAATAAACTCTCATCAGGCTTACAAAAAGCTTATTCTGTCCCGCCGAGCACAGCCAATCGTTTATCTCCCATGATTATTCAAAGTGCTGACCAATATAATGTACCCCCCCTTTTACTTGCAGCAGTGATTAGACAAGAGTCTAGTTACAATAGTAATGCTCGCTCTCCTACTGGTGCAGTCGGTTTAACTCAAATTATTCCGAGCTATTGGCAACAAACTTGTGCAGGGAATTTATATGATGAAACTACTAATATCCAATGTGGTGCTTATATCTTAAACCACTATTATCAGTCAGCTGATAGTTGGTTCAAGGCAACAGCTTATTATAATGTAGGACCATCTGGTTATGAGCGAAGCTTCTGGACACGTCACAAAGCAAAAAAATACGCTCGATCTGTGAAGCGGCATCAGAAAAATTTAAAAAGTGCCTTATAAATTGAGATCAAATAAAAAAGCCCATTTATTAATGGGCTTTTTTATTTAGTTAATTTTATTCGTCAAATAAACCTTCAAATAAAACAGAAGATAAATAACGCTCCCCGCTATCAGGAAGAATAACGACTATTGTTTTACCAGCATTCTCAGGACGCTCTGCAATTTTAGCAGCAGCAGCCAAGGCAGCTCCACTTGAGATACCTACCAAAATACCTTCTTGAGTTGCACAGTTTCTTGCCCATTGAATTGCTTCTTCACTACTCACTGGTAAGACTTCATCAACCAGATTTAAATCAAGATTCTTTGGAATAAAGTTTGCACCAATCCCCTGAATTTTATGAGGTGCAGGAGTGATATTTTCTCCATTTTTGGTTTGAGTAATAATTGGAGACTCAGCAGGCTCAACAGCTACGGAGTATAGTGGCTTATTTTGGACTTGTTCAAAATAACGAGAAATACCTGTAATCGTACCGCCAGTACCTACGCCAGCAACTAAAATATCAACTTGCCCACCTGTTGCTTGCCAGATTTCTGGGCCAGTTGTATCTACATGAATTTGTGGATTGGCTGGGTTTTCGAATTGTTGAGGTAAGAAATAAACATCTGGCTGTTCAGTTGCTAATCGTACAGCTTCATCAACTGCACCTTTCATCCCTTTCGCTGGTTCAGTTAAAACTAAATTAGCGCCTAAAGCTTTTAATACTTTTCTACGCTCAAGACTCATGCTGGCTGGCATAGTCAAAGTAATTGGATAACCCTTCGCTGCAGCAACAAAAGCCAATGCAATCCCTGTATTACCACTGGTTGGTTCAACAATATGCATACCGTCTTTTAATACACCACGTTTCTCTGCATCCGCAATTAATGCTGCTCCAATACGGCATTTCACAGAAAAGGCAGGATTACGACTCTCTACTTTTGCTAATACAGTTGCGCTCGTTTTAATCAAACGGTTAATGCGGACTAAAGGCGTATTACCAATAGCTTCTGCATTATTTGAATAAACTGCGATACCTAAATTATTGGGTGTGGGGAATTGCTGATCGGTAGACATGTTATATCCTTATTAGACTTGATATGAATTTATTCCATTATAATCATATAAAGAATTGAGGATACAAATTCCGCGCATAAAAAAACACCCCCACTAATTGTGGGGGTGTTTAGAATAATGAGCTGGCGATGACTTACTCTCACATGGGTAA
>NZ_JAQNDD010000014.1:0-54209 GCF_028367635.1 Acinetobacter sp. P1(2023)
CGGGAGCTGGATTTGAACCAACGACCTTCGGGTTATGAGCCCGACGAGCTACCAGACTGCTCCATCCCGCATCAATAAACTGCTTGCACTCAACTTTCTGGTTCAAAGTTGGTGCGGAAGGGGGGACTTGAACCCCCACGCCCGAAGGCACTACCACCTCAAGGTAGCGTGTCTACCAATTCCACCACCACCGCAGCTTGTGGGACGCATTCTAGTCCTTCCAACTGCAAAAGGAAGCCTTATTTCGAATTATTGACTCGATTTTGGTGCATTTGGTGAAGTTTCAGGCGATGTCGTTTGAACAGGTGCTGTAGTTTGTACAGTTTTCAAGCTATATGCATCCGTGGTCTGTTTTTTTGCAAAAACAGCAAGAGTTAAACTCGTCACGAAGAACAAGGCTGTTAAAACTGCAGTAAGGCGGGTAAGGAAGTTACCTGAACCCGATGCACCGAATACAGTTGCAGCTCCGCCACCGCCGAAAGAAGCGCCAGCATCAGCACCTTTACCGTGTTGCACTAGAATCAAGGCAATCATCAGTACCGCTAAAATAATATGTACGATCAGTACAAAAGAGTGCATACCCTATCCTCGTTATTTACTTTGTGCAAAGGCTTGTACAATTTGATAAAAAGATGCTGCATTTAGTGAAGCACCACCTACCAACGCACCATTAATATCTGGACATGCTGCCAATTCGACTGCATTTTCAGCTTTTACACTACCGCCATATAAAATCGCAATGTCTGAACCCGCTGAGGTAATCTGACTTAAACCTTCACGAATCTTAGCATGCATTGCTTGTGCATCTTGTGGAGAAGCAGTTTTACCTGTTCCAATTGCCCAGATTGGTTCATAGGCAATCACAATTTGCTTTTGCCACTGCTCAGCAGTAACTACAGGAGCAATATCACAAATTTGTTGCAATACAACTTGCTCTGCCAAACCTTGTTCACGTTGTTCGAGGCTTTCACCAACACAATAAATGGCAGTCAAGCCTGCATTTAAAGCATTTTGGAGTTTCGCCTTCAAGATTTCAACGTTGTCACCAAAAATATCACGGCGTTCAGAATGACCCACCAATACAAAGTTAATTTGGCTATCTTTTAATAATTCTGCACTGACTTCGCCAGTATAAGCGCCAGTACCTGCTACACGTGATACGTCTTGTGCAACTGTATATACTGTTCTTGCAGCATCTTGCAATTGTGTTTGTACCATTGCAAGTGCAATAGAAACCGGAGCAATCCCTACATGGCAGTTTTCATCTGCAATTTGGTCTTGTTGCAATAGTTGTTTAAATTCTTCTATAAGTTGTTTGGCATTGGCACGCATTGGGTTCATTTTCCAGTTGCCAACTACCCAAGGCGTAATCGTCGAACCCGACATACGGCTCACCTTTCATCAAAAATGCAGCACATTCTACACGCATTTATACAAATTTCAGATACTTTTCTTTAACGGCTTTACCCATATCTTTTCTACTCATTGAAAACAGTTATAAAAGTTTATTGAATCTAAAGAATCAACTTTCAAAAATTAATGAATAAAAACTTCGACTAGTTCAAGCTTTGGCGAATGGACCAAGACCAGAGCATCATTTTCTCAGGTAGTAATTTTAGATAACAAAAGTATAATTTTTTATATACCAATTATAAACATATGAGCATAGGTAGGCAGATGTCAGTCATACATACATCTCCAAAATTTTCGGGGTTTTTTCGACGATTAGTCGAAGAAAAACATGTGTCGGCAGCGACCATGCAAACAGCGTTAGATGCAGCAAAAAGAGCCAAACGGGATACGGTTGCGTACCTGATTGAAGAGGTTCATCTCTCCCCCTCTTTATTAGCTGAAACTATTTCTATTGAATTTGCTGAACCATATTTTGATCTGGATGTTTACGATACCAGCCAAATTCCTAAAAATTTGGTTGACCAGAAACTGATTTTAAAACATCGGGTCTTGCCTCTTATACAAAGAGGACAGATTTTATATGTCGCGACCAGCAATCCGAGTAATATTGAGGCAATCGATGCGATTCGCTTCAATAGCAAGCTGATGGTTGAGCCAGTTATTGTCGAGCACCACAAGCTTGAGAAAATTCTGACGCAGCAATTTACCGAAGAAAGCAGTTTCGAGTTTAGTGATGAAGAGTTTGATCTTGATGTAGACCTTGAAGCTCCATCTTCACAAGAAGAGGAGGAAGAAACCCCTCAAGGCGATGAAGCACCTATTGTTAAATATATTAATAAATTACTCATAGATGCGATTCGTATGGGAGCTTCAGACTTACATTTTGAACCCTATGAGAAATCATATCGGGTTCGTTACCGAGTCGATGGTGTATTACGGCAGATTGCAAATCCGCCTTTACAGTTGGCTAACCGTTTAGCTTCACGTTTGAAAGTCATGTCCCAAATGGATATTTCCGAAAAACGGGTGCCTCAAGATGGTCGTATCAAACTTAAGCTCTCAAAAACTAAAGCAATCGATTTTCGTGTGAACTCACTTCCAACCTTGTTTGGTGAAAAACTGGTTCTGCGTATTCTCGATCCATCTAGCGCGATGCTCGGAATTGATGCTTTAGGATATGAAGAAGATCAGAAAGCTCTTTTTTTAGAAGCACTGGATAAACCACAAGGCATGCTTTTAATTACAGGTCCTACAGGTTCCGGTAAAACGGTATCTTTATATACGGGCTTAAATATTTTAAATACTGAAAGTTCGAATATTTCCACCGCCGAAGATCCAGTTGAAATTAACCTTGAAGGAATTAATCAGGTTAACGTCAACCCGAAAGTAGGTCTGACTTTTTCTGCTGCACTTAAATCATTTTTACGTCAAGATCCGGACATTATTATGGTCGGTGAGATTCGTGATTTAGAAACGGCTGAAATTGCGATTAAGGCTGCACAAACTGGTCACATGGTCATGTCGACACTGCATACCAATAGTGCTCCAGAAACCCTGACTCGCCTACGCAATATGGGTGTTCCATCCTTTAATATCGCAACATCAGTCAACTTGGTTATTGCACAGCGTTTAGCACGTCGGCTATGCCCACAGTGTAAAATACCTGCTGACATTCCTAAACAGAGCCTATTAGAAATGGGCTTTACCGAACAAGATCTGACTCATCCCGATTTTCAAGTTTTCCAGCCTGTCGGTTGTACTGAGTGTCGTGAAGGCTATAAAGGTCGAGTAGGTATTTACGAGGTAATGAAAGTTACACCTGAAATTTCCAAGATTATTATGGAAGATGGCAATGCTTTAGAAATCGCTGCTGCTTCTGAAAAACTGGGGTTTAATAATCTGCGTCGTTCAGGATTAAAGAAAGTCATGCAAGGTGTTACTTCTTTACAAGAAGTCAACCGCGTGACCAGTGAATAAAAGACAATTTAAAAATAAGGATAATTCATGACTGTCAAAAAGGCACAAATGATGCCGACTTTTGCTTATGAAGGGGTTGACCGTAAGGGCGTAAAAATTAAGGGAGAACTTCCGGCTAAGAATATGGCCTTAGCCAAAGTCACCCTACGCAAACAAGGGGTAACTGTCCGTAATATTCGAGAAAAGCGTAAAAATATTCTTGAAGGTTTATTCAAGAAGAAAGTATCGACACTCGATATCACGATTTTCACCCGTCAACTTGCAACGATGATGAAAGCAGGGGTTCCACTGGTACAAGGCTTTGAAATTGTAGCGGAAGGACTAGAAAACCCAGCTATGCGCGAGGTAGTACTCGGTATTAAAGGAGAAGTTGAAGGTGGTAGTACCTTTGCTTCAGCTTTAAGAAAGTATCCTCAACACTTCGATAACTTGTTTTGTTCTCTTGTAGAGTCTGGTGAACAATCTGGTGCACTTGAAACCATGTTGGACCGCGTAGCGATTTACAAAGAAAAAAGTGAATTGCTTAAGCAGAAAATCAAAAAAGCTATGAAATATCCAGCAACGGTTATTGTAGTTGCTGTGATTGTTACTATTATTTTGATGGTTAAAGTCGTGCCAGTGTTTCAAGACCTGTTTTCTTCTTTTGGCGCAGATTTACCTGCATTCACCCAAATGGTCGTGAATATGTCGAAATGGATGCAGGAATACTGGTTCATTATGATTATTGCGATTGGGGCAATTATTGCAGCATTTCTCGAGGCTAAAAAGCGTAGTAAAAAGTTTCGTGATGGCTTAGACAAACTCACCCTGAAACTGCCTATCTTTGGTGATCTGGTTTATAAAGCGATTATTGCCCGCTATAGCCGTACTTTAGCCACCACGTTTGCCGCAGGTGTTCCGCTCATTGATGCGCTTGAATCAACTGCCGGTGCTACCAACAATGTTATTTATGAACAAGCCGTCATGAAAATTCGTGAAGATGTCGCCACAGGCCAGCAACTTCAATTTGCAATGCGTGTTTCAAATCGTTTTCCATCGATGGCTATACAAATGGTCGCAATTGGTGAAGAATCTGGTGCACTAGATAGCATGCTCGATAAAGTAGCCACTTACTATGAAAATGAAGTGGATAATGCCGTTGATGGTTTAACTTCTATGATGGAACCTTTAATCATGGCAATTTTAGGGGTGCTCGTGGGCGGTCTAGTGATTGCTATGTATCTTCCAATTTTCCAAATGGGTTCAGTTGTATAATGCAAGACATCATTGCGTATTTTATTCAAAACTTATCTGCACTCTATATTGCAGTTGCACTCGTGAGCCTATGTATTGGTAGCTTCCTGAATGTGGTGATTTATCGCACCCCAAAAATGATGGAACAAGATTGGCAGCAAGAATGTCAAATGTTGCTTAATCCTGAGCAACCCATCATTGAGCATGAAAAACTAACATTAAGTAAACCTGCTTCATCATGTCCAGAGTGCCATCAACCTATCCGTTGGTATCAAAATATTCCTGTCATAAGCTGGCTGATGTTAAGAGGAAAATGTGGTCATTGCCAGCATCCTATTAGTATTCGTTATCCAGCGGTTGAACTACTCACCATGCTATGTTCATTGGTAGTCGTCATGGTGTTTGGCCCAACCCTACAAATGCTTTGGGGATTAGTCCTGACTTGGGTCCTGATTGCCCTCACCTTTATAGACTTTGATACTCAACTGCTCCCCGACCGTTTTACCTTGCCTTTGGCTGCACTCGGCTTAGGCATTAACACCTTTAATATTTATACCTCGCCTAACTCAGCTATTTGGGGATATTTAATCGGTTTTTTATGCCTTTGGGTTGTTTATTACTTATTTAAAGTGATTACAGGCAAAGAAGGTATGGGCTACGGCGACTTTAAATTGCTTGCTGCCTTAGGCGCATGGATGGGGCCATTGATGCTGCCATTAATTGTGCTATTGTCATCTTTACTAGGTGCAATTATTGGCATCATTTTATTAAAGTTACGTAATGACAATCAGCCCTTTGCTTTTGGGCCCTATATTGCTATTGCGGGTTGGGTTGCCTTTTTATGGGGTGACCACATTATGAAAATTTATTTGGGAGGTTAAGATGGCTTTTATTCTGGGAATCACAGGTGGAATTGGCAGTGGAAAATCTGCAGCAACACAATGGTTTGAGTCCCAAGGAATCCAAGTCGTCGATGCCGATATTGTTGCTCGCGAAGTGGTTGAAAAAGGCCAACCTGCCCTTCAACAAATTCAACAAACTTTTGGAGATTGGGTGCTTCAATCCGACGGCAATCTAGACCGCCGAGCCCTACGTGAATATATTTTTCAAAACCCTGAAGCAAGACAGACCCTTGAGAAAATCACACATCCAGCCATTCGCCAATCTATTATTCAACAGCTACAAAACCCTAAAAGCCCGTATGTGATTTTAGTTTCACCACTACTTTTTGAAACCAACCAGCATGAGTTGGTTAACCACACCTTATTAGTTGATGCGAGTGAACAAACTCAAATTCAGCGTGCAAGCCAGCGCGATGGGCAAAACCAAGAACAAATTCAGAAAATTATTGCCGCACAAATGCCACGCGAGCGCAAACGTGAACTTGCCAATGACATTGTGTTTAATGACGGACTACTCGAGCATTTATATCAGCAATTAGAGCCTTTACATCAAAGCTATTTGAAACGTACAAACTAATCTTGCTTATTTTGCTGCTGAATCTTTTGCGCCAAGCTATCTTGTCGAAACCAGCGCCAAGGTTGTAAGGCACCAATTCCCATTCCGACCAAGCCCACAACAATCGATGGGCTTAATGACTCGCCAAGTAAAGGTACAGCTAAAATGGCAGCAATAAACGGCGCTAAAGTAACAATACTTCCCGTTTTGAAAGCACCAAGTCTTTGGATAGCTGCGACATAGGTTAATGTCGCAATAATCACGACAAATACACCGTGGAAAATGCCTTGTATCGCTAGATGAACAGGACTGACTTCCATGAAATGTTTAGGTAAGAATAAAGCATAGATGGGTAAGTAAATAATTGCAGACCAAATCGCTACACTTGCCATAGAGTGCCATGCGGAAAGTTTCCACTGTTTAAGTAATACAGTGAAAATGCCCCACCAAATCGCACTAATAAAAAGAAGTAAATCCCCCACGCCAAAAGCAGAAGCATTACCTTGCAACATCAAAACACTCATGAGAGCCAAGGCAGTGATCATAATGGCTAGACTAATCCATGTATGTTTATCAAATGGTTGCCTAAATAAAATGTATGCCGCAATTGCAGTACAAATAGGAATACAACTATTTAAAAAAATTGCAGCGTGCGCAGCAGGCGCATAGAGAAACGCTGTATAGACGGTAAGACAATAAATGACCCCGCCAATGAGCGCCAAAATAACGGCGTGCTTACTCCATAAAAAAGCGAGATCTTTCTTATAGATCAGAATAGGCATCAAAATTAGGAAAGCAATAGCAAAGCGCAGTGCAGCAATGTCCCAGGCACTGATGTGCCACTGTGCATTTAAACGGGCAAAAAGTGTAAACCCGCCCCAAATGCACATGGTCACCAATACAAAAAAATAACCTTGCTTACGGGGAGACATATCAAGACTGCTTAGAAACTAGAAAGGCAGCTAGATTATACCTCAGAACGCTGACGACAAGCCTCATAAAGTGCCATACCCGTTGCCACGCTCACATTGAGGCTTTGTAAATTTCCAGACATCGGAATATAAACTTTATGGTCACACTGTGCCTGTGTAATTGGGCGCAAACCTGTATCTTCGGCTCCCATAACAATCACAACTGGGCCGGAGAAGTCACATTTTTGAATTGGCATTGCACTTTCATCAAGCATAGTACCAATCACACGCGTATGAGTCGTCTCTTTCAAATGGGCTAATGTACGAGCCAAGTTTGTGACTTGAATGAATTTAACTTTTTCGGCTCCACCCGCTGCAACTTTACGCGCTGTGGGAGTTAAGCTTGCCGAACGATCACGAGGCACAATCACTGCTTGCACGCCCATTGCAGCGGCTGTACGAATGCAGGCCCCTAAGTTATGCGGGTCTGTCACCTGATCTAATGCCAATAACAATGCATCTGGGGTTTCAGCTAAAATCTGATCTAGATCTTTTTCATTTAAAGTCGGATGCGGACGTACTGCTGCAACTACACCTTGATGAAATGGTAGACCTGCAAGCTTTTCGAGACTATCACGGCTTGCTTTTTGTACACTGATTCCAAAAGGCTCTGCCAATTGCAAAATCTTTTGCAAACGCTGGTCATCCCGTCCTTTTAAAGTAAACAGGGTTAGCACACGTTCCGGCTCAAGTTCTAACAATGACTCCACTGAATGAACGCCATAATAATATTCCGGTTTTGCCATGCATGACCTCTAACAACGTTTGAGCAAAAAAATAAAAATCCTGCAAAGCCAACTTCACAGGATTTCTTTGGGCATAGTGTACCCGATTTGAATAGGAATTTCTTAGCCTTCTAAATGGCACACATAATCGAGGACTTCATCAGTTTCGATTTTAAAAAGACTATTACCAGGCACATAAAATGATTGGCCTGCACGGAACAACTCACTTTCAGTGCTATCCGCAATCGTTACGCGACATTCGCCTGAAATAATTTCCATACGCTCAGGAACATGCGTCTCAAAAGTTAAAGCCTGCTCAGTCGGCAAAATAACACCTAATGTTTTTTTAGTTCCATCTTCAAATTGCACGGTATGGCTAATACAAGCTCCGCCAAAATAAACGTTTGATTTTTTGATGACCGTTACATGATCAAATTGGGTTGAACTCATGCACACTCTCCAGATAATGCCGTATTTATATAAATTATGATGAATGTAGTTTAATTGTGCCTAAATAACTAATCAATCAGTTTTCATACGGATAGACTTGTAATTTCCACTGCTCTGCCTGAATTTTTTTGGCAAAAGCATGAGGTAAGTTAATCTCAATATTTCGACTATTCGACACAATTGCATCGTATCTGCAAACTTCGACCTGATTTTCATCTAGGAGTATCCAACACACTTTTTGCGCGGTTGGATGAGCAACTGCTGTAGCAATTACTGGTGAACCGTCATTCATCCCTACATGAAAACTTTCACTGTCGTTTTGCATTAACGCCAGATCATAAGCTGGAAAATCGATAGCCTCCGGATCAAATTGCTGACTGTCGTGTATCAGCACACTTTGTTTTAAGGTCGGCCAAATACAGTAACGCAAATAATGCTGATCCATCACCCGGTTATCCAGATAACGTCCGGTGGCAACATAATCTCTGATATGTGCTTCAATATTATGAAAAATCCCCGTACATCCGCCCCACATTCCAGCCAAAACTAACTCAGTATGAGAATAATTATCTCGCATTAAGTGAAACCACTTATCACTTTTGAGCCATGCATCTACAGCCGCTTTTTCACGATGCGACACAATAGAGTCGGCATCACGTATCAAAAAACGCTTAATTGTCGGGTCATCCATCACCAAAAAGCGCCAAAACAGGCCAGATAATTGTTTCTGAGAATCTGTAACTTGGATGACTTGTGCGCCCTTCTCTTTTAAGCGTTGTTGTACAAGTACTGGCACACTTTCATCGACATAAAATCGACATGTCCATTCTGGATAAATCTGTTTGGCAAGCTGAGTATTTAAAATAGAGGTTTCACAATAACGGGGATTTGCTCCAAATAATGAAAAAGCAATAATATTCTCTTGAGGATTTGCACTAAACTCAGGTGGTGCATGATCCGGAATCGATAAGATAGGTTCACTCTTCGTTAATTCTTTTTTAGTTGCAATTGCCAAGCGCCCAAATTTAATCGTTTCTTCTTTTTTATTTAAATGGTGGCAAACTTCTGTAAGACCATCATATAAGTTTGTATTTACGTTAGCTCCACTAGCCTGAATCGCTTGTAAATAATGTTGATAAGCGTCGTTATAACGGCCTAAGCGTAATTCGGTATAAGCTAAATCGGACAAGGCACCTGGATGCTTAGGAACTAAGCTAACAGCTTGTTTAACATGTTGATAAGCTTTGGCATAATTCCCTTGTGCTGCGGCTTGTTTAAATGCATTAAAATGCTGATTTAAAATTTTATTCATTTCCGCAGGGTTGTTTTTTTTATGGCGGTTCCTCATTCCTATTGGTGGTTTCGGTAAGCTTAATGTTTTTTTCATTGTAAATATCCGCAATCTTGCTGTTCTATAATTTCAGTTAGAATAATAGATCACTTGTAGCAAATTCAAAACTTCTCTATCTTTAACCCATAATTTGGCGCGTTGGATGCGTTTATGCTCACACATTTAACTTTAATTAATTTTGCATTAGCTGATCATTTGGCTATTGATATAGAACAAGGATTTAATGTTCTAACAGGCGAAACAGGTGCCGGAAAATCATTATTACTGGATGCACTTTCTGCCTGCCTAGGGGAACGTACAGATACAAATTATGTCCGCTATGGTTCGGACAAAGCAGATATTACCGCTGTTTTTACCTATCAAAATAATAGTCCTGAAGCAAAATGGCTCCAAGACCACGAGCTAGATGATGATTCTGGGGAAATTCATTTACGTCGTGTTATTTTTGCAACTGGACGCAGTAAAGCTTGGGTCAATGGACGTCCAAGTAGCCTATCTGAACTTAAAGAGTTAGGACGTTTACTGGTTCAACTCTATAGTCAACATAGTCAGCAACAACTTCTTGAACCGCCTTATCCAAAGCATTGGCTAGACCGTTATAACAATTTTTATGCTGAAGCGAATGATGTACGTGAAGCCTATAGCACATGGCAACGTACCATTCGTTTGCACCAAGCAGCTCTAGATGCACAAGCAACTCGTCTACAACGCATTGGTACTTTAGAACATCAAATTGAAGAACTCGAAGAGGTCATTCAAACCGACTATAAAGAAATTGAGCAAGAGTTCGATCGACTAAGTCATCATGAACATATCATGCAAGATTGTAGCTATAGCCTAAATGTGCTTGATGAAGCTGAGCAGAATATTACTCAAGAAATGTCTTCGATTATTCGCCGTCTAGAGTCTCACGCGGGGCGTAGCGAACAACTTTCTGAGATTTATAATTCTTTACTCAATGCTCAAAGTGAAATAGATGATGCAACAGCAAACTTGCGTCAATTTATTGATCGTCAAAGCTTTGACCCTGAACGAATGGAAGAACTTAACTCTAAACTGGAAGTTTTCCATCGTTTGGCTCGTAAATACCGCACTCAACCGGAAACACTTAAAGAAGAATATGAAGCTTGGCAGAGTGAGCTTGAGCAACTACATCAGCTTGAAGACCCAGAAACATTGGCAGAACAAGTTGAAAAGTCGCATGAAGAGTTCTTAGAGAAAGCTCAGCATTTAGACCATATTCGTCGTGAAGCTGCTGCTCCACTTGCTAAACAATTAACTGAACAGGTTAAACCTTTAGCACTACCGGAGGCACACTTCGAGTTTAAGTTTGAGCCATTAGAGCAACCTACTGCTGAAGGCTTAAGTTTTATTCAGCTTCTATTTACGGCCAACAAAGGTATTCCACCACAACCACTAGCACGCGTCGCTTCAGGTGGAGAACTTTCACGTATTGCATTAGTTATGCAAGTCATGAATGCTGAAAAAACCGAAGCAGAAGTGTTGGTGTTTGATGAAATTGATGTCGGGATTAGTGGTGGAACCGCAGAAGTTGTGGGACGTTTACTTGCCGATTTAGCCCAACATGTTCAGCTCTTATGTATTACGCACCAAGCACAAGTTGCAGCACAGTCTGATCAGCATTTATTAGTGAAGAAACAACAAACTGACCCAGCCAGCAGTACAATTGTGGAACTAGACGAAAATCAAATCATTTTCGAGTTAGCACGTATGTCAGGCGGTGTTGAAATTAATGAAACAACCTTGCAACACGCCAAACAATTACGCCAACTTAAATTTCAGGCTTCTTCAAATTAATAAAGAAAATGAGTGAAAAAGATTGGCGAAATCCGATTAACTCTTGTATGTTGATAAAAAGAACCTATATAGATAAAAGGGTCGAGAGGCCCTCTAATGACATTTTTTGAGGGAGAACCGCTTAGGTGACCAAACAATATCTGACTCACCGTTGTCTGATTGCCCCGCCAGAAATGGCAGATGACTTTTTTGCAAACACTGTAATTTATCTTGCCCGTCATGATGAAGAAGGTGCTCAAGGCATTATTATTAATCGTCCTTCCGGTATCCAAATTAAAGAATTACTCAATGATCTCGACATTGAAGCAGACAATGTAAACCCACATGCGGTTTTACAAGGTGGCCCATTACGTCCCGAAGCTGGATTTGTTCTTCATACTGGACAACCAACATGGCATTCATCTATTGCTGTAGGTGAAAATGTTTGTATTACCACCAGTAAAGATATTCTGGATGCGATTGCCCATAATGAAGGCGTCGGTCGATATCAGATTGCTTTAGGCTATGCGAGCTGGAGCAAAAATCAGTTAGAAGATGAGATTACGCGTGGTGACTGGCTGATTTGTGATGCCGATATGGACCTAATTTTTAACCTGCCTTACGACGACCGTTGGGATGCAGCTTATAAAAAAATCGGTGTAGATCGTGCGTGGTTAGCTTCTGAAATCGGACACGCTTAATGAGCGAGACACCATCAAAATCGATTATGGCTTTTGACTTTGGTACTCAAAAAATGGGAATGGCGATTGGCCAGTCTTCAATTGAAAGTGCCAATCCCCTCCCTCTTTTTGTGATGAAAGATGGTATTCCAAACTGGGATCAGCTATTAAAAATCGTGAAAGAATGGCAACCTGATTTATTTTTGGTGGGTTTGCCTTTAAATATGGATGATAGCGAGTCAGAGCTCTCTACACGTGCCCGCAAATTTGCAAGACGTTTACGCCATCAAACCAACATAGAAACGTTGATGGTAGATGAGCGCTTAACTACACGTGAAGCACGAGAAGAACTAGGCTTCTACCAAGAGCAAGGTCGAGCCAAAAAACTCTCGGCAGATAGTTTTGCAGCAGCATTGCTCATCCAGAGTTGGTATCGAAATCCGGTCGGTTTAACACCGTAAAAATAAAAAAAGGAAGGCTAAAGCCTTCCTTTTCTATTTCTCTTTTTATTTCTCGACAATATGTACAGTTGCCGTACGTCCGGAGACGAAAGCAAGCTGGTTTTTCGGTGTTTCATCTAATACGATTTTCACAGGCACACGCTGCGCTAAACGAACCCAGCTAAACGTTGGATTTACATTAGCAAGAAGTTTAGAGCTGCTTGAGCGTTCACGATCTTCAATACCCGATGCAATACCTTGTACATGGCCTTTAATTTTCTGGCTATCACCCATTAACTGCACACTGGCCTGATCACCTACATGAATACGGTTTAATTTCGTCTCTTCAAAATAACCCACCACATAGAGTTGTTTACGGTCAAGTAGTGCTGCAACAGCCTGTCCGACTTGAACATAGTTACCTGGGCGCATATCAAAGTTAGATAAAGTACCATCAGCTGGGGCAATCACCGCAGCACGATGCATATTAAGCTCGGCCAAATGCAAATTACTCGTAGCCGCCTCAATGAGAGCCTGTTGTTGTTTAACAGTTGCTTCTGCTTGCTGAATGGCAGCTTGGAGTTGCTCATGTTCAGCATGGGATTGATCACGTGTTGCGAAAACTTGATCTTGTTCTTGTTTAGAAATGGCGCCATCCATAAGATTTGAATAGCGGCTTGCGTTTTTCTCGGCTAATTTAATATTCGTATCAGATTTAATTAGGTTCGCTTTTGCTTGTGCTAAACCAGCTTGCGCTTGGGCAAAGGCTGCTTTTGCTTTTGCTAAATCAGATTTTGCCTGTTCTACATCTAAAGCTCGGCGGGAAACATCGATTTTAAAGAGCACCTGACCTTTTTTCACAGTCTGGTTATCTTGAACCAATACTTCTGTAACAAGCCCTGCGACATCCGAAGATACTTGAATAACATCACCACGAACACGACCATCGCGTGTCCACGGCGCCGCATTATAGTAATTCCATAAATGCACAATGGTATAGACCGCCACCATTAATGCGACAATCAAAATTACTGGACGGATGACTTTTTTCAAATCCACCTGATTCATTTCACTCACCTAACTCAATCTTTAATTTCGCAAACATCTCTACGCACCGATCCCAACAAAAATTTGATGTATTACCAAAAGCAGTAACAGGTAAAAACACAAATTGAAAATACTAGGTAAAGCAATCCAGCCTTTTGCAATCAACTTGTTTGTCAAAGGGCTTAACCCTCGGAAACAGATATATGCCAAGAGTGCTTGAACGAGCAAAGAAGGCACATAAATACCATAAACATTAAACTCACCCATTTGCTGGGGCTCCTCTCAGTGTGCTGTTTTCACTCATTTGATCTGATGAAACATGACACATGCTATAAGCAATATTGTTCAGTGAAATGAGTAATCTTTGTCGCATAGTCATATCTTCAACATTTGAAGCAAGCTGTTTTAATTCAAATAACGCTCGGTAGATTTTCTCTACTAAAGCTGTTGTATCGTTTCTGTCATTTTCTTTCGCTCTAAACAGCTCATCCAGATTTTGTTGCAAATCACCAATATGCTGAGTGAGTTCGGATGTTTGAGGGAACTGATTAGCTAACTCTTGCAGTCGGCTTAAATCGATAATACTACTCGACTCAATCAATGCTTGTTGAATTGAGGTTTTAATCTCGTTGGACTGCACCATTTTGCTGTTTAGAATCCCAATTCGATCCAGCATACTGCGTAGATGAACTTTAAAATCTAGACCATACGGTAGATAAATCGCTTGTCGCATAGCACGATAATGCAACGCTAAAATACGGCTTGCACTCGTGTCTGGTGACATGGCACGAACAACGTCAATGACAATCAAAGACACTAAAACACCTAAGATCATGGCGAATGAACTATCAAGATAAGACACCGCATCCATGCTATAAGCATTGTGCAAGTTTAGTCCCATCATGGTGTTAATGCCCAATACCATACCTACCGGCATCAGCATTTGGTTGGCCATCATCGACACTGCGAATAAGAACATTGGCAACAAAACCAGTCCAAGTTCCCAAAATGTGGTGACATGCGGGAAAATACCAAATGCATAAACGAAGACTAAAACTGCTGAAGCAATACTGCCCCAGATAAAAATACGCAAAACTGGCACAGGGTTATCTAAGGCCGTTAAAATACAAGCCGTTACTGCACCCATTTGTGCCATCATAAATCCAGCTTTCCACCCCGACACAATCCAAACACCAGTCACAATAAAAGTAATAAGGACTGCACTAATACCACCGCGTATCGCCACACCATGGTCACGGTGTAAACTTGGATAATTGGTTGTCATTGGAGTAATGTTGTCAGGAATTTCTTTATTACCTTGCTGAATTCGCTGCCACAAAACTTTAACGGCTAACACATTGCTAATGAAATGGCGCACATCCATTTTCATAGCTGCAACCAAAACTTGTTGATGTGTAGAAGCCGACTCCATCAAACTTGCGAAATCGCTTTCAAACTCATCAGGCAACTGCAAAATATTTTCATCAACAATTAGATCTTTTTGTTCTAAAAACTGAACAACATGAGCTGAAAGCTGTTGCAATTTCTCTGCATGAGTCTCGATAAACCGAAGTTCTTGAAGCTGCTTAATACGCTCAGATAAAGCGACTAGATTAGCCACCACCATTGAGATTTGATGAAGCATTTCTTGCAATGGTTTGGTCATACCATGCAGTTCGCCCTTTTCATAGCTCAAATGTACTGCCAAGGCATGAATATCGGTGGTGTCACGAGTGATGGCAGCCAGAAGCTGAGTATTGTTTTGCTGCGAATCTGTAGTTAATAAATTAGCAAACAGATTTTCTGTATCTTTGAGGGTTTTGATCACCCGCTGTTTAATTGCCGAGCCAATATGCATTGGAAGAATCGTGGCAGACACCACGGCACTTGAAATTACGCCAATCGAGATTTCTATGACCCGAGCTAAAGCAATATCAAATATATTGTATTGATCAATATAGGTAATCGCATTGAAGACGATCATGGCTGTCGAATAACCCGCCAGCATAAAAGCATAACTACGTGGAGTACGATCGAGTAGTGACACATAAAGCGCAAACCCGACCCACAACGACAACACCACGGTAAATATCCAAGGTGTATTAATTAAATGTGGCGTTAACGTTAAGGCAATTACAGCCCCACCAATCGTCCCTACCACTCGGTAGACACATTTAGAGGACACCATTCCTGAATATGGATTGGCAATAATCAGGACTGTACCAATCGACCACATCGGGTTAATTAGATCTAATTCAAAAGAAACAAATAGTGCCAACATTCCGGCAATAAATGTTTTTAAGGCAAAGATCAGATCAAGCCTACTCGGGCGGAACGCCAGTATTTGCTTTAATAACATGAACTCATCTCAAATACAGATTTGAACTGATGAGCATGCCCTTCAATGTTTGATTGCCTTTCTAAAGACAACACAACTTTGCCATTTGCTTAAAAGCAAATGATATGAGGAGCATCCTTCAATACAATGATTTTTCCACATCTCGCCTGATTGGCCGAGATGATTTCAGATTGGGCGCTATTTAAACGGCCAAGCTTTGGAAAGAAGAGGTATCAAGAAATCAATCTGGAATCGATCAATTTCTCGATTAGATATTTTGTTTGGCAATTTTTTCAAAATAAAGCGATTTAGTCAACTAAAATATCTCTATTTGATAATTTGATATATTTTTTAATTATCGTATATGATGTATAAGCTCAGAGAAGTTTTCTCTTTGTCCGAGTAAAATACTCACATCAAGCATTTATTTTAGAATTGAGACAAATCTTCTTTTTTTTCTGTTATAAAAAACTCAAAGATGACTCGTTGTTAAAGGATACGAACAAGACACTATGGCAATTTCAAGTTTTGGCAAAATTTTAACTGTACTGGACCTGTTTTCGGTTTCGCGTCCAATCATTAATGTCGATATTATTTGCGAAGAACTTGGCTTATCCAAACCAACGAGTTACCGTTACCTCAAAGAGCTAGTATCGGCTGACCTATTAAAGCGCATTAATGGAACCTCTGGCGATTATACCTTAGGCTCAAAAATTGCAGTTCTTGACTATATCTCTAGAACAACCGATCCACTGGTTCAGATCAGCACACCGTTTATGCGAAATATTGTAGAACGTACCGAACTGTGCTGTTTGCTTACTTATTTAAATGATGACTATTGCATTGACATACATCATGAAATATTTAAAGACACTGAATTACTTTCATATGGCCGAGGTTGCCCAAGACCGATTTACGTTGGTTCATCTCCCAAAACAATGGTTTCGCATTTAAGTAAGCAGCGCATGCAGGACTACTACCATCGTTACCAGCAAGAATTAAAACAATCAGGCTTTGCTGAAGATGAACCAAGCTTTATTCAACGTATGCGTAAAATTAAAAAACAAGGGTTCTATTTCTCACAAGGTGAGATTGACCCGAATGTTTCAGGCCTTGCTGTTCCTGTTCGATTTTCAACCAAAGAAGTGCCTTTAGCTTTGACTCTAGTGGCTTCTAAAAATCGTTTTGATTTTTTAAATGTTGAAAAGCTCATTGAAATTTTGCAAGAAAATGCAGCACTTATTGAACAACGTTTTATGGAATTATCTGAAAAAGGTGAAATCTAAAACCCCATCTTATGATAATTTAAACTTTTCTTACACTTTAAAACATTGAATATATCACAATATTCTCATATTATGATTTTAGCTCTTATTGGTGATTCTTTTCATCAGCAGCTCATCAATAGAAGCATCCCCCTCAGAGGAATAAGCTCATGCTGCCATCATGGGCTTTTTTCTTGCCCGCTTTTTAATGAAGGTTATAAAAACTGAAATTGCCGAAAAGTAAGGTTAATACGCGGTTGTAAAATCTTTGTTGAGCGATTTAAACGGTGTTGCCAATATTGTTGAGTCTCACCACGCATCACAATAAGTTGGCCTGGCTGTAGCCACAATTCAACTTTCTCTTTACTTTGAATATGTCTAAAAGAAAATTTTCGGGTAGCACCAAAGCTTAAAGAAGCGATTGTGGTTGTTCTTGCCAAAGACACATCTGAGTCACTATGCCAAGCCATTCCTTGAGTCCCATCTTCATAAAGATTTGCCAAACAAGAATTAAATTTTTCTGAAAGTATTTGCTCTACTTGTTGTTTTAGTTTGGCAAGTGCTTTGTCCCACGGCAAGGAATCACGTGCGACACCCGAATATTTATATTGATAATAATCATCTCCATACCATGCAACTTTTCGAGCTGTAATAAAGTGCTTGCCATACAACTTAGCCTCGTCATGTTTCCACGCGAGGTGTTGATAAAGATAGTGAAAATATTGTTCAGCTTCTTCAGGGCTTAAAATACACCCATAATCCTGAACTTCACCATCGTAGGGTAATAAATTCTCGCAAGGCTCTGGAGAAAATAAATCCAAGGTCATACGGTCTCTCCATGTTGCTTTGACATCTCCCAAGCTAACAATGCCAATTTACGCCCCTTTTGCCAATGATATTCTCCGACCATTCCTGTTGCGCGGATCACTCGATGGCAAGGAATCAAATATGCAATCGGATTTTGTCCAATTGCGGTAGCAACGGCTCTAACTGCTTTAGGCTTGCCAATTTGCTCTGCAATATCTTGGTAAGTCCGAAGTTGCCCTTCTGGAATGGTGAGCAAGGCTTCCCAAACTTGTAGCTGAAATGGGGTTCCAGCCAAATTAAGAGGAAGTTTCTGCTGTAAGTTTTCTGAAAAATCCTGTTCAAACCACTTTGCAATTTGTTGATGCCAAATCTGTGATTGATTTTTTAATTGAGCTTTCGGAAAAGACTGTTGAATGAGATGTTCAATATTCTCGTGAGTTTCGATAAATCGAATAGAACATATGCCTTTTTCACTACTGACCACCAACAACTCACCAAATGGACTTGTCTCAACCGAATAATTAAGAATAACGCCTTCGCCCTGCTGTTTATATTCACCGGGTGTCATCCCTTCAAGCTGAATAAACAGATCATGTAAACGACCAGTACCAGATAAACCCGTATTTAACGCAGTTTCTAATAAACTCCGTTGTTGTAACAGATAATATTTGGCCTGCTGCAAACTCATATATTGAACGAATTTTTTCGGGCTGATCCCTACCCATTCCTGAAACTGACGTTGGATATAACCTGAACTTAAATTCATATGACTCGCAACATCGTCCAGACTGGGTTGCTGGTCCAGATGTTCATATAAATATTCAATTACAGTGGCAATTACAGCAAATTGCCGAGAAGAAAGCATTTGCATGTGTCACCTCCTTAGCACTTATATCTTACATTAAAGTAGCCAAAGTCTTGTGACGACCCGATTCTTGCACTCTTCAAAAATAAAAAAGCCTTTCATTGTAGAAAGGCTTTATCATTCAATATGCACTTAAGGTTGCTTTAAATAAGGCCAAGCTGCTTTGAGATAAATAAACATAGACCATAAAGTTAAAATGACCGCTGTATATAACAAAGCATAGGCAAGCATTTCTAAAGGTTCCCAATTGAGCAAGAACACACTAATGGCAATCATCTGAAAGGCTGTTTTATATTTACCTACAGTCGATACTGCCACACTGGTGCGTGCACCCAGTTCAGCCATCCATTCACGTAAAGCAGAAACTGTAATTTCTCGCGAAATAATCACAATTGCTGCAAAAGCCATTGAAATGGTTGGGTTCCACTGTACTAAAACAATCAGTGCAGCCGCCACCATGAGCTTATCTGCAACTGGATCTAAGAAACGGCCAAATGCTGAAGTCTGGTTTAAAGTTCGTGCCAAATAGCCATCAAACCAATCGGTAATAGCAGCAAACACAAAAATAGCCGTCAAGATAATATGACGACTCATACTTCCTTCGTGCTCACCAATACCCATTGCAGGCGGCCAATACGCAATCACCAAAAATACAGGAATAAGCGCGATACGCGCCAACGTTAGGATATTTGGGATATTCAGGATTCGCCCTGTGGTCATAAACACCGCCAATTAAGTCTTCAAGCATCTTGTAACAGACAAAAATACTTTCTTCAATATTGTATCTATCTGTAACAGCCACTTTATACGAAATATATGAATCGAGGAAGTGGACTGCTCAAGTAAATACCGTAACAGTTTGCCGTAAAATTGCAATTAAATGATCATTTTGGTCCCAAAGATGGGCAGCTTCTGTGGAATAACCTTCACCTGCATATTCAGTTACCACTTTATATTTAAACCAGTCATACAATTGATGTTGGAACGGATGGACATAGGTAATGTGCCAAGTTAAAGAACTTGCAGGAGCAACTTGCTTAAACATCGGCAATACACCAGGTGGCCAAATATCCATCAAAACAATTAAATCTGGCAAGGTCATTTGACGATTTTCGTGCTTCTCAGGAGAGAACCTTGACCATCCTCCAAAGTCAGCATACTGACTTCCTGTAACAGGATAGTGACCTTCTGCCCAGCATACATCAAAATGTTGATAGCATTCTGGCATTTGTCTAGCAAAAGGAATAGGTTGTAAATCTTCTGGTGGTGCATAAACTGGAACTCGAGGTTCTTGCCGCACATTAATACTCGATGCACGAGGTACACCAAAGCTCGCAACCAAAATAGTTTGTACCGCCCCATCTTGCCATAAACGGGTTTCAAGCGTAGTGACCGACTTTCCTTCCCTTAAAATTTCAATAGTCAATTGAGCAGGCCCCTGCTGTACAGGCCCCACAAAAGTAATACTACAGCTTAATAATCTTTTATTTGGATCTTGAATATTGCAGCAGGCTTTTTGCATGAGTAATCCAGCGACAAGACCACCAAAAACGGTTCGCCCTTGTAACCACCCTTCAGGTATTTCAATCCATTCCTTTTGTTTTATTTCTTCAAATAATTGCAGTAATGACATTCACTTCCCTAAAGCACTCTGACTCTTGATGAAACATCTTTCATCATTTTAAAGGGAATGTGAATGGTCATTCTTCTACTTATATAGCAACTATTTGGTCACTCCGCATAGAAACGTAGCTTTATTCATGCAGAATTTTATAAATCGTTCTCGCCATCATCTCACCAAAACCGGGCACAAGAGTGAGCTCTTTTTCAGATGCTTTTAAAACACCTTGGATCCCACCAAAATGAGTTAATAAATCTCGACGACGCTTTGGTCCTAATCCTGGAATTGCTTCCAAAACTGAGGTACTACGGCGTTTGTCACGTTTAGCACGATGTTTAGTAATCGCAAAACGATGGGCCTCATCACGCACCTGTTGAATTAAATGCAATGCCTTATGGTCTTCCGGTAACTGGATTTTGGTGCCATCAGTAAAATGCAGAGTTTCAAGTCCGGGTTTACGCCCTTCACCTTTCGATACACCGACCATAAAAGCATCTAGTCCAAGCTCTTGCATAACTTCCATTGCCATATGGAGTTGACCTTTACCACCATCAATCAACAGTAAATCAGGCAATATGGCCTTTTTATAACGGCGTGTTAAAGCTTGTCGCATAGCAGCATAGTCATCGCCTGCCGTGATGTCTTGAATCGCGAATTGGCGGTAGTCACGCTTACGCGCTCCGCCTTGGTCAAACACGACACATGAAGCAATTGGAGCTTCACCCATGGTATGACTAATATCAAAACATTCAATACGATCGACAGGTCTCCCCACCACTTGCTCTAACTGATGGAAACGTTCATTAAGTTCTAAATGATTACTCAACTGCCCTTTAATGGCATGTTGAACGTTCATTTCAGCTAACTCTAGCCACTCGGCACGAGTTTCTCGAACATTACTCTTAATCTGAACTTTTTTGCCAAACTGCTGCGCCAATGCTTCTTCTAATTCTTTACAGTCAGGCAAAGCAATATTTACGATGAGCTCATTAGGCACTTCATCTGCAACCTGAAAGTAAAAGTTCGCCATAAAGTCACTCAGCATTTGCCCAAGATCATCACCCAGCATGTCAGGGAAATAACTTTTTCCCCCTAGCATTCGCCCATTACGTACATACATAATTTGCACGCATGTCACGCCTGCTTGATATGCAATTGCCAGAATATCTGCTTCGCCTTTGACCTTAAATACGGCTTGTTGCGCTTGCACTTCACGCAATAAAGATAAACGATCACGGTAAAAAACAGCTTTTTCAAATTCGAGCTCAGCCGCCGCTTGTTCCATTTTGGCAATGAGCTCTTGATTAAGCTCTTTGGTATCACCTTGCAAAAAGCGAATACTATTATTAACGTCTTCTTTATAATCTTCGGGCGAAATCAGACCTACACAAGGAGCTGAACACCGCTTGATCTGGTATTGCAAACATGGGCGCTTGCGCTGTGAGAAATAGCTATTTTCACACTGACGTACATTAAAAAGTTTTTGCAAAACCAGTAATGTATCACGTGCGCTATAAGCACTTGGATAAGGCCCAAAAAACTTACCAATTTGGTGCTTCCCTTTGCCGCGACCACTAGCAAGCCGAGGATAAGGCTTATCGGCCGAAACAAAAATATAGACATACGACTTATCGTCCCGCAGCATAATGTTATACGGCGGGCGATGCTGTTTAATTAAGTTTTGTTCTAGGAGTAAAGCTTCAGTTTCTGAACGAGTAACCAAAGTTTCAATATCATAAATTCGTGCAACTAAAGCTTGCGTTTTAGGATGCTCAATCTTTTTAACAAAATAACTCGACACCCGATTTTTTAGGTTTTTTGCTTTGCCGACATATAACAATTCACCCTCCTTCCCTAGCATTTTGTAAACACCTGGAAGTTGGGTCAAGTTGGCTAAAATTTTTTCAATATGGGGACGAGCGTTTTGATTCACTATTGGCATGCATGGGCTTAATACTGAATACTTAATGTGATGTTTTCACTTCTACTTTTCAAGTGCTTTACTGTGCCAGAACATAAATTTGGAAACGGTTTTGGATATGACCCGACAGTCTATGTCGTACTCGCTTAAGAATCGAGACGATAGTAGCTATATTTCACGTCTTTTTCTTTATAAACCGCATAGGTTTTTTGACGAAAATCTGAGAACCAACCATTCCCTGTATAACCCGCAATATGACCATATGTGTGGCCACTTGTTCGCTCAATAATATAAATATCGCCTTCTTGTGGACTGTTAAAAGCAGGTTTAATTTTTTTATAACCATTTTTTTCCAGCGTATGTCCCCAGTCGGAGGCAGCTACAGGATGCTTTGATACATCTGCCCCTGCCGCTTGCAAAGCAATGCGAATATTTTTGGCGCATTTCTCTTTACTATGATTGGCAGATATACTTTCAAGCTTACTTGAGAACTTATGCAAATTAATATTTTGATCTTCAGATTGATGTCTTTTCAGATCAGATTTTTTATGTTTTTCAGGCTTCGAAGCTGCTTTGCTTAACATCGCTTTAGTTTTTAAATCACCTTGAGAACTGTTCTCTTTTCTCACTTTGATATGGTGAACATATACATGAGCTGCGTGATGAGCATGAGCCATTTTAAAACCTACTTCCGCTAACCAGTCTTCGAAAAAACCGCGCCATTGTAGAATCAAAATTGCCTATTGGCTTTTAATAGTTGTAACAAATTGCCAGCACTGTGAAATGAGTCACAAAAGTTATTAATTACTCTATGGAATAAAAAAACGCCCTTTCGGGCGCTTTAATTAAAATACGTATGGTCGAACAAAAATCAGGAAGAAAATCCCAAGCATCAAGAACCATTTTAAGAAGTAATACAACTTACGGTTCTTAGCTTTTAACGCCTTAGCTTTAATACGAATTTGATAGACATAACCAAAAGCTTTATTTAGGCCACCTGTTTGGTCGCCTGTTTCATTCGGTGAACTTGCCGCAGTCATGACTTTGCGACCAAACCAATGGTTGAAACGTTCCATCCATTTCACTTTCATTGGACGTTCAACGTCTGCAAAGAAAATAATGCGGTTTTGATCGGTCTTATTTTCAGCATAGTGAATATAAGTTTCATCAAATACGACACTTTGACCATCACGCCAAGAGTATCTTTCACCATCAACATCAATAAAACAACGATCGTCATTTGGTGTAATTAAACCTAAGTGATAACGCAAAGAACCTGCATATGGATCACGGTGTCTTACCAAACGGCTGTCAGGTGCAAGCTCGGTAAACATTGCTGCTTTAATTGTCGGCAATGTTTTAAGAAGTGCTGTAGTTTTTGGGCAAAGCTCAGCAGCAGACGGATGACTCGATTCATACCATTTAAGGTAAAAACGCTTCCAACCTGTTTTAAAGAATGAGTTAAAACCTAAGTCATTGTAAGTACTTGAGGCTTTAATCCCACCTTGGTCATATAAAGCTTTCGCTTCATCTCGAATCATTTCCCAATTCTCATCCAGCACTTTTAAATCTTTAAAATGCTGTGTGTCGATATAAGGTTGATTCGGCACCTTTGAAAAGATGTACATTAAAAAGTTAATCGGTGCGAGCAAGGTTGAATGGTCAAAAAATTGACGATAAAACGAGTGACGCACTTTGCCGCGATGTTGGATATACAATGCTGATATCACAAAAATCGCTAATATGATCCACTTAATCATATTGCTACTCTTTCAAAAGATTAGGGGCAACTTCACCTTATATTTAAGGAGAGAGAAACCGGAAGTTTATTTAATTGGCGCAAATTTTAACAAAATTGACTTAGAAAAAGCGAATGTAAAAAATTAAGTCAAATAATAGACAGCGCTGTTGTAATAAAAATTTTAAATATAGTGTATTTTTCCATAAATTTAAGGAAGTTAAAATTTATTACTATTATTACTGTTATTTACAGATGATCCCACTAACAATTGACATTTTTGACAAAAAATTAACTTTTAAAACTTATTCGTTTTTATATAAAAAATTGATAATTCCAATGCTTTATAAAGAAAAAGTTAAATTAAAACAAATGTCTTTCGTTATTAGCTATCTTTATGATTTCTTTTATGCATTTCATATAGATGAATTGAATAATAAATAAGATGACCCTTGCGTCACGGCTTGATACAACTTGTCAGGTTTTTTTTAGATATAGTTATCGTAAGATTAGCGAAGCATAAATGTGTACCTAAGATGTGCACACGCTTCATAACATCAACTTAGAAGTCCTCCAAAACTAAGGAGATCAGGCATGATCCACGCTGGCAATGCCATTACCGTCCAAATGCTTTCGGACGGAATTGCAGAATTCCGCTTTGACTTACAAGGTGAGTCGGTCAATAAATTTAACCGTGCAACAATTGAAGATTTCCAAGCTGCTATTGCTGCGGTAAAAGCAAATAATGATATTAAAGGCTTAGTTGTTACCTCGGGCAAATCAACATTTATTGTTGGGGCAGACATTACCGAATTTGGTGAAAACTTCGCACAAGGCGAAAAAGCGATTGTTGACTGGCTTATGCCTGTTCACGAAATCTTCAATAGCTTTGAAGATTTAGAAATTCCAAAAGTTGCTGCTATTAACGGTATGGCGTTAGGCGGTGGTTTTGAAATGTGTTTAGTTTGTGACTATCGTGTGATGTCAGAAGCTGCACAAGTGGGCTTACCGGAGATTAAACTTGGTATCTACCCAGGTTTCGGCGGTAGCGTACGTTTAAGCCGTTTGATCGGTATTGACAACGCGGTTGAATGGATGGCGATGGCTGCTCCTAAAAAACCGGCTGCTGCTCTAAAAGATGGTGCTGTAGATGCGGTTGTAGCTGCTGATAAACTACTTGAAGCTGCGACTGACTTGGTTAAGCAAGCAATTTCTGGTCGTTTAAACTGGAAAGCAAAACGTCAAGAAAAGCTTGAAGCGGTAAAATTGAACCCGCTTGAACAAATGATGGCGTTCAATACTGCAAAAGGTGCAGTACTTGCTAAAGCAAATCCTGCTCAATACCCTGCTCCAAAATTATTACTTGATTCATTACAAGCAGGTGCAAGCCTTGCGCGTGATGAAGCGTTAAAAGCTGAAGCTGAAGGCTTTGCAAAAGCTGCTATTACTCCACAAGCTGGTGCATTGATCGGTTTATTCCTCAATGACCAAGTGGTTAAGAAAACTGCTAAAAAACATGAAAAAGGTGCTCACCCTGTAAACCAAGCAGCCGTACTCGGCGCTGGTATCATGGGTGGCGGTATTGCTTACCAAGCAGCAAGTAAAGGCACACCGATTATCATGAAAGATATTGGTAACCCACAACTTGCTCTAGGTATGAAAGAAGCGAACAGCTTGTTAACTAAACAAGTTGAACGCAAGAAAATGAAACCTGCGCAAATGGGTGAAACGCTTGCACGTATCCGTCCTACTTTAAGCTACGATGAGTTTAAAGAAGTTGATATCGTGATCGAAGCAGTTACAGAAAATCCAAAAGTTAAAGAAATGGTACTTGCGGATACTGAGAAGAATGTTCGTGAAAATACGATTATTGCTTCTAATACTTCTACGATTTCAATCACGCGTTTAGCAAAAGCATTACAACGTCCTGAAAACTTCGTTGGTATGCACTTCTTCAACCCAGTTCACATGATGCCGCTTGTAGAAGTCATTCGTGGTGAAAAGACTTCTGAAGAAGCGATTGCAACTACAGTTGTTCTTGCTCAAAAAATGGGTAAAACACCGATCGTTGTAAACGACTGCCCAGGATTCTTGGTTAACCGTGTATTGTTCCCTTACTTTGGTGCGTTCGACCTTCTTGTAAAAGACGGTGCAGACTTCCAGCAAGTTGACAATGTAATGTCTAAGTTTGGCTGGCCAATGGGTCCTGCTTACCTCATCGACGTTGTAGGTATCGACACGGGTGTACATGGTGCAGAAGTCATGGCTGAAGGTTTCCCAGACCGTATGAAGCCAGACTACAAAGGTTCAATCCAAGCAATGTACGAAGCTAAACGTCTTGGTCAAAAGAATGACGTTGGTTTCTACAAATACGAACTCGATAAGAAAGGCAAGAAAGCAAAAACTGTTGATCCAACAGCATATGAAATCATTGCTCCTTTCGTTACTGGTGAAAAACGCGAGTTTGATAACCAAGAAATCATTGACCGCATGATGCTTGCTTTCTGTAACGAAACAGTTCGTTGCTTAGAAGACAACATCGTTGCTACTGCTGCTGAAGCAGACATGGCAATGATTATGGGTGTAGGTTTCCCTCCATTCCGTGGTGGTCCATGTCGTTATATCGACCAGACTGGTGTTGCTGAATACGTTGCACTTTGCGACAAATATGCACACTTAGGTAAGGCTTATGAAGCGCCACAAATGTTGCGTGACATGGCTGCTAACAACAAAAAATTCTACGGTTAAGGAGCAACGTGAATGGCTACTTTAAATCCACGTGACGTTGTCATCGTTGATGGCGTACGTTCTGCAATGGGTAAAACCAAAAACGGTATGTTCCGTAATGTACGTGCTGACAGCTTATCTGCTGAATTGGTTCGTGCACTCGTTGCTCGTAACCAGTTTGATGTAAACGAAGTTGAAGACCTGATCTGGGGCTGTGTAAACCAGACCCTAGAACAAGGTATGAACATTGGCCGTAACATCGGCTTATTGGCTGACTTACCAAAAACTGTTGCTGGTCAAACAGTAAACCGTCTTTGTGGTTCTTCTATGCAAGCGCTTCACACTGCTGCTGCACAGATTGCAACAAACCAAGGTGATATCTTCATTATTGGTGGTGTAGAGCACATGGGCCACGTAGGTATGATGCACGGCATCGACTTAAACCCAGAAGCTTCTAAACACTATGCAAAAGCATCTAACATGATGGGCTTAACAGCTGAAATGTTAGGTCGTATGAATGGCATTAGCCGTGAAGAGCAAGATGCTTTTGGTGTTGAATCTCACCGCCGTGCTTGGGCTGCAACTCAAGAAGGTCGTTTCAAAAACGAAATCGTTGGTGTTGAAGGCCATGATACAAATGGCTTTAAAATCCTTTGCGACATCGACGAAGTAATTCGTCCAGATGCAAACCTTGAAGCATTCAAAGCATTACGTCCTGTATTTGACCCTAAAGGTGGTACTGTAACTGCTGCTACATCTTCAGCTTTATCTGATGGTGCTTCTGCTATGTTACTTATGTCTGCTGAACGCGCACAAGCGTTAGGTTTAAAACCACGCGCTGTGATTCGCTCTATGGCGGTTGCAGGCTGTGACGCAGCAATCATGGGTTATGGTCCAGTTCCAGCAACTCAAAAAGCGCTTAAACGTGCTGGCTTATCAATTGCCGATATCCAGACTGTTGAGTTAAATGAAGCATTTGCTGCACAAGGTTTGTCTGTTCTTAAAGGCTTAGGTCTTTATGACAAACAAGACATCGTGAACTTAAATGGTGGTGCGATTGCTTTGGGTCACCCACTAGGCTGTTCTGGTGCACGTATCACCACTACGTTGTTAAACGTAATGGAACAACAAGATACTCAAATTGGTCTTGCGACCATGTGTATCGGCCTTGGTCAAGGTATTGCAACAGTGATCGAACGTGTTTAATTAACACCAAGATAAAAAAATCCCCGCTCAATGCGGGGATTTTTTTAATGGCCTTGAAGACCATCTTTAATTTTTTGCTGTAAATCTCTAATATCTTGAATATTCACTTTCATCGTACCCTCACGATAAGCGTCGACATTACTTCGATTAATATTCAAATCTTTTAGCATTTCAAAAATGCCGTTGGTTGGATCAGAAGACTGTATTCCACCCGCTACCGCCAAAATATATTCTTTTAAGAATGGAGAAAGTTGGGACAAATCTGGTTGTGCCATGACAGGCTGATAATCTACCGAAGTCATACCTTCAGGAACTAAAGCATTTTGTATATCGTAATGCGTTTTGTACTCATGATGCTGTAGCGCCTGACGTACTTTTTTATCTTCTTGAAATGGGACAAAACCGACTTCTTCACGTAACTCGGATTCGGCCATAACGCGAATTGTGGGTAAAGTAGCCACGTCTCCTGCTTGAACAGTCGGTAAACCCATAAAAGCAAATGCAGCAATAAAAGCTGATTGTTTTAGAAAGTTCATAACTTGCTCCAAAATCAGTCACCTTATTTCACTTAAAAGATGCTGATTAAATTAAAAGTATCTATAAATAGGCTACAGCAAAGTCAAATTTGATTCAGTAATGCTCAGATAAACGGTAAATATAATTAAATTTTTTAATGTAATAGTAGGGTTCTTCTATTTATTAAAACCGTATTCTAATAAAACACTCTACAACTTGAACAAAAGTGTTCAGATTATAGAGTGCGATTTATCTTATAAATTTTATTGGCTCTCTAACATCTCTTTTAAAGAATCAACTAATTGCGGAAATTTCGTATAACCTTCTCTACCTAAAAAATGTCCGCCATTAGGAACGGTAATGTACGGCGCATCAATTTCTTTCGCCAATTCAATCGTCAGTTTTGGCGGAACTAAATCATCATTATCGGACAAATACACTAGCTTTTTCTTTATGCCCTTAAAGTCATTTGTATCGACTTTACTCTTCGTTATATAACTATTAAGTACAGAAGAATCTGAAATGAAACCAGAGAATCCGGATACTAAAATCATTCCTCCAATATTTTGATACTCATGTCTTTGCAAAAAGTGCAGTAACGTAATTACCCCTAAACTGTGCGCAACAAAATAGGTATTTTCATCCACGCTCGGGATCTGTTGATCTAAAACTTTCTGCCATGCCTCTACATCAGGGTTCTCAGAATCTGGAAATGGGATTAGAGTGACAGTCGTATATTCATCTTCTATTTGATGTTTTAAATCTAGAAACCAATGATCATCGATAGAAGCAGAGTAACCGTGAAGCACAAATATTTGACGCATGTTCTTCTCCTGAAGTTCAAGTGTTTCGGCATTCGCAACAAATGACATTAATCCGAATAACACCAATAAAATGAGTTTTCTCATCATGGAACAAGTACCATTTTGAAAGATAAAAACATGCTAAACTATGACACCACTGTTAAGGTCAACCCCATTTTATGAACTTAGCTAAAGTTTCAGAACTCACAAAAGTAAGTCCTCGAATGCTGCGTTATTACGAGAGTTTAGGCCTTATAAAGCCTCATCGAGCGAGCAATAACTATCGAAGCTATACGCAAAAAGATATTGAAAATATTAAGAAAATTAAAATATTAAATGATGCAGGCATGCACTTAAAAGATATTCAGGTTTTGCTACCTTGTTTTGATTTAGATGAACATGTATTTACACTGTGTTCAGTGGTTCAAGAAAAACTACAAACTGAGCTCATGCACGTGTCTGAGCAGTTAAACAAACTGCAAACTTCTCAAAGTTTATTACAATCTTTTTTAACCAAAGGAAAAGCCGAGAGCACCAAACTATAATTCTTGATGCTCATACTCTGCTTATTCTTTTAAATCTCCTTCGAGTGAAGCTACATTCCTTTTCTTAATTTTTTCAATTTTTGCATTCAGCTTCAGAACGTCTTGATAAAGCCCATTAAACTTTTTGACCTGAGCATTTTCATGAAAAAGAATCATCTGATCTTTCTTTTGCCATTCATAATTTTTTAGAAGCTTAAACATTTGTTCCGCTTTATCCAAAATTTGTAGTTCAATCATAAAAATTGCATGGTCTTGATCTGCTTTTTGCTGAGTTCCCAATTTCATTTCGAGCAGTTGCCTCATCTCTGCATCAACAGATAATTCTTGAACCTTTGCTAAGAAAGTTTTATGAATTTTTTCATATTCAGTTTGATACTGATTCGAAGCTGTACGAACATCAGCTAGCATCTTTTCGGTTTCTACAAATTTTTGCTTTTTATCAAGATCTAACCGGTCCACATTTAAAAAAGTGTCCCATTTGGCTGCTTTGAGCTCTCTTAAATATGCATTTCGTGCATTAATATTTTGAATCCAATAACTTAATAGAAATTCTGAAATTTGCTTATAGTGTCCTGCTAAACGTTTATCATGAACATCGAGCTGGACAGGTTTAGACCAATCTTGCGCTTGTTCATAAAGCTGATTCATTTTTTCAGTCATGACGACATCAAATATTTGACTACTGTCTTTGGCCTGCTGATGCTTGATATGTTGATAGGTGAAAAAAATAATACTTGTGATAACAATCAGACTTGCAATCGCAATCAAAACTCGGCGCATACACACCTCCTATTTCCATTCTTATAGTTTTGCTCTTTATAGTTATAAAATAGAGCTTATTCTTCTTTATATGCCATTTATTTCACAATACGCAACACTGTATTCGCTACTCAAAGCTTTAAATCCTTATCCATCATCCCTATTATGATGGGTAATTAAAATTTATGAGATTCTCCCATGCGTGTTGATGTCTGGTCTGATGTAGTTTGCCCTTTCTGTTATATCGGCAAAAAACGTCTTGAACATGTAGCTGCTGAAGCCGGTATTGATCTTGAAATCCACTGGCATAGTTTTGAATTAGATCCTGATGCGCCAGCAAAACATGACACTTCGAATACTGAGCGCTTAGCTAAAAAATATGGCCGTACTTATGAAGAGATGGAAGAAATGGAGCGCAATATTGCGGCCATGGCTGCCTCTGAAGGTATTGATTTCCAATGGCAAAAGGCGAACTCAGGCAATAGTTTCAATGCACACCGCATTATTCACCTTGCTCAAAGTAAAGGTTTAGGTAATGAAGCTAAAGAAGCGTTTTTTCATGCTTATATGACTGAAGGCCTCGCAATTGGCGAGCGTGAAGTTGTAGAAGAAATTGCATCACGTATTGGCCTTGATAATGCCGAAGTTGAGTATGTATTAGATACTAATGAACTAGCTGACTTTGTCCGCCATGATGAAAAAATTGCACGTGAACAACTCAATGTAACTGGTGTACCATTTTTTGTATTTGATCAAAGAATTGCTCTTGCTGGCGCTCAACCTCGTGAAGTCTTTTTACAAGTCTTAGAAAAAGCGCAAATCAAGGCAAATACTGAAGAAGTTGAGCAAGATGATGCAGCTGTTTGTACTGATGAATCATGTGATATTCCACAGAAATAAATGAACACATTTAAAAATGTGATCAAATCGTATGTTTTATCATCATTTTAGCAATAGAGCGTTCTAAAAAAAGAACTACCCAATTGCCAAAAATCAGTTTATTATTGCCGCTTAGAATATTCGCGCTGTAATGTTCTGTTTTTTATGTGTTTAATGATCGGAATTTGAAGTTTCCTTGATCTATCATCCTCCAGTAATGGGGGATTTTTTTTGGCTAAAAATAATGGCTAATAGCTTAAACTTTTTCCTTTATTTCAAATATGTAAAAAAAGTTAAATTTACTTAACTTTTGTGTCGCCCTCTTGATTTTATTAGAAAAATCAACAAAAGTGGAAACAACAACAAAACATAAAGATAGATATGAAAACATTTCATGTAATGCCGTACCGGCAGCTTTTTGCACTTTTAACAATTGGATTTGGTTCAGTATGCATCACTCATGCAGAGACCACCTCTTCTTCTGTAAACCAACAAGTAGGGAGTACATCAGCTGGAGTACAAACCGAAGCCTCTACAGATGAAAATGTATTAGATAAAATACCGCGTTGGGTGGACGCAACTCCAACCATTTTTCCAGAGCAGTCTAATCAACCTATTGTTCCACCTACCGAACAAACAGAAGATCAAACTTGGGTTGACCGTAAACAAAAGAAAATTCGTAATTGGGCCGATCGTACTTCTGAAAAAATTGATGATTGGTTTGGCGACGTCGATCCACAAAAACCAGCAACAGCAACCATTCGGGTAATGGTCGACAACTATTGGAATGAATACGACAACTTTGAAATTAAGCCCAGAATTCGCGGTAAGATTAAGCTCCCTACACTAGAAAAACGTCTAAGTGTGGTATTTGGTGATGACTCTTTAGATGATGAATTTAATAACAGTCCAGCCAATATTAATCAGAACCCGAATCAAGATCCAAACAAAAAATTAGATGGTAAACGAACTCGAGATGACAACAGCTCGATTGCTTTACGTTGGTCAAATTTCTCTAAAAAACTGCCTTTTGAAACCGATGCAGACTTAGGTATCCGTTCTGGAGACGATATTTATGTTCGTTTAAAAGCATCAAGAGATTGGCAACTCCGTAATGATTTTAAATTCTATGCTGAGCAAATTTATCGTTATGGAATAGACAGCGAAAACTATTTACGTACCAATCTTGAACTTACACATGCCAGACCGAATCAACCGTTTTTATCAAATCAGTTCAGCTTAACTTATGCTGATGATCAAGACGATGATTTAGCTTGGGAAAATAGAACTTTCCGTGAGCACAGTTTCTTTGCAAATAACCGTTTTAACTATGGTATTTATACAAGTGGTTATTACAACGACAATGACTTGCGTTTAAACAGTTGGGGTCCGTTTGTTTCATGGCGTCAACCCGTTTTACGTGAATGGTTCTTTGTACAAGGCGATGTAAATTACTTTAATGACCACCGCGAAGATCGCAATCATTTTGTCAGTACCTTCTTACGCTTAGAAGCACTTTTTTAAGCTAGCCAACGTCACCTTGGAACCTCATCCAAGGTGATGAATCATAAAATACTTTTAAATAAAATTTTAAGCTTAGCCTTCTAAAGTACTGTTCTAATTTTTTATTTTTGATTCCTTCTCCTTAAAAATGAATCAATTTTCTTCTTTTTCATTTCAAAATAGATCGGCTATCTTCATTTGTATTTATAGTTTGGGTGTGTTGGCTTTACTTCCCTATTCTCAATTTTTTTATCACTCTCTAAAACATAAAAGGTCACGGCGTTATCCCCACTCTTCTACAAGTTTCGCTCAAGTAAAAAAACAATCACTTTCACTCTCTCCTTGTGAAGTAGAGCCAAACAATACCTTATCTGATGCCAATTTAATTCAAGAGCTGATGGCTGTATTCGGAAATGATACGTTATGGAAACGTGCGACTCAGCCTGAACAAACTTATAAAGCTTTGGGTAAGAGAAAGAAGAAGAACTCATCAACCCAGGTTTCAGTCACAAATCCACTGAGTGCGAGCTGGGCCACCATTTCAACATGGATGCCTTTTGAAAATGACCTTGATTTAGGCTCAAACTCAGAAAACGATGTTTATGTACAATTTTTAGCAAAGAAAAAATGGAATTTGAGACATAACATTAGCATTGATACAGAACAGATCTTTCGTTACGGCTCTACTAGGCGAAATTACTCGGAAACTACCCTAAATTTAACGCAGAAAATGCAAGACAATACCCTTTTCGCTAACAAATTTAATGTGAATAAGAGTGAAAATGAAGATTACAACTGGGGTAACTGGACTTTCCAGCAATTTGAGTTTGTAAAAAATAATAGTCTGACTTACGGTGTGTATAGCGGTGGCATTTACACCAAAAATGATATCCGACTCAATAGTTGGGGTCCCTACATTTCATGGCGACAACCAATATGGAGAGATTGGATTTTTATGCAAAATGATCTTAATTTTTTTAACCATCTTGATGATGACTCTAAGCATCAGCTTAGTGTCCAAATGAATATAGAAGCTAATTTTTAGCCAAATATCATCAAGTTGTGGATAACTCTTTCTTTATCCACAAAAAAGCCCCTGAACATTCAGAGGCTTTTTTTTAAGCTAAATTACTTCAGCAATAAGCTATTAATACGTTTTACATAAGCAGCAGGGTCTTCTGGTAAACCACCTTCAGCAATGACAGCCTGATCGAAAATCACGTTTGCCAAGTCATCAAACTGCTCTGACCCATCAAGTTTCTTCACTAAAGGATGCTCAGGGTTAATTTCTAAAATCGGTTTAATTTCCGGCACCGCTTGCCCTGCTTGTTTCAGCATACGAATGAGTTGAGGAGATAACTCACCTTCGCTCGTTACTAAACACGCGGGAGAATCAACTAGACGCGTCGTTACACGTACTTCTTTAGTTTTAGCTTTCAATGAGTCACTTAATTTCTCAACAACAGGCTTAAACTGTTCAGCTGCTTCCTCAAGTGCCTTTTTCTCTTCAGCATCTTGCAAGTCGCCTAAATCAACCGCGCCTTTAGATACATTCTTTAATGGCGTACCGTCAAACTCATGAACAAAATTCATTGCCCACTCGTCAACACGCTCTGCCATTAATAATACTTCAATGCCTTTTTTCTTGAACAACTCTAACTGTGGTGAGTTTTTCGCTGCCGCTAAGCTATCAGCAGTCACATAATAGATGGCTTTTTGGCCCTCTTTCATGCGTGCCTTATAATCGGCAAAAGAAGTCGTCACTTCATCATTTGTCGATGTTGCATAACGTAATAATTTTAAAATACGTTCGCGGTTACCAAAGTCTTCACCCAAGCCTTCTTTAATTACTGAGCCAAACTCACTGTAGAAGGTCTTGAATTTTTCTTGGTCTTTTTCATCTTCTGATTTAGCTAAACCATCAAGCAAAGTTAATACACGGCGCGCATTACCTTCACGAATTGTTTTGACATCACGGCTTTCTTGCAACAACTCACGGCTAACATTAAGCGGTAAATCCGCACTATCCACAACACCTTGAACAAAGCGTAAATAGTTTGGAATTAAATTATCCGCATCATCCATAATAAAGACACGTTTTACATATAGCTTAATTCCCGCTTTTGCTTCTCGTGTAAAAATGTCATGTGGTGCTTTACTTGGAATATAAAGTAATTGCGTATATTCAGTACTACCTTCAACACGGTTATGTGCCCAAGCCAGTGGTGCTTCAAAGTCATGCGTTAAGTTTTTATAGAACTCAACATATTGCTCTTCCGTGACTTCACTCTTGTTACGTGTCCATAATGCACTTGCCGAGTTAATTGCTTCCCACTCGTCAGTTTTGACCATTTGGCCGCCTTTAGGCTCTTCCCCTTCAGCAACCTCTTCTTCCTGCCAAACTTCTTTTTGCATTTCAATTGGCAAGCTAATGTGGTCAGAGTATTTATTAACGATCTGCTTAACTTTATAAGACTCTAGATAGTCAAGCGCGTCATCACGTAAGTGAAGAATAATGTCGGTACCACGTGAAGCCTTATCAATTTGCTGAACTTCAAACTCACCTGTACCGCCACTAATCCAGCGCACCCCTTCAGATGCATCTAGACCCGCACGGCGTGATTCAACCGTAATTTTATCGGCAACAATAAAACCTGAATAAAAACCAACACCAAATTGACCAATCAATTGAGCATCTGCTTTTTGATCGCCCGTCAATTTTGACATGAAATCTTTAGTACCTGACTTCGCAATCGTACCTAAGTTATCAATTGCTTCTTGTTGGCTTAAACCAATACCGTTATCAGAAATTGTTAAGGTCTTATCTTCTTTATTTAAGCTGATTCGTACATGCAAGTCTGGATCATTTTCATAATATTCAGGATGATTAATTCCTTCAAAACGCAACTTATCACATGCATCTGATGCATTAGAGATAAGCTCACGTAAGAAAATCTCAGGGTTAGAATAGAGAGAATGCGTCACTAAATGTAAAAGCTGTGCAACTTCTGCTTGGAAACTATAATTTTGTGATGCTTGTTCACTCATAAATCACTCCTTAAATTTTGAAGCTGTTTGTTCTCGAATGCTTTATGAATGGAGTACTTCTAGAATTTTTCAATCCTGAATATTAAAAATTTTTGCTCTAATTAAAACGGACCGTGGCTTAACACTCTATCTTGCAATATCGTGTCTAACTGTTTTTGGCGTTGTTGATAAGCTTTGCTAATACAACTTACGCTAGCCGCACAAGCATTTCGCTTTTTCAACCATTGGTATTGAGCATCTTTCTGACTATCACGACCACCCATCGGTAAAGCATGCAGGACAATTTGATACGTTGTTGCCATTTTTACATCAGCATCATTTAAAGAGCGATTTTTACAAATACTTTTTTCCGTTTTCGTTTTTGCAGCATCACACGAAAAACTCGCAGCTTGTGAACTTTGTGTAAAAGCAATACCGCTCAGAAGTGCGAAACAAATGGCTAATTTGTTATTCATGTTTTATTCCCATGCTTGTAATGAATAGAAATTAGTTTAGAAAAAAACTTGCAGAAAATATGTATAAAACTGTCTGTTTTATGCTTTTTTAGTGCAAATAAAGTGCATAAAAAAACCTCACATAAAATATATGTGAGGTGCCTGAGTCTAGGTTTATTATTATATTTTTCTATTTATTATTATGCTTAGAATTTATAGCTATAACCTAGTGTGTAAACAAAAGGATTAATATCTAAATCAAACTTGTAGTCAGCAATTGATGGATCAATTGTTACCTCAGGACTAATATCAGCATAACGAACGTCTACAAATACACCCCAGTTTTTAGCATCAGCAGGTTGGAAATTAAAACCAACTTGTCCTGCTACACCAAAATCTTCTTTAACTTTTACAGCCGCTCCTTGTTCATCCCAAGGAATAAATGCTGTCGCACCGATACCAATATATGGGGTAAAACGAGTCGAGTTTTTAAAATGATACTTTGCAGTAATTGTTGGCGGTAACTGTTTAATACGTGCCGCATTTTTACCATCTAACAAAACATCATGATTAACTGGTGTTGCTAACAATAACTCTGCTGAAAATGGAGATTGACCAAAAAAGTATTCTACCGATGGTGTAAATGCATATTCTTGATCTGCTTTTACTACACCTAAAGGTGTGGTCGTATCTTCTGAGGGAGCAATAAAACTGCCACCAAATTTCACTTGCCAGTTACCGGCAAAAGTAAAAGAAGAAACCCCCATTAATGCAATAACCAAAGCTTTTTTGAGCACTTTAATATCTCCAACCTTATTTATATTTATAATAAACATTTATTTTAAAACCATGCAATACTCATTATAAAATTATTTTATTATTTATTTTTAAATATCTGTTTTAAATAAAATTATATATTAACCAACTATTTTAATAGGTTTTAATTCCAACTATATTAATCAAGATTATTTTATATTACCAACCATTTTAATATACTTTCAATTCTGAGTATTTTAATATAATTTATTTAAAATACATATTTTATTTAAGCAATAAAAAACCTTCTTAATTTAAATCTAAAGATTATGATTAAGAAGGTTTATATTTTAATATTTTATAAAAAACTATAAAACCATGGCAGCAATCCAGCCAAAAATTAATAGCGGAATATTAAAGTGAATAAAGGTAGGGACTACTGTATCCCAAATATGGTCATGTTGACCATCTACTCCCAAACCAGCTGTTGGTCCTAAAGTTGAGTCAGAAGCTGGTGATCCAGCATCACCTAATGCTGCTGCCGTACCAATAAGTGCAATCGTTGCTAATGGAGAGAAACCAAATTGCACACATAAAGGCACATAAATAACCGCTAATACAGGAACACTTGAGAAAGATGAACCAATACCAATTGTCACAAATAAGCCAATACAAAGCATTAAGAAAGCAGCAAGTGCACGATTATCTCCGATAATCTCGACTACCCCATTTACTAACTGATTAATATCACCAGTATGGGTCATGACCGAGGCGAAACCGGCAGCAGAAATCATGATGAAACCGACTAAAGCCATCATTCGCATGCCTTGTACAAAGACATCATCTGCATCTTGCCATTTAAAAATTCCGGCAGTAGATAGAACAGCAAAACCGACTAAACCACCCAAAATCATTGAACCTGAATACAGCTGTGCGGCAAGCGTCAAGCCAATTGCAAGTAATGCCATCAAGATCGTTTTCTTTGCAATAACTGGTGCTTGCTCTGCTTCATGCTTTAGCTCTTCCGCGTCTGCTTTTAAGTCTGCTGTTTCAACTTGGGTCGTTGCGCGAAGAGGTTTATCTAAATCAATCGTAGCCACAGGGGTAATTGCACGATCGACATAAATTCTTGGTTTGCGATAACTAATAAATACCGCAACCAAGGTGCCTAACACCATACCTAAAACAGGAATAGCCATGCCAATTGGCATCATTGCCCGATCAACATGTAGGCCGTACGCCGCGCCAATCTTGTTAATATTTCCCATCAAAATCTGTTCAAGGAAAATTGCACCGAATCCAACTGGAAGAAAGATATAAGTACCTACTAACCCTAGCGTAAGCACACAAGCTGCTGCTCGGCGGTCTAATTTTAGATGGTTCATTACCTTTAATAGGGGTGGAACCAATACAGGAATAAAAGCAATATGAACTGGAATAAGGTTTTGAGAGAAAATAGCAGAAATTAATAAAATACCTAAAAGTAGATATTTCACTTTAGTCTGACGGCTTTTTCCAGCTTCCATTCCCAATAAACCAATCAGCTTATGGGCAAGTAAATCAGGTAATCCAGATTTTGAAAGTGCCAGAGCAAATGCTCCTAACACTGCATAGGCAAGTGCAACTTCAGCACCATCGCCAAGACCAGCGTTAAAAGCTTCAACGGTTTGAGAAAGGCTTAAACCTGCTACGAGGCCGCCCACAATGGCAGAAACCACTAAAGTCAGTACGACAGAAACGCGCGCCAGTGATAATAAGAACATCACTGCAATCGCAATAACGACAGCATTCATGAATAAGTTCAGAGCAAAACAAAAGGCGATATTCTAGCAGATTCATATCTATGAAGCCGAAAATATCGCCGAATTAACAGTTTTATGCAGTCATTCTATTCTTAAGCTTGAGCTTTAATAAATTCACGAATATGAGTGGCTATTTTCTCAGGCTCACTCAGAATGGCCCAGTGATTTGCCTCAAGCTCTACATATTCAAAATTTTCAACCCACTGCGGCATAGCCTCAGTGATGTATTCAGGGCTCACAAACGTATCATATTTTAAAATAACCGCTTTTACTGGGCACTGTGCATAACGTTGACGTGGGCCAGTTAAACGAGGAATAAAATTGGCACGATATAAATTAATGCCATATTTACCATCAGCATTAATATTATTATTTAAAGGTAAATTATTTTTTCTTTCTAATTGAGTAAGAATTTTACCCCATTTTTCTGGAGTAAAAAGAGACCATACTGTGGGTGCGAGCAGTGGAAGATGAAATGCCCCGATATACCAAGATTTGGTTAATATTTTTAAGATTTGGGCTGGCGAAGATTTAAATTTATCACGCAAAAATAAAGCGGCATGATCAAGACATGGCCCAGAAATGGTTGTGTATGATAATAAACGTCCTTTAAATTTAGGCTCAGTGACCGATTCCCAAGACTGAATAGAACCCCAATCATGTGCAGCCATATGGAATTGGCGATTTGGTAATAACTCATCTACCACTTCTTGTAAATCTAAAGATAAACGCTCTAAACGATAATCGCGTATACGTTTTGGTATAGATGACAAACCTGCTCCACGCACATCGTAAGTAACAATGTAGAAGTCATTGATCAAATGCTCAATGATTGATTCCCATACTTCTTGATTGTCTGGATAGCCATGTACTAAAACCAAGGGAATATTTTTTTCATCACCCCATGCTTTAGCATAAAGCGTTTGTTGATCACTTGTTGTTACTGTATGAACTTTTGGCTGCATAATCATTTCCTATCTTGTTTTTCAATCGATCATGTCGTTAGTCGGATAGAGCATTGCCATCAATATAAAAAAGATGATACTTATCTAGTATGAATACTGTTGCAATAAAAAAAATTGACTATTATGGCTATTTTAAGAAGACTTCAGAACAATCCTACGATTTCCAAATTTCTATTTAATCACTATCCCCCTTATCGTGGTGCGGGGATTTATATTGAAATCATGAATTTAGAACTTTGCCATGTGCGTGTAAAGATGCCGCTGACTTGGAAAAACCAAAATTTAGTCGGTACACATTTTGGTGGAAGTCTGTATTCAATGGTTGACCCATTTTATATGATGATTCTTATGCATCATCTCGGATCAAAGTATATTGTTTGGGATAAAGCTGCTGAAATTAATTTTCTTTCGCCTGGTCGCAGTACTGTACATGCAGACATTCGAGTAGATTTAGCCGAAATTGAACAAATTCGTGAGCTTGCCGAAAACTACGCCCCTGTTTTAAGAACTTATCATCTAAATATTTTTGATGAATCCGGGGTACGAATTGCAGATGTTCAAAAAACACTTTATATCAGACGTAAAAAAGCTAAGCCTTTCCCTCAATAAAAATAAGCGCTTATTAGCGCTTATTTTATAAATCTGTAAACCTTTTATTTTTTCTCTTCAATTGCTGCACCAGCACCACCACCGATTGCACCACCAATAGCAGCGCCAGAGTCACCGCCAATCAATGCTTTACCTACGACAGAACCAATACCGGCACCAATTGCGCTCTTGGTAGTTGTCTGTTTACTACCACCTTGGGTATTAGAACCTACGCCAGCACCGACTGCTGCACCTAAACCAGCGCCAACACCGCCACCGACATGGTTGCCTAAGCCACCACCAAGTGCTCCACCTGCTGCCGCTGCACCAATACGCTGGTCAGATGGGCTCATATTTTGACAGCCTGTGAACATAAGTGTAGACAACATTAAAGCAGAAACTAATCCAATTGTTTTTTTCATGACCGTACTCACTACTATTTGTCCTAATGAAAAGAATAATCCTCTTTTATGAGGAATTTGATCAGATTGTGTTATTCGTCTGTCCTAATCGATTGAGATTTTGTAAAACTCTTCCTTTTTACGTATTAACCTAAATTTTAATTATAAAAAAGAAGCCTCTATTCATATAAAGGCTTCTTTGATTTAAATCTTATTAAGGATACTTTTAGTATTTTCCTTTCTTCTCTTCATAAGCCGCGCCCGCACTACCACCAAGTGCTCCTCCAGCCGCTGCGCCAGTATCACCGCCGATGATAGCTCCACCTAAAACTGCGCCTAAACCTGCACCAATTGCACTGTTACGTACTGTTTTACTGCTAGATCCTTTGGCATTAGCTGCAACACCTGCGCCGAGTGCCGCTCCCAAGCCAGCACCAATATTACCGCCCACATGTTTTCCTACTGCACCGCCTGCACCACCACCAATCGCTGCCGAACCAATACGTTTACTTTCTGGGCTAGCATTTTGGCAACCAACGAATAAAGTTGTTGACATCAGGCCAACACTAACAATCATCATCATTTTTTTCATTAGATTTACTCCAGTCTTCATATGCAGGTAGCCTAATGTGTTTTTGTGGAGTCTTTATCCTGATTAAGTAATAAAATAATGGCTCTTTAAGATATTTATGTAATGACAACTTTTTATTGTTAAAAATAAAGATCAATAAAAAAGGCACCCTGAGGTGCCTTTTTTAGTGCCATTTTAAACTTAGAATTGTTCTGAGTTTAATGCTTGGCTGAATGCTTGGTCTACTTCGCTGAAGTCATTATGAAGCTCATGTTCCGCAGCTTCTGCTTCTTGACGACGACGTTCTAAGTGGTATGCAAGACCAGTACCTGCTGGGATCAAGCGACCTACTACAACGTTTTCTTTCAAGCCACGTAAATCATCTTCTTTACCTGTTACAGCCGCTTCAGTTAACACACGAGTTGTTTCCTGGAACGATGCAGCAGAGATGAATGAGTCAGTAGAAAGCGATGCTTTAGTAATACCCATTAATTGACGTTCAAACTTCGCAGGGAATTTGTTCTGAGCCAAGACAGCTTGGTTCTCTTGAACAACGCGGATGTAATCCACTTGCTCGCCTTTAATGAAGCTTGTATCACCGCCATCAGTGATATCAACTTTACGCAACATTTGACGTACGATAACTTCAATGTGCTTATCGTTGATTTTTACACCTTGGAGACGGTAAACGTCTTGAACTTCATTCACGATGTAGTTAGTTAACGCAACTTCACCTTTCAAACGCAAGATGTCATGTGGGTTTTGTGGACCATCAGAAATAGTCTCACCACGGTTCACATGCTCGCCCTCGAACACGTTGATTTGACGCCATTTTGGAATCAACTCTTCGTAAATCTCAGAACCATCATCAGGAGTAATCACTAAACGGTTTTTACCTTTAGTTTCTTTACCAAAGCTTACAACACCTGATACTTCAGCAAGAATCGCATGTTCTTTTGGCTTACGCGCTTCGAACAAGTCAGCTACACGTGGAAGACCACCGGTAATATCACGAGTACGTGATGTTTCTTGTGGTACACGACCAATAACGTCACCCACACCGATCGTTTCGCCATCACGGACAGTTACGATTGTGTTTTGTGGCAAGAAGTAGAACTGTTCGCCGCCATCTGTTGTATCCAACACGATTGCAGGACGTAAATCTTTACCAGAAGCAGGACGAGCTGTTACAGGCAAGATTTCAACAGTAGTCATACCAGTTGCATCATCAGTTTTCGATGTTGCAGTTACGCCATCAGCGATTTGGCTGAAACGCGCTTTACCGGCAACTTCTGTTACCAATGGATGTGTATGCGGATCCCAAGTCGCTACGATACCGCCAGCTTCTACAGCTTCACCATCTTTCAACAAGATGCTTGCACCGTAAGGAAGTTTATAACGCTCGCGCTCACGACCTAAATCATCGGCAATACCAATTTCACCTGAACGTGAAACTGAAACCAAATGGCCTTTTGCATGTTGTACAGTTTTCACGTTATGGAAACGTACAGTACCTTTGTTACGTACTTGAACACTGTTTGCAGCAGAAGTTCGGCTCGCAGCACCACCAACGTGGAACGTACGCATCGTTAACTGTGTACCTGGCTCACCAATTGATTGTGCAGCCATTACACCTACTGATTCACCTGGGTTCACCAAGTGACCACGTGCAAGGTCACGACCATAACAACGAGCACATACACCGAATGTTGATTCACATGCGATTACAGAGCGTACTTTAACTTCATCGACACCAGCTTCTTCAAGCTGAGCTGCGATTTTCTCGTCAATTAACGTACCACGAGGTAATACAACTTCATCATCAGATGCACGACGTACATCTTCAGCAGTTACACGACCTAAAACGCGATCACGTAATGGCTCGATGACATCACCACCTTGAATGAATGGAGTCATTACTAAACCACCCGCTGTACCACAGTCAGGTTCAGTAATTACCAAGTCTTGCGCTACGTCTACAAGACGACGAGTCAAGTAACCAGAGTTCGCAGTTTTCAATGCTGTATCGGCCAAACCTTTACGCGCACCGTGTGTTGAAATAAAGTACTGAAGTACTGTTAAACCTTCACGGAAGTTCGCTTTAATCGGAGTCTCAATAATCGAGCCATCCGGTTTTGCCATCAAACCACGCATACCAGCAAGCTGACGAATCTGCGCCGCACTACCACGGGCACCAGAGTCAGACATCATATAGATGCTGTTGAATGATTTTTGCTTCTCGTCTTCACCTTGTTTGTTTTTCACAAGTGTATAAGACAAGTTATCCATCATTGCTTTCGCAACTTGGTCGTTTGTACGCGCCCAGATATCGACAACTTTGTTATAACGCTCACCAGCAGTTACGAAACCTTGTTCGAACTGTTGTTCGATTTCACGAACTTCTGTTTCTGCTTTATCAATAATAGTGTGCTTAGTAGGTGGAATGAGCATGTCTTCCATACCTACAGATACACCTGAACGAGTCGCTTGACGGAAGCCCAAGTACATTAATTGGTCAGCAAAGATAACTGTATCTTTCAAACCAAGTTTACGGTAGCAAGAGTTGATCAATTTAGAGATGTTCTTTTTAGTCATCTCAAGGTTGATCATGTCAAAGCTTAAGCCTTGTGGAACAATTTCCCAAAGCAAACAACGACCAGGAGTTGTATCAACAATAATAGTTTCGTGTTCACGTTCACCATTTTCATTGATAACAGTCTGATGTACACGTACTTTAACACGTGCATGGATCGCAACCTGACCAGTAGCAAGCGCACGGTTTACTTCGTGAGTATCCGCAAACACCATGCCTTCACCTTTGGCATTTACAGCATCACGGGTGATGTAGTAAAGACCCAAGACAACGTCCTGAGAAGGAACGATGATCGGCTCACCGTTTGCTGGTGACAAGATGTTGTTTGTTGACATCATCAATGCACGAGCTTCTAACTGTGCTTCAAGTGTCAATGGAACGTGTACCGCCATTTGGTCACCATCGAAGTCGGCGTTAAACGCAGCACAAACGAGTGGGTGAAGACGGATTGCCTTACCTTCAATAAGAATAGGTTCAAATGCTTGAAGACCCAAACGGTGAAGTGTTGGCGCACGGTTCAACATAACTGGATGTTGACGAATTACAGAAGCAAGAACGTCCCAAACTTCCGGAGTCTCACGCTCAACCATTTTCTTCGCAGCTTTAATGGTAGTCGCCTGACCCGAAGCTTGTAGCTTCGCGAAAATGAATGGCTTGAATAATTCAAGTGCCATTTTCTTCGGAAGACCACATTGGTGAAGACGTAAAGTAGGACCTACAGTAATTACCGAACGACCAGAATAGTCAACACGCTTACCTAATAAGTTCTGACGGAAACGACCTTGTTTACCTTTGATCATATCTGCCAAAGATTTTAATGGACGTTTGTTAGAACCAGTAATCGCACGACCACGACGACCGTTATCAAGCAATGCGTCTACAGACTCTTGTAACATACGTTTTTCGTTACGTACGATGATATCTGGAGCAGCAAGGTCAAGAAGACGCTTCAAACGGTTGTTCCGGTTAATGACACGACGATATAAATCGTTCAAGTCAGAAGTCGCAAAACGACCACCTTCAAGTGGAACTAATGGACGTAAGTCAGGTGGAAGTACAGGAAGTACATTCATCACCATCCATTCTGGCTTGTTGTTTGAATCTTTGAATGCTTCCATCAATTTCAAGCGCTTAGACGCCTTTTTCAACTTCGTTTCCGAAGTTGTTTGAGGAATTTCTTCACGTAAACGTGCGATTTCAGCTTCAAGATCGATATCTTTCAACAAGTCCTGAACCGCTTCTGCACCCATTTTCGCAGTGAATTCATCACCGTGCTCTTCAAGTGCATTGAAGTATTCTTCGTCTGTTAAAAGTTGATACTTTTCAAACGGAGTCATACCAGGGTCAGTTACAACGTATGATTCGAAATACAATACACGTTCGATATCACGTAGTGTCATATCAAGTAATAAACCGATACGGCTCGGTAACGATTTTAAGAACCAGATATGTGCAACTGGAGAAGCAAGCTCAATGTGACCCATACGTTCACGACGAACTTTCGCTGTAGTTACTTCAACGCCACACTTTTCACAAATGACGCCTTTGTATTTCATACGCTTGTATTTACCACACAAGCATTCGTAATCTTTTACTGGACCAAAGATTTTGGCACAGAACAAACCGTCACGTTCTGGTTTAAAAGTACGGTAGTTAATTGTCTCAGGTTTTTTAACTTCACCATGAGACCATGACTTAATCATTTCTGGTGACGCAAGACCAATACGGATACGGTCAAACTCAATTGGTGCATGACCATCTGAGTCCGTTTTCTTACGCATGATATCGAGCAAGTCTTTCAATTTTTTTCTCCGTGTGTCGGGAAGCAACGCTTACCCGACTGGGTCACAAATATTGTTTTTACCTAAAAAATCGTGAGTCTTAAGACTTAATCACCATTTTTCAGTTCAATGTTGATACCTAAAGAACGGATCTCTTTGGTCAATACGTTGAACGATTCAGGCATACCTGGATCCATATAATGGTTACCATCTACAATATTCTTATAGATGCGTGTACGACCTTCAACGTCATCCGACTTAACAGTTAACATCTCTTGGAGAGTATATGCTGCGCCGTAAGCTTCAAGTGCCCAGACCTCCATCTCACCGAAACGCTGACCACCGAATTGTGCTTTACCACCAAGCGGTTGCTGTGTAACAAGAGAGTAAGAACCAGTTGAACGCGCATGCATCTTGTCGTCAACCAAGTGGTTCAATTTGAGCATGTACATGTAACCTACAGTTACAGGACGATCAAACTGTTCACCTGTACGGCCATCATACAATACTGTTTGACCTGTACGTGAAATACCAGCTAACTCAAGTAAGTCTTTAATTTGACTTTCTTCAGCACCATCGAATACAGGAGTAGCTAAAGGCACACCAGCACGCAAGTTGCCTGAAAGTGCTAAGATTTCATCATCAGTTAAGCTATCAAGATCTTCTTGCTCACCACCGACTTTGTTATAAATCTTGTCTAAGAATTCACGCAGTTCTAAAACTGTACGTTGTTCTTTCAACATTTTTTCGATTTTATCACCAAGCCCTTTAGCCGCCATCCCTAAGTGAGTCTCAAGAATCTGACCCACGTTCATACGAGATGGTACACCCAGCGGGTTCAATACGATATCTACCGGCACACCGTTAGCATCGTGTGGCATGTCTTCAACAGGTAGGATGTTAGATACAACACCTTTGTTACCGTGACGACCAGCCATCTTATCCCCAGGCTGAATACGACGTTTAACAGCTAAGTAAACTTTAACAACTTTCAATACACCAGTTGTTAATTCATCACCTGTAGCAAGCTTACGTTTCTTCTCAGCGAATTTCTCATCAATTTCTGCGCTCTTTTCTTTTAAGAACACTTGAATTTGAGTTAAACGCTCAGCGATTGCTTCATCTGCTGGTTGAATTTCAAGTAAATCAACAAGCTCTAAACCAGATAACACTTCTTCAACGAGTTTGTCACCACGTTTAGTTGAACCACCGCCATTAGACTCTTGGCCTTTAAGCAAACGAATTACACGCTCACGAGCTGCTTCTTCAAAGATCTTGTATTCTTCTTTCAAGTCTTTACGGTAAGCATCAAGCTGTGCTTTTTCGATAGCTAATGCACGATCATCTTTCTCTAAGCCATCACGAGTGAAGACTTGAACGTCGATAACTGTACCTTTAGTACCAGATGGAACACGTAAAGATGAATCTTTAACATCAGCTGCTTTCTCACCAAAGATTGCACGAAGCAATTTTTCTTCAGGAGTTAACTGAGTTTCACCTTTAGGGGTTACTTTACCAACAAGAATGTCGCCTGCTGTAACTTCAGCACCGATATAAACGATACCTGATTCATCAAGTTTAGAAAGTGCAGCTTCACCAACGTTAGGAATATCGGCAGTGATTTCTTCTGCACCTAACTTAGTATCACGCGCTACACAAGATAATTCTTGAATATGAATAGAAGTTAAACGGTCTTCTTGAAGTACACGCTCAGATAATAAGATCGAGTCTTCATAGTTGTAACCGTTCCAAGTCATGAACGCAACGCGCATGTTTTGACCAAGCGCAAGTTCACCCATGTCTGTTGATGGACCGTCTGCCAAGATATCACCGCGAGCAACTTTGTCGCCTAAATTCACGATAATATTTTGGTTGATACAAGTGTTCTGGTTAGAACGCGTATATTTAATGAGGTTGTAGATATCTACACCAGCCTCACCAGCAATCATTTCATCTTCGTTTACACGAATAACGATACGAGAAGCGTCTACGTATTCAATTGCACCACCACGGTTTGCGATCACACACACACCAGAGTCACGTGCAACGTTTGCTTCCATACCTGTACCTACAAGCGGTTTATCCGCACGTAGAGTAGGAACTGCCTGACGTTGCATGTTTGAACCCATAAGCGCACGGTTCGCATCATCGTGTTCAAGGAATGGAATAAGTGATGCTGCAACAGATACAACCTGCTGAGCAGAAACATCCATATGCGTCACTTTTTCTGGTGGCATACGTACGAATTCACCTTGATGACGAACAGAAACAAACTCTTCTGTTAAGTTGCCATCTTTATCTACTGCAGAATCGGCCTGTGCAATAACAGTGCCTACTTCTTCAATCGCAGATAGGTATTCAACTGCATCAGTTACTCGACCATCTACCACTTTACGGTAAGGTGTTTCTAAGAAACCGAAGTCATTTGCTTTTGCATATACAGAAAGCGAGTTGATCAAACCAATGTTTGGACCTTCCGGCGTTTCAATTGGACATACACGACCATAGTGAGTTTGATGTACGTCACGTACCTCAAAGCCCGCACGTTCACGTGTTAAACCACCAGGCCCAAGCGCTGATACACGACGCTTGTGCGTAATCTCAGATAATGGGTTGTTTTGGTCCATGAACTGAGATAACTGGCTTGAACCAAAGAATTCTTTGATTGCAGCTGCAACTGGTTTAGCGTTAATTAGATCTTGCGGAGACAAGTTATCTGTTTCTGCTTGGCTTAAACGCTCTTTAACAGCACGTTCAACACGAACCAAACCAACACGGAATTGGTTCTCAGTCATTTCACCAACAGAACGTACACGACGGTTACCCAAGTGATCGATATCGTCGACTTCACCTTTACCGTTACGGATTTCAACTAATGTACGTAATACATCAATGATATCTTCGTGCGATAAAATACCTTCTACTTCACGTGACTTCTGGTCAGTACCAACTTCGTATGGACGACCCAAACGACGGTTGAACTTCATACGACCTACTGGAGATAAGTCATAACGCTCAGAAGAGAAGAATAAGTTATTGAATAAGTTTTCAGCAGCTTCTTTTGTTGGCGGCTCGCCTGGACGCATTACTTTATAAATTTCAACTAATGCTTCTTCACGGCCAGCTGTTGTATCTGCACGTAATGTGTCAGCAACAAACGAACCACGGTCAATATCGTTCGTAAACAAGATATTGAACTGTTTAACACCACCTTCTGCTAGTTTCACCATAACTTCATGGCTTAACAAAGTATTAGCAGCAATTACTTCACCATCACGTAAAGTAATATTTTCAGCAGTAATACGCTCATATAAGTATTCATCAGGAACTGAAAGTTTTGTTAAACCAGCAGCTTCCATTTGACGTACGTGACGAGCATTAATACGTTTACCTTGCTCAACAATAACTTTACCGTCATTGTCAGCAATATCAAATTGCGCCATTTCCCCACGTAAACGTTCAGGGACTAGGTCAATCTGGTAACTACCCATATCAAGATACACAGGTACTTTTTCATAGAACAAATTCAAGATTTGTTCGTTGTTATAACCTAGTGCACGTAATACAACAGTAGCAAGTAATTTACGACGACGGTCAATACGTACGTAAACTAAGTCTTTCGCATCAAATTCGAAGTCTAACCATGAACCACGGTAAGGAATGATACGTGCTGAATACAACACTTTACCACTTGAGTGGGTTTTACCTTTATCGTGATCAAAGAAAACGCCTGGTGAACGATGTAATTGAGATACGATTACACGCTCAGTACCATTAATGACGAATGTACCGTTTTCAGTCATGAGTGGAATTTCACCCATATAGACTTCTTGTTCTCGTACGTCTTTAATTGATTTAGTTTCGCGATCTTTAATAATCAAACGAATTTTAACGCGCATTGGTGCCGCATAAGTCGAACCACGAAGAATACATTCGCGTACATCGAACTCAGGTTTACCAAGGCTATACTCAACAAATTCTAAAGCAGCATTGCCAGAATAACTTTCGATAGGAAAAACTGAACGAAATGCGGCTTGGAGACCGATATCTTCGCGGTTTTTTGGAGTTTTGCCATCTTGCAAGAATGTTCTGTACGAATCGACCTGAATCGATAGTAAGTACGGTGCATCCATTACTTGGGGCAATTTACCAAAATTCTTACGGATCCGTTTCTTTTCGGTATATGAGTATGCCATCTGGAGTCCTCGGAAAGTAAACTAAGCCCGCCTGCAGAACGGGCTCAGAAGGAATTACGCAGGCCGATATGGCCACCACTGTTTACAAATGCTGCAATTTTTAGTGGTATAAAAACGCTTAACAATATTTTTAAAAAAGAAAAATATTGGTAAACATTTGAAATTTATTGTTTTATTTTGATTTTCTCAAAAATCAAACAAAACTTACAAAAATCGAGCCGATTATTGTAACGCAAAAAGGCTGATGACCCAAGAGCCATCAGCCATTTTATGGAGCCGATTTAAAAACCGACTCCTTTTACAATTACTTAAGTGTAACTGTAGCACCAGCTTCTTCAAGTTTCTTCTTAAGTTCTTCGCCTTCTTCTTTAGAAACGCCTTCTTTAAGAACTTGAGGAGCACCTTCAACTAGGTCTTTAGCTTCTTTAAGACCAAGGCCAGTTGCTTCACGAACTGCTTTAATTACAGCTACTTTGTTAGCACCGAAAGAAGTCAACTCAACGTTGAATTCAGATTGTTCTTCAGCAGCAGCAGCAGCGCCACCAGCTGGAGCAGCAACAGCAACAGCTGCAGCTGAAACGTTGAATTTCTCTTCGAAAGCAGAAATTAATTCAACAAGTTCAAGAACAGTTTTTTCAGCAACTGCGTTTAAGATTTCTTCGTTAGTTAAAGCCATGAGAATAACTCCAAATGGATATTGAATGGTGTGTAAAATTGATTAAGCAGCTTCTGACTCGTTTTTCTCTTTGAGCGCTGTAATAAGGCGACCCAATTTCGAAATAGGAGCTTGAAGGACAGAGGCAAGCATAGTAAGAGCTTTCTCTTGGTTCGGAAGGTTTGCAATTACGCTAACGTCAGCACCTTGATAAACTTTGCCGTCAAATGCAGCAGCTTTTAACTCAAATGCTTTGTTAGTTTTAGCAAATTCTTCGAACAAACGTGCAGCTGCACCCATGTCATCTTCAGAAGTTGAAAAACCTAGAATTGTTGGACCAACAAGGTTATCGTTCAAGATATTGAATTGAGTATCTTGAAGTGCGCGTTTAGCCAAAGTGTTACGTACAATACGTGTAGAAACACCCAACTTACGAGCTTCAACACGAAGTGTTGTTAATTGCTCTACGCTTAAGCCTTGGTAGTCAGCAACAACGGCTGCAAACGCCTTAGAAGCAACTTCACTTACTTCCGCAACGATCTGTTTTTTGTCTTCAATAAGAAGAGCCATTGTAAAACCTCCTAAGGTGATTTATGTACCCACTGGGCACACTCCCAATTCGTAAGCCTTTCGACTTACACGCGGAGGAGGAACAAATCACACCACCGCGTCTACGCAGGCTGTTTTATTAAGAAAAGTGCTATTCGAAAACAACATCTTTTCGCCTGAGGTCTTTGACGCTGATAAATTCTCATTTATCAATTCAAAGTCCGCCTGATGAGTAAGGGATAAGGCTTTGGCCTCCCCCAACCTAATAGAAAAATATTTCTATTTAGGCTCTGTCCTCTATCAGGACTTTAAAATTCTTTACTAAGTCTAAACTTAGTTAGAAACGTTGTTTACATCAACAGTAAGACCAGGACCCATAGTTGAGCTCAAAGTGATCTTTTTGATGTATACACCTTTAGAAGTTGCAGGTTTTAACTTTTTCAAGTCAGCAACTAAGGTTTCAACGTTTTGACGGATAGCAGCAGCATCAAAGCCTAATTGACCGATCGCAGCATGGATAATACCCGCTTTGTCTACACGGTAACGAGCCTGACCAGATTTAGCGTTTTTAACAGCATTCGCTACATCAGGAGTTACAGTACCAACTTTAGGGTTTGGCATTAAACCACGTGGACCAAGAATTGTACCGAGCTTACCAACAACACGCATAGCGTCAGGAGCAGCGATTACAACATCAAAGTCAAGGTTTCCACCTTGGATGCTTTCAGCAAGGTCATCAAAACCTACAACATCAGCACCAGCTTCTTTAGCAGCTTCTGCTTGAGCGCCTTGAGCAAATACAGCTACACGTACAGTTTTACCAGTACCTGCAGGTAATGTAGTTGCGCCACGAACAACCTGATCAGATTTACGTGGATCTACACCAAGGTTTACAGCTACGTCCAAAGATTCTTTGAACTTTGCAGCAGGTAGGCTGTTAAGAACTTGTACCGCTTCTTCCAAAGTGTAAACTTTGTTTGCTTCAACAGCAGCAGCAATGGCTTTTTGACGTTTAGTTAACTTTGCCATGTCTTATAGCTCCACTTCCAAGCCCATAGAACGTGCAGAACCAGCGATGGTACGAACACGTGCGTCTAAATCAGCACCAGTTAAATCTGGTTCTTTAGTAGTCGCAATTTCTTCTAACTGAGCACGAGTCAACTTACCAACTTTAGTTTTGTTTGGTACAGATGAACCCTTTTGAATACCAGCAGCTTTCTTAAGAAGAATAGAAGCTGGAGGAGTTTTCATGATGAATGTGAACGACTTGTCGTTGTACACAGTAATCACTACAGGAATTGGAAGACCTGGTTCAACTTTTTGTGTAGCAGCATTGAATTCTTTACAGAATGCCATGATGTTTACACCACGTTGACCTAACGCAGGACCAATTGGTGGAGATGGATTTGCTTTACCAGCTGGAACTTGCAGCTTGATATAGCCGTCAATCTTCTTAGCCATTTTAAAATACCTCTGGGTACAAACGCCGCTAGGCTCCCCAATCTTTACGCAACACTACTGTTACAACAACAATGCCCGATAAAATCGGGCGCTTTTCAACCAATTAAGATTAAATCGTTTTTTCGACTTGGCGAAATTCGAGTTCAACCTGAGTTGGTCGATTAAATACATTAATCGTCAACGTTAAACGTGACTTATCGTATTGAACTTCTTCCACCACACCTTTAAAGTCTGTGAATGGACCGTCAATAACAAGTAATTCTTCACCTGGCTCAAACATCGTTTTAGGACGTGGTGCTTCACCAGTATTACGTACACGCGCAAGAATCGCATCTGCTTCACGCTGAGTGATTGGTGCTGGTTTTTCAGGTGTACCACCGATAAAACCTAGAACCTTTGGACATTCTTTAACAATATGCCAAGTATCATCATTCATTTCCATTTCGACTAACACATAGCCAGGAAAGAATTTACGCTCAGATTTACGTTTCTTACCATCCTTCATTTCCACCACTTCTTCGGTAGGAACAAGGACATCACCAAAGCTATCAGCAACAGCGCTACGCTGGATTCGTTCTGTAAGTGAACGCAACACTTGTTTTTCATAGCCAGAGTAGGCATGAATAATGTACCAACGTTTCATAGCTCTTTTACCCGATAATCAACTTAATTAACCAACCCAAACCATAGTCAAAGCACCATAAAACCAGTGATGCAACAACTACAACCAATAGAACCTGCCACGAAGTAGTGACTGTTTCTTGTTTTGTTGGCCAAGTTACTCGACGCAATTCGACTCGTGCATCTTTTAGCAAACGAACGAAGCCTTTACCTTGATGGGTGGCGTATAATAAACCTAAAGCCACAACGATACAAGCAAAAATTGCCCCAACGCGCACCCAAACATTATTTGCAGGCGCCCAATACGCTGGTAAGTGCTGATTCACCATGGTAGCTAAAAGCAACAATGCTATTGCAATCACCCATAGAACAATGTCTAGAGGCGAACCAGAACGAACAACTTCAGCAGAATTATTTCTTTGAGGAATTGGCGCGTCGCTCAATGCGTCACGCGATTTATCATTCGACATTTTTGTACTCGTCGTAGAACTCGCGACTTATTATATGAACAACTAAGCCAGCATCAAGCTTTTTATTTCAAAATATGGCAGGTCAGGAGGGACTCGAACCCCCAACATTCGGTTTTGGAGACCGACGCTCTACCAATTGAACTACTGACCTATAATGCAAGTTGAGAGCCAAAGCCCTCAACCTGAGACGTAATCCGTCACTATAATATGCTTGCAGTTACTTTCGCAACAACACCAGCACCTACAGTACGACCACCTTCACGGATCGCAAAACGTAGACCTG